>DATAHU010000254.1:0-54879 GCA_036263015.1 Polyangiaceae bacterium | reverse complement strand
CACCTCGGCCTTCCCGCTGACGAACACGGGGAGCTCAGCTTTTCGGCCGCGGACGATCCCAGACCGAGTCTCGTGTGGTCACCGTTTCCCGCGGACACGAAGTACTTCGAGCCGAGCCAAGCCTCGTTCATGATCAACTTCCGCGTCAAAGATCTGCACGCGATGCTCGCGCAGCTTCGCGCCGCGGGCGCAACCGTCGACGACAAAGTGATGGACGAGTCTTACGGGAAGTTCGGCTGGGTAATGGATCCCGAAGGCAATCGCATCGAGCTGTGGCAGCCCCCTTCAGAGGGTTGAGACGCTGGCTTGCGGGCGATTCACCAACGTTTGATACACGACACAGTAGCGCTCCGTCAGCTCGATCAGCTTCTTCTGCTGTTCATCTGACGCATCCGTGGCGAGCTCGATGATGAGGCGAATGCGCTGAAATCCGACTGGCGCATCCTTCGCCACGCCGAGCGTGCCCCGAAAATCGAGATCCCCCTCCGCGGTCAAGCTCGCGGCTCGAAGCTCGATGCCGAGCGAGGTGGCGACGGCACTGAGCGTGACTCCCGCGCACGCAACCAGAGCCTGCAAGAGCATGTCTCCCGAACAAGCCGAAAAACCGGTTCCCCCCGTCGCTGGATGCAACCCCGCTTCGACCAGAGCACGCGCGGTTTCGACCCGGCACGTGACTCCCTCACCGAGGGCGCCGGTCGCACGCAACGTCACCAGTGCTGTTTCGGGCGTCGTCTTGTACTGATCCTTGAGCGGCTGTTGTGCCGCGCGGAGTTGTTCGCGATTCATAGGGCCTCGATCCACGCTCGACGCACGACGAATGCGTCCTTGGCGCGCGAGGCTAACACACAACGCGGCTTACAGGGCAGCTCGGTCAACGCCACGTCGGGAGCCCCTCTGGGCTCCCGACGTGGCTCTCGAAGCAACACGCCATTCAACTCCCAGACCGTCGCTGATGCTGGCGCCTCCTGCACGCCTTGCCCAGCGCCCTACCCGGCGGTTGGCGTCGTCGCCCACTTGATTCGCCCCCGAAAAGCGCTCGTCCAATAGGTTGCCCGAATCGTTCACTCGAAGCATGTACGAGTAGTGCACGTCAGTTACCTTCCTCGATCAGCCCCAGTTGCACGAGCCGAGCTCGGTGCGGACTCTTCGGGAAGCGCTGCACCAGCAGCTCTGCCGCCAGTTTGGCGTCCGCGCGTCGGCCCAGCTGTGCGAGCCCAAGAGCGCGCAACGCCAACGCTTCCGCCGACAAGGCGCCGCCGGGAAAACGATTCGCATAATCGTCCAAGATTGCGAGGCCTGCGCTGCCACGCCCTTGCTGCATCAGCGAGCGCGCAGAGTTGAGTAAGGCCAACTCTTGTCGCAACGCCGTAGGAGCTTGATCCGGGTGCGGTTGAACGAGCACTGGCGCAACCGGAGCGGCGCTCGGCAGTTCACCTACACCACGCATCAAAGGATCGGCGGTGGAATTGCTGGGATCGCTCGGCGGAGGTTCACTTGCTGCACTCGGTTCTCTAGTCAGCGCTGCCGGTCGGCCATGCAGCGCTGTGCCGGACTCCACGCGAGCGGCGCTACCAGTCGGCACCGAAGCACTCGCGCGCTCGCCCACGGAGGCAGTCTCAGGGCTCGCTGCTTGCCCGATCGGCCCCAAGAGCGGCGCTGCGTTGTCACTCGAGGTTTCGCCGCGCACAGCCTCCGGTCGCAGGCCATCGGTAACGCTGCGCCCTGCGAGGGCGGGCGAAATGCCCGCTCGCGCAGCACCACTGCCCTGCCGATCACGGTCGCCCGCACCCAACTCGGCAGTGGGCCGCTCGACCCCATCGAGGGCAGCGGCCGGTCGAGCCGTGCGGTTCTGCACGACGCTCACGCCTTCAATCGCGCCGATCCCGAGCGCCCCGGCTAGTACGCCAGCGCTCAAGGCTTTGGCGATCACCGTAAACGCCGAAGCAGCACCAGTCGTGACCACCGTGCTGCCTGTCGCAAGCGCGGCGCCCGAACTCACGCCCGCGCTGGCGCCTGGCAGGCTGCTCACCATCACCCCGGAAACACCAGTGCCGCTGGCTGCAGCGGCCGATCCGCCGAGCGCGCCGCTTTCGGCGGCTGCCGCACCGCGAGCCATCAACTCGACCCCAACGGCCGTACCGAGCGCCACCCCGGGTATGCCCAAGCGGGCGGCCAATCGCAACATCCCGTCCTCGGCGGGCTGATCTGCCGACGCGGAAGCCAGCAGACTTCGGGCAAAGTCCCGAGTCCGCGGATCGACACTGGTGAACGTCTCGTCACTCCAGTCCATGATTAACCCTCCGCCCACCCTGCGCCAGCGACGCCTTCTTCGGATCGAAACGCCAACGGCGCGTTCTCGAGCGCGCCCGTCGCCTCGATCGCTGCCGGGCCGCGCGCTCGCGACAACTGTTGCGCCTTGGCTTCGAAGCGCTTGCGCGCCGCGCGCACGCGCGTCGCGACCGTGCCTTCGGGCAGGCCCAACAACTCAGCGATCTCGGAGCGACTCAAACCCTCGATCTCCGACAAGACGAACGGTGCCCTCAGATCGAGTTCCAGCGTTTCGAGCGCGGCATCCAACAACGCACGCCGGCGCTTCTGATCCACGAGATCTTCGGCGGAGGGACTCGAACTCGGCGCCTCGCCGTCGAGCTCCACCTGGTGCTCGCGCTGGCGGCGTTGTGCGCGTCGGCGATTGGCCGAAAAGCGGATCGCCGCACCGATGATGAAGGAGCGCTCTTTGCCCGCCTCGATTCGGTCGAGCCTCTGCGCCACGAGCATGAAGATTTCCTGCACGATGTCATCGACGTCGGACTCCGCGACGCCGAAACGTCGAACGCAGCGCCAAACAAACGCGTAGTTGTCTCGCAGCAGTTGCGCCAACTGAGCGGTGCGAGGCACACCCTCATCGGCGTTGTGCAGCGGAGCGAGCAACTCGGCGACCATGCAACAGGGGCGATGTCGGAACTAGGAGCTTCTGATCTGAATTTCGCCACACGACGTTGCGACGGCCCAAATCTGCCCCGTCTCAGAGCTGCTCCGCGGGCCGAGGGGGCGCCTTTGGGAGTTTCCCTGGTACGGACGGTCGGGTGAGTCCCCTCGAGGGCGTCTTTGAGGGCGCAGTACTCAGAACAAGGAGCGCCAGAGGGGGAACGCCAAAGTCAGACTCGCCAGCGCACCCCAGCGCGGCGTGCCAAAAAGCTCGGTCCGGTCGCTGCCCTGAGCTTCGATGAAGCTGAAAGAATGCGGTTTGAGGTTGAGGTAAGCCCCGAAGTCGAGCGTCGCCCACAAGCGGCTCCAGCGCGAGGAAAGAGCGAGGCGCGCCCCCAGCGAACTCCACAAGACCGCCGTCGGATTGTTCGCTTCGAGCCCGCTCGCGGTCGTTGCGACCCAGCCCACCTGGTACTCCAGACAAGGGGCCAAGAGCAGGCGTGAGCTCAAACCAATCCACACCGGACAACCGTTAACTCGTGCCGCCCAGCGGTCGGCGACCAGACTCACGTCCCCTTTGGAGATCTGCGAACGTAGCCAGCCGAGTTCCAACCCGAGCTCGGGCGCCCACGCGATCGGAAAGCCCTTGCCGCGCCAAGCGCGCCCCTCGAGTTCACTGGCACCGAGGTACCAAGAGTCGACCCCGACGTCGATGCCAGGGCGAACGTCGGCGGAGAGCCCAGTGTCTCCCGAAACGCGCACGGACAACGCCCACAACAGGTCGCGTGAAGCGGGAGGGATCAGCGCGAGCGGGCGACGGGGAATTGCCGCAACCGCTGCGCGAGGCTCGGGCGGCGGCTGGGGCTTCGGTTCCTCTGCAACCCGTGGCTCCCTCGGACGTTCACCTGCTGCAGGATCGATCGCGACGACGAGCACGAACTCCAGTACTTCCAAGAGTTCCGTGCAGTCGGCAGCTTCCACCACCCGTTCGAGTGGTTGCTCGCTGGTGCCCAAGATGCGGATGACTCCGCGGGTCGCAGTCGGCTCGATTTCGACGCTGACGAGTGCCTCGCTCGCTGAGTCCCAGCTGACCGCAGGCGTCTGCGCTGAAACGCCACTGGTGAACGCCGCAGCCTGGGGACACTGCTCGGGTGCGCTGAAGCGCAGTTGCAAGCGCTTCGGCGGCGCCGCCAGCGACTCTACCGGCGTTGCGGGAACGCCTGCCGCGTTTGGTGGGCTCTGATCGTCTTCGGCTCGAACAGGTTGGACGATCAGGCCGAGCAAGGCTGCAAGGGTGATGACGAACCGCCGGGAGTGGCCGCGCATTGGGCCGCCACTGTCGCCTCTCGGCAAACCTGGGATCAATGCCAAATACCGAGCGAGAGCGCCGGTTTCAGCGCTCTCGCTCGAATTTGGAAGTCCCTCGAGCGTGTTGCCCAGCGGTGCCCTGCGGGCTCGACGCGCTCAGGCGACCTTCACTTCGATGGTTTTGGGTTTCTGCTTGGCCGACTTCTGGAGTGTCACCGTCAAGACGCCGTCTTTGGCCTCTGCCTTGATCGTGTTTTCGTCGACCGTCTCGGGCAAGGAGAAGGCTCGCACGAAGGTGCCGTACGAACGTTCTACGCGATGGAACTTCTTACCCTTGTCCTCACGGTCCAACTTGCGTTCACCTTTGAGAGTCAGAACGCCGTTCTCTACGTTGACCTTGATGTCCTCGCGTTTTACGTCCGGCAACTCTGCAGCGATGACGTACGTCTCGGGCGTCTCTGCGATGTCGACCGATGGGTGCCAATCGGGAATCGTCAAATTCTCCTGTGCACCGCGCGCGGACAAGCCGAACATGCGATTGAAGCGCCGATTCATATCCTCTAGCTCGCGAAATGGATCCCAACGTGAAATGCTCATGACTAACTCCTTCAATGACGTGATTGATGTGGTTCTGCTCGCGGCCACAACTGAGTGCCCGGGATGCACACGTGCAGTTGCAAACCAGCGATTGGCGCGGCCGTAAACCCGGTGGGGGGTTGGCTGCTGACCTCGAGCAACACGGTGATCACGGCGCTTGGGGCGCGCAAGAGGTCCAGCCCAATTTTTCTTCGAGCGCCCCGCCCCCCTCGGACGGGTCTCAAAGCCCCCCACCCGCTCTTGGGGCCTGCTTTGCCCTACCCTGACCTAGAGCTGCCGCCCTGGGTCGACCTTTCGTCTCGAAATGGTGCGCGTAAACGCCTGTTTTGCCTTTCGACGCGGGGTCGCGAAAAAAACGTCGAGGGCAGTGACCGATCGGGACCCCTGCGATCATTACGAAGGGCGCTGCCGAGAACATTCCAGGACGCGAGCACGGATTGGGCAGGGCGAACACTCGCACTTCACCCCTGGTTACGGAGACAAGCACTCATGAAGAAACTCTTAGGGACAACGTCGGCTATCTTCCTCTCACTCACCTTGGGCGCCTGCGGGAGCGCCAGCAACAGTGCCGAGAAAGACACCGATGGGGACGGGTTGACCGACTCGCTCGAGGCCGCGTTGCACTCGAACCCCAAGAAAGCGGACTCGGACGGGGACGGCGTCGAAGACGGTCGTGAGTTCGAAAACCACACGGATCTGTTGAGCAAGGACACCGACCAGAACGGCGTGGACGATGGTGATGAGGACGCCGACGGAGACGGCGTCGCCGAGAGTGAGGAACACCACCACGGTGAGCACGACTCGAGCGAAAAGAAGGACGGCTACAAGGGCGACGACGGCGATGACGGCGACGATGACAAAGCCGACGGAGACGGTCAGGGCGGCTCAGCCGAAGAGGGCGACGATGACGACCATGACGACGAGATGGGCGCTGACGGCGGCCGCGAGCACGACGACGGCGTAGAAGACGGTGAGCACGACGGTGAGCACGAGTCCACCGAAGGTGCGGAGGGAGACGGCGAGCACGAGGACTCGACCGAGGCCGAAGACGGTGAGCACGAGGATTCGACCGATGCTCCCGAGGGTGAGCACGAAGACGCGACCGATGCTCCCGACGGCGAGCATGAAGACGCAACCGATGCTCCCGACGGCGAGCACGAAGATGCAACCGACGCTCCCGAGGGCGAAGCTGAAGACGCGACCGACGCTCCCGAAGGTGAGCACGAGGACGCGACCGACGCTCCCGAAGGTGAGCACGAGGACGCCGACGCTGGCGCAGCCGAGACCGAGGACGGCGAGGATCCGGAAGAGACCGAAGCCAACTAATCCCCAATAGCGAAGCGGTTGACCCGCACCGGACCCCTAAATGGTCTGGCGCGGGTCATCCTCATTTGGGGGAGGCTTTTACGTTTGCTGCCGGACCCCGTGCTAGCGCGGGTCCGTCGCGTATTACACGGCGCTGCGGCGACTTAGAGCAGATCTCAAAACCTGCCGCCTCGCTGGGGCAGCATTTCTTTCGATCGTTCACTGTTGCACTGGTCGCGGGTCTCGAGGTTTTGAGACCCACTCTTACGGTGCGGCGTCGGAACCGGCGTCGGAATCGGAATCGCCGTGTTCGCTCTCGGCGCTGCGTCCCGCGTCCGTGTCGTCTCGTCCGTCCGACGTCTCCCCACCGGGTCCTTCGTCTTCGGACTCGGTCTCCGTCCCCAAGCCGTCGTCGGAGGGTTCGCCCTCGGGGAACATGGCTGCATCCGAGGTGGGCGCCATCGGTTCTTGATCCATCGAAGGCTCACCACCGGCTCCCAAATCCGTCGATGCCGGAGGCATCGGAGAAACCGGGGGCTGCGCCGTACTCATCGCCGGCGGATCGTGCTCCATGTCCGAAGCTTCGGGCGCTTGCTCATGATCATCGTCCGACTCGGTCGCGCTCGTCGACTCATCCTCGGTGGTTGAAACATCGTCGTCCTGGGCCTCGGCCTGGTCGTCGTCTTCGACCTCGGGCGCTGGCGTAGGCTGCGCGGTGTGCGAGGTCTCTGGCGTTGGATGCGTCGGCGCGGGATTCGAGACTGCGCCCATCACGCCCGCATCATCGGCTTCGGCGCGTTCCTCGCCGAGCACGACGTTTCCTTGGCAGCCGAGCGCACACAGCACGACCAGCGAAACCCAACGCCCTTCAAAACTCATACATGACTCCCAGTGAGCCTTCGAAACTCGCCGTGCCCGATCTGAAGACGGGCCGTTCATTGCCGCTCGCTGTCTGCACCAAGAATGTATCACGAATCGGCAACCACGCCGCTCGCCCACGCGCCGTCAGCATCCAGCTCGAGGCAAAACGCCAAGCCCCCTGAAGCGCTCCCGATGCCGCCAAATAGGGGCGCAAACGCGCGTCGAGGGCCGTCAGTCGCGTACCGGTGTAGGCGCGATTGACCAGAACGCCGCCTTCTGCGCCAGCGCACACGGAAGCGTCGAGCCGATGGGCGCTAACCAAGCGCGGACACCAGGCGACGAGTGAACGGGCGAGCGTGAAGCGCGCACTGCCGACGTCGAAGTTGCGCGTCGACGTGACGGCCGCCAGTTCGACCAGGGCCTGCGCGAGCGGATCTCCGCCCCGCCACTCGCCTTGCAGAGCTCCCCCCAACCCCACACCTCGTTCATCTCCTCCACGCAGCAAGCCCGCGACGCCAAACCAGTAGGCCCCCCGAGCGGCCGGGGCGAAGCTCCCCGAATCACGCAGCTCGGGCGCTTTGCGGGCCTCGTTGGACTTGGGGTTGGAGGCTTTCGGCTGCGCAGGCCGAGCGGGCGTCGAACTAGCCGGCTTCGCCGCAGGGGGCTTTGTCGGTTGTGCCGCGCTCGGGCTTTCGCTCGGCGTGTCCGCTTTGGGCGTGGGTTCTGGCGAACTGACGGGCACAGCGGGCTCGGGCTCCGGCAGGTGCGCCTCGGGGTCGAACGCAATCGCCGTGACCAACGCCAAAGCTTTCGCCGCGTCTTCGCAGACCGGGGCCTGGACGCGTCGCGCGAGCTTGGGCCGCTTGGCGTCCACCCGTCCCACGTACTGCTTTCCCTCGCGGCGAAAGTGAACGCGCAGAGACTGCTCTGCCGCTGAACTGGTGAGCTGCACGCGCTTGGTCAACGCGGAAAACTGCTGTTCGAATTCAGCGAACGTGGGACACCCCGCGATCGTCGCGTACTCGACGTGAATCGACTCTGTCTGTTGCGCATCGCCTTGGGCGCGTGCAGGTCGCGACAATCCGAGCGCGAGCAGTATCACGCAGTTGAAGAGCGCGGCGACCCGCAGGCGACCCATAGCCGTCAGAGCCGTACAATACAGGGCCCTCGCTCGTCCAACACTTGCAGTCAGAAATTGCCGAGTATCGCCGCGCTCCGAGCTCTGAGCTCCTGCGTGTCATGGTGAACCCGCAACGGCCAGGTGTTTCCAACGCTCGTCCAAGCGTTGAGCCTCGGGAGTTAGCTGCCCATGGCGGAAGCGCTTCCAGTACTGCTTCGATATCGCCTCGGCTCGAGCGCGATCGCCGGCTTCGACGCGACTGCGCAGCTGGGCCAGCAACTGTGTCTCTTCGAGTAAATCGCGTTGCGATTCGACCTCGTTGGCCTTCGACGTCGCAGTGCGGGGCCGCGACACGTGAACGGCTGCGGCCTCGCTAGCAGGCTCCAGAGCGGGCGTCGCGGCTTGGGCCGGAAGCTGCGGCACTTGCTCCTGGGGCGCGAGCGCCTCTTGCACGGGGGCGGATCGCGCAATGTTTACCGGCAACGCTGACTGGGGCACGCTCTGAGCGCTATCGCTGGGCAACTGCGCCAACCGCTGACGCAAGGCCCAGCCCCCAGCGCTAGTGCCGACCGCGACAGCGGTGATCAGCAGGACCTTGGTGGCACCCGAGCTGAGCCAGGCGCCCCACGCTTTGCCCGCGGTGACGGCCTGCGTCGCACTAGCCCCAACCAACGTGCCCGCAGCGAGCGTCGCGAGCAGGCGCGCCTTGCCACGCTCTGAACCCTCGACGTCACGTCCAGCCTCGAGCAACACGCGCGCGGCCGCAGTGGGTCTTTCATCGATCAGCCGTTTCATGGTCTCGCCTCGGTTTCTACCTGTATCGATTGCTCGAGCAATTGAACTGCGTTTTGGAAGAGCTCACGACCGCGTCGCAAGCGCGATGCCACCGTTCCAACGGGGGCGGCGACGAGCTTGGCGATCTCCGGTGCAGTCAGACCTTCGAGCTCGAACAACACGAAGGAGACGCGAATATCGTCGGGCATTTCGTCCAAGATCGTTTGCAGGCGCTGCCAAGCTTGTTGGCGCGCCGAAAGTTCGTCGGGTTGGTGGCCGTCGGCTGCCAAATCGAGCGGCACATCGTCGTGCGTGGCGCTGCGCGCGCGTTTGCGCCGTTGCTCCTGACAGACTCGCAGCGCGACACCGAACAAGAAGCTGCGCTCGCTTCCCGCTTTGATCGATTTCTCACGCGGGCTGAGCGCCACCAAGAACACCTGCTGGGCCGCATCGTCGGCGTCGCTGGCAGTCAGGCCCATGCGCCTGAGCAAGCGCCAGATGAAGTCGTAGTGCTCGGCAACGAGCTGTTCTCCCCAGGCACGGGTCGGCACGTTACCGGACGGCACCGCCGCATCGGCAGTGCTCCTTTCCGTGGCCAACAGTGCGCTCAGCAGCATCTGAAGCATGATGTCGGATCCTACCCCAATCGATCGGTTGGCGCGGGCCCCGGTGCCGGAAAGGAGCAGGACGCACAAAAGGGACAGGGCCCGAGTCGGTTCGTCTCCGACTCGGGCCCCGAGGCCGTACCCGCTAGAGCTATGGCTCAGAGGCAGGTATTGCCGTTGTCGTCGCTGTTCGAACCGTCGGGACAGGTGGTGTTGTCCCAGTTCGCCCCCGTGAACACGGCGCCGGTAATGGTCGCCCCGTCGAAGGTCGCGTCTTTGAGCTCGGCATTCGTGAAGTTTGCGTTCGTCACGTCTGCGTTGCTGAGATCGGCGTTGGTCAGATCCGCACCGGTGAAGTCGGCCGCCGTGAGATCCATGCCAGACAGGTCCGCACTATCCAAGTTGGCACCCGACACATCCGCACCCGGGCCCACCAGCGCGCGCTTCACGCACTTCCAGTCCTGCGGCAAGAGCCCCTGACCAGGGCAGCTGTCGAGGCCGGTGGCATGAATGCCAGTGAGCGTCGCTCCGCTGAGGTTCACACCTTGGAGCTCTGCTTGGTCGAGGGTCGCGCCCGTCAGGTTGGCGTCCGTCAACTCTGCACCCTGCAAGTTCGCGTTGGTCAGATCTACGCCGCTCAGGTTAGCGGTCGGACCCACCAAGTTGTTCTGCACGCAGTCCCAGTTGTTGGGCAATTGGTCAGGACACGACTGCAGACCCGTGGCGGTGATTCCCGTGAGGGTGGTGTTGTTGAGGTCCACGTTGGTCAGATCCGCTCCGACCAGCGTCGAGTTGGTCAGGTCTGCTCCGTCCAAGTTCGCACTGCTGAGGTCTTGGCCCGTCAAGTCCACGCCGACGAGGTTCAAGTCACTGAGATCCGCGCCCGGGCCTACCAGGGTCAATCCCTCGATCGGCAAGTCGAGGCAGTTCCAACCAGCAGGCAGAGCCAAAGGACACGTGCCGAGATCGTTGCCGACTACGCGCTGCAGGCGCGTGACAGTCAAATCGACGCCCGTGAGCACCGCGCCACCGAGGTCCGCTTCGCGCAAGTCCACATTCGCACCGAAAGTGGCGTTGCTGAGATCGGCGCCGTCGAACGAGGCGTTGCTGAGGTCGACGCCAGCGCCGAAGTCGACGCCCGTCAACGTCGCGTCTCCGAAATCTGCCCGCGACAAGTTTACGCCATCGGCGAAGCTCGCGTTCGTCAGGATCGTGTCGCTGAAGTCGACGTTGTCGAGATTCGTGCCCACGGGGAAGTCTGCACCCGTGAGATCCAGGCCGCTCAAATCCGCGCGCGGCCCGACGAGCGTGTTACCCACGTTCGGCAAGTCCAGACACGACCAGCCGTCGGGCAACTGTGCGGGACAGCCCGCCAGACCCGTGGCTTGAACGCCGGACAGCACAGTCGTGCTCAGATCGGCGCCCGTCAAGTCGAGCCCGCTCAAGTCCATGCCGGGAGCCAGCAAGGTGTTGCCCGAGGCTCCGAGATCGAGACACAGCCAGCCCGGAGGAATTGCCGCCGGACACGCGGCAAGCCCCGCACCACTGACTCCGTCGAGCGTCGCAAGGCTCAAGTCGACGCCGCTGAAGTCAGCGCCATCGAGCACGGCGTCGGTGAGGTTCGCGTTGGCCATTGCAGCCGAGGCCAGCACTGCGTCCGTCAGGTTAGCTCCTGTCAGGTCGGCGCCAGCCAAGTCGCTGTGCGACAAGTTCGCACCGCTCAAATCTGCTCCCGAAAAGTCGACGCCCTCGAGGTACGAACTCACCAAAGACATGCCCGCCAAGGCCGCGCCGGACCAGTCGCTGGTAGCTTGGCAAGTGCTGCTCACGTCGTCCCAGCGCGCCGGAACCGTACAGGTTTGAGCGAGCACCGCGTCCGCGCCGTTGCAGACGTACTGAGTGTCCTCGGTTTCCGCCGCGTCGAGTACGCCGTCGCCGTTGGCATCGAGACCGCGATAGATCGCGGTTCCACCGCTGGCGCAGTTGGCGTCACCCACGTCGAGCGTCTCGGTCAGCACCAACGACGACTTCGACTCGGCACCGTTGCACACGTAACGAGTGCTCGAGACTTCTTTGCTCTGCAGCTTGCCGTCGCCGTCCGCGTCGTTTCCGATCGTTATCTTGACGCCGCCAGCGTCGCAGTTGGCGTCGCCCACAGCGAGCGCCCCGGTTGCGATCAGCTGAGTGCTGTCCTTGCCGTCTTTTCCATCGGCGCCATCGGCGCCGTCGGCGCCCTGCTTACCATCCGCGCCATCCTTGCCGTCCACACCGTCGCTCCCGGCAGCCCCATCGATGCCGTTGCAGATGTAGCGAGTGTCGACCACCTCGTCGTCCGCCAACTTGCCGTCCGAGTTGGCATCTTGGCCGCTGGTGATCATGACGCCACCGGATTCACAGTTGTCACCCGCCGCTTCGGCAGCAGTCTGGACCAAGGTCGCAGGTGCACTCGAGCCCGAGCTCCCATCCGACGAACAACTCGCAAGCGACAGAAGCACCGGCGCAAGCACACCCCAACCTGTGTTAACTATTCTCATTCACCATCTCCTTCGACCTCACACTGAGGTCTTCAAGCGCTGGCGAGTAATGACGCCGGGGTTCGATCGCGATCAGCACGCAGCGACTTTTCCTCGAGCAGCGCACGACCTACCTCCTGCAGTCGCCGAGAACGACTCACTCGAACCCGTTTCGAAACGAGACCTGTCTCGAAACGAGTCCCGCGTCGGATCGAGCCATGCTAGTGTCCCGGACGGAGGACACGATGCGCCCTTGCGTTTACATCTGCCTATTCGCGTTGTCTGGGTGTGGGTCCGACATGAACACCAAAGACCCGACGTCGAGTGATCCGAAATCCGAATCCGCTAGCCCAAGCCCGACGAAGTCCACCCCGGGTCCAGCTAGTGGCGAAATGCCGACGAGCAGCGACGGCAAGTATTGGGGCGACGCACACGAGGGCAATTTCTGGCTCGGGCCCGTCGATTACGACGAGACCGAGTGGCACAACGCTTGCGCGCCGAGCGTGAAGTACCCAGCGGGCATTCGCGAACTATACGGTGACTACATCATGGGCTTGGCGAACGAGGTGACCTTGGAGGGCCTCAACGCTGGCTCAGGGCAGCTGTGCGACACGTGTGTCGAGCTCGAGGCCAACTCCAAGACGCTGATCGCTCACGTGGTGACGTTCGGCGAAGAAACCGGCCCGAACGACATCGACGTCAGCCCGCAGATTGACGCGTTCTTGAACGGTGCCAGCGCGCGCACGGCTAACTGGCGCTTCACGGACTGCCCGAGCAGTGACCCCGTGCAGTACACGTTCGACGGACGGCAATGGGATAACACGTGGTTCTTCCGAGTCTGGGTTCGCAACTCGCGCTTACCGATAACCCAACTCGCATATCGGGTAGAAGGCAGCGACTGGACCCAGATCGAGCGCCAAGGAGACGGGGCTTGGCAGGCCTCCAGCGTCGACTTCGCCAATGGTTTCAGCGTGAAGGTCACGGCAATTGACGGCCGGACGCTGGAGGACGACATCCCCGGCCTGTCCAGCTTCGATCCCGATGTCGGGATCACTTCGCACGGGAACTTCGACTGAACGACTCGGCTGCGTGGGACGGAGCGCTTCGTTTGCCCCAGAACCGAGCCGTCATTTCAGTGTTCTCGCAAACTGGGGCTCAGCCTCGGGCGAGCGTCCGATCGAATGCACTCTGAGCTTGCGCCGCCTGGCAAACAGCAGCACGACGGCGAACGTCATGAATCGTGTTCGCCTGTCCGCCGCAGTGGGCGTCTTTGCCTCATTGTGGGCCATGTTTTTCGCGGGCATTTCGTCCGCCGACTACGCGTCGCACCTCGACCGGGGCTTACACGATCTGCACTGCTCGTTCATCCCCGGCGTCAGCAACGTGGGTTCGGGCGAGGGTTGTCGCGTCGCCTTGAACAGTTCTTACGCCGCACTGTTCAAGCAGCAGATCTGGGGCGGCATCCCGATTTCGCTGTTCGGGCTCGGCTGCTTCGCGTTCCTCGCTGGCTTCGCGGCTTTCGTTTGCGTGCGTGCCGAGAAGACGTCGCGCTTGACGGGCTTGTTGTACGGCGCGCTGGCCTTGTCACCCGTGTTCGTGTCGCTGGTCATGTTTGGCATCAGCTGGTTCGAGCTCGGCACGATTTGTAAGACGTGCGTCGGCATCTACACGGGTTCGGCGGTGCTCGCGCTGTCGGCGATCGGCGTGATGCGCGGCACTTGGCCCAATCGACAGCCGGTTTCCTTCGGCGCGTTGGCCACGGCACTGGCCGTGGTGTTCTGCATGGCGCTGTGGACCTTGGCACCGTCGTTGGTTTACGCCGCCTGGGCACCCGACCACACGCCGTTCGTCAGTCAGTGCGGCAGCATCAAGCAGGCCAAGGAGTCTCACTCCGCGTTGCTCTCGATGAAGGGCACACATCCCGTGAAGAGCGCGCTGTTCTTCGAAGATCCGCTGTGCCCGACCTGCAAGTCGTTGCACGAGCGCTTGAAATCACAGGGTGCGCTCGACCGCTTGGACACGGAGCTCGCCCTGTTTCCCTTGGACACTGAGTGCAACTGGATGCTCGATCAGTCACTGCACCCGGGCGCCTGCGTGCTTTCGCGCGCGTTGATTTGTTCGAAGTCGCCGGCCGAGATGTTGGACTGGGCCTACGCAAACCAAGAGACCTTGTCGGCGGCGGGCAAGACCAGCGCTCAAGCCTTGACGAACTTGGTGACCCAGCGCTGGGGTAACGACATCGGGCGGTGCATGGCCGATCGCAACACCAATACGCAGCTCGGCCGGCACTTGCATTTCGCAGCAGACAACGCGATTGCCGTCTCGACCCCCCAGGTCTTCCTCGACGGGCAACGCTTGTGCGACGAAGACATCGACATAGGGTTGATGTTCGCGCTCGCGCACCTGGCACCGGAGTTGCTGCAATGAGTTCACCTTTCAAACAGATGTGGCAGGACATCGTGGGCGGTGGCAACGCTCCGAACCAAGAACCCCAACCCGGACAGCCTGTTCATCCAGCACAGCCCCAACCGATCGCACAGGCAGTCGTTCAACCCGTGGTTCAGCCAGTGGTTCAGCCTAACGTCGCCCCAGGGCTTCAATACCCGGAAGCTCCCAGGGCTGCTGCTTGGAGCGGCTATGGCCCAGGTGGCACGGTCGAAATGGATGCTGCTACGGGCGCTCCAACCGCGGCGCCCCAGCAAGCCAGTGCGCCAGCGGCTAATCCCCAAGTTGCGGCGCCAGTCGGAACCGAGCCCATGCCAGTGATCGCTGCGCCGCTGCCCGCTGCATCGTTGCAAGCACCGGCGCCGGCTGCCGTCGCTGCGGCAGCCGCTTATCCGGGGTACGCAGCCGAGGTTCCTCACAGCCCAATCCCTCACGACCCTATCCCTCACAGCCCAGCGGTCGCTGCGGCGTACGTTAACCCAATACCACTACAGGATGCGGCCCATGCGAGTCCTTCGCCAGACTGGTCGGCGCAGGCACAGGCCGAACGAGAGCGTTGGCTTGCGCAAACCGCCGCAGCCTCTGCCTCGAACCAGGGCCATCCGCAGACGACCTGGCTCGCTGCTGCCATCGGCGTCGGGGGCGCCTTGCTAGCGCTTGGTGCTGCCCTCGTCGTAGTGGGCAGCTCGGTCAGTTCTGCCAAACAGCGTTTACTTCATCCCGATCAGAAGCCCGAAGTTGCGATCGCGCAACAAGCCGAAGTCCAATATTGCACCAAGGACTTCAAGCAAGTGCTCGAGCGCGTGCTGCATTCCTGCGGCTTGAGCAGTGAGACGGAACGACGGGGTTGTAAACCCGCAGACATAAAAACCTTCGCCGCGATCAGCGACGAGGATTTCAACGCACTCTTCCAACCGCTGGAGAAGCGCGGTGGCGTCCTGATGTTCGCCGAGGGCTCCGAAGAACTCGACGCCGCGAGCAAGAAGTTGCTGGAAGAGCGTTGGTTCGATCGCAAGGGCGCGCGCTACTTCTTCGTGGTCGCGCGTGCGTCCAAGAGTGGCACTGCAGACAAGAATCGGGCCCTGTCGCACCGGCGCGCCAACTCGGTGATGTATCACTTGACTCAAGTGAGTGGTGATTCAGAGCAAGAGCTGAACCAAAAGGTGGGCCTATTGTGGCTGGGCAACGAATATGCGCAGCTCTCGCAGGATTACTGCACTTGGCCGCACTCGGACATGGAGCACGCCTGCGACGCCGAAGCCATCAACCGCAGTGCATTCGTTTCCTGGGTCGACTGTCGACTGTAAACTTCCCGCAGCAATATTTAGCTGCGGCAGGACGAAGCGGCGTCAACCGCCAAACGCAGGGAAGCCGCGCAAGCCCGCAGCTAGCAGCTGATCGCGCGTCAACGCGCCCGACAGCTCGAACGGGATTTGCACGTTGAGGCTGTCACCGCCGATCGTCGCTTGGCCGCGAAAGACGTACGGCACAGGCCCCGCGCTCAACAGGAACGGCGCCAGCGCTCCCAAGTTCGACCACGGCACTTGCAGGCGTGTGGTGATGCGCGCCGAACCCTTGCTGGGAATGCTGCCCGGAGGAGTCGCGGAACCGCGACCGAGTTCGGTACCATTGCCGAGCAAAATCGCACCCTCCACGCGCTGAGCGATCAACGGAAACGAGTTCGGGTTGTGAACGTCGAGATCCACGTCCAAAGTCAGGCCGGTGTTGGCGACCGCGGCAACGCGCGCTGCAACTGGAGTCACGGTGGGCTTTTGGGGAGCGCACGCGAGCAGACTCGCGCTCGCGAGGGTCGCCACAAACAGCGCGGGCATCGACGGCACGAACAGCGACGCCTGGGCCAAGCGCGCGCACAGAGCTGAGGTGCGGAACAGACTCGAGCGACGAGCGGGCTTCGTGAACGGCACAGACATGGGTGGACTCTAGCGCCCACTCGCGTTTCGAACCAGGGCCGTGGTATGCAGCGCGGGCTGTGAGTCATTCCGTGCATTTTCCAATCTCGAGCTCACAGGTCATCGTCGGAGGCGCGCTCGCCGCTTCTTGCTTGCTCGCGCTCGGGTGTGACTCGACCCCGCCCTCCGGCCCTGCGCCATCCCGCGTTCAAGCGGTGCTGCAGACCGGTGCGACACAGCCGGTCGACGCTCCCAAAGCGGCAGCCGCGCCGAGTACCCCGAGCAGCACTCACAGCGCTAGGCCACGAGGCACTTTTTGCCCCGCTCCGTCGAAGCTCGAGCTCTTCAGTCCCAAGGGGCACCTAGAACTCGTTGCTGCTCCAGGTATACAACCCACCGCACAGCATCCGCTGGCGTCCAAGACGAATCGTTGGCGTTGGATCAATTTCTGGGCAGCCTGGTGCGTGCCGTGCAAGCAAGAGCTGCCTCTGCTGCTTGGCTGGAGCTCGCTATTGGCCGATAGCGTCGATTTCTCGTTCGTGTCGTTGGACGATGACCAACGTCAGCTCGATCAATTCCTGACAGCGCAACCGCTCGCTGGCTTGAAGTCCACTTATTGGTTGCCCGATGGCCCACAGCGCCAAACTTGGCTGGCTGCGCTGGGACTCAGCTCTGAACCGGAACTGCCGATGCAGTTGCTGCTCAATCCCAAAGGTGAGCTGCGCTGCAAGATCGAAGGAGCCGTAGAAGCCGACGATCTGAGCTCACTGCGTCAAGTGATCGCCGCGAAGTGACACAGCCGGGTAACGCGGCTGGTCTGGCGTTCACTCGCGCATTCTTTCGAAGCGCCGATCCGGCACCAACCACAAGAGCGCGACCAACACGTACGAGAGCTCGGAGACCCAGCGCGAGAAGAACGCGGTGCCGATCCCCACGAGGTAGAACACCAAGCTGATCTTCCCCTTGAAGTCGCCCCCGACGGCGCGGGCAAATTTGGAGTCTTTTCCGTGCGCACGGATCAGCACTCGAACCAAGAGGTAGTACGCGCACGCCGCGCCGAGCAGCACGACCCCATACAAGGCCAGCCCGCTCGACGCGAAATGGTTCTCTCCCACCCAGCCTGTGGCGAAGGGGAAGAGCGAAAGCCAAAACAGCAGGTTCATGTTGGCCCACAGCACAGCGCCAGTGACGTTCGTCACGGCGTGTATCAAGTGGTGGTGATTGTTCCAGTAGATCGCAACGTAGACGAAACTCAGCACGTAGCTCTCGAACACCGGTAACAGAGGTTCGAGTGCCGCCAGCGTATCGCCGTGAGGGACCTTCAATTCCAGCACCATGATCGTGATGATGATGGCGATGACCCCATCGCTGAACGCTTCCAGGCGGTTCTTCGTCAAAGCGACTCCTCGGCTTCCCCGTCTACCCAAACCTGAGCCACGGAGCAACCACTGCTGGCGAGTGGGAGCCCGAGAATCGTCTGGGCGATTTCGCACCGTCATCGGCTGTCGGGCGGCTGACACTTCGGACAAATGCCCTATGATGCCGTCACTCGTTCCCAATGACCGCCATCGTCGTCGAAAACCTACGCCGTCAACTTGGTCAAACTCTGGCGATCGACTCGGTGAGTCTCGAGATCGAAAGTGGCGAGCTGTTCTTTCTGCTCGGGCCGAGCGGTTGCGGCAAGAGCACACTGCTCGGTCTGATTGCGGGCCTGGATCAACCCGATACCGGACGCATCTTGTTCGACCAGCGCGACGTGACGGGGGTTCCGACCGAAAAGCGCAACGCTGTGATGTGTTTTCAAAGCTACGCGTTGTTCCCACACTTGACGGTGCAGGCGAACATCGCGTTCGGCCTCGAAGTGCGACGCCTGGAGACGGCCCGGATTCGAGAGCGCGTGAGCGAGATCCTGCAGCTCGTTCAGTTGCAGGAGGTAGCCCAACGCAAACCGGGTGAGTTGTCTGGAGGGCAACAGCAACGTGTGGCGTTGGGTCGTGCTTTGGCGGTGGATCCGGCGTGTCTTCTGCTCGACGAACCCTTGAGCAATTTGGACGCTCGCTTGCGGCAAGAGATGCGGACCGAGATCCGTCGCTTGTGCAAAGCGTCCAAGCTCACGACCATCTACGTGACTCACGATCAGAAGGAAGCACTGAGCATCGCCGATCGGATCGCGGTGATGAACCGAGGCCGCATCGTGCAAGTGGGCTCGCCGGCAGACCTCTACCTGCGCCCCGGTTCGGCCTTCGTCGCAGAGTTCATCGCGTCAGCCAACTTGCTGAGAGGACGCGTGCTGACACGTTCTGCTGGTGCCCTCGAAGTGGTCACGGAATTGGGCTCACTCAGCGTCTGCACGGAGCAAAGTCCCAAGGCCGAAACGCTGACGCTGAGCCTTCGTCCCGATCAGATTTGCTTCGGAGAACACGCCGAATTTCCGGAGCTCAACTCCTTTCAGGCAACAGCCCAGGACAGCGGCTTTCTGGGTGAGTCGAGTGAACACGTTTTCGAAGTCGGAAAAACGCGCTTACGCGCGACGCGCTCTCCGCCTGAGTTCAGCCTCCCGAAGACGCTGACCATTCACCTACCCCCAGAATCATTGTTGGTTCATTCCGACTTGGACTGAGGCCATGCGCGTCGGTCGCTACTCGTTCCTCGCTATATTCGCGCTCTTGCTCTTCACACCATTTCTGGTGCGGGCCTGGGTTGGGGCACCCACGAGCGATGCGCCGCCGGCGGACCTCGAGTTGCGGGTGATAACGCCGCACACCCTCGACATCCGGCGTGCGTTCGAAGCCGCTTTCTCCGATTGGCACCGTCGACGCTTCGGGCGATCGGTAAAGATTGTCTACTTGATCCCGCAGGGCACGACCGACATGGTTCGCTACTTGCGAGACGCTTACGGCGCCGAAGGCGTCTTCAGCGGCGCCCCTGCCCCCGACGAGCAGCGCGTCCACGTCGGCATCGACGTCGTTTGGGGCGGCGGCGACGTCACCTTCGAACGTGAGATCAAGGCGTATCTCAAGCCCGTCAACTTACCAGCAGGAGTCTTGCAGGCTGCTTTGCCGGAGCCGGATCTCGCAGGCGTGGCGTTGTACGATGCCAAGACGCCACAGGCGCCGCGTTGGGTGGGGGTGGCATTGTCCAGCTTTGGAATTGCTTACAATCCCGATCTTTTCAAACGCTTGAACCGCCCTGCGCCCCAGACTTGGAGCGACCTGACGGATCCTAGCCTTTCGGGCTTGTTGGCCTTGGCCGATCCCATGCGCAGCGGCTCGGCCGCGGTCGCCTACATGATCGTGGTTCAACGCGCGATGGCCGACGCGGAAGCGGCGTATCACGCAAGGCTCGAGGCCTCGGGCGAAACCAGTAACCCACAGCAACTACAATCCGCGTTGGCTCAGGGTTACCACGCCGGTATGAGCCTGCTCGTGCGGATCGCGGCCAACGCGCGTTACTTCACGGAATCGGGCAGCCGTCCCTGTGACGACGTGGGCCAAGGCGACGCCGCCGCCGCCATGGCCATCGACTTCTACGCGCGCGTGCTCGCCGAAGAGCTCGGCGACGAGCGCGTGCGTTACATCGCGCCTGCCGGGGCCAGCGCGTTGACGCCCGATCCGGTGGCGGTGCTGTTCGGCACGCTCGGTGAGCGCGAGGTTCTCGCCAATCGCTTCGTCGAATTCTTGCTCAGCGCGGACGGCCAACGCCTTTGGAATCTGCGCGCGGACGCCAGCCCCTATTTGAAGCGCAGCTTGCGACGTTTGCCGATCCGCCGCGACGTGTATCGCGACCGCAGTCAATGGGCGGACGATACGGATCCATTTGCGTCGGCGTCGGGCTTCAATTTGCGCCAAGAATGGATGAGTTCCTTTCGTGACAGTCGCGACGTGTGGTCCGCCGCGTGGATCGAAAATCACGATGCTCTGCGCGACGCGTATACCACCATTCTCGAGCTCAGCGATGCGGGTTTGCGCGAGCAGCTGATCGCCAAGTTGTCCGACCTCCCAATCGAACTGACGGAAATTCTGAGCTACAAGCAGAAGCGCGACGAGCTAGAGAAACAAGGTAAGGAAGACTCGCGTCTGTTCCAAGCCAATCAACGCGCGGCGTGGGCGAGGCGTTTCCGCGAACATTTCCAAGAGATCGGTGCGCTTGCGCACTCTGCGATGGACACCCAGGGCGCGGTCCCATGATGGCTTCTGGCGAGTCGAAAACCTTTGGCTTCGGTCGCCCACGACTCGGGGCACAGCAGGCGCTAGGTCTGTTGCTGCTCGTGTATTTCGCGCTGGTCCTCGGTTGGCCGATCTCGAGCGTGATTGCATCCGGCTTCCAGACGGCAAAGGGTAGCTGGACACTCGCATATCTATCGTTAATCTTACGCGATCCCTTGCTCTTGCGCGGACTGCTCAAGGCCTTCGCCATCTCCTTGGCCACGACGTTCACGGCCGTCGCCATCGCCCTGCCGCTCGCGGTGCTGAGCGTGAAGTTCGAGTTCAGAGCCAAGCGCTGGTTGAGCGCGATGACGCTCTTGCCGATGGTGCTCCCGCCTTTCGTCGGCGCGCTGGGCATGCGCATGTTGCTCTCGCGCTTCGGTCCGCTGACGCTGTTGATCGATTCCGACTCCGCCTTGGGCATCGATTGGCTGGGGCAGCTTCGCACGCTCGGGGTCGTGGTCACGGAGGCATTGGGCCTCTACCCCATCGTGCTTTTGAATCTGCAAGCGTCGCTGGCCAATCTGGACCCGGACGGCGAGCGCGCTGCGAGGAATCTCGGCGCCTCCAAGTGGCAACTGTTTCGACGAATTACCCTGCCGCTGCTACGCCCAGGGCTCTTCGCCGGCTCGACGTTGGTCTTGATCTGGAGCTTCACCGAACTTGGAACACCATTGATGTTCCAAGTTCACGACGTGGCCCCGGTGCAACTGTACATGCGCATGAGTGAGATCGATAGCCCTTTGCCGCACGCCTTGGTGACGGTGATGCTGTTCGCATCGGTGCTCTTGTACGCGCTCGGCCGCTTGCTCTTGGGCCGCTCGAACGCCGCGCAGGCGACCAAAGCGGTGCGCGTGAGTGTGCCTCAGACGCTGCAAGGGGCTAGAGCGCTCGCGGCGGCGCTGCCGTTCGTGGTGGTCGTGATGTTGTCGCTCTTGCCGCACGTGGCCGTCGTGCTGACGAGCCTGAGCAAGACGGGCGCTTGGTACCACAGCATCCTGCCGCGGCAGTTCACGACCGTTCACTATGAAAAGGCGCTGCAGGATCCATTGATCATGCCGAGTTGGACGGCGCAGCATCAGAGCTTCGGAGCGATCGCCAACTCGATCCTCTACGCCTCGGCCGCGACGCTCTTCGGCTCCGCGATCGCGCTAGTGGCAGCCTTCTTGATCGTGCGCTCGAAGTTGCGTTGGCGCTCGCTGATCGACACGCTGAGCATGATGCCGTTGGCCGTGCCGGGCCTGGTGCTGGCTTTTGGTTATCTGTCGATCAGTGTGCACTTCAAGCATCGCTGGGGAGCGCAGACGCCAGCATTCCTCGATGCGCAGCAATGGCCTGTCGGATTGTTGATCGTGGCCTACGCTGCCCGTCGCTTGCCGTATGTGGTGCGTAGCGCGGTGGCCGGCCTCGAGCAGACACCGGTCGTGCTGGAACATGCCGCGCAGAACCTCGGCAGCGGCAAAGCCCGCACCTGGCTCAAAGTCACTCTGCCCTTGCTGACGGCGCATTTGTTGGCGGGCGCTCTACTCGCGTTCACTTTCGCCCTGCTCGAGGTCAGCGACTCGTTGTTGCTCGCGCAGACTTCGGAGTTCTACCCGATCACCAAAGCGATCTGGGAGCTCTCACAACGACCGGGCGACGGAGCTTACGTCGCGAGCGCGCTCGGCACCTGGGCAATGCTCTTGCTCGGCAGTTCACTCTTGGCCGTGGGTGCGCTGCTCAACCGCAAATTGGGCACGCTGTTTCGCGCCTGAGCGCCCGCACTGAACCGTGCGATCAGGTCAACACCAATGGCATGCCATTGGTTACCACGAACGTGTGCTCGAATTGAGCGCCCAAGCTTCCGTCCGGCGTGCTCAAAGTCCAGCCGTCGTCACGCTCGACGACGTGCGTCGCGTTCAAGGTGAGAAACGGCTCGATCGTCATCACCAAGCCCTCCCACAAGGGTTGCGTGGCGCGGCGATCGAAGTGATTGGGGACGTGCGGCTCTTCGTGGATGTGACGCCCAACGCCGTGGCCACCGATGTTACGCACGACGCGGAACCCGTGATGGCGCGCGCGGCGCTCGACGGCGCGGCCAATGCCGTTCAAGGGTTGTCCAGCGCGGGCCTGCTGCATCGCCTCGTTCAACGCTTGGCGCGTCGCCCACAAGAGCTGCTTCAGACGTGAACCCACCTCACCTACTGCGACGCTCGCGCCGCTGTCTGCCCAATACCCGTCGAGCTCGGCCGAGACATCGATGTTCACCAAATCCCCCTCGCGCAGGATCTTGTCGGGCGCGGGGATGCCGTGAGCCAAATCCGAGTTGACGCTGATGCAAGTCCACCCCGGAAAATCATAGGCCAACTTGGGCGCCGATCGCGCGCCGTGCTTGAGCAGCACGTCACGGCCGATGTGGTCCAGCTCGAGCGTGCTGATCCCCGGCTTGGCGGCTTCGGTCATCGTGTCACGCGCCTCGGCGACTGCGGCGCCCGCCCGACGTAGCCCTTCTAGATCCTCAGGTCCTTCGATTGACACCGTTTGGCAATAGCACAGCCCCTGCTGCTTGCAACGCGCGCTACCTGGGCGCGCTTTACAATTGACCCACAGCGTGGGCAAATCGCGCCGTGCGCTTGTCACTCGGTATCCGTGGGCGTTTGGCCCTGGCCATCGTGCTGACTGCCGTCATACCGCTGGCCGCGGCGGTGGTGCTCGCCAGAAACATGGTGCGCCAGACCGCCGATCGCTTCTTCGTCCCCGAAGTTCGTCAAAACATCGAACGCTCGCTCGAGCTGTATGCCGAGCTCGCAAAGGCCACGAAGGCGACCATGCGTTTGCAAGCGGACAAGTTCGCGAGCGACGCCGCGCTCAAGGAGGCGGTTCAAAAGAACTCTCTGACGGCCGCCAAGGCGCGACTCGAAGAGTTCGTCAGCCAAAACCCGAACGTCGTTTCCTTGACCATCACCGATCGACTCGGACAAGTCGTGGTCAGCGCCGATCGCGGCAGTCCCGTAGATGAACACCGGGAGAATCAACTCAACGTGCGCCAGACACTGGGCGGCGCACCCGATTCCGACACGGCGTCCGCAGTGCCCGAAGACACGGACGCCGGAGTGGCGGCAGCGCGAGCGCTCGCACCAACCTCAGGGCAACGGATTAACATGGTGTTCGCCACCGACAAATCCCGGTTCGAGTCGTTCGACCAAATGAGCGAATTCGTGACGGCCTACTCGAAGTTGGAGGCACGTCGCGATTCCGACGAGCGCACTTACGTGCTCGCGTTTGCGGCCCTGCTCGGGATCACGATCTTGCTCTCGGTAGCAGTCGGTACCAGGCTCGCAGTTGGCGTCACCCGGCGCGCTTCGGAGTTGGCCCTGGCGACGCGCTTGGTCGCCGAAGGTGATCTCTCGATCCGTGTGCCGGAGGAGGCGAAGGACGAACTCGGTGATTTGGCGCGCGCCTTCAATCGCATGTTGCGCGAAGTGGAGAGCAGCCGCGATCGCATCGAGTACTTGTCGCGCTTGGCCTCGTGGCAGGAGATGGCGCGGCGTTTGGCCCACGAGATCAAGAACCCGCTGACGCCGATCCAACTCGCAATGCAAGAGGTTCACGAGCGGCTGCGCAGCCTCTCGCCCGAACAAAAACAGCTTTTGGATCTCGCGCGCGAGATCATCGAGACCGAAGTGCAAACCTTACGGCGGTTGGTTGGTGAATTTTCCGAGTTTGCGCGTTTGCCGGAGTGCCACATCGAAGAGACCGATCTGGTGCAGTTCCTGAAGGAACTCGAACGCGAGCACGCGCTGACCGGCCAAGTGCGCCCGGACGACGATCGCCCAAGTGACAACAGTGAGCGCGCGGTATCGATTCGCTTCGATTTGCCCAATGGCGCGGCGCGAGCTCACCTCGATCGCCAAATGCTCAGGCGCGCCTTGGTCAACCTCGTGGCCAACGCGCGCCAAGCCTCCCGCGGTCGCAGCCGCCCCGCGGAGGTCCACGTGACCCTGCGACGGCAACAGGATTTCTACGAGTTGTTGCTGGACGACGACGGCCCTGGCGTGCCGCCGGCCTTGCGCACGCAGGTCTTCGAGCCCTATGTGAGCACCAAAGACGACGGCACCGGCCTCGGGCTGGCGATCGTGAAGAAGATCGTCATGGAGCACCGCGGCCACATCGAAATGCTCGAAAGCCCGCAGGGCGGCGCCCGTGTTCGCATCCTGCTGCCGCGGCCCGATCGCAGCTCCACTTTGGTGCTGCAGCATTCCGCGCAGGTCACCTGAAGCGCGCGCATGCGTCGCCAGAGTAGCTCTGCCTTGGCGAACGTGAGAGACTGCTGCCCCCGATGGCCGAGCACAAACCCACGACCGACCCCCGCCAGCTGTGGACCTTCTTTGGTCTGCTCGTGTTCGTAGCCGCGTTCTTCGGTTACGTGATCTTGCCGTACATGGATCCGGGTCGCAGCCGCCTCTCGGGCAAGCCCGCGCCGGACTTCACGCTCGAAGTCATTTCCGGTAGCGATGCGGGCAATCGCATTCAGCTGAGCTCCATGAAAGACCACGTCGTGGTCCTCGATTTCTGGGCAAGCTGGTGCGGTCCCTGCCGTCAGCAAGCGCCGATCATCGACCGCGTGAGTCACAAGTTCGACGCGGACGGCGTGCGCGTCTTGGGCGTCAACACCAGTGATCGGATCGAGCCCGCGCGTGAGTACTTGGAAGGTGCAGCGCTGAGTTACCCATCGGTGATCGACAACACCGGTGCGGTCTCCCACGCCTTCGGAGCCGACGCACTGCCGACGTTGGTCGTGATCGACAAACACGGCAACGTGCGCAGCGTGCAAAGTCGCGTCGTCCCCGAGCACGAACTGACGGCACTGATCGCCAGCGCCCTGAAGGACCAGGGCTGACCGATTCGCAGGGTTGAGGTCGAGCCTTGTTCCACCATCGCCGGCTAATCCCAAGCTCCGTGCGTTGCCCCGCGACGGACACATAGGAACCTCCCGAAGGCCGAGGGCCGCAACGCGTTCGATCAAGGGCAAGGAACGGTCGCTCTGAACCTTCAACTCCCGTCGCGGCTCGGGTTGCGACGGGTTCGGCTTGTTCGGTCGGACTTGTTCCATTTGTCCGATCGGACATTGGACTGCACTCACGTGATCGGCGCGAGGCAATGCGCAATACGCGCGGCATCCGACGTTGGACGGCATGGCACGTTGCTTGCTCTGGGTAACGCCGACAGCCCCTCGTACGAATGGGCTTTCGAACCCAAACAAGGAACTATCAATGAAACTATTGCACGCACTCTCCTTCAGTCTTCTGTTCTTGGCTCAGGCCTGCGGAGCGGAATCGTTCGAAGAGGAAGAAATAGCCACCGATGAGTCTGCGCTCAACGCGACTTGTAGCGATCAAGCGCCCGATATGACCTTCGCGGCAAGCTATGCCGGAGCCAACATCAAGGGTGGATTTGCAGACACGAACGGGTACGTCAGGGGCACCAAGTGCAACGGCGGCTTCTTTGTTCAGCTCAACGCATGGAAGCCTGAACCGGTTCTGGTTCATCAGCAACGCGGTACCTTGTATCCGCAACTCGCCAACGTCTCCCAGGCTGACTGCTCCGGGATACGCTCTCGCCTCTACGTTTGGGCCAAGCACGCCGGTGGGACCTTCTCGTATGTAGGAGGTTACTCTCAGAATGCTTTCTGGACTGACGGCTCCTGCCGCAGCACAGTGGATATCAGTTCTGAAGACGCCCTCGAACGTATCCTCAATCAAAGCTACATGGGGGAAACCGTCAAGTACGCAATCACGGCGAACAAAGCCGACGGGACCGTCATTTCGGTGAAGATGGGCGCGAACGACATCTAAGATCAAAACCTCGACCTAGCAGCCCGTCGTGAAGTCTGCCGCCCCGCTGGCGACGGGAGACTTTGCCACAGGCTGCTAGGGCTTGGAGTCTCGCTCCAGGTCCACTTCGACTTCCGCGTTGGATTCGATCTGTGTTGCCGCACTGGATGCTGGCGCCGAGTGAACGGAACTCAGCGTGCCATTGGCGTCCCTGTAGTGAGCGCGCAGGGCTGCACCGAGTGCGATGATGAGCCCTGCCAGGGCCGCGATCACGCCGAACGCGACTGGACTCAACGCGACGTTGTATGTCGTGCCGCGTGAGAGTCGCTCGGCAGCGCGCTTGACGTCGAGCTCCGCATCGGTCGCTAGGCGTTCCAAAGGAACGCGCCAGCGACTCGCACGCGAATCTTTGCGCTTCCAGCCTGAATCCCAACCCGAGTTTCCGAGCGCCACGATGTTCACCTTCGCTTGCGCACGGTCTTCTTGCGAGGCTCGGACCCCGCGGACGCCGCGGGCGCGTCCGGAGCGAGCGCGCGGATTTGATCGCGCAAGCGCGCGGCCTTCTCGAAGTCCAGTGCCTCAGCCGCGGCGAACATCGCCTGGCGTAGGCTCTCCACTTGCTCGCGCACCTCGAGGGGGTTCTTCGCGGGCTCTGCTTTCGTCGGCCCCTTCGGAACGGCGTAGTAGTCTTGGGTTCCCGTCGCGGGCCCCAAATCCAAGATCGCCCGCTTGATCGTCTCGGGAGTGATGCCGTGAACGCGATTGTATTCGCCTTGCAGTTTGCGACGCCGCGCAGTCTCGTCCATCGCATGCTTCATTGCGGCGGTAATCCGGTCCGCATACATGAAGACTTGGCCCCTGGAGTTACGGGCGGCGCGACCAATTGTCTGAATCAGTGAACGCGGGCTGCGCAGAAAGCCTTCCTTGTCTGCGTCGAGGATCGCCACCAAGCTGACTTCGGGCAAGTCGAGACCCTCACGCAGCAAGTTGATACCGACCAGCACGTCGTAGTCACCCGCGCGCAACGCGCGCAAGAGTTCGACCCGTTCAAGCGTTTCGACATCCGAGTGCAAGTAACGGACTCTGACTCCGAGTTCGCCATAGTACTCCGTCAGATCTTCGGCCATGCGCTTGGTCAAAGTCGTGACGAGCACGCGCTCGTTGAGCGCTACGCGCTTCTTGATCTCCTGCAAGAGATCATCGACTTGGCCCGAAACCGGACGCAGAAAGATCTCTGGATCCATCAAGCCCGTGGGACGAATCACTTGCTCGATCGGTGCGCCGCTCGAGTTCTTGAGCTCGTATTCACCCGGCGTGGCCGAAACGAAGATCGTGCGGCCCATGTACTTGGTGAACTCTTCGAAGCGCAGCGGCCGATTGTCGAGCGCGCTCGGCAGTCGAAAGCCGTACTCGACCAACGTCTCTTTACGCGAGCGATCGCCTTTGTACATCGCGCCGATCTGCGGCACCGTTTGATGCGATTCGTCGAGGATCAAGAGAAAGCCCTCGGGCATGTAGTCGATCAAACAGGGCGGCGGTTCACCCGCTGAGCGCCCTGAAAGGTGCCGAGAATAGTTCTCGATGCCCTGCACGAAGCCCATTTGCTCCAGCATTTCGAGATCGTAGAGCGTGCGCTGTTCCAAGCGCTGCTTCTCGAGCAGTCGGCCCTCCTTGTCGAAGTACTGCAATCGCTCCTTGAGCTCCTCGCGAATCGCAGCGATGGCCTGGCGCATGCGCGCCTTGGGCGTCACGTAGTGAGAACCGGGAAACACCGCGTAGCGTTCGAGCGCGTGTAGCACCTTGCCGCGCAGCGGATCGACTTCACTCAAGCTCTCGATCTCGTCCCCGAAGAACTCGACGCGAATCGCGACACTCTCTTCGTAAACCGGGAAGATCTCGACCACGTCACCGCGCACGCGAAACGTACCGCGATGAAAATCGATGTCGTTGCGTTCGTATTGGATGTCGACCAATTCACGCAACAAGGTGTCGCGGTTCTTGTGCTGACCCTTGGCAAGATCGATGTGCAGTTCGTGATAGCTCTCGGAAGCGCCGATGCCGTAGATACAGCTGACGGAGGCAACGATGATCACGTCCTTGCGAGTGAGCAACGCTTGCGTCGTCGCATGCCGCATGCGGTCGATCTGATCGTTGATGATCGAGTCCTTCTCGATGAAGGTGTCGGTCGTCGGGATGTAGGCTTCGGGCTGGTAGTAGTCGTAATAACTGACGAAGTAGCGAACCGCGCCGGCCGGGAACAGATCGCGCATCTCGCCATACAGCTGCGCGGCCAGCGTCTTGTTCGGCGCGATGATCAGCGCGGGCTTGCCGAAGTGAGCAATGACGTTCGCGATCGTGAAGGTTTTGCCGCTACCGGTGATCCCCATCAGGGTCTGCAGCGGCTCACCGCGCTCGAGTCCCTGGCAGAGGGCGGCAATGGCCCGAGGCTGATCGCCCTGGGGTTCGAAGTCGGAACGCAGGCGAAAGACACTGCTCGGTTTCGTGCGCTCGGTGCTCTTGGCGTCCAGCGTGGACTCGGACATAGCGGTCAAGTGTCGGGCCAGAGCGCGCTCGTCGCAAGTGGGAGGCCGGAGCAGCGCTGCGGCCAGCGGGTCGCAAGCGTTCGCGCCCGTGACTTCACAATCGAACCCGCGCACGCCTCAACCGTCGCATGAGGCACCTGGCGATTCTTGCCCTGACATTTTTCGGCACCGTGGGTGCTTGCACGAGCACGTCTCCCAACACAGAGCGCGCGGATGCAGGCGCGGGAACGAAGCCGCACGGCTCACCCAACGATGAAGCGAGCACCCCAATTCGGGACGCTCCAGGAAGCGTTCGCGAGGCGGGGGCGGGTGGTCCCGCCCACTACGACCAGCCAGAAGCGAGCATCTCGCCGCAAGAGAGCGACGCTGGCGCGGAGACGGCCGATGACGACGTGACGAACGACGACGAGCTCACGACTGAGGAAGCGGGCAGCACCGAAACCGATCAAGGGGCAACCGAAACAGAGCCGTCAACCTCCGACGATGTCCCTGGCCCGGGGCCGACGACAGAGCTCGGCGAGGCGGGACCCGAGCCGACCCCAATGCCTGGTCCAAATACGGACGCTGTCAGCGTCATCAAGATCCCCCTGGAGTGGTCCGCTGGCGTGTCCATCGCACTCGACGACGAAGGGGGCATCCATGCCGCTGGCACGCGCAAGGACGGCAACGTTGTGTCTGCTTATTACGCCCACTGCGCGCACGACTGCGAACTCGAGGACTCGTGGAAGATACTCGTGTTTGGACCAGGGTCCGCACCCAACGGCCCGTACCTCGCCAGAGGCAACGACGGCCACTTGTACGTCGGTTTGTATTCCTACGATCCCCAAGGGGAGTCGGACCCCGCCGGCAATACCACTGGGCATTGGTTCTTCGAGTGCGACGCAGATTGCGACGACGAAGCGAATTGGTCGGGGTTGCATCTGACGGCACAGGCGAGTGGTGATCTGAGCACTGTGCCTCCGCACGAACCTTTCGCTGTCTCCAAGGATGGTGCGGTGACCTACCTCTACGCCACGTTGACCGAGACCAACCTGTTGTACTGCCCGGGAGACTGCAGCAACGACAACTGGGAGCTCTTGGGGTTGCCTGAGTTCGACGGTACTTTCGATCCGTCTTCGATTCGCATTGCAGACGACGGTCAGATCCAGATGGCAGGCGCCGTTTGGGGGGCGGACGACAACAGACTCGTTTGGCTCAGCTGCAGCTCGGAATGCGAGGACCCGAGCAGCTGGATTTCACAAGAAGATCTCTGGGTCACCGACACCGGCAGCGGGATCCTGCCTTCGCTGGCGCTCACCCGAGACGGCTCACCACGCATCGCGCTCCAAGCACATGGCGGCGTGAACAACAGCCTGGCTTGGGGCTATCTCTCATGCGATCAGGATTGCGGCTCGGCAGGCAACTGGTCGCTCACCCATCCGGATCTGCCGCTCGACGTTTTCATGAATCAAGTGACGTTGGCGCTCGACGACTCGGCTCGACCGATCATCGTCTACCGCGTCGCGAGCAGTATCTCGTACGCGACGTGCAGCGGCTCCTGCAGCGCCCCCGATGACTTCACCCAAGTAGCCTCGCTCGATGGGACAGAGCTCGAATCCCTCATCCCCTTCGACACACGATCGGGCTGCGGTATCGGGTACTACGCTCTAAACTATGGTCCAAGCGTGGCTTTGAAAGAGGGTCATCCCGTGGTCGGCTTCAGCGGTGCGGAAGAGCTCACCAACGCCAACTGTGTCACGGACGCGAATCAGACGTTCTTGCTACTTCCGTAGGCCTGTTCTCATTACGGGCCTACGGATCTTGAGAGTTCGACCAATGAGCGCGATAGCGCATTCCCTCTTTCAGATGCTGAAAACGCTTGCGCAAACGCGCCGCTTCGCGCGTCAGCTCCTGGGCCGTGGCGTCGTTGTTCAGAAAAGCGCGTGCCACATCGCGAAAGCCCAACTCTTCAGCAACGCGCAGGCGCAACAGCACCTGATCTTGTTCGGGCAGAGCTCGCCAGAACTGCGTAAACCAGGTTTGCGCCTCGACGCTGGAACAAGTTCCACAGTCGACGTCACTCAGCTCCGAAGTGTCCAACGCGTCTACGCCGTGCAAGAAACAAATGGCCTTGTGAGGTGCACGCAGACTCCTCGCCGCCGCATGCCGAGCAATCACGTAGAACCAACTGCGGAAGGATGAGCGGCCCTGGAAGTTGCCAAGCCCGGACCACATGTCGGCGCAGGCCTGGGCGTAAACATCGGTCGCCTCTGGCACGTCGCGCAAGAGGCGGATCAGGAACGCGCGAACTTCGCGCCCATAACGTTCGACGCCAAGGGTAGCGGCGGCGGCGAGATCACCCGATCCGAGCCGCTCACGAATGCGCTGCTCCACGTCCATGACGTATCCGCGGTCGCTTACGGGTTACCCACTTTCACAGCGGCACTCTTGTGAAGACGGACCCCCGATGAGATCTGGAGATCCACCCCTGCAGCAAGCACGTAGCTGCCGGTGCTTGGCACGCGCACTTCGAGCTGCAGTTTGCCGCCTTGCCCAGCGCTGAGTGGCCCAAAGTCCCGTTCGAGCTCGCCTTGCAGGACCTCGACCTCGGGCGGAACGACGAAACGCGCTTTGACGTCCGGCGCATCGCGCGAGATCCGAAAGTCCAGCAGCAGATCCATCGTCTCTAGCGGTCCGGTTTGTGTCAGGTGAATCTCTGCGGGAGCCGTGACGTTGCTCAGCGCTACGTCGGAGGGCGCCAAGTTTGGCGCGTAGGAACTCGAGCTCAGGGCAGTGGACTCGTGACGAGGCCCTGCGAACAAGGGCAGGCTGCTGCGCACTGGGGAAAGCACGGACGGCACCTCGGCGCTGCCACGCGGAGCATCGGCTCGAGTTTGACAGGCGCTAACCAACAGCAGGCAACCCAGAATTGCGCGACTGCGCTGTCGAGTGAGACAGGTGTTCATGAAGCTCGAAGCCTTTCGCTGACCGCTGCGTGTGTTCATTGGCAGCTCTGTAGGGACGGAAAGTCGTATGGAAAACCCACACCGGTTACGATCGTGCGAATGCCGTCGACGTCCCCGTGATTGCGACAGAACCAGCCATCCAAGAAGTCGACCAAGTCGACCCCGCTCACGCCGCGGTCGGCAAAGCGTTGGGGGTTCGGAAAATACTGTCCCAAGACATCGAACGTAGGTTCGCTGCCATGCGCAGTCGTCAGGTTCGGGATCCCATAATCGACCTGCCACAGCAACTGCGCGACCATCTCTTCGGATATGAGCTGATTCAGACCGCGCACGTCGGATGGATCGGCGTAGAGCTCCTCACCCACGTCGCGCAGATCTATCACCATCGAACCGGCTGCGCCCGTGTCGATGTACAGCGGGGTGTCGGCAATGCGCGCGCCGACGTAGGTCCCATAGCCTTCGCCCCACGCCAGGCGCGGGTCCGTTGGACTGCCGTCGTGGGGGCCGCCAGGGCTATCAGAGTGTGAAAACGAGTTCTCCAAGTAGTGACCAAACTCATGGAGCAAGACGGCGTCGTCATATTGATCAGGGTCCTCGAGCGCGCCCTTGATGAACAGCGTATCCAGTTTTGCGATGAAACACGAACTACCACAGAGGGTGTTTTGTCCATCGGCCCAACGCACAATCGCATAGGGCGGCGTGCTTCCGAAGTTTGCCCTGGCGAAGTCGAAGCCGCGCACGACCTGGTCGAAGATGTTGAACGCGCCGGCACCGATATCGACGGTAATGACGGCAGTTCCCAAGTCCATATCAGCGCCCGGAGTAAACGCTCCGCTGTTCACGAAGTACGTGCCATCTTGCTCACAGTCGAGCAGTGGGCAGTCGCGAACGTTCATCGGGTATTCGGCGGGATCACCGACGGTTCTGAACTGGACGAACACGTCCGCTGGTGCGTCGAAGCTGACGGCGTAGCTACCGTCCTGTTGGCTGTATGCGCGCCCGAGTTCGGAACCGTCGCCCGAATCGAGCACGCGCACGAGGATGTGACGCGCAGGCACGACCGTGGGATCGCCTAGACCGTCAAGCGTGGGCAAGCGCTTCTCGAAGCCCACCACGCCCTGCACGCTCTGTGCACCGGCAGCACTGGGCGGCGTCCAACAATCATACCCCACTTCGTCGCTGCGCCACTGGCACGCGGTCTCACAGTCACCGCTGACGATCTCGGAGTCCTGGCAATAAGTCAGGTGTAGGCCTTCGCATTGCCCTTCCACGGTGACCGTGCCGCAGCCGGTGGTCGCTGGTTCTAAACAGTCAACGTAGCCGTTTGGCCCCGGACCGCAGACACGACCATCAAGGCTACAGTCCACGGTCTCGACTTCACCGCTCTGTTGCGACGCGCAATAGATCAGTTTATCCCCATCGCAACGTCCCTCTTCGGTCTCGTCTCCGCAGCCGCCAGTGAATACTGGAGAGATACAATCGTAACCCAGCTCCGGATCGATCAGGCCACAGGTCAGCGGGGCGCCTTCAGGTGAACTTCCCTGGCTGCAGTCGACTTCGAGCGGTCCCTCGGTCCCGCAGTACCGCAAAGTGTCGCCCTGGCACTCTCCCTTGTAATCCAGATCCCCGCAGCTGGTGTTGGGTAAACAGATGTCGTAGATCGCACCGTCGTAAGGCAGCGTGTTGCAGGCAAAGCCTTCGGGGCAACCCCTCCCTACTCCGCAGACGTCGATGCACACGCCTGAACCGTCGGAGAGACCCAGACACGTGACGGCGCAGCCCGACTCGAGCGTGGGATCACACGACGCTCCGATGTCGCCGTAGATTGAATCGGGACCTGCGCTGCCAGACTCAGCGGTGTCATCGGTACTCGGCAAGTCTGAGCGCGTCCCTCCGCCGTCGTGCTCGGCTGCCGTCGACGGCTTCGCCACTCCGGCCTCTGGTGCTTCGGCTGCGGAGACTCCGGGTTCGTTGGTCGTGCCGCTTGCAATGGGATGACCTGCGTCCTCGTCAAGCGTCGCGGGCCTTAGGTCGTCACCCCTCTCGGGCCCGAGCATGTCGGTGCCGGGAGTGCTTCCCGGCGTGGGCTGGTGCGGGGGTTCGGCCGCATCGCGCGAGACTGAATCTGGCTTGTCGCGGCCGGGACGCGTGCCCCCGTCACCGGGGTTGGCGTGGGCGGTCCCGCTATCAGCGGAAACAGCAGACTCGGAATCGTCACCGCAGCCCACGCAAAACGCGACCAAGAAGACCAGAGCCGTCCGCATGAGCACGCTCGATACTCCGGCGCCTCTTACAGCCCTCTTACACGCGGTAGAGCGGGACAGCTCGTCAGGTAGTGCGCGTGGGAGTTTCCCTGGGACCCGCAACGTCACTGTTTGGTTTCATTTGCGTTCTTACAAGATTGCCCTGCCGCGACGGAGCACTGCTGCCCGATTGCGTCGGCTGGACGTGGGCCCCACGGACGCCTACTCTGGCGAGGACTCTTCCAAACGTGGAACGGTATCGTCGTGTCTGAACGTCAAGCGTCCACAGCAGTCGTCCCACGCTACCGTTTGTTCGAATTGTTGTCCGGAGCGCTGGCCACCGCTCCGGCGCTCTGGATCGTAGCACCGGCCGGCAGCGGAAAAACGACGCTGGTTGGCTCGTACTTGCGACACAAGAACCAACGCTTCGCCCTTTGTCGCCTCGACACGCACGATCAAGATCCCGAGACCCTCTTCGATACGCTGTTCTCCGCCGCTCACGTGCCAGCTCAGGAGCGAACTCCTTTTCCCGGCTTCGGCTTGTCTGTTCCCGCGATCTTCTCTCGCCTCGTGTGGCGACACATTCTCCCTGCGAGCGGCACGCTGGTTCTGGAAGATGAACACTCGCTGGGAGACGATCCGAGCATCGTGGGAGTCGTTGAGCAAGGAGTCATCGAGGCCGGAGCGTTGGGCGCGCGGCTCGTCGTCACGAGTCGGCGTCCGCCCCCGCGCAATCTCGACACCCAGCACGCGGCCGGCTTGCTGTGCGTCATCGGCGGCGACGCGTTGCGCTTCTCCGAGAGCGAGGTCCGCCAATGGATCCAGCTGAAACAGGGCAACGCTCTGCATGCTCACGCCCGAAGGTTGATGCAACTGAGCGGCGGCTGGGCTGTCTGTCTCGGCTTGTTGCTCGAGCACTTGCAGCTTGGAGGTGAACTGCCGAGCCTGGACGAGGGAGCCCCGGACACCTTGGTTGACTACTTGGTTTCCGAGGTCTTGGTGCGCTTGCCTGAAGTAGAACGCGAGTGTTTGCTTTGGTGCGCGCTGCTTCCGCGAACGAGCATTGGGCGGATCAAGGAGCTTGCCGGCACGACCAACCCCAGCCCCACCTTGGCACGCTTGGAGGCTTTGCATTTGCTGACGCGAGACAACGATGGCCCGTTGCCATATGTCCACCCGATCCTCGCGACGGCGTGCCTGCGCTTGGGGCTCGCGACGTATGGTCAAGGCGAGTGGAATCAGCGAGTCGAACGCGTTGCAACGCTGCTCAATCGCGAAGGGGAGACCGATGCTGCGTTCAATCTCTTCCAACGCAGCGCTAACCCTCAGCGCGCAGCGCGCTGGATCGTGGACCACGCGCTAGAGTTGGTCGGTACGCGACGCGTGGGGACCCTTTTGAGCTGGCTACGCTTGCTGCCAGAGGCCGAGCGAAGCGGCGATCCCTGGCTGCGCTATTTTTGGGACGCATTGACCTACTTCGAGTCCGACCGGGTGAGCCGCCTCAAGGATCACCACTTTGGCTTTCGCGAGCGCGGCGATCTGATCGGCATCTACGTCAGCTGGTGCCTGGTCGCACAAGATCTGATGGCAGACTACTTCATCCGCGACCTGCGGGCCTGGCTGGACGATCTCCAAACCCTGGAAGAACTCCATCCGCTCGCTGCCATGCCAGAGCTCGCCGCACGGGTTCATCACGCAGGCGCGTTCGGGAGATTCATCGCTCACCCCGAGGTGCCCGATCTCCCAACGCTGCGCCAGCTCGTGATCGACAGCGCGCAGGATGCTGAAGATTGGGGCGGCCCCGCCGTCGCACTGACGATGGTATTTTGGCAAGCGTATGGGCACCGTTCAAAGTCGGACACGGATGCCCTCGCAGCCGCATTCTCGAACCTGGTAACCGAAGCCCCCAAGCACCAACTCTTGAAATTGGCGTTGTCGATCGGCTCTGGGCAACTCGCCTGGGAGTCCGGTAACTTGCTCGAGTGCGATAGATACTGGGAAATAGCCCTCGGATTGTCCCGCGACCTCGGTTTGCCTCAAATGATCGACGCCTTGAACTGCACCCGCGCGGGTCGCGGCGTCGACGAAGGCTTACTGAGCGAGGCGAGCGAGCGTTTGATTCAAACGCAGACTCCTGGCATTCCCGGCTGGCGCTGGGCGAGCAATTTGCGCGAGCTGGTGCTCATCTGGCTCAAGTGCCGCGCGGGCAACGCACAGCACGCGCACGCACATTTGCAAGCCGCGGAGCGTTACGCGCAGGCCTCTGGAGGCGAAGTAGCGATTGCGTTCGCGGCGATGCTCGCAGCCCAACTCGCACTAGCACTTGGTCAAGCGAACGAAGCCGGGGCGCGAGTAGAGCGCTGCCTCGAGGAACTCAATGATCGCGCACCCATGCTGCGCAGCTCGGTCGGTGTGATTGCGACGGTGATCGCCTCCCGCACCGGACGCATCGACGACGCGCGACGCTTGGCGCGTGGCACGCTCTCGGTGATCGCCGAGTCGGGCTGGTACGTCGTCAGCGCCTCGAGCCGCGAACAACAAGCCGAGTTCTGCGCATTCGCCCTCGAGCACGGCGTATTGCCCGAAGTGACTCGGGAGCTGATCCGCCGACGGCGCTACACGCCCCCTCCCGGCACGGATCCCGAGGCTTGGCCTTGGCCTCTCAAAGTGTTTACCTGGGGCCGCTTGCGCTTGATGGCTGGCGGAACTGAACACCCCCTACCACGCGGCAAGTCCCGCGAACTGTTCTGCGCGCTCTTGGCGCTCGGGGGCCGCGGCATTGCGGTGAGCAAGCTCGCGGACGCGCTGTGGCCGGACGCGGACGGCGATCGCGCACGGCGCTCCTTCGACACGACCCTGCATCGCCTTCGTCACGCGCTGCCGGACCCGGAGATGCTCGAACTGAGGGACCAATGCCTGAGTCTGTCCGAGTCGCTGTGTTGGTTCGATCTGCGTTCACCTAGCACGTCTCAGTTCGTGCGAGTCAGCGATGCGCCCGCTGGACGCGCGGGCGAACTTGGCACCGAACCGCGACTCTTGGAGGGCGAACCCGAGACCCCATGGTTGCTCGCGGCGCGCAGACGTTGGAAAGCGATCCCGTTCGATGCAGTGCGCGCGTCACGGGCACCATGACCTGGCGCTGAAAGACGACCGGCTTCCTAACCCTAGCGCGCTAGTTCCAGCCCCTCGGCGGCAGTTGCAGATCCCACGTCACGGTGATGGTCGACGGCACCGTGTAACCACCGATTTGGATCGTCGAGGCGAACTCCTTCGAGCCTTGCATGGCATCGCCCTGCTCTAGAATGCCTTCTATCGTTTCCCGGTCGTCCCGCGTGCCAAACGGTTTGTCGACTGGATCCGCTCTCGAAAACGAGTCGTAGCCTGGGTCGTCGTAGCAGTCATCGGGTACGTCGGCAGACACCTTTCTCGTGGCGGGCCCAGTGAGATCGAACGACGGAGCGCTGAACTCGAGCTGGTATGCTTTGCCTTGGAGAATCGCTTCGAGACCGCCGCTTTCTTCGCCGTCGAAAGAGCCCGTTTGATCGATCTTGGTGTGCTCTTCGTTCACGACGTACGGCGGGCCGCCCTCGACGCTGCAATCAGTCTGCCTGCGCAAGTCTATCGTGGCCTTCAAGTCGCCGTGGCCCGAGCGCTTGGCGTACAAAACCAGTTGTCTCTCGGAGCCTTGGTTGACGCTTTGAGCCTCCCCAGTAAATTCATAGTCGACGGCCGCGCGATACAGCACACTTGCCTTCTCACCCGGCAGCTCGCGCTCGAGGTGCGCGTACTCCTCATAGTGGATGCTGCCCCATGTCCAGTCCTGGACACCGAAAGCCCAGGTACCGCCAACGAACTTGCTCGAGCGGAAGAGCATTTCCACCGGCAGACTCGTTAACCCGAGCAGTCCACCTTTGGCCATCTTGGCAATGGCTATCGCGTCGCGCTCCAAGTCCGCAGGACTCAAGACGTAGTCTGCGCGAATCAGCGCGCGTCGGCGCACTGGTTTGGGTTGCTTCGGGACGGGTTTCATCGCTGCACCTTTGACGGTGATCTTCGATTCTCCGTTCTCGTCGGTCTTGTGACCACTGATGGGATTGCCGTCAAACAGCAGGTACGGTTTTGCGACGCCTTGCGAATTGACCGTCTTGTTGCCGTACAAACGCCAAACCACTTCGGCTCCGGTCACGGGTCCCGCATTGGACAAGGTGAAGTCGACGCCCAAAAGGCTGAGTTCACTGCTAATGCAGTTGATGATCTGAGCGTTGTGGAAGTCGAGTTCTGCAGAGACGACCACGTCTCTGTATTCACCCTCCTTCCCGTCCTTGTTTCGAATCAATGGAGGTTCGCCTTTGTCGAAGCGGAACTCCGATTTGAATGCCAATGCGGTCCAGGCCAGTTTGACATAAGCCCCAATCGCGTTCGCGATTTCCGCAAGCTCCGCGTACTCTCCGATCTGATGCAATCCGTGCTCCGCCACGTATTTGCTGAACCTGCTGAAGATTTCGCCGGTCACCAGTGAGCTCTTATCGTTGAACAGAGCTTCCTCCTCGGTAAGGGTGCAGGGCGGGGGCTTCTTCGTTTCGCGAAACTGAGGCAGCGAGACCTCGATGACTTCCGACCCTCCCTGCTGCGGGGCCGAAGCGGGCCGTGAAACCTGAGACTCCGTCATCCGAGGCGGCTCTGTCTGTTCGCTCGCATCGGTCGCGAGCGCGGTGTCGGACGTATCGGCAGCGGCAAGTGCGTACATTTCGGCGCGCAACCGAGTCGTTATCAACAGTAGCTCGGGGGCAGACAACATCACGTCCAGGTCGGGGTCGAGGCTCGTCCAATCGTGGGGCGTGTCCCCGCGGCGCCCAAACTCGACCAGCAGTTGCCCCCAGGTTTGGGTCAACGCATCGTCCGTCGAGAGCGATTCGGATACCGCATCCGCGATGTAGAGACGTAAATCCATCGGCTCCGCATCGGAAATCGCGGTATTGAAGGTCGCCGCGAACTCGTTCAGTGAAACGGCGAAGCCGCGATCGAGTAAGGCTTTGGCCGCTTGCAGCTCCCAGGTCTGCATCGCGAGTCCATTGCTCTGCTCAGGCGAATAGAGCACCTCGTCGCCGTTGCGAATCGTGTAGCCGGCTTCGAGAAGTGCCGCGACCAGTGCGGGCAACGCTTCTTCGGTCCACGACGTTGCTGCGGCCACTAGGAACTCCAATGAGCGCGCTGATTTGCTGCTGAACAACGCGGGGAGCTCGAGAGGTCCCGGGACGTCGCCGAGCTCCCCCATCGGCGGCGGCGCCTGCTCGACAAAGTCCCCGTTGGACGCGTGAGTCGTGGTCGGAGAGTTCGCCGGCTGCGCGTTGCTCGGCTTTTGATTTGCTTCGTTGCCGCCCTTCGTAGCCCCAGAGTCGGCGGCCTGATCTCCACACGCGGCAATCGCGATGGGTTGCGCGGCGAGCAGGAGCGTCAACCGCAAGAACTTTTCCGCGTTGATCTGCATCCGCGTTTTGCGAGATTGAGTCATTGGAACGACACCGTGCCCGTCAGAGGGACCGTCGTGGCCAAAAAGGAGAAGTTCCAATCATCGACGCTGATCGATTTCAAGGCGCGAACCGAAAGAGAGAGCGCCCCCTCTCCACTGGCCTCGCTGAGCAGGGACGCGTCCACGATCAAAGAGCCCGAAGCCGCATCGCCCTCACATACGACCATCTGGTTGTTGGGATCCGATCCGTACGCGAGCGTCAACCAGATCTGCCCTGCTGGAATGATTGGGCTGGTCTCCCATTTGATCTCCAAGTTCAGAGTCGAACTGATCTCGTATTGCAGCTGTTCGTCCGGCAATGGTGAAGTGACGGTCAAGGATGTCGGCAGGTTGAGTTCGACGTCAACCGCAGGCACTAGATCGGACCCGCCAACCTGAGCGGTCGCGAGTTCGCCGCCAGTCCAGAGGGGCATCGCGTCCCCGAGCCCTTCGCCGCCAATCGACGTATACGGATCGGTCAAGTATTGTCCCGTCTCTGAATCGAAGTTGAAGGTTGGTTGTAGAGACAATCCCAAGACCGTGACTTCGCCTGCGTCGAGAAATACCGTCTCTTGCGAGCTGGACGAGGAGGTGTCGTCACAGGAATCGAGATCGATGAGTAGGCAAGAGCCCATGCGAAGCGTGTTGCAAACAGTTTCGAAGGCGTCCAAGGTCGAACTCACTCCGCCGGAGCTCGCAACCGATGCGGCGGCTCCGAATTCGGCGGATCCCATCCCACTCACCAAGGTTGCGCCAGCAACGGTTTGTATTGTCTGCTGGACGACCACGATGCCGGTCTTGCCCTCGGCTACGGGATGGGGATCACCGGGTTCGCCCGGGGTGGGTCCTTCGGTAGTGGGAGTCTCGTTCGCACCTCCATCGATCTCGTCTTGTGACGCATCCGTAGAATCGCCGCTGTCGTGCGCGGGTTCGGCCTTCGAGGTTTCGCCGGCTTCAGCCTCCACATCGGACGTCTGCTCGCCACTGGGGTCTGGGTCCTTTGCTGGCTTTGACGGTTTGGACGGGTGCTTCCCCCCGTCGCGCTCACTAGCGCTGACGCTGGCGTCTCGCTTGGCACCCGGTTTCTCGTTCGAGGTGTCCGTGTTGTCGCAGCCGTAGATCCCGAAAACGCACCAGAGAGGAACCGAATAACGTAAAAACGTCACAAAGCTGGAGGGTTTCATGCCCTCAGCTTGTATACGCACCCATCTTACAACTGCCTTACAGCGGGAGCCCTGCGCTCAAAACGGGACCTCCCAAGTCACGTTCAGCGTAGTGCTGATCTCTCCCTCGACTTCGTCCCCATCATCGACGTAACAGTCACGAGTTGCCGTCGCACTTCGGGAGCCGGACAGTCCTCCCTCGGTCAGGGCTTGCTCGAAGGAGAGCTCTGGCGTCGGTCCCGTACCTGTCCACGGCGTTACAGGATCGCTGCCCGACGTGGTCCGCGAGCCCTCCCAATCACAGCCGTCTCCCGTCTGCTCCGTCGTCTGTGTCCAAGGGCTATCGATTGTGGTCTCCAAGAGCGGATCGTCAAAGGACAACGTGTAGCGATCACCGTCGAAGCGCAGGCCACCCGGGTAGATCAAGCGCTCCGACACGCTGCCCTTGGTCGTTGTTTCCCTGACCGACGTCACGTCACACCCCCCATATCCCGTGCGCTCGTAGGTCTTGGTTTCCGTTCCCGAGCAAAGGGAGTCCGCCACGTCCGTGACCTCGAGACCACCATTGGGACTCCCTGGACCACTGACTTTGAAATGCCCCGAGCCGGAGCACGACGCGTTGGTTTCGTAGGCGGTCTCTTCGAACATGCCCTTTTCGGTACAATGCTCGGTTCGTACCCACGAGAACGTGAACGTACCAGCCGAGCACTCCTCGCTGGTCTCGACGGTCAGGGTAGCGTCGATGCTGTAGTGGGAGTCACTCGACGGGAACGCGTTCACGATCCCGATCACGACGTGTTCAATGTCCTGGTCCTTACGCAGGCGACAGAATTCGACGCGCTTGCGATTCGTCCAATCCTCGATCGTCACCTCTTTTCCCCGGCGCTTGACGAACGCTTGAACGCGCACGGCCGAAGCCTCACCCGCGCTCAACGACAGCGTGAAAGCGACATTGCTCGCCTCGATGTTCGTGAACTCGAAGAACTTCTCTGCGCCACCCGTAGCGATGCGGGTCTCGAGATCTTTCTTCAGCTTGCCCTTGGGGAGGGCCATCGAACTATCACGGCTATAGAATGGATCGCCGGAGGCGCTTCGGAAGACCTCGCCCGGAAGACAAGTCCATTCCCTGAGCTTCAGATCCTTGTCTGCGAGTGGAGCCATGTTCCACGAGGTTGCCAAATACTTCTGAGCGTTCGACGCGAGGCCGCCAGGAACCGCCTGATCCAGCGCATCCCAAGGGCCGCTGACAGCAGCCGCCGTGTAGACGTCTGCGATGATCGAGTTACCGTGTTCTAGCGTCATTTGATAGTAGAACGGCCAGCTTCCGTAGGCCTCACTGGTCACTTTGCGGAGCGCTTTTTGCGCACCAAAGCCCTCCCAAAAACTCACCGTGAAGAAGGGATAGATGGAGGGGAGAAGCAGTTTGCACTTGTAGTCCAGTGGAAACAGCGTCGTGGCCCAGTGCGCAGTCGCCTCGTCCAAGACGCTGTACACTTCGCATGACTGGGCATGCGGAAGTGTAGTTTGCAGAACATGCATATACTCATGAGCCAACATGAAGTCGACGAGAGGGGCGGGGCCCGCCGCCTTCTCCCGGTTGATGAGAATGAAGGACGCAACGCCGTCTTGGCAGGGGGTGTCGGTATAACCGACCGTCAACCCGAACATCTGATCGCCCCCCGACTCGCCTTTTGCGAAATCGACGAGATAGACGTCGAGTCTGCCGTCCTCCGGTTTGGGGCGGTTCTGCACGAAGTCGTTTCCGCCCTTCAGGTCCGCATCGCTTTTGAGCTTGGCGACGCCCATGACCCGATTGAGCTTACTGCCGGCTCGATCGAGTGCAGCCGCGACGCGACTGGCCGAGCCCTCGAGCTTGGCGACCTCGTCCCGGGACATCTCGGGCAACACGAGGTACCAAACCCGATACCAGCTCTCATCCACGGACTTCCAAGTCGGTTCCGGAAACTCTTGTGGTGCAGCGCCTTGCAGGCGCAGAGCGGCTCCCATGGCGATGCTCGGTAACCCGGCGTCACTAGTCGAGTCCTGCTCCCTCCCCGCGTCTGATTCGATGGCCGCAGCTCGGGGCAAACGCCTGGCGAACCAACTTGCAGGGTCGAGCGGCGTTCTCAAGAACGGGTCGAGCTTTGCCTGCGTCTTCGTCGAGAGCGACGCAAATCGCGAGACGACACTGCGCATCACCCAGTCACCATCGAAGCTTCCGCTCGGTCCTGCGATCGGCTCGACGGCGAACTGGGGCGGCAAACGGTCGTCGCCGAACACCGCGTAAACCTCATACAACAATGCCTGCTCTTCATCGAGCGTGCCTTCGTCGAGCGCGGCCTCGATCAGGTCGATGCTGGTGGGAGGCGGCGGCTCTTGGCGCTTGTCGGGAGCGAAGGCCGGGACCCAAGCTTCGAGTTCCTTGGGGAGCACGCTGCCCGCGTCTCGGTCGACCTCATGCTGCCGAGTGGCGCCGGTCCCTGCCGAAGTGGCGTCGGTGCATCCGTTCAGCGACAGCGCCGCGACGCAGAGCAGACTCCAAAGCCGAAGCAGGTGCATTGCGGGTCAAATAACGCGAGCCGTCTTACAGACGTCTTACACGCCTCGGCGAGCCTGAACCCAACACGCCGAACATGCCCTGGATTTGGGAGAAAGTGCTCGAACGGGCTCGACCCCCACCCAACCTGAGAGAACCTACTGGCTCCTGGGCACCTAGGGGGCGTCCCTAGTTGGCATCCTCACGTGAGCCAACGTTAGCCAATTCCAGTCAGCCCCGGGTCTCGACCCCGAAACGTCGTTCACCAGTAACACAACACGTTGCTGAAACCTCCTGAGCTTTTCTGAAACATCCTTCAACGGCTCAGGCGACAAATCTTTGGGCGGCGCGCGACTGACCCAACTGAAGTAAACTCCGCGCATGTCCGCGCGCAAGCCGTCACCGAGCGCCGATGGGCTCGTCATTCGTTCGCGACTCTTCGATTTGTTGGACTCGGCGCTCGAGAGCGCCTCGGTGATTTGGATCGTGGGCCCCGCCGGCGCCGGAAAGACCACGCTGGTCGCGTCCTATTTACAACACGCCGCGAAGCCACATCGCTACTGCCGACTGGGCACTCACGACCGCGATCCCGAAACCTTGTTCGACACGCTGTATACCGCGGCGAAAGTGGCGCCATTGGAGCGCACGCCGTTTCCGGGCGTCGGCTTGTCCGTGCCAGCAATCTTTTCGCGCTTGGTTTGGCGCAAGATCTTGGACCCCAAGTGCTTATTTGTCGTCGATGATGAACACTCTCTCGGCGACGACGATAGCCTCGTCCAAGTCGTCGAGCAAGGCGCGCTCGAAGCCGGTGCGCTCGGTTCGCAGTTGATCGTGACCAGTCGCAGGGCGCCACCCCGCTCTCTCGACGCGCAACGCCTGACAGGTGAACTTCGGGTCTTGGACAGCGACACGCTGCGCTGCACGCCGGAGGAGTCCGAGCAATGGATCCGTTTGCGCTTGGGTGACGCCGATGCAGAGCGCGTCGAGACATTGATCAGCATGAGCCAAGGTTGGCCCGTCTGCCTCGGCCTGATGCTGACCCATATGCGCCTCGGAGGTGAACTCCCTAACCGCGCCGCAGACGCGCCGCAGAGACTGATTCAGTACTTCGCCGACGAGGTCCTCAGGCTACTGCCGGAACGAGCTCGCGAATGCTTGTTGTGGTGTGCGCTAACCCCACGAGCCAGCGTCGAATATGTCCAAACGGTGGCGTCCGGACCAGACGCTTTGGCAAACCTCGCCGAACTGGAAGAGCGTGGCCTATTGTGTCGGCGCCAAGCGCCGCACGCGGTCCCATACGTGCATCCCATACTCGCAACCGCGTGCAATCACTATGGTCGCGCCGCCTTTGGAGTGGAGAGCTGGAACGACCGAGTGCGGCAAGCGGCAGACTACCTCGCGACTCGAGGCGACGTGGACGCCGCCTTCCAACTGCTGACGCAGACCGAACAACTGCAACACGCGGCACACTGGGTCGTTCTTCATGCCCCACGCCTGATGGCGACACGACGCGCAGGAACCGTGCTGCACTGGCTTCGCTGCCTGTCGCCCGCGATTCGTGAAGCCGACGCTTGGCTCCGCTATTGGTGGGACGCCCTCACGTACTTCGCGCAAGACCGCATCGAGCGGCTCTTGGCCCATCATCGCGAGTTTCGAGCCAAAGGGGACGTCTTCGGCCTGTACTCGAGTTGGATGTTGATCGCCCAGGACCTGATCGCCGATCACTGGTTGATACAACTGCGAGCGTGGCTAGTAACCTTGGATGAACTCTTCCGAGAGCACCCGCTCGACGCATTCCCAGAGTTGCAAGCACGCGTGAACCAAACGCGGGCGCTCGCGGAGTACATTCAAGATCCACAGAAGCCAACTCGAGACGACCTTCAGGCGCTGATCTGCCAGCTCGCGCGCGAGGGCGAGGACTGGGGCGGTCCCGCCGTAGCCTTGACGATGATCTTCTGGCAAGGCGTTTTCTTTCGTTCATACGAGGACATGGACGCGCTGCGCACAACCCTCGAGGGGCTGGTGACAGAAGCTCCGCGACATCGGCTGTTGAGGCTCGCGAGCGCCATCGCTGCCGGTCAAAAGTACTGGAACTTGGCGTCCCAAGGGTCGGCCAATACCCATTGGCGCGAAGCGATGCGCTTGGCTCGGGAATTGGGATTGCCGCAACTAGAGAACGCTCTGAATGCCAGCCACGCAGCAATGTCCACCGACGCGGACGACCTCCAGAGCGCGCGCGAAGCGCTCGACGCTTGCCGCCCCGCACAGGGGCCAGGATCGGTCTGGGCCAATGACGTGCACTTGCTTGCTCGCGCATGGTTCGAGCTCAGATCGGGAGCCCACGGCGCCGCGCAACAGACGATGGGAAAGCTGGCGCAATTCAGCGTGGCTGCCGAAAGCCCCGTAGCTAGAACGCTCACCATCGGGCTGTTGTCCCAAATAGACCTCGAAACAGGACAGCTGGAGCGAGCACTCGTCCGCGTTCGGCGCGGCAGCGAAACACTCGGCAACACCAGCGCTCTGTCGCGCATGACGCTTGGGAATTTGGGTGTAAACCTCGCGCTCCGTCTGGGCGACCACGAACTCGCGCGATCGATGACCCAGGAAACGCTGAACGCTGCACAAGCGTCCGGGTGGTACGTCGTCAACGTGAGCCGCCGTGAGCAGGTGGCCACGCTGTGCGGGTTTGCGCTCGAGCAGGGCATCCTTGCTGAGGTGGCCCGGACGTTCATCCGTCGACGCCACCTGACACCTCCCGCACAATTCGACGCGCAGCAATGGCCATGGCCGATAAAGGTTCACGCGCTGGGCCCTCTAAGGGTGGTGGTTTCAGAGGGTGAGCACCACCTGCCGCGCGGCAAGGCGCGGGAATTGTTCTGCGCGTTGCTCGCGTCGGGTGGGCGTGACGTACCCGTAACACGCCTGGAAGACGCTCTATGGCCCGAATCCGATGGCGATCGCGCACGCCGCGCGTTCGACACGACCTTGCATCGCTTGCGTCAATTGCTGCCGACTCCCGACTTGCTGCAGCTCAAAGACCAGCGCTTGAGCCTCAGCCCCCGGGTGTGCTGGCTCGATCTGTGGACGGACGCAAGTGGCTTGCGTGCGCGCAGTGGTCGCCCCAACGACTCCCTGGAAACAGAGCTACTCGCCAGTGAACCTGACACACCTTGGTTATTGGCAGCTCGCACTAGGTTACGAAGCACGTCGTATCGGGCAGACGAGCAGTAGTCAGCCATGACGCCGCTTCGCCAAAGCCGAGGGGCTGCTTGTTCTGGCGGGTCACGAGCCCGGGTCTAGAATGGAATCACACCCGTCACGCCCAGTGAACCGGAGACACGCAGTCCGCCGCGTTCCGGTAAGGGCTCGGGAGGCTGCGGCACCGCGGGGGTCGGAAAGACGCCTCCAGCCTCCGCGTTGCTTTGTTCCGAAGGGACACTGCGCCGCGCCGTATAGATCGCCGTACCCCATAGGGAGAGTGAGAGCTGAGCTCCCGTCGGGCGCACCCAGAGCGCGCGCGAAAGTCCCAGTCGACCTTGGTAGGCCGCGTACCAGTTCTGACAACCCTTGCACGCCAAGTTGCCTTCGAAGGCCTGTGCACCCGCACCGACTAGAAGCGTGATGCGGTAGTCCTTTGCGGGCTCCAGCATCGGCCCCAGAGCGACTCCGAGGTAGTCGGTCGTGGCGAAGAAGTCCGAAGTCTCGTCGAGCACGAGACTGAGCACACCTGGGCCGTATGCGAGCCCAGTCATCAGTGAGGCATTGGGGGCGTAACCCTTGAAGTCGGAGCTATGGGCTACCCCCAAGTCGACGTCAGCGAACAGTCGCAAAGGCTCGGGCACCGGGGTCGACTGCGCGCTCGCCCCACGTGGTCCAAGCCAGGCCACGAGCGCGCAGGTGAACAAGCAAACCAGATTGTTCACTCGACGCAATCCCCGCGCCGAGCGTTGCCCAACGAAACGCCTCATGCTGCGTCAGATACCACGGCCGCAAGATCGCCGAAATGTGCGACCAGCGACGCTTCACGGAAACTGCGCCACGATCGGCAGGCCCAACTCCTCCGGCCAACCGCGCGCGACGTTGAGCGCTTGAATGGCTTGAGCCGACGCGCCCTTGGCCAGGTTGTCCAGGGTGCCAAACGCGATGATCATGTTGGTTCGCGTGTCGTGCGCGTAAGCGACGTGGGCGCGCGCCGTGCCTCTGACCCAAAGCGTATCGGGCAGTTGATCGGCATCGAGCACCCCGACGAGCCCCTTGCCGTAGAACTCGCGGGCTGCCGCACGACACAGATCGGCAGTCGTGCCCGCCTTGGGCCTTGCGTAGGCACAGCTCAGAATGCCGCGCGTCATCGGCATCAGCTGCGGCGTGAACAACACCTTCAGCGCGCGCCCCGCGACGCGGCTCAGCTCTTGCTCGATCTCGGCCGTGTGACGGTGCGTGCCCGCGACTTTATACGGCCGTACGCCTTCGGCAGTCTCCGGCAAGTGCGTACTGGGCAGAGGTTTACGGCCGGCACCACTGACGCCGCTCTTCGAGTCGATGATCAGACCATCGGGCTCGATCAAGCCCTTCGCGAGCAACGGCGCCAACGGCAAGATCGCGGACGTGGGATAACAGCCAGGGACGGCGATCAAGCGCGCGCCCTCGAGCTCCGCGCGGTGCCACTCGACGAGCCCATAGCGCGCCTCTGCACACAACGCGGCTTCCGGGTGCGGCCCGTACCACTCGGTGTACGTCGCGACGTCCTTGAAGCGGTAATCCGCCGACAGATCCACGACCTGCACGCCCGCGCGGTAGAACAACGCTCCAACGCGCGCGCTCTCGGCGTGCGGCAGCGCGGTGAACACGACGTCGAGTGTGTTCTTCAGTTCGCCGACCTTCTCATCCGAAAACCCTTCGACGAGCAGCCCTTCCAGAGCCGCGACGCCGCGCACGCTGGGTAAGACTTCGCCTAGGCGTTTACCGACGGTCGATTGACCGCTCACCCACACGAGCTCGAGCTCCGGGTGAGCCGAGATGATGCGCACGAGCTCTGCGCCCGTGTAACCCGCGACCCCAACGATGCCGACTTTCAAACGAGCCATGCGACGACTCCTTCTTTCCGAATCAACTCTTACGGACTTGCACTAGGCGCCTCGCTGCTGCCACCAAAACCTTTGGGCTTGGTCCCTCGCAAAGCCTGGTTCTTATCCGAAGTTTTCGGCGAGCACCGTACCGGAGCGTAGGTTGCTACGTGAGGAACGGAGCGGAGTCAAAACATAGGAGAAAAGACCAGGATCTGCGGGGGTCGCTGCAGGTAACGCTATGGCAGCTGCTCAAAACGAAAAACGGCGCCGTCCGTGAGGGGGCGCCGTTTGCTGGAGACCAGCTTGCTGCCTTGCGTTTAGCGCTTCGAATACTGGAAACGCTTACGGGCGCCGGGCTGACCGTACTTCTTGCGCTCCTTGGCGCGCGAATCACGGGTCAAGAACCCACCTTGCTTCAGCTGCAATCGTCGCGTCGGATCTTCGAGGCAGAGCGCGCGGGCAATGCCGTGGCGTAGCGCCTCGGCTTGCGCACTGTGACCGCCACCGGCCACCGTCGCCTTGACGTTGTAGGACTCGTTGAGCTGTAGGTGCTCGAGGGATTGACGCAGGATCATGCGCGACGAAGCGCGCTCGAAGTACTCGTCAGCGGGGCGTCCGTTGACCGTGACTTGACCATTACCGCCGGCGACCACCCACACGCGCGCGACTGCCGTCTTGCGCTTACCTGTCGCGTAGCTCGAAGTTCCAGTGCTCATTGCTGGTTATCCTAGATCCTTGATATCGGGCTTCTGCGCTGCGTGCGGATGCTCCGACGTCGCGTAGATCTTCAGCTTCTTGATGATTTGGCGCCCCAAGCGATTCTTGGGGAGCATGCCTTTGACGGCCTGGCGGACGGGCACTTCGGGGCGACGACCCGTCAAATGACGGAATGTCTCCTCACGCATGCCACCCGGATAGCCGCTGTGGTTGTAGTAAATCTTGGCGTCTGCTTTGCGGCCAGTGACCGCAACTTGGCCAGCGTTGATGATGACCACGAAGTCACCCCCATCGACGTGAGGGGTGAACGTTGCCTTGTGCTTGCCACGCAACAATGTGGCGGCGGCGCTCGCGAGACGTCCGAGGGGCTGTCCCTTTGCGTCCAGAACCCACCACTTGCGGCCCACTTGGGCTTCCGCGGCTTTTGCAGAATACGTACGCATGACTCTATCCAAAAATGTGCCGGCCCTGAGCCCCAGGGCAAGGGGCGCGTTTAGTACCCGCGACACCCCGCCAAGTCAAGCCGCAGAGCTCCACAAGTTGCAGGCGGGAATGGGAGCGCTGGGTTCCAATTGGGCTGCACAATTTCGAGGCCGGCTCCGCGCCGAATTGCGCATGCCCGGGGCGCGACGACCTCGCAGAACCTCCCACAAATTCACGTGAATCGGGGAACAGCCGGCTAACCCCGGCCAACTCTGCCTGCTAGCTTAACCGTCGTTGAGCTCAGCCACCCGAGGTTGCGCATACTGCTTCGGCGCGCGCAAGCCCGGTTCACGACCACTGTCCAAATGCACCCGACCGGCAACCCCCGCATCTTGGAGCGACTCGCGCAAGAACGTCTGATCACCCGCGAGCAGCGCGAGGCGGTCGCGAACCAACAGCGGATCGTCGGCGGCCGCTACGAAGAGGCCCTGCTCGATTGCAACGCCTTGCAAGAGAGCGCGCTATTGAAGTTCTTGGCAGGTGAGCTGCGCACGCGCTTCGTCGCGACCGAGAAGCTGGCCAAGGCCGATATCCCGATCCCCACACTGAATCTGATCCCGCGCAAGATGGCGGAACAAGAGACGGTGTTCCCGGTGCTGTTCAACGAGAAGGACGGCGTGCTCACGGTCGTGACACCCGATCCCGACAACCAAGAGATGCTGCGCCAAGTGCAGCTGCAATCGACACCCAAAGGCGTGAAGCAAGTGCAAGCCTTGATCGCGCGGCCACTGGCAGTGCGCGCCGCGATCGCCAAGCACTACGCGGGCGACATTCACGCCTTCGCCTTGCTCGATCGCACGGCGCACGAACAGTTCACCAACATGCTCAACGTCTTCGAGCGCAACCTCGTGAGCGAGGAATCGATGGCAGTTGCGCTCGCAGGTGAACCGCGCAAAGAGCGCATGCTCTCGCAGGAAGAGTTGGAGGACAACTCCGGATCGCGCGCGACGTCCAACGCGGGCTTCGCCAGTGATTCCTACCTCGAGACGTTGAACGTGCTGGTCAGCTTGCTCGAGAACGAGCGGGCCGAGCTGCGCGGCCATTCGGCCTTCGTCGCACGCTTGGTCAAGAAGATCGCCGAACGCATCGGGCTGGGCGAGGCCCAGACGGCGCACTTCCAGATCGCGGCCTACCTGCACGATCTGGGCAAGATGGGTTCGTTCCATCTGACGCCGTACAACGTCGCGGAGTACGAAGGGCATCGTCAGCACGCGGTTCGCCTACAACGCTCACCGGTGCGCTTGATCGAAACCATGCACGTGCCGGAAGAGGCGCGCTTGGCGATCGAGTTCATGTACGAGCGCTTCGACGGCAAAGGGATCCCCGGTGAGCACCGCGGCAAAGAGATCCCGCTCGGCGCGCGCTTGCTCGCGATCGCAGACACCTACGCGGATCTGACGCAGAACGCGAAGAACCCGTATCGCAAGATCTTGAAGCCTGCGCAGGCTTGCGAAGTCCTATCGCGGGCAGGCGGCAAAGTCTTCGACCCGAATTTGACGGATCTGTTCAAGCACGCGATGTCCGGCGAAGACTTGAAGGCGCGCTTGCTCTCCAACCGCCACGTGGCGCTGTTAATCGAGCCGGACCCCGAAGAATCGACGGTGATCGAGCTGCGCATGATCGAGCAAGGCTTCGAGGTGCGCACCGCGCGTACCGTCGAGGGAGCCCTCAAGACGATCGATACCGGGGACGTCAGCGTCGTGGTCAGCGAAGTCGATCTCGGCAAATACGACGGGTTCGGGCTTCTGACCGAAGCGCGCAAGCGCCCCGGCGGCGAGAAGGTGCCGTGGGTGTTCGTCACGGCGCGCACCGGACGCGCGGATGCTCAACGCGCGTTCGAGCTCGGTGCGTCCGACTACATGACGAAGCCGATCGCCGCGGACGTGTTGGTCGCCAAGCTCAAGCAAGTGATCGAACGCGAGGCGCGGGGAACGGGCGCACGCGGAGTCGCCGGCTCACTTCAAGAGATGGGATTGCCCGAAATCGTCCAAGTTCTTTATCACGGCCGCAAAACCGGTTCTCTCAAGATCCGCTCGGGGCACAATCAGGGCGAGATCCATTTCGTCGAAGGCGCCGTCTACAACGCGCTGTGGGGGAACTTGCGTGGAGCGGAAGCCTTCTACGGCATGGTGACCCTGACTCAGGGTGACTTCCTGCTCGATCCGAACTTCCAAGCAGCGCACCAAGTAATTCACGAAAGCGCCGAAGCGCTGCTGCTCGAGGGCATGCGACGGATGGACGAAGGCACCAACCCTTCGCACTGACAGTCGCTGGGACTTGGTCGATCGCGCTGCCTTCCCTGCTTAAGCACTGTGCGTTGGAGCACGACCACGCGTCGCTTTGGTGTGATCTGCACGCGCTTGCTTAGCGAAGTGAACCGGCTGCGGCTGTGTCGGCGATGTGCCGCGGGTGTATGGGGAAGGCGTTCGGGGTCAGCTAAACTTGACCTTACGAGGCCAGTCTGCTTCTAGGCCTGTGCTAATCTCTTCATTCGACTGGAGCGATGGTGCAGGCGCGGAACGCTTATGCCCCGCAGCTGGGGTTCAACAACAACGTGAAGCACAACGGACGGGTATTCCATATCCAGACCGAGGATTCTGGAATTGCCCATCCGCACATCACGACGCATTTGTTTGCGGACGGCGGACGCATTTTGCGCACCGAGCGCACCGATTACAAAGAGCTGCTCAACTCGCCCGAGCTCGTGCCGATGCTGCGCCAGCGCATGAAGGAGCAACATCGCGCGATGTTCACGGCCTTGCGCGCAGGGCAACTCGATCACCTGATCGATCCCTCGGCGCGCCCGAAGACTGGCGCGCCCTCCAACTCGTCGCAGGTCGCACGCGCTGGCCGCTCGGCGCCCCCCGCACGCGCACCCTCGGCGCGTCCGGCACGCCCGGAGCGAGACAAGACTCCGGAACCCGGCGCGCTCTCGGCGCGTCCCACGGTCAGCCGCCGCGCGCCCGTCGATTCGTCACTCGGCCATCGCGGCCAAGTCACGATGGCGGTTCGCAACAGCCTGGAGCCGCAGGTCGCGGTCTCCGATGCCGCTAACGAGAAGAGCTCAGCCTCCTCGAGCGGCGGCCACAACGCCGTGCGCCCGTCGCTGCCAACCGCCAACGAGATGTCCCTGTTCGGCGGAAGCGCGCGCGTGAACGAGCAATCGCTCGACGACATCATCCTGAGCTACATCTCCGAAGATCTGGAAGGCGAATAGCCGGCCCGCGTGCAGGCGGCGCCGAGCAGCGGGCGCCTCATTGTCGCGTCGGTTGCGGCCTCGGCTCGAGCGCGCGCAGGCTCGAAAGCCGTCTCACGCCGACAAACGACTTCACCCCGAGCGCGTTTGGGCTTGACCTTCGGGCTTCGTAAAGTAGTTTCGGGCTCCCGAAAACGGGCGTTGGTGAGGTAGCCAAGTGGTCAGGCAGCGGTTTGCAAAACCGTTATACGCCGGTTCGAATCCGGTCCTCACCTCCAACGAGCGCAGCCCAAAGCACGGCTTCGAGGCTGCTCACGGCGAGCTCTGCAGCCGAAGCGGGGCTATCGGAACTAGGTGCCTGCCCCGCGTTCGCTACGAGCCGTCCCTGCAGCCCCCTGCCGCGCCTCGAGCCTGCGCGCTCTGACGCCTGCGCGCACGGGTCAGACTTCGAGCAACAACGAACTTACGAATGTTTCGCAGAGCCGTGCGTTCACCTGCGGCGCGTTCAAGACATTGTCGTCTCGCTCGGAAGGCACGCGGCTCCCTGTGGGAGCTGGCGGAGCCTATGACCACCGAAAACTATTTCGGGTGCCCGCTTCTGCCTTCGGCGCCGGCTTCTTCCGTGGCATTGGTCGGCCTCGACGACCATGGGGTCGTTGAGTCGAGTTCGCAGTGGACGCCCGGGCTCCAACAATAATCCCAAGAGACGCAGGTCGACTTCAGAGCACAGTCAGGACACAGGTCTCTGAAATTGGTGATACAGGTCTCCGTGGGATCGTCGCATCCGATTCCCGCGCACGCTTGTCTTGGCGCCGCTGCAACGCAGGCGTTTCGTATGCACAACACCTCGTCGTCGTTTACCGGCGCGCACTCGGAAGTGCGCTTGCAGCTTTGCAGTCGCAGGTCGGAAGCTCTACTTCCGCGCTTCGGCGCCGCCGTGGTCTGGTCCTGATTGGCGCACGCAAAGGATAGCGCCCCTGCGCCGGCCAACGGCGATATCCCCCACAATCTGCGAAACCCCATGACGACTGCACTCCTGCTAGGAAGGTAGCGCTCCATATGCTGGGAGCTAGAGTCATGCGAGCGCAAGCATGAAGAACTGCCGATGTCTGGTGCCATTGGGATGGATCGCGGTAGCCGCGAGCTGCACTGGCGCACAAGGGAAGAAGGGGAGCCCTGCCGCAGCGCCAGATCCCGTCGCGCAGAGCAGCTCGCCCGGCGCCACGAGTGAGACGCCCGTGGCGTCCCCACCAGATGCGGGCGGCCTATCGAACGAGGAACGGCTCGCTCATCGAAAGCAGCGTTGGCAACGTGCGCTCGATACACTGCAAAATGAGCCAATCGATGTCCCGTGGGCGACCCAGACCGCCGCAGCGATAGACAACGCTCTGACGGTCCGTTTGAAGCACGAAGAGCGTTTACTAGTCCACAAGGTCGAGTGCCACACGACCAATTGCGTGGTTCAGGTAACCGCGCCCGCTTCCTATCTTCGCTCCTTGAGCTTTACGCTGCGTGCCCGCGTGGTGCGGGATCTTCATGAGCAGGGCTATGCCCCAAGCTTGTCGCTCGTCACTAGTCCCGAGTCCAGCGGCAACATGACCATTGGCTACTACTACTTCACCTTCGTCCGGAAGTGACCACGGCTATTGGTCGAGCTGGAGCTGGCATGGCTGCCAAGAGCGTGCAGCGACGACTGTGGCGCAGCCCGCAGCAGTGAAGCCCTGTAGCGTCCACAAAGGCGACCAAAGAGCAAAGCAGCCTCTGGCCTCGACAAAGGTCGCGTTTCGGACTCAGTTCGAACCGAGATCGCTGCCGCGCTCAAAGCTGGCGAGAGCGCCTCGCAGCTCCCAAAGAAGTTCGGCGTGAGCTACAATATCATTCACCGCATTGGAAGTCCGCCGTAGCGGTAACCTTCCACAAGGGTTTACCTCTGACCAGGAGTTCTGCATCCACGGTCACCGGCGAACAAAATCGCGAGTGTACGAGCAGCGGCAGTGTCAACGCTCCACCTGGCGCGTTGGAAAGGTACGTGTTGAGCGTGAACTGTTCTCGAACTACCGATCGTCCGCCAACCCGCGCAGACACGCTCAGCAC
>DATAHU010000253.1:0-4725 GCA_036263015.1 Polyangiaceae bacterium | reverse complement strand
CTTGCCGTGGCTATCGGCATTGTCATCGATGAAACCGACGAGCGAGTAAGGTTGCCCAGCCTTGCAGCAGTCCTCTATCACCCAAGCCAACTCTCGCGCGAAGCCTCCCGCGCCGTAGATCGCAATCGCTTCCATCTCGTAGTCGTCCCTTTTTGGGGTCATTTGCTGCGACACGTGGGGTCGAGCAGTTCGGGTCGGTATTCGAAGTGCATGGTGTCGTAGTGAAACCAACGACCGCCCCAGATGAAGCCGTGCGCTTCGAACAAGGCAACCAGTTCTTTGGGGATGCGATTGCGCCACACGGGTTTGGGTTGTTGCCAGCGCCAATAGTCCGAAAACTGGGTGTTGACGTCCAACGAAACACCGAAGGAGTGCGCGCTCTTCTGCTCGGTCCCTGCGATGTTGCGCCAGTTGAACGTGCCGCCGAGATTCTGCAGGATCGGCGCAATCTCGGGCTGGGCAGCGACCAGCTTGGTCAACGGCTCTGCCAAGGCTTTGAACGCGCTTTCGGCCCGTTCGTGTACCGGTAGATGTTGCTCGGACAGAGTAACAGTGCGCAGTTTCGCTCTGACGGCGTCAGGTGAATCGCCGTACGTGGCCAGAAACAACTCATCGACGCGGTAGCGCCCCGGATCCTCGTCTGGGTCGACGATGGGCGCAATCTCAGCGGTCGAGTACGCGCCGTAGAACATGTCTTGTAGATCGGGATGTGCAATTCGCTCCTCGGACGACTTGGTCTTGTGATCGTCGAATTGAAGTCGTTTGCCCGGCCCCAGTTCCAACCACCATTCACCCTCTGCGAACACGGGCCTACCCGTGTAATAGCGAGCTAGACACGCCAGTTCGGGGGGAACGCTCTGCGAGCCGTCGACCCCTGGGCTTTTTGCAACGCCGCTTTGGGCTAGTGGTTCGCTGGTATCGGGGCTGCTTGCTCGAGGCGGAGTTTGTGTCTGTTGGCCGCCAGTGAAAGTACTGGCAAGCGACGTCAATGGCGCCGCGCTGGCCTTGGGCGTCGTGCTGCTCGCGGTGGTTTGGCAAGCCGCGATGCACAATGGGTACACCAGCGAAACAACGTTCAGCGTCTGGCGCAAGGCGGTGTACCATTCGAGGGGCATGAGCTCTGGCCAATACTCCAGGTTTCTTTCAGCGAGGCCAAGTACGAAGTGCAGCTAGCTCGACGTCTGTGCGCTGGCGTCGCAGGCCTTTTATGGCTTGCGGGTTGCGACGCTCGTACGCGCGCGCAAGACGAGCCGCGCGTGTTGCGCTTGTGGCTAGCGGGCGACGTTCATCGCGCATCGGACTTGCCGCTCTTCGAAGGGGTCGGGCCGAGCGGTTTCGGAATCGTAAACTTGGAAGGTGCAATCGACGAAGGCCACGAGTCGGAGCGGGTCTCGGACAAACTGCTGCTTCGCAATTCCCCGCGTGTGGTCGCTGCTTTGCAAAGCGCGCACGTCGTGATCGCGGGCATTGCCAACAATCATCGGGATGATCTCGGCGCCCAAGCCAAAGAACGCACGCGCGCAGTCTTGAAAGCGGCAGGCATCGAAACTGCGGACGTCGCAAGCCCGGCCTACGTGCAAAGCGGCGGATTTCGGATCGCGACGATCGCGGACCTGGTCGAAGAGCAGCCGCTCGACTTGCGTATGCAGATTACCGACGTGCGCACTCGCGCTGATGTCGTCTTGGTGTCGCTTCACACCCTGGGGGAGCCCTCCTACTTCGCGACGCCGGCTCTCGAAATCACCGTGCAACGAGCGCTCGAGGCAGCCCCCGACGTGATCGTCGTGCACGGGTCCCATTGGCTCGCCAAAGTGCAGCGCATCGGCACGACGGTCGTGGCCTGGGGGCTCGGCAACTTGGCTTTCGATTGCGATTGCAGTGAGCGTCCCGAGGGCGCGCTGCTCGAGCTCGAGTTCGGGCAGTCCGCGAGGGGGGCCAAGCTGCGACCCACGGCTCGGTTCGTGCCTATCTCGCCCGGGCATCGCGAGCTCGCGGCCCGGCCGTTGGCGGACCCGGAGCCAACGCTACAGCTGCTTCAGTCGTTGGGCAGCGCACCGCTTTCCAGGGTCGACCGAGGTCTCGAGTTCTGATAGCGTTGCCGCATGCGGTTTGGTCGATGGGGGACGCTTGCTCGGTGGGAGCTACGCGTTTCTCTGCTGACGTTGGGATTGGCTGCGTGTCAGTCGAACGGCGGTACGGCAAAGACCGACACGGCGGCACCCGTTACCGCGTCGAATGCACCCGGCGTGCAGAGCGCGCCCCGAGCACCTGCCAGTGTCAACGTGGGGGGTGAACCGAGCGCGGGACCGCGCACGAATCCATTGTCTTCGGCCGACGCAACGCCGCCTTCGAAAGCCGATGGTAAGGTGGCGTCCGGAGCCTTCGATCCCGAAAGCGAAGGGTTCATCTTCAGCCGCAAGTTGACGCGCGAACAGCTCGCGAATCAGCCGCTGCGCGTGTTGTCGCTCATCCGCAACACCATTTACGCGCAACGCGGCAACGTCTTCGTCAAAGACTGGCTGGCCAAGCACTTCGACGCGCAGCCTTGGTATGCGGCCGTGAAGGGCAAGGACATCAAGAAGCCGTTCAGCGCTGAAGAACAACACAACGCGAACCTGGCTGCCGAGATCGAGACTTCACTCGGCAAAGCCGAGATCGAGCAGCGCGCAACGGCAATCAAGAAGCGTCTCGCGGCGGGCGCCGGGCAACCCAACGATGAGTTGGAGCTGCGCTTGTTGTCGGCGCGCGCGGGTCAGTGGCTTGGAACCGAAAAGCAGGGCCAACCGTCGCCCCTCGAAGACGTGAAACAGCTCGACCAAGTGCTCAGTGTCGAGCGCCTCGAGAACCTGTCGCGACGTGATCTGCGCAACTTGCGCAACACGATCTACGCGCGTCGCGGGAGGGCCTTCAAATCGCCCATCCTGCAGCAATACTTCGCCGCGACGGATTGGTATCAGATCGATCCCGAGTACACCGATGCTCGCTTGAAGGATGCCGACTGGAAGAACATCCGCTTGATCCAGAGCGTCGAACAGCGTCTCGGGGGGCCGATTCTAGACAGCGATCCCGAGTACACCGGGTTCAGCTACTTCGCGGGCGCCTGATGATAGGTCTGGCGCCCCGGGTGGGTGCCTTGTTTCCGCCGAAATTCATTCGGCCTCTCAACGCAGCGTGGGCGCTCGGCGACTTTCACTCCGGGGTTGCTACATGAGTTCGATTGTTCCTACCGGTGCTTCGGGTGTCGGGGGTAACAGTTCTCCGACGACCGCTGCTGTGTGACCGGTTTCGCGCAGATCGAGAAGCGCTGCTTGGGCGTTCGCTTTTGGCACGCAGAGCAGGAGGCCTCCGCTGGTTTGCGCGTCGCAGGCGAGCACTGTGCGTAGTAGGTGATCGGGGGCGTCTGTGACGCCGCGCAACCTGGGTTGAACCGTCTCCAAGTTTGCGCGACTTCCTCCTGGCACGACGCCTTGGGCGGCCAATTCGAGGGCGCCGGGGAGGAGCGGCAAAGCGGCCAGGTCGATGCGGGCTCGCAAGCGACTTCCGAACAAGATGTTGCTCAGGTGCAAGCAAAGGCCGAACCCCGTGACGTCGGTGGCAGAGGTTACGCCGTGACGTCGCGCGACGCGTAGAGCGACATCGTTCATCCGGCACATCGAGGCGATGGCCGCTTCGGCTTGGCTAGACGTTGCCAAGCCCCGCTTGATCGCCGTGCCGATGATACCGACTCCCAAAGCCTTGCTCAGCACTAGTGCTTGCCCCGCTTGCGCCAAATCGTTGCTCAACACTTGATCCAATTGCACTTCGCCGGTGACCGCCAAGCCGAACTTCAGATCTGGATTTCTGACGGTGTGCCCGCCAACGATGGGTACGCCGACGCTCGAGCAAGCGTGGGCAGCGCCGTTCATGATCTGCGAAAGCACGTCGAGCGGGAGTTCACCTTCTGGGAACGCCACGATGTTGAGCGCGTACAGCGGGAGGCCGCCCATCGCGTAGACATCGGAAAGGGCATTCGTTGCTGCAATCGCGCCGAAGGTGAATGCGTCATCGACGAGCGGGGAGATGAAATCCGTGGTCATCACGAGCCCGCGCGTATCGTCGCCGGGCAGTTTCACTACGGCCGCGTCGTCGGACAGTTCGTAACCGACCAGCACCGCGTCGTGCCGAGCGGGCCGCGACGCGGGATCTTCTTTGATCACCCGCTGCAAGTCACTCATCCGGAGCTTGGCGGCGCAACCAGCGGCAGTTGCGAATTGCGTGAGGCGAGGTGCCGACATGAGGCACTCTAACCCAGAGCGGCAGGCTAGGAAAGTCTCTGAACCGAGCACCCTAGTCCACTTGGACATCTGGTTTGGGGGGCGACCGAGAGCGTTTCGGTTCGCGACAAGAGCCTGTGGCAAGCGGTGCTCGAGTTCATCACGCAGGAACAGAGCGTGACCCGCGCACGAGTCTTCGAGCGCTTCCGGCAGGATGAAGAAGAGGCCGTCGCGTCGGTCGTGCACGACCTGGCGAGCAGTGGGTTGGTGTTTGCGATGGGTCAAGGGCGCGCAACGCTGTATCGGGCGGCGACCGAAGCCGAGCGTGCCTTGCTACGAAGCGGATCTCGATTCGCTCGTGGCCATGGTGTGGGTGAACGTCTTTCGCAATCCAGGGACGAATCAGGAGCAGTTGGCTCGCAGTCTGAACGTCGATGCCGCGTTGATTTCGCGAGCTCTCGAGGTGTGACAA
>DATAHU010000252.1:0-24652 GCA_036263015.1 Polyangiaceae bacterium | reverse complement strand
AGCGCTCGCGCCGTCGGCCGGGACGCTTAGTCCGACTTTCGATACCAACGGCTTGAACTACGCGTTGCAAGTTTCTCTTTTTGATGAACAAGTTCAGCTGACACCCGCCGCCCCCGAAGGCGCACAGATTACAATCAACGGTCAAGCGCTAACTCCAGGTGACACCTGGACATCCCCGACGCTCGAGCCCGGTGAAAACATCGTAGAGATCGACGTAGTGCGCGCAGGAAACATCGAGAGCGTGTACGCGATCATGGTCGTTCGCGGCGAGCCGCAGCTGTATGTCAAGGGGTCGCACAGTTCCCCCAGCAGCTACGTCGGTGGCAGCGTTGCGCTTTCGTCGGACGGGATGACCATGGCTATTGGCAGCCCCGGCGACTCGCGTGATTCGACCGGGGCAGCTGGGGACAGCAGTGCGCAAACATCCGGTGCCGTGTACGTATTCGAAAAGAGCAACGGGACCTGGTCCCAACAGGCCTATTTGAAAGCGTCAAATACCCAAGGCGCAGCGCGGTTCGGAGGTAGTTTGGCCCTATCTGCCTCGGGCGATACCCTAGTCATAGGCTCGGCAGACGAGTCTGGCGCCGGGGCAGGAGTTGCGGCCGACCAGGACGCGTGCTGTGCATTGTACTCCGGGGCTGCTTATGTCTTCCAACGGGTTAACGAGCAATGGTCGCAACAGGCCTATCTCAAAGCGTCGAATGCCGAGGCCGTCGATGAATTCGGCTGGGCCGTCGCGCTATCGGGCACTGGTGATACAGTTGTAGTTGGGGCGACGGGCGAGGATGGTGGAGGAACTGGGATCGGTGCGGACGAGGACGACAACGAACTTTCGGGAGCGGGTGCGGTCTACGTCTTTCAACGCAACGGATCCGATTGGGCGCAACAGGCCTATGTGAAACCATCCGAAGCAAGAGGCTCGGAGTTTGGCTACGCGGTAGCTCTTTCCAAAAACGGCGACACGATGGTCGTAGGCGCTCCCGACGGTGTTGGTCCTACGGCGGGAGGCGCTGACGCGGACCAGTACACCGGCGTTGCTCATGTCTTTCAGCGTTCATCTGGAGCATGGTCCGAGCAAGCTCTCGTAGCCGCCGCAGTTCCCAAAGACTACGATCGCTTTGGAAATGCCGTCTCGCTAAGCGAAGACGGACTAACGCTTGCCGTAGGCGCAGATGGAGAGGCCGACATCGGAGCGGTTCACATATTTCAACGCAGCGGATCGACGTGGACGCACCTTGCTCGATTGACTGCGTCGAACGGCGAAGTCGATGACGCTTTCGGTTCTGCGGTCTCTCTATCGGCCGCGGCGGACCTGATCGCGATTGGGGCGCCGGGCGAAGCGGGGGCCTTAGTCGCGTGGGATGCGGACCTCTCCGACAACGCGGCTCCCGGCGCCGGAGCTGTTTACGTGTTCCGGCGAGACGAGACCAATTGGATTCAGGAGCTCTACATCAAAGCGCTCAACGCGGGAGCGGGAGATTCCTTCGGCTCCGCCGTCGACCTGTCAGCCAATGCCGAAACCTTGGTGGTTGGCGCTCCGTGGGAGGGCGGCAACGGAACGGGATTCGACGCAAATCCGAACGACAACAGCTCGGATGCTTGTGGTGCAGCTTACGTCGTCCACTAAGTCAATCGGGCAGATTAGCGCTAGGCGCATGCCTCGGCGCTAATCTGTAAGCCCCGCGATCACTCCGGATCGATACGCGAGATCTCACCGCGCGTCATGTTGATGACGTACAGCTCGCCGTTGGCATCTTCTGCAAACGACGAAATGCTCTGGTCGGGGATCTGCGCGCTCGGGATCAAGTCCGCTACGAAATCGCACATCTTGCCGTCGGACCCCGCCGTAAGAGCAAAGATTGGGGCACGACTGCCCGTCTTGCGCTCGAAGTCCGTGAACACGTAGCGTCCGTACATTCCTGGGATCTTCGACCCGCGATACACGTAACCGCCGATCACCGCACCGTTCGTCGCGCCGCCGGTGGACAAGGGCTGGCTGCAACCCTGATCCATTCCCTTATTCTTGTCGGTTGGGTAGGTGAAGATCGGCTCATGAGGCGTCGTTCCGTCGGGGAAAACCGTGTGACCCCCACACGTGTTGGTGGCGCACGGGATCGTGCCCTCGCGCGCTGACCATCCGAAGTTCGTCGGGCCTGCGTCTACCGGCAAGAAGTCGACCTCTTCACAGGTATCCTGACCGACATCCCCGATGTAGAGGTCACCCGTCAGGCGGTCGAAGCTCCAACGGAACGGATTGCGTAGACCCCAGTGGAAGATGCGGCCGTCCACATCTGACCCGCCCACGTCTGCCGACGTCAGATTTCCCCCGGGAGGGGTTTCTGGGTTGTCGATGTCGAAGCGCAATATCTTGCCGAGGGGTGTCGTGAGGGTTTGTCCGTTGCCATTTGCAGCATGACCATCTTTGCCCAAGGACCCACCCCCGTCGCCTCCGCCGCCGCCATCACCCAGCCCGTAGTACAAGAAGCCGTCCGGACCGAACTTCACCATGCCGCCATTGTGGTTGCCTTGTGGCTGGTCGATCATGAACAGATTCTTCGAGAGCGTCGCCGTGTCACCATCGACGATGTACTCGTCCAAGGAGCTGCTACCGCCCGCGCTGAAGATGCTCCCTGGGCAGGTGGGCATGTACGACAAGTAGATGCGCTTTTCGGTGTCCCCGTCGTAGTTCGGGTGGATCGCGACCGAGAAGAAACCGCATTCGTTCGCAACGGACGTGTTGAGAGAAACCAAGCTCACGAACGTGGGCGGATCTTGCGTGAGGTCGTAGCGACGCAAATCGCCGCTGCGGCTCACCACGAACATCGTGTTGGGATCCTTCTCCGGCGTGGTGGCGTAAATCGGTACGTCGACGTCTTCGATGATCGTCGTCAGTTTGAGCTTGGGTGGAGCGTCGCCGCTGCACGCGACGTAAGCGCCGTCGGGCGGACCATTGGGGGTCGCGGGCCCGGTCCCGGTCGTGTCGGGAGTGGGGCCCGGATTAACACCGCCCCCGGTGCCAGTGCCGGTGGGCGTCGGACCCGGAGTGGGTCCGGGCGGGGTCTCGCCGCCGCCACCGCCTGCGCCACCCGCAGCTGGACCAGGCGGGGGATTGTTGGGCATCGGGCCCGGCGGGGTCGTGTTGCCGGGTCCGCCCCCGGCGTTCATCGGTTGATTAGGGGTCGGGCCAACGGGGGTGGTAGGCGTCGGCCCATTCGTGTTGCCGGCTGGAGTGGTGGTCGGCTTCGGGGTCGTGACAGGCCCGGTGGGGGTCGGATTGACGGGTTGAGCCCCGGTCGAGGAGTCCGTGCCAGTCGGCGACGCTTGGACGTCGGTTCCCGTATCTCCATCGGAGGAGTTGCCGCAGGCGACGACTCCTAGACTCAACACACTCAAGCGACCCAAAACTCTCAGCATCGAAGCTCTCCTAAAATTCGCGCAGAACACGCTAAGCGATGTCCGCAAACGATCCCCCACCTTTACTCCATCGCAACGCAATCCGTCGAAGATCAGGCTGCCGAGGAATTGCGCAGCTTGACCGGAACGCACGTGGCAGTTTCGACACCACCGGGCCTAGGCACCCGACAACACCGGATCCCCCAAATCGCGGAACGGACTCTGCGAGCACTGTCAGTCGCCACGTGGTTCTTCGCCCCGCCGACGCAGGGCACGCCCCTGGCGTTGAGTCCGGACAGGTTGCGCAGGCCCCGAGCAGGGACTTGGGCAGCGGGATTTCTGTACGCGCGGCTTGTCGTTAGACTCGCGGGGTAGATTGCGCGTGACCCAATCGTAGCGCTGTCTTGCAACGAGCAAGCATCGAGGGCCGAGGTTGAGAATGAGCCGGATATCGATCGTCGTGTTGGGGGCCTGTGTTTCGAGCGCTTGCGCTGCTTCGCTGCCGCCGCCGACTACGGCCAAGGGCACCAGCGTTGCGGCGTTTGCCGACTCGACGGGGTTCGAAGTCGCGCAGCATGCCGATCCCGATTTGATGTCGAATCGGGTGCAGGTGGTTCCGGACCAGACGACGTTGTTGGAGCGCTTCAATGGCGAAAACGCGGATTCGCATGCAGCCAGCGAGGCCGAGCGCATCGGCAACGCATTCGTCGATTGGTGCAAGGCGAACGGCGGTCGATTCGACGTGGGAGTGGGCGTGGATCACGAGTTCGACGTCGCCTCACGCGAGTACTTGCAGCAACTCGAGGAGAAGAAAGGCCCGCTATCCAACGGTTTCCTCACGAGTTCAGCCTGCACCGACGCCAGCAATCAGGTGCTGGGTGCGTACCTCAATTTGGGCAACGGACTCGTGGCGTTCTACGATCCGCGTACCACCCGCGAATTCATGGACCGTTATTCCGTGGCCGCTAAAGAGCGCAGCGCGAAAAGAGCCGAAGAACAGGCAGCCCAGGCCGCCGACGCGCAGCGCCTGCAGGCCGAGGAAGACGAAACCGTCAAAGCCAGTGGCGTCGAAGGCACGGACATCGAGGAGACCCTGCGCATCATGGCGCGCGTGAGTGAGGGGGACTCGGTCGCGCTGCTGGGTCCGGGCATTGGGCACAAACCGCCCTGCGTTCTCTTGGTCGGCGGTGCCGAGATCCAGCTCAAGAACGCGCACACGCTAGTGCGCGAGAAACAGACGCTGACGATCGTCGATCCGCTCACGCAGGAGATGGGCACGCGCGTGACGGCGGTGCTCGACATCATGGACGGCGCGACGACGGTCTCGCTCGAGTTTGGCAGCGCACAAAACGCAGCTCTCAACGCTCAGGGCGTTGAGCACTTGGCCCAGCTTTGCGGCGCGCCGCACTGAGGACGCGCCGTCGGGGCGTTATTCTGCGGGGGTCAATGAATCCGTCATTCCGGGCAGCAGCGCCGCGTCCGGTTGCATACCGACGTCGACGTTTTCCTTCACGAGGTTCTTTGCGAGCACGTGTGCCGGCGGCTTGCGCAAGCCGCTGACGAGGCCGACCCAGCTCAAGACCTTGAGGATGTAGTACGTGCAGTCGATCTCGTACCAGTAGAAGCCCATGTTGGTCGACGACTGGTAGTAGTGGTGGTTGTTGTGCCAGCCCTCGCCCATCGTGATCAGCGCACAGATCAACGAGTTGCGGCTGGTGTCGGTGGTCACGAAACGACGACGACCGAACAGGTGCGCGAACGAGTTAATCGAGAACGTGCCGTGATAGAGGATCGCCGTCGAGAGGAAGAAGCCGCACAAAAGCATGCTCCAACCACCGATTAGGTACGTCGCAATGCCGAGCAGGGCCGGCGGAATGCCGTACCAAGTGTTGAGCCAGCGCAGCTCGGGGTATTTCGCGAAGTCTTTGATCTTGTCCCAATGCGTCTCGTCGTGAGCGTTGCTCAGGATCCACAGCACGTGACTCCACAGAAAGCCGTCTTTGGGCGAGTGCGCATCACCCGGCAAGTCCGATAGCTTGTGGTGATTGCGATGGTGAGCCGCCCACCACAACGGTCCCTTTTGCGCGGCAGTCGTGCCGCCGAAGGCCATCAAGAACTGCATCACGCGCCCCATCTTGTACGAGCGATGCGAGAAGTACCGATGGTAGACGCCCGTGATGAAGAACATGCGTGCGAAGTACAACCCGAAGCACACCACCCAATCGATCGGTCTGACACCTGTCCACAGCAAACCTAGTGGCAGCAGGTGAATGATGACGAAGGGTATCGACTTAATCCAATCGGTGCGGACCATGTCCGCGCTCAGAGTGCGATGCATAGTGTTTCGTTGGGCAAGGAGCGTTTGTCGCGATAGGGAGCCTAGCGGGTCGCCTGTCACGGCTCGGTCATTCCGAAGTCATCTTTCGCGACGGATGCTCGCTACTGCGAAAGGCTTGCGTCGATAGCGTGTCGACCTAGGGCAACCGGTTCGCAAACGTGACACCGACCGACCCGCTGGCCGTCGATCGATGCGGCGCCAGAACGCGCTTCGATAGGTGCACGGCCCTCGCACAGCCTGCGCTGCGTGGTATGCGCGGCTCGACATGATCGAAGCCCGTCACCTGACGAAGCGGTACGGAAGCCACGTCGCCGTGAGCGACTTGGTGTTCACCGTGGGCGCAGGTGAAGTCGTGGGTTTTCTGGGGCCCAACGGTGCCGGCAAATCGACCACGTTGCGCATGTTGTCGGGCTATCTCGGCCCGAGTTCGGGAGATGCACTGATCGCCGGCATCAACGTCGTCGATGAGCCGCTCCTGGCGCGGCAAAAGCTCGGCTACATGCCGGAAGAGTGCCCCGTCTACCCGGAGCTGCGGGTGTCCGAGTACCTGCGTTTTCGCGCCGAACTGAAACGCGTCGCGCGCAGTCGAAGAACGAGCGCCATCGGGCGCGCGTTGGAGCTCGCGGGACTGAGTGAACGCCAGGGCTCGATCGTGGGCCACTTGTCGAAGGGCTACCGACAACGCCTGGGGCTCGCGGATGCTCTGCTCAGTGATCCGCCGCTGCTGATTTTGGACGAGCCAACCTCGGGCCTCGATCCGAACCAGATTCGCGAAGTCCGTGCCGTGATCCGCGGCCTGGCCGAGCAGCACACGGTGCTGTTGTCGACGCACATCTTGCCTGAGGTCGAGGTCACTTGCGACCGCGCATTGGTCATCCACCGCGGCCACTTGGTGGCGCAGGGTTCGCTCGAGGAGTTGCGTTCACGCGGCGCGGCAAGGAGCGCGGTGTTGGTGGTGCGCGTGCCGACGGAGCTCACCCTGCCCGAGGCGTTGAAGACACGTCGCACCGCGAAACGCGCGCTCGATGGCGGGTACGAGGAGTGGGAAGTCGCGGTCGACAATGGGCGTGACGGGCTGGCCGCGCTGAGCGAACAGCTTTGGCAATTGGGGATCAGCGTAGCCGAAGCGCGCCTCGGCGGTGCGCGCCTGGAAGAAGTGTTCCTCGAACTAACACGCACGGAGCCCCTGGCCTCGTGATTGGATTCTGGGCGATCTTGAAGCGTGAGCTGTGGAGCCTGTGGGTTACTCCCTTGGCTTGGGTGCTCTTGTTCGTGTTCCTGGGTTTACAGGGCACGAGCTTCTACTTATTGGTCGAGCATTTCAGCAAGTCGCCCGATCTTGGGCTGAACGAAGGGCCGATCCAGAGTTACTTCGCGTCGTTGTTCGTGCCGGTGTCGCTCTTGCTCGTGTGCCCAGCGCTCTCGATGCGCGTGTTCGCCGATGAACGTCGGCAAGGCACGCTCGAGACGTTGCTGACCGCGCCCGTCTCGGCGCTCAGCGTCGTGCTCGGCAAATACTGTGCGACGCTGTTCACTTACTGGGCGATGTGGTTACCGACGCTACTTTACGTGGTGATCCTGCGTGACAGTGGTGTGGTCGACTGGGGTTTGGTTGGTTCGAGTTATTTGGGGGTGGCCTTGCTGGGTGCGGCGTACCTCGCCGTGGGTACCTTGATGAGCGCGCTGACCCAGAGTCAGCTCGTGGCGATGCTGCTCACGACGCTCACTCTGTTCGGCCTGTTCATTCTCGGGATCGGCGAGCGCGTCTTCGATCCGGGACCGCTGCTCGACGTTTCGAGCCATGTTTCCGTGCTGGGACAGCTCGAGGATTTCTCGAAGGGCGTCGTCGATTCGCGTCGGCTGGTGTTCGACGCGACGTTGATCTGGTTCCCGCTCTTTCTGTGCGTTCGCATCGTCGACGGTTGGAGGCTCGATTGACGAATCGCGTTCTGCCCATTTCGCAAGCCTTACGCCGCATTTTCGGCTCGGGGCGTGGCATGAACGGTGTTGGCATCGCGGCAGCGGTCGTGCTGTTCGTATCCCTGAACGTGCTCGGTGCGCGTTTCTTCACGCGCTGGGACGCGACGCGCGAAGGACTGTACACCCTCTCGCCGCCCACCATCGAAACGCTGAAGAGCTTGAAAGATCCGCTCGAAGTCGTGGTGTTCATGAGTCGACGCGATCCGCTCACGAGCAGCGTCGGTTACATGTTGGATGCGTATCGCACGCACACGACACAGCTCGACGTCACGTTCGTCGACCCGGACCGCGATCCCGCGCACTTCATCGCGTTGCAGCGCAAATACGGCATTTTCGAAGGCAAAACCGATAATGGCCGGCTCGCGACCGAAGCGAGCATCGTCGTGGTGCGGGGCGAGAAGCACTGGTTCATCACCACCGACGACATGGTTGCGCTCGACGATGAACAGGCAGCCACCAAGCCCAAGCTCGAACAAGCGCTGACCGAGGGCATCGCTGCAGTGCTCGGGCGTCAGAAGGTGAAGGTGTGCCTCACGCAAGGCCACCAAGAGTTAGGGGCTGCGGCAGGCGGCCCTCAAGGCATCGGTGAGCTGCGCGCGCTGCTCGATCGAAACAACTACGAGACGCGCGCCGTCGATCTCGCGTTGGGTGAGCCCACGGCCGCGCTCAACGGCTGTCAGTTGGTATTGGTGGTCGGTCCCTTGGCGCCGTTTGCGTCCGAAGCCAGCGCTGCGCTGGCCGAGCACGTCGCGGACGGCGGTAGTCTGCTCTTGGCGGTGGGTCCGATCGTCGACGATTCGGGAGCGATCTCCGACCCCGGACTCGAACGCTTGACCGCGCCTTGGGGCGTGCACCTACAACGTTCACTGGTGTTCGAGCGCGACGACACGTTGAGCTTGCCGATCGGCTTCGGGGGCGAAGTCTTCTTGGCGACCCCGCTCGTTCACCCGACGACGCAAGCCTTGATGGTCGGACCCGATGCGCGCTTGCGCGTCGTGTTCCAGCTCGCGGGCGAGGTCGCGCTCGACGACGCGAGCTCCGCGGTCGGCGTGCTTCAAAGCTCGAAGCGCGCGATCAGCGTTGGGAGCTTCAAAGCGCTCGCCAACGGTGAATTCGTCGACGCGCCGGGCGACGCGGAGCGTAAGCGGTTTCTGGCGGCGGCGTTCGAACGCCCAGTACAGAATGGTCAGAGTCGCGGCGCGCGCGTCGTCGTCATGGGCTCGGCAAGTCCATTGTGGTCGAGCACTTGGATCGAGCCGTCGCTGCTCGGCACGCGCCGTTTCGTGGAAGGCGCGATCAGTTGGTTGGCGGCGCAGCCCCCTTTGATCAGCGTGCCCGAAAAGTCCGCACAGCCCGCTGGGCTGTTCTTGACGGAGGACTCGCTGAGCGAGGTTCAGCGCTACGTGCTCTTGTACGTGCCTTTGACGGTCTTGGCGTTGGCGCTGCTCGTGCTGTTCAAACGCCGCTCGGACAACGTCGTCGAGACGTCCCGCGAAGGGGCAGACTCGTGAAGCTCGAGGCGTGCATGAACCTGGAGGGCGCATGAACCGCGCGCGGCGGCAATTGCTCGCGAACTGGCTCTGGCTGGCGCTCGCGCTCTGCGCGAGTGGCGCGGTGTTTGCCACGCTGAAGCGCCCTTCGAGTGCCGAGACGCTGGTGCGCAGTCAGCACTTGTTGACGGCCTTTCAGTTGGATGACGTCACGCGTGTGAGCGTCGAGAAAGACGGCAAGCGTTTCGTGGTGGGGCGTCAAGTCGTCAAGCAAGGCGCAGAGCCCCGAGCGGACGAGGGCGATTCGGAGCGCTGGCAATGGATCGAGCCCTTCCAAGGCACGGCCGAAGAAGCCGCCGTGGATGAGCTGCTGCGCACGGTCGAGTTTGCGACCTGGCTGCGCGAGCTCGAACCCGGTGACGTCGATCGCACGCAGTTGGGCTTCGATTCGCCGAGTGTCGTGATCGGCGTCGAGATGGGCGAGATTCACTACCGGATCCGTCTCGGAGCCGAGGCACCGAGTCCGTCAGGTTCACGCTATTTGGAGATCAACGGCGACGGCGTGCCGCAAAAGGGCGTCTACGTCGTGAGCGAAAGCACCGCGCACGATCTCGACGTAGATCCCGGAGATCTGCAAATCCGACAACTGATCCCCTACGCCGGCTCGGCGCTGGTGGGCATTCGCGCGCGGATCAAGGATCAAGACGTCCGATTGAAGCGTCGCGATCGCAGCGCGTTTCAATTCGAAGGCGCGTTCGGCGGCGCACGCGTCGGGCGTGAAGCCATGGACCGCATTCTGCTTGGCTTTGCGCGCAGTGATCTGGAACCGTTCGTCCCGCTCGAACGCGCGCAAGCGCTGCAAAACGCTGCAGCCGAGCACGGCACCAATCTGCTCAGGCTGACGTTACAACCGCGCATGGCGTCTGCTGGCGACGCCGAGCTAGTGCTCGGAGCGCCCTGCCCGGACGACGCGAAGAAGGTTCTCGCCGTGCGCAGCACGCCCAGGCCGAGCGCGGGTTGCGTCGCGCCGAGCACGCTCCTAGAGCTCTTCGCTCGACCCACGGCTTTGGTCGACCGAGCAGCGTTTCAAGTGCGCCTCGACGAGGTCGAGCGGATTGTCGTGCGCGAGGGTGAACGCAGTCTGGAGCTGGTGCGTGTCGGTGACGGCTTCGCCTTGCGCGCGCCCGTCGAGGGTGACGTAGAGCGCGAAGCGGGTGAACAACGCGTCCGCGAGATGATCACTTTGCGCGGCGATGTGACCGATACCAAAGATGCCGGCACGCTATTGCCCTCATTCGCGACGGTCACGATCACCAAGGCGAGCGCTGAACCCGAAGGGGAAGAAGAGGTGGTGGAGTTGTCGCGTACGTCGGAGGGCGCAGTTTATGCCAAGCGTCGCGCCGACAATGTCCTGCTCCGCTTGGCCCCGTCGGCCCTGAGCGCCTTTGCCGTCGACACCCTGTTACTCCGCAGCCGCACTCTGTGGGACGTCCCGGCCGCAGACGTCAAGCGCGTCGAGTGGTCGATCGCAGGTGAACACTGGTCGTTGAACCAGAACAACCCGAACGAGTTCGAGCTGCAAGCGGCGGCCGGCGACGCGAAAACTGCCGCCACGCGTTACGTTGCGGACGCTAGCTTGGCCCTGCAGCTGCTCGAGGAGCTGCGACGGCCCGTGGTCCAGAAGTGGGTGGCCGAGGACACCGACGACCGCTTCGGGTTCGGACGCGCGCTCTCCAGCGTGACTGTCACGACCTCCGATGCCGTGCACGAGCTGACGATTGGTGATGCGGTTCAACAGGGCGCCTACGCTCGCGAACAGGGCAAAAGTGGAGTCTTCGTGCTCGCCGCGCCGTTCCTGCAAAGCCTGCGGACGCTACTGATCGACCGCTCTGGTTTCGCGCTGGATCGCGAACACTGCGTGCGCTTCACGCTCGACGCGCACGGTCAGAGCACCACCTTGCGGCGGATCGGCGACGAATTCGAGCAAGAGGCGGGCGACCGCGAGTTGTCCCGGGCTGATTCGAGTGAGCTCGTGGAGGCCCTGACGTTGGTTAGGCCCGAAGCTGCCATCGCCACCCAGAGCCACGCCGAACACGGTTTCGATAAGCCGCTGCTGCGTGTGCGCTTCGAGTCCGACGGTGACGCCCCTGATCGCGGCCAAGGTTTCAGTGTTGGGGGCCGCGGTTTCCTCGACAATTTGGCTGTTTACTACGCGCGAAAGACTGCCGACGGTCCCGTGTATGCGATTGCAGCCCAGCAGATCGACGCGCTATTGAGCCACCTGTGACAGGTTCTCGCAGTCGTTGGTTGGGTGTTCCGGCGAACATCGCGTTATTCCTCGTACTCCTCGCCTTGTACGTGCCGACCTTGGCCAAGGGCGTCACGTTCTCCGATGGTCCCGAGATTGCGGCCGCGATCGTGACCTTGGCGGTGATTCACCCGACGGGTTATCCGCTGTTCACCCTGTTGGCGCACTTCTTCGAACGCTGGGTGCCAGTGCCAGGTGAGCCTTGCTATCGGATCGCCCTGTTCAACGCCTGCGCCGCCGCCGCCGCAGCCTTGTTCTTGGCCGCCAGTGTGCGTCGCTGGGGCCGCCACATGGCTTGGCGCGAACCCGGTCCCCGGAGTGAACGTTTCGAGCTGTGGCTCGCCGTGAGCTCGTTTGCAACGGCGCTGTTCTACGGCCTGAGCCCGCTGTTGTGGAGTCAGGTTCGCATCCCCGAGGTTTACCCGTTTCACATCTTGTTGGTTTCGTGGTCGTTGTATCAATGGACGCGCTACGAGACGCGCGGGCGCAGGCCCGGCGACATCGTGTGGACCGCGCTGCCGATGGGCCTTGGGCTCGCGCATCACGTCACGATCGTTTACATGTTGCCAGCGGCGTTCGTGTACCTGCTCTTGACGCGGCCGCGCTTCTTCATCGATTGGCTCGTCTGGCCCTGGGCGCGCCTGTTGCGCTCGTTGGGCAAGCCGAAGCCTGCGCTCGAGCAGCGCATCTCGCCCAAGCCCGGCTACTTCCTGTTGGCCTGTCTGGTCGGGGGGCTTCCGTTACTCTGCTACCTGTACTTGATTTGGGCCAACTCGCACACGACGGGCGTGCCTTGGGGCGGCGTGCACGATTTGAAGTCCATGTTCGACCACATGACCGGCGTGCAGTACCGCCAGTACATGAAGGGCTTCGGCTACCCGGGGCTATGGAAGCGACTGCAAGCTCTGCCCGGTGGTTTCTACGAGATCTTGTTCGCTCCTGGGGTGCTTTTGATCGTGATCGGGCTCTTCTCGGCGCTGCGCAAAGCCCCGGCCTTTGCCTGGTTCTTGCTGCTCTACGCTCTGTTCACCATCGCCCATGGGCTGCAGTACGGCGTTGGGGACTACAAGAACTACTTCCTGCCGGCTTACGCGGTGTTCTCGCTCTTTCTCGGGGTTGGCACGCGCGCCGTGCTCGAGACTCTGGAGCGAGATTTGCAGGGTTGGCGACAGCGCGCCAAGCGCGCCTTGCCGTTGCTCTTGGCCGTCGTTTTCGTGTTGATGGTTTACGACGTCGGGGCTTGGCAATTCAGCTTCAACACGCTCTTCGGACCGACTGCACGCGTCGTCGTGTCCGTCGTGGCGGGCGTGCTGGGCATCGCTTTCACGTTCGCGCCACAGTTGTTGCAGAGGTTACACGCCAGTGTCGCCCGCGCCGAGACCTGGCGACGTTTCGGCCTGGCCTACGTCTTCGTCGGCTTCTTGGGTGTGCTCTTGCTGTCGGTCGGTATGGCGCGCGGCAAGCAGGTCTCGAAGCGCGCGCTGGTGGGCGCCAAGCACGCTGCGAGCGTCGCGCGCGAGTTAACTCCCGGCGCGATCTACATGACGATGGGCGACGGCTTCATCTTTTCCCAATGGTACGAGCAGCACGCACTGCTCGACGGCATCGACTCGGCGGTCATCAACGTGCGACGTGCGATCGGCGGTTGGTACCAGCGCTTTTTGGTCTCACGTTATCCCGCAGCGTGCGACCCCTTGTACGGCGATCTGGGGCGCGATCCAAAGCGCTACGCAGCCGACTGCAGCAACTTCGAAAAGCGCATGGCGCTGCCTCGTGACAAGGCGTGGTTCAAAACGCCGCGCGCCGACTTCCGTGGGGGCCGTTCCGCGCCGCGTAAACCTGGCGCCCCATATGCCGAATACATGACGCGCGTACTGACCGGCACCGAAGAGAAGTGCAAAGAAAAGGACTATCGCACCAAACAGGGCGACAAATGCCGTTGTTGGGGCACCGATAAAGAGGCGTATACCCGCGACGACCAGTGCGTTCCGTCGCTGGAAGGGCGTGGCATCGTGTTCCGCCAAGCGGAGGAAGTTCTCGCCGAGCGCATGGTCGAGGACAACATCAATTCCCGCGATGTGTTCGAACGCAACATCTTTACGCGCTGGATCACAGGTTCCAAGAACAGTCGCAAATGGGACGGCCCCGCCTATCAACGCCCTTCGGCTCGCTACACGATGATCAATCGCGGCCGCAGCAACCAGTTCGTGTTCTCGAAGGATCTAGAGGGCGTCGACACTTGCGGCGAAACGTTTACGAAGGTGAAGACGCCCGCGCTACGTCCGCCTTCCTCCAGCAACCCTAGCATCATGGATCGCGCGCCTTACGAGCCTTCGGATTGGCCTATCCTCGTCAGTCAATCGTTCATGAGCCGTGAGCCGAAGGACAACAGCGACAAGGGTACGTTCGAGTTTCGACCCGGTGAGAACGTGAACCTACACATCGATTGGTTCGAGCGCTTCCACTACGATGGCGACGCGCCCAAGCACAAAGGTGCGGCGCTTCAGCACGGGGTGCGATTCTGCGCTTACGACCCCAACGGCAAGCGGATCTGGACGGGTAGCGCCCTATCCGGGTCGGGCAACACCGCGCTCCTGAGTGTCCCACTCGACAAGTCGGCGCCGCCGGGTAACTACACGTTGCAGGCCTGTTCAGTGGGCGAGGTTAAGAAGGGTGACAAGTTCGACGCGGTCCAGTGCCAGCGCGCGGTGCTGGAGGTCGGGTTCGAAGTCCAGGCCAAGGGCAAGGGTGGGGCGCTCTCGGTCGCGGTCCGCGACGAAAAGAGTCGCTGAAAGCTGATTGGCGCCTCGACCTCTGAAAGCTTCCGAATCGGAGCGCCGCAAGCCGCTTCGACGCTCTAGAAAAGCTTGAAAGGCAGAGGGGGTCGGCGTAGATCGCGGCCGCTCGCATGTCACGCATTGTCTCAAAATTCGGTGGAACCAGCTTGGCTGACGCTGGGCAGATGCGCAAAGTGGCCCAAATCGTACGCAGCGACGCACGGCGCAAGATCGTCGTGCCGTCGGCGCCCGGCAAGCGCGTCTCGGACGAGCCCAAGATCACGGACTTGCTCTACCTCTGTTACGACACGGTGAGCATGCAGGCGGACTCGTCGGGGCCGTTCAATACGATCCGCGAGCGTTACCTCGGCATCGAGAAAGAGTTGGGGCTCGCGCCACGCATGGCCGAAGAGCTCGAGCGCTTTCGAGTCCAACTCTCGCAGGGACCTACGCGCGATTTCGTAGCGTCCCGAGGTGAATACCTCAACGGCCTGATCGTTGCCGCGTTGCTCGACGCGGTCTTCATCGATCCTGCAGATTACGTTCTGATCCGTTCGAACGGCAGCGTCGATCCCAAGACGTACGAGCGTCTCGGCGCGGCCATCGCCGATCCGAATCGCATGTACGTGATCCCGGGCTTCTACGGTTCGGACTCACACGGCCGGATCAAGACGTTCTCGCGGGGCGGTTCGGACATCTCTGGTGCGATCGCGGCGCGCGCCGCAAACGCCGAGCTGTACGAGAACTGGACCGACGTCTCGGGTCTGTTGATGGCCGATCCGCGGATCGTGAAGAACCCGAGCCCGATGATCGAAGTGACGTACCGCGAGATCCGTGAGCTCTCCTACATGGGCGCGGCGGTCTTCCACGACGAAGCGATCTTGCCGGTGCGTGAAGCGGGCATCCCGATCTGCATCAAGAACACCAACGATCCGTCCGCCCCTGGCACGAGCATCGTGACGCAGCTGAGTCCAGAAGTGGACAAGAGCACCGAGATTGCCGGCATCGCCGGTAAAAAGGGCTTCAGCATGGTGTGCCTCGAGAAGAGCCTGATGAACAAAGAAGTCGGGTTCGCGTATCGCTTGCTCGGCGTGTTCGAGCGGCGTGGCATCAGTGTCGAGCACTGCCCGTCGAGCATCGACGGCATGAACGTGATCGTCGACGCCGTGCAACTCGGTGAGCAATCCGACTCGGTGATCGACGAGATCCGCCGCACGCTCGAGCCTGATCGCGTCGAGATCGAGGCGGACTTGGCGCTGATTGCGGTCGTAGGTGAAGGCATGGCCAAGAGCGTCGGTATCGCCGCGAAGGTGTTCGCCGCACTGCGCGACGCGGGTGTCAACGTGCGCGTGATCAACCAGGGCGCGAGTGAGCTGAACATCATCGTGGGCGTCGCTCCGTCCGACTTCGAGACCGCGTTGCGCGCGCTCTACGCTGCGTTCATCACCAGCGGCAGGTTGTCCGAAGGCCCGAACCGCGCGGCGTGAACGTCTATTGACGCCCGAGCGCAAGATCGATGTTGGCGATGCAATAGTCGGCAAAATCGTGGCACGCGTCTAAACCGTCCTTGCCTTCTGCGGGAGCTCCTTTGAGCTCCTCGCCAGTGGTGACGGACATGCAGGCGCACCTCCAGCCCGCATCGACTGGGCTACACTGGACGTTGAGGCCTCCCGTTCGCCTGACGACGAGATCTCCGAGCGCGCCGGTCTGTTCGCAGCTGATGAAGCTCTCGCAGCCGTCGCGCTCGATGGCGTCCATCATGACTTGGCACTCGAGCTCCGATGTCACCGGCGTCGCTAGAACATCGGCGCACTTGGCGGCCGCGTCGCTGCAAGTAGCACTGCTTTCGCTCTGAGGGGGCAGATCGACGTGCGCGTTCTCGCTGGCGGTGTAGCAAGTGCAGTCCCACGCATCCCCGTCAGTCGCAGCACAATCGACGTTCGTCCCGTCGCCGATCGATATCGTCTGATCACCCACCGTTGCCGTCTGAGAGCACACCGTCGCTGCCGAACAACTGGTGGGATCTGCGTAAGTCGAATCGAGACTACACTCCGGCTCGCCAGAGGTCTGCGGCTCTGCACCGTTCCAACAGATGTCGTACGCAATGTCACACGCGAGCGAAATGTCGGTATCACCCAAGTACACCGTACGGAACGTCGCTACCTCGAAGTATTCGCTGCAGTCGCATTCCAGTTGGCCATTGCCCTGATCCCAGCAGGTCAATACTCGACTGCCGGGTAGGGAGGCCTCCATTCCGTTCGCTAGCGTGGCTTTGCGCGTGCAATCCTCGCCATAGGTGCACGTCCCCGTGTCCGTGCTCAGCGGAGCTTTGGTGCAGTCCCGTTCCTCAGCGTAGACGGGTTGTTCGTCCTGGGCGCAGAGCCCCGCGAGTTCTCGGCACGTTTGCGTGCCGTTGAACTCATCCAGATTGAAGTTCAAACTGAAGAAACCGTGCGCGCTATCAGCGCTGCAGGTGCACTGAGCAGCTTGGCCCGCCTGTTGTGAACAGGACGCGCTCGATGAGGAGCCATCCGCGCAGTCATAGGCATTCTTGCAATAGGTAGCGTCGCCTTCTTCCGTTGCGTGGCAACCTGGGACGGGCTCCATGACGGGCTCGGTGGGAACAGTTGGCACAGCCGGACTCGAGCTGCTGGGTTCGTCGGATCCGAGGCCGCCATTGCCATTCGAGTCTGGCGAATTGCCACCGCCGCCAACTCCAGTGTCAGGCATGGCTTCACCCGAGGGCGCAATACTGCCGCTGCTCCCCGTTGCGCTGGGCGTTCCCGTGACCGTGGGGTCCGGAGCGGGACCCGAAGGCTGTGGGTCAGAACTCTCCTCGCCGCCCGTATTGTCAGCCATAGGGCGCGAAGCATCGCTTGAAGTCTTGCCTGGGTCATCGCTTGCGCCCGCGTCCGTCCGCGCTTCGGCACCACCCCCCGCGTCGTGGCTTGCAGTCGTGCCTGTCGACTTGGGTCCTCCCTGCGTGGACCGAATATCGTCATGGCCCGACTCGGCGCCGCAGCCTGCTAGGGCAAGCCCAATCGAAACGACAAGTGTGATTTCACAGCCCAGTTTTCGCATGTGTCTCCATTCGCCTGCCGTTTGGTACGTCAGGGACGAATCTTGCCTTGGGGGAAAAACTCTGAAGTTCCAACCGATCTCTGCAGAGTAATGTCCGCATCGCATGGATTCGCGCTTGCCGTCTCGTTAACTCAGCGCCAAAAACGCGCCCGAAGCTGTTTCACCATCCCTCGGTGGCTGTCGCAACGCACATAACCCTCCGCTCGTGGTTCGCGGTGAACGTCGATGCAACGGTCCTGGAGGGGAATTTGGGCCGGGCCTGCGCTTCACGTCGTGGCAAGCGCGTCGGGACGCTGGTGCAACAGCAACGGCGGCCTGCACTGCGCGGCAGCGCATGCTAACCTCCGGCGAGCATGGGGAGGAAGAGCGCACTCAAACGTGACGGCGCCCGTCAGTGCCTGAGGTTGGGCGTGTCACGTCGGCAAGCGGCTGGTTTCAGGTGATCGGCTCGAATCCAGGCGCTGCTGAAATGCAGACCACCGTTCACTTCTTGCTTAACCTCGACAAGGGGTACTGTGATTCGGGCACGACAATGCCCATCCGTCGTCAACTCAGCGCGGGGCGTGGTCGATCCAGAGAGTGAACCGCCAAACCGCCAAACCGCCAAAATCGCCAAAGAACCAGGGACGGAAGTAGATAGTCTGGCGCACCGGGTGATCGGGGCTGCACTCGAGGTGCACAGGGTCCTCGGCCCAGGGTTCTTGGAGCCGCACATGAGGAGGCGCTGTGCATCGAGCTCACACGGATCGGCGTACGGTTTGCGCGACAGGTCCCGATCAGCATCCGCTACAAGGACCAAGCGGTAGGGGAAGCGCGTTTGAACCTGCTATCCTACTTGAAAGCGACTGATCTCGGTTTGGGGCTCCTCATTACCTTCAACGTCCCGTTGCTGGCGCAAGACATTCGCCGGGTGGTCCGACCTTGCTGACAGTCATTTGGCGGTTTGGCGGTTTGGCGGTTATCCAAGATCAGGATCACGCGACGCGCTAACGCATTGGCTCCGAGCGTGGTCCACACCCACTTGTATCCAATGAGTGACGAGACTACCGGACGGGTTGCTTTGCTTTGGACACGGGGTCGTGACGGCGCCCGACGGCAGCCGCTGAAGCGCGTACCGGAGTGTTACGGATTCGAGCGGAAAATCGTGGTCGAGTCGATTGCGTGATCTGATTGGACCGCTTGGCGCATAGAGCCGGGGTGAAATCCGTCATTGCGCGTCCTTTGCCGCTCTTGGCGCTGTGCGCGGCATGCTCGAGCACTGGTCGCTCGACGGACGACAGCTCGGGTACAAGCGATAGCAACGCCGCTGCACCCTCGATTTCAGCGAGCACCTCAGCGCCCACAACAGTTCCCACTGGACCAGTGGCAGGCGGCAGCGGTTCCACGAACGGCGCAGCCACGAGCTCAGCACCGCATTCACCTATGGGGTCCAGCGTGCCAGTGCCGGGGACCCCAACACCCAGCGAGCCGAGCGCACAGCCCTCCGATCCGGCGCAAGCAACGGCGTCCAATGGCGAACCTCCTGACCCAACCCCCAAACCGTCGAACGAGCCCGAGGACAGTTCGACGGACGCGGGCACGAGCGTCAATGTCGAGCTCGACCCCGACGCGTTGTATGTCGCCCCTGACGGCAAGAGCGACGCGGCAGGCACACTCGACGCTCCAACCACGCTGGGCTCCGCGCTGGGCATCGTCGGCGCAGGAGGAACCATCTACGTGCGCGGTGGTACGTATACCTTGGACACGACAGTAGGCCTGAGCAAAGACGGCTCGGAAGGCGCACCGATCACTTTGAGCGCCTACCCGCTCGACGACACTCGCCCCCGCTTCGACTTTTCTGCCATGTCAGAGGACTCGAGCAATCGCGGCTTCAGTCTGTCCGGCGATTACTGGCACGTCTACGGCCTAGACGTGGTCAACGCTGGCGACAATTGCATGTTCATGAGCGGCTCGCACAACGTCATCGAATACACGACGTTCTCCGAGTGCGCCGACACGGGACTTCAACTGGGTGGTGGGGCTGCAGATAACCTCGTCCTCAATTGCGACTCGTACTTCAACGCAGACTCGTCGCTCGAGAACGCCGATGGTTTTGCGGCGAAGCTCGATGTGGGAACCGGCAACAAGTTCGTAGGCTGTCGTTCCTGGAACAACCTAGACGACGGTTGGGATGGTTACTTGCGCCCCGCAGACGACATCACTACCACGTACGAGAGTTGCTGGGCCATCGACAATGGCAAGCTCAAAGACGGTTCCGTCGGTGCCGGTGATGGCAATGGCTTCAAGACCGGCGGCAGTGACGACAAAGATCTGCGTCACAACGCCGTCTACAAGCAATGCATCGCCGCAGGTAACGTTCACGACGGCTTCGATCACAACAGCAACCGCGGCAGCGTCACCTTGCTCAACTGTGCCGCGCACGACAACGGAAGCAACATCAACTTCAGCACGAGCAACGAAGCCGCGTCGCTCACGATCAAGAACACGATCTCGCTGGGCGAGAACGGTTCACTCGACGCGGCCATGACGGACATCAGCAACAACAGTTGGCAAGACGGTCGTGCTGCCTCCGCTGACGACTTTCTCAGCGTCGACATCGAATTGCTGAAATCTCCGCGCAAGAAAGACGGCAGCCTCCCGGACATCGACTACCTGAAACTCGTTCCGGCTAGTGACTTACGGAACGCAGGCATCGACGTGGGATTGCCTTATATGGGAACTGCGCCAGATCTGGGTGCGTTCGAGAGCGAGTGAACGTTCACGTGCTGAATAGCATCCGACTGGCCCTCAGCGGTGCCGGGCGGCGTCGCACGTGCATGCAGTGACGCCCAGCGTCTTAGCGAAGCTCGAGCGGAGCCGTCGCGTCGTTCGCAGCGTCGAGTGGGCCGGCATCCACCGCGGAATCACCCGCCCGAGCATCACTCGCAGCTGCGTCGCGTCGCGCGGGTGTGCCCCCGTCGCGCGCAGTGAGCGGCGGTACTGTCGCGCTGGCAGCGGGGCTACTCGGAGCGGATGGTGCGGCCGGACTCACGGGGAAAGCAGGGCCCGAGCCCGCGGCCACTGGTGCTCCGTAAACAGGTATCGTCTGGTCCTCATTTGGCTTGGAGAACGCGTCGCAGCCAGGGGTGAGCGTGCCGAGCCCGATCGCAAATAGTACGGCTCGCTTGGCCCCTTCGGGCACGCGCACTTCTCGAGCTTCCGCGACAAATGGACTGCCGCAAAACGGGCACTCTGATTCGCTGCTTCGAACATGGCGGTGGCAACTTTGACAAGGCGAGAGAGCGCTCATCACGCAACGATGAGCCCGATCAAGAACCCGGACAAGCATTCGTCTGGTACGCGCAGCAGCCAGGCGCTGGTGGTGCAACAACGGGCCGGAGCGAACCCCGGCAGGCACCTAGTGAATACGGCCGGGTCGAATCCCAAGCCTTCGTCCGCCTCGTCGGCAACCCCTTCTGCCGACGGTGTAGCTCGTGGGTGAACACCGCAATCCGGGGCGCGAGGCTCCTGACACGACCTGTGCCCGAGCGAGGCGGCAAGCTCACGCGCCTGAATGGCTCCCCGTGTCTGGTCGCAAATCGGCCCAAAGCGCCGTCAAGGTCAACTCGATGGCATCGAACGGCGCAGCGCGAACGCTCTGATCGTCGCAATGCACCCCCAGTGTGAGCCACTTGTCGTCCGCGGGCTGCAAGACCTCGAGTGTTCGCTGCTCCGGATTTACAAGCCAAGCGTGGGCAACGCGCGCACGAGCGTAGATGCTGAGTTTGGCCGTTCTGTCCCGTTTCTCAGTGGAGGGCGAAAGCACTTCGCAGATCCAGTCGGGGGCGAGGGTGAAGTAGGCTTCGTCGGCAACGTACGGCAAGCGTTCGCGACGCCAACCCGCGAGGTCGGGGACGACGACGTCGCTTTCGAAGTGCAGCTCGGGTTCGTCGAGGATGATCCATCCGCCGGGGCCCCCGCGGCCGCGCTTGAACGGGGGTCCCAACTCTTCCCCGAGCGAGCTTGCTACGGCGGGGCCGGCGCATGGAAAAGACGGCTAAGACGTTACCTTCGTCGCCGATCCCGCGCGTGAAGTCATCGCTTGCCGCTCTCCTGCCTCAGAATTACTCCACAAGCCCACCGCCCTTTGCATCTCTTGGCGAGTCATTGGTCCTCTGAGAAAACTCAGCGCGTGGCGTGGTTGCAACAATACCGGGTTTGGGCCGGCATGGACGTCGCGTAGCACGAACCAGCGCGGTGTGATGCGCTGCACGGTTTTGTCGAGCAGCAGATCCAAGTCCCTGTCGCCTTGCGCGAGGCCGTCGATGACCCGTGCTCTGTCAGCGTCGGTTTGAAGTCTGCCAATGCACCAGAGCCCTGCGTTACCCAGCGTCCGGTAGTCGAGGTCCATCGGGTTCTGCGTCGCGACGAGCACACCAACGCCGAACGCTCTGGCCTGCTTCATCAACGCAACCAGAGGTCGCTTGGTGGGCGGATTTGCAGGGTGGGGTGGTAAGAAACCGTAAACTTCATCGAAGACGATCAGCGCCTGCAACTTGCGGCTCCCGGATAAACCGCGTACCCAAGTGAGCACCTCCTCCAGGAGCACGCCGAGCACCAGGCCGCGCTCCTCGTCGTCCAAGTGAGCCACGCTCACAATCACGCCCGGCGTGCGCGTCAAGCTGCCGTCCTCCGCGGGCCTGGCAGTTAGCCAGTCACCAACATCGAGCGTCACGCCTTGACGCCAAGCTGCGAAGGTCGGCGAGGCTAGCAAGTTGTTGAGCGCCGCCGCCAGCGCTTGGCGTTCTTTCTTGGGCAAGTAGCGTTCGACCTTCAAGGCGCCGATCTCGGAGATCGGCAACGTCTCGAGATCGGCGAGCAGCGCTGCCAGGTCCGCGGCTTCACCCAGCGTGAGACGTCTCTCCGCCAGCACCGAGAGTAGGACATGTTCGCGACTTCGTGCCGCGTCTGCGTCGCGCCCAACCAAACGCAGCACTAGCGAGATCGCAGCCGACAGAGCACTGCGTGCTGCATCGGGATCGCGCTGCCAGCGCTCCGTCGAGCGCTCCAGCGCCGACAGCACGTGAAGGCTCTCACCTGCGCTAGAGCCGGGTGTGATGAGGCGCAGCGCCCGCTGTTCGCTGAAGCGCCTTGCCGCATCACCACCCAGATCCCAAGACTCGAGCGCCTGGCGGCGCTCCTCGGCTAGACTCCGGGCGACCTCCAAGACGCTGCGTTCATCTCCCGGTGCCAACATGCCGTTAACCCACGGCACAAATCGCGACGGATCCGAGTCGGCAAACGAGAGAAACAGGTTTGGTAGGTCGCCCTTGACGTCGATCATGAGCACTGGAACGCCTGTGCGCAGCGCTTCCTCGACGACCACAGTGACGAGCCCAGTTTTGCCGCTACCGGTCATGCCAACGACCACCCCATGGGTGACCAAGTGATGCGCCGGCAGGTGCAAGGCTGCAGTTCGGGACGCTGCATTGATCGCACAACAATCGCCGAGATAGAACGCGGGTGCTTTGCTCATGGTGCGTTGAGTCCTTCCCAGATGCTCAGCCTCCAAAGGGATTGCTGCCGCGTGCGCCTGGAGCAGTTGAGCTGCCGGTGTTGTTGGTGCTGCCGTCGTTGACGCCGCCCCCAACGCTGGAGCCATTGGCGTTACCACTGGCAGGGCCTGGGACGCCAGCGCCTGCAGTGCCTGAGGGTGTGCTGCCAGCAGTTGCAGCGCCCCCCGCAGCGACAGGCGTCGTCGGGTTCGTTTTCGAACGCGTGTTGCCCTTGTTCGTGTAAAGCGACGGCATCAAGCGATCGGAGTCGCGAGAGTACCAGCGAACGAACGTCATCGCTCTGCACGCCTCTTCGTACGACTTGAGCATCAAAGTAAACGCGCGCCGACGCTGTTCCGCGGTTTCGGCCTGCGTTTTGATGCGCGCGTCGCGCTTGGCCACGGTGTCCAGCAGACGATTGGCCGTCGCTTCTGCCGCGCGCAGATCGTCAGCCGTGACCGCAGAACGACCCGCAGTCTTGTCGAGCGCACCGCGATGAATGCTAACCAAGCTCATCAACTCGTAGGCGACGTTACGGTGACCCATATCGCCCGTGAGTGGTGCCAGCGCTGCTTCGTCGACCCAGCCATGCAGGGCGAGGTTTGCGGCGTCCGAGCGCAACTGTGTGCGCAAGCGAATCGCCGCCTCGTAGGCGTCCGTGATGCCCTCGTCCGAGTCCACCAAAACGGTGTAGTCAGCGTGCACGCGGGCCGCAGCGCGAGCATAGGTTTCGAGCTTGTCGATGAGCGCGTGATCGACGGGTAGGCCGTCCATCTCGTGGCGGAAACGCTGGACGTGTTGGTTAGCTCCCAGTGCGGCGTGCACTGCCGCGGGTAAATCCGTGTTGACGACTAGGACATCTTCATCGGCCAAGGCCGCGCGGTCCGCCGCCGTACTTTCGTAGGCGGCGCGATAATCCGAGGGGCCGAGATCCGTCGAAGCGTTGTTCGTGTTGTGAGTAGTAGTGGTATCAGTTGCCATGAATCGATCTTTCCGTTGATCGCCGCCGAAAGTGGCGGGCGCGGGGAGAGGTCGACCCGAGCAGGAACCGGTTGCGCAATAAAATGATCCGCGACACACCGACGGGCGACTGCGGCCGCTTCGAGGGCTAGGCAAGTGCGAACACTTCAGAGGGCTCCCAGGGGGTCATTGCATTCGCGCGAATCGCTCAGACCCCCTGGCGGCCTCACTTACGGTTCGCGCGAACGTGGAGCGACCGGTGCGCGGGCTACCCCTCGGTTCGCCGGAACGTTCTTGGTGCTCGCGCTACCCGCTCTCGCGTATTCGCGGGACCACTGACGAGGCCTGATCGGGGTCGGGAAGGGTTCGCAGGCGAACGTCATGAGCCCAGTGAGGGGTCACTCCGCGTTGCGGTGAATGCACGCCTGGCCCACGGAGGGGTAGTTAGACTTTCAACAAGGAGATGCATGCCGCCAAGAGCGCACCATGCAATTCGGGCCCTTTTCAGTTTCCCATCATGAACAAGACGGTCTGGTCACCCGCTGGACTTCTGCCGGGTCGTATGCGATTCATCGTCGCGATGGGAGCACAATTTCTGAAGGTCGCGAACCGCTTTACCGTGCACGTATTCGTCATCCTCGGCGCGAACATCGGGCTAGGGGGTTGCTCGGCGGATCAAGCGGAGTCTGCCTCTGCTTCATCCGAGAAAATGAGCAATGAACCGCTCGATGCCAAACATTTTCTGACCCGATGGGCTGAAGCGTCGTGCCGCTTTGGCGTCGAGTGTTCGC
>DATAHU010000251.1:0-42627 GCA_036263015.1 Polyangiaceae bacterium | reverse complement strand
TTTGCCCACGTTGGCCAGCGCCTGACCGCTCGACTCGTAGCGTTCTGCATCGGCTTGCGTCTGCCAAGCAGTGCACACGAGGAACAGATTTTCGGCGCCCTGTTGCTGCAGCAGGCATGCGCTGAGGTTCCCCGGCTCCGCTCGCATCGACGGTTGCACTTCGTCTTCGTAGATCCTGATCAGCTCGGGGATCTGTGCGGGTTTGGCTTCGAAACTGCCGATTCGAACGAATGACATGGCGACCTCCCAAAAAAGCGCCATCGAATCTGCAGCATCGGCCCGCACCGCGCAACTAGAACGGCCCGATCGCAAGGTTCGAAGCGAAATTGCTGCCGTGCGAGCCTCGGGACGCGCACCCGCATCGCACACTGCTCAGCTCGCTGCGCAGAGGGTACAGACGCTTCAATGGCCAAACTGCGCCGATTGCCGATGGCAAGTGTGTCGGAGCCGACTCGGCTGCTCGAGCCGCGCGAGCGCGATTTGCGCGCCAAGCCCGTGCTCGCGGTGTGGGAGTTGACGCTCCGATGTGATCTGGCGTGTGAACACTGCGGATCGCGGGCTGGGCGCGCGCGACAGCATGAGTTGGATACCGCAGAGTGTCTCGAGTTGGCGGCTCGGCTCATCGAAATCGGGGTGCGCGAAGTGTCGTTGATCGGCGGTGAAGCGTACCTGCATCCCGGTTGGCTCGAGGTGATTCGGTTCTTGGCGAGCTCGGGGGTGCAAGTGGCCATGGTTACCGGGGGCTACAACTTCACGTCTGAGCGTGCGCGCGCCGCGAAGGCCGCCGGCCTTTCCGGCATCAGTGTTTCGATCGACGGAATCGGCGCCACTCACGATCAGCTGCGCGGGCGCGAAGGCTCGTTCGAACGCGCGTTGACGGCGCTGCAAGTTGCGCGTGACGCGGGCCTCGTCACCTCGATCAACAGTCAGTTCAACCGCAAGAACCGTGACGAACTGGAAGCAGTTGCTCGCTTGGTCCACGAGCTCGGCGTGCGCTCTTGGCAGTACTCTCTCACGGTTGCCATGGGGCGCGCGGTCGACAACTGGGAGCTGCTGTTTCAGCCCTACGATCTGCTCGAGTTCTTGCCGCGCTTGGCTGCGGTAACCGACAGCATCAAGAGTCTTGGCGTACGCGCATATCCCGGCAACAACGTGGGTTACTTCGGTCCGCACGAAGAGACGTTCAGAGGGGGCATGCCGCGCGGGCACACGCAAGGTTGTGCGGCGGGGCACCGCGCCTTGGGCATCGAGGCGGACGGCACCCTCAAGGGCTGCCCGTCGCTCGACACGCGCAATTACGGCGCCGGCAGTCTGCGCGAGCACTCCCTCGAAGACCTCTGGCAGCGTAGCCACGTGATGCAGCGCACGCGCGATGGCGCCAAACTCTGGGGCTACTGTGCCGAGTGCTACTACAAGAGCGCTTGCGGTGCTGGGTGTACATGGACAAGCTCGGTTCTTTTCGGCAAACCGGGCAACAATCCATACTGTCACCACCGCGCAGAGCAACTTGCAGCGCGTGGACAAATGGAACGTCTGGTACGCGTAGCACCTGCTCCAGGTGAACCGTTCGATACGGGGCGCTTCGAGCTCGAACTCGTGGCGTTGGACCCGAGTGTCCTGCCGCTACGCGCATCCGCTTGATCAACTGGGGGATAGAGCAGTCGTTCGCCAAATTGAAATCAGAAGGTTTAGCAAGACATGCCAGAATTCATTCCGTGTGTTCATTGTCGTCGCCACGTGCTGAGCAGTGCCAGCGAGTGTCCGTTCTGCTCGGGCCAGCTCACAGCCTCCAAACCCGCATTGAGCGCGTTTTCTGCGCAGCGCTTGGGCACTGCCGCGCTGTTCACCTTTAGGACCGCAATGGTCGCAGCAGCCGCCGCCACGAGCGCGTGCGGAGCGCAGAGTGACGATGGCGCAAGTCACATGACGGACAAGGGCTCAGCGAGCGCGACCACCAAGGGTCCGAGCACGCCCCCAGCTCAGCCGATGAATCCCGCGACCGATCCCGCAGGTCCAGTCAACACTGCGGCGAACCCGATGAACACGATCATCGTGCTGCCGAGTCAGCCACCTGGCACGCCCACGGACGAACCGAGCAACACAAACGACTCCAGCAGCGGCGGCGCAGAAAATGCTCAATCGGACGCTGGCGCGGAACCCTCTACAAGCGCAAGTGCGACCGAACCGAGCGGCGAGGATGTCCACGCAGGCGGTGCAAGCGGCATCGATCACATGAATCCGATCTCAATCTATCGTGCACCTCCCACGGATTGAGGCGTTCGTGCCGTGACGCTCGCCGGGAAGCGCGCGCCTAGAGCTGGTAATCGCGAAGCATTCTCCATCCTTGTGCTCGGACGCTTGCCGCAGCGCGACGCGAAAGAGAGTGGAGGTGCCGTTCCCGAAAAACTTTTCATCTGGCCGCGTCGCCTATGACGGGCATAGTTCCTCGTATTCGCGAGAGGCGGATTCCTCGAGGGGTCTCGTGCCATCGCAATGTCATAGGCAAGGAGAGTCAGTCGTGAACAAGACCATTTTGATGGCGATGGGTTTAGTGTTTACCAGCGGCGCTGGTTTTGCGCTCGTAGGGTGTGGCTCGGCCCAGCCGGAGCAACAAGCAGAGGGAACCCAAGACGAAGGCCAAGCGTTGGTCGCTCGCGTGCCCGTCGACGGGCCCACTTGCGGGGGCTTCGCTGGTCTGCCGTGCGCCGGTCAGGCCGAGTGTGTCGACAATCCGGACGACAGTTGTGACCCCGCCCACGGCGGTGCAGACTGCGGCGGGATCTGTGAATGCAACGTGCGCGCCCTGTGCGTACAAGGTCTGCATTTCGATCCCTCGACGGAAGTCTGCGCTTGCGTCCCTGACGAAGATGCGTGTGCCACCGTTCGCTGCATGGCGGGTACCCACTGTGTCGCCGATGGTGATCAGGCGAGCTGCGTCGCGGACGTCTTCTGTGGCGGGATTGCCGGTACGGCCTGTCCGGGCAGCGGTGAGTGTGCGGACGATCCGAGCGATGATTGTGACCCCGACAACGGCGGAGCCGATTGCGGTGGAGTCTGTCAATGCAACATTCGCGCGTTGTGCGTCCAGGGTTATCATTTCGACGAAACCGCCGAGGTCTGCGGCTGTGTGGAGGACGTGAATCCCTGCGCGGCTGTCAGCTGTCTCACGGGCTCGGAATGCGTGGTGACGGACGGAGAAGCCCAATGCGTGCCTGTGCATGGGCATCCGCATCCGTTCCCAGCCCCGCATCACCCCCATTGGCCGCGCATGCCGCATTGGCACTGGGGTCACCGCTGAGCAGTGAGTCTCGGGTGCTCTAGCACCTAGGGCTGAGACGGGTTGTCGATTGACGTCGACAACCCGTCGTCTTTCTATCGTTCGTTGAACTCAAAGCTTCACAGTTCATTCAAGCTCGACCGACGTTTGTAAGTTAACGTTCCTACTAGGATTCAGCGGCGCTCCGAACCGAACTTCAGTGGGGCATTCGCCTAGCCCGAAGCGGGTAGGTCAGGTGTCCAGCGTGCACTGAGGGTAGGGGTTGCCCACACCCGTTTCGGGCGCTATCCGCTTCGCATGTTGCTCGCTGAGCTCGTGCGCACGTCGAACACGGTGGGGGGTACCGCCGCGCGCTCCGTCAAGATCGCGGCGCTCGCGGAGTTCCTGCGCCCTCTGACGGACCTCGAGCTCACGATCGCAGTGAGCTACCTCTCGGGGGACGTGCCTCAGGGCAAACTCGGGATCGGCTATGCCGCGCTCAGCTCCGTAAAGGCGCCCGCTTCGGCCGAGTCCAGGCTGAGTCTGCTCGACGTCGATGCGTGTTTTGCCGAACTCGCGACGTTGCGGGGCAAGGGTGCCAACGTCGCGCGACTGCGCGGGCTGACCGAGTTGTTGGCGAAGGCGACACACGACGAGCAAGACTTCCTGCGGCGCTTGGTCGTAGGCGAGCTTCGGCAAGGCGCATTGCAAGGCGTGATGGCGGATGCGTTGGCTAGCGCCTATCGATTACCGCTACAAAGCGTTCGGCGTGCTGCGATGTTCGAAGGGAACTTGGCTCGTATCGCCGCAACTGCCCAGCGCGAGGGTGAAGCAGGTCTGCTCGGCATTGGTGTGCAGCTGCTTAGGCCTGTCGCGCCGATGTTGGCGGATTCGGCAAACGATGTGGACGAGGCACTGGCGACTCTCGGTCGCGCAATCCTCGAGTACAAGCTGGACGGCGTGCGTGTGCAGGTGCAGAAGGAAGCTGCTTACGTCAAAGTGTTTACCCGGAACCTCAATGAGGTCAGTGCGCGTTTACCAGAGCTCGTCGAGTGGGTTGGCGGGCTCGCTCCGGATACGTTGATTTTGGACGGTGAGCTGCTCAGCCTGCGCCCCGATGGGCGGCCCCAGCCGTTTCAGGTGACGATGCAACGTTTCGGTCGGCGCAATGCCGCCGAGGGCAAAGACGGTTCAGTCAAGGAGGCCGCGCTGCAGAGCCTTCGTCCGTTCTTCTTCGACCTGTTGTACGCGGATGGCGAAGCCTACTTCGACCGGCCGTTGATTGAACGCACACGGGTGCTCAGCTCATTGATCCCGAGCGATCAACGGGTCCCGCAGCTCGTGACCGATGATGTTTCGGCTGGGCGCGACTTCTTTCGCGCCGCCCTGGCCGCAGGCCACGAGGGCCTGATGGCAAAATCTCTCGAGGGTCCATACGAGGCAGGGAGGCGGGGCTCGCAATGGCTGAAGGTGAAGCCTGCGCACACACTCGATTTGGTGGTGCTCGCCGCGGAGTGGGGCAGCGGGCGGCGCAAGGGCTACTTGAGCAACTTGCATCTCGCTGCGCGCGATCCCGACGGCGGGTGGGTCATGCTCGGCAAGACCTTCAAGGGTATGACGGACGAACTGTTGGCGTGGCAGACGAAGGCTTTGCTCGAACGTGCGGTGCGGCGTGAACAGCACGTCGTGTACGTGCGCCCGGAGTTGGTCGTGGAGATTGCTTTCGACGGCGTTCAGGTCAGTCGTCAATACCCCGGCGGCGTGGCTCTGCGTTTCGCACGGGTGCGGGGCTACCGCCCCGACAAATCACCGGAACAAGCTGACACCATCGAAACGGTACGCGCTTTGGGGGCGTCCACTTAGCACGCTGGTGGTGGTTCTCGAGGTTTTGAGAGCCGCTCTTGGTTTAGAACGCCGTTATCCCAACGCTCGCACCAAGAGTGACACCTCCGAGGTCGGCATGCGAGTTCGGAGCTTGCTCGAGCTGCACGCGACGCAAGAGCGTGCCGAGTTCCAAGCCGGTGCTGAGTTCGAAGTGGCTGCTCACGCGCCAACGCCACGCGGCGTCGATGCCGGCACGCGCCGACCACGTCTCGCGCGAACGAACCGAATCTCTGGTGGCGAACTGGGCCTCACCCGAATGCACGATCGCAACGCTCGCGTAGACACCGAGGCGCAAGTTCGAGAAAGTGCCCGTACGCAAGCCATAACCGGGCCTCAACCCGGCCTCGTACCATTGAATCCACGGCGCTTGCTCGAGCTCCGCCACACGCGTCGAGAGGGCGCTGGTAAACAAGAGAAGATCGGCGCCAAGTGCTCCGCGTAGGCCTGCGCTGAGACGTGGCCCTAGAGCAAACCCGTGCGGCTCTGCCCAATATTGTGCCGTCATCTCGGGCCACAGGGTCGGCGAGAGTCGAAGCGTAATGGGCGCGCTCTGGTTTTGTTTGGCGAGCCGCGCTTGCTGGCGTTTGAAGTTACGCACTTCGATTCGGCGCTTTTCGCGCAGATGCTCGGCCATGTCGCCGCAGACGAGCGCGGTACGGCGCGCCAAGAGCGCGGCCGAACCCTGCAGCGACAAGTGGCGTTGGCCTTGCAGTTCACCTCGATCCCACAGTTCGATGGTCAACTGGCCTTTGTCGGAGAAGATGCGCACGAACAGCGGCGGGGGCGCGCGGGGCGGCGCCTCGGGGGGTGCGGGGATCTCGACATCACTGAGTTCGAGTTGCACTAGCCGCATCACGATCGCGCGATCGATCGCGCCCTCAGCGTTGGGTTGCACGATCACGACGCTGGGGGCCGCGTGCACGGGCCGAACCCAGGTCGCTGCCAACAGCGAAGCGCTGAGTACAAGACTCGCGAGCAGCCCACGAGAGTAAGTCACGAACGATGGCGACATGGACAGTGGGCAGCCCCGCAAAGGCCTGCGCTAGTTAACGCGCACCGCCTCCCGCAAACAAGCTCGTCCGACTGGGTTGCGTCTGGGGTGGTGCGAATCGCACCGGGGGCTCTCGACTTTGCCAACGCCGGTACGTGTGTGCGCGTGTCAGTCGGCGCTTCTCGGGGCGCCAAGGCAGCAGGTTCGAGGTGCGCTCTGCGCAGGTTGCCGCGAACTCAGTGGCCGCTTGCTGGAGGCGATGCTCCGGGTTCCGCTTGCGACGCTTCGGCCGGTGTTTCACTGACTTCGGCCCCGGCATCATCGTCCGTGTCGGGAGTCTGTTGCGCTAACCAACGCGCGACATCCTGACGCCTACGACCCTCGGGAAAGTCATGTTCATATTGCGCCGCGAGTGCTTTTACACGCTCGCGATTGCCGAGACCCGCGGCCGCTTTGATCTGCCTGACCAACGCGTCTTCGGCGAAGTCACCCTCGGGTGACAGCGAGCGATAATCCGCGAAGGCTTGGAGCGCGCCTTGCTTGTCGCCGGCTTTCTCCAACCGCATGCCAAGACTCCAGGCAGCGACCGAGGCCACCGGATCGTTCGGAAATTCGCTGACGACGCGCTTCAAGGCGCTGATCGAGCGTTGGCGTTGACCCGTTGCCCAGGCGACATCGGACAACAGCATGAGCTGCTCTGCGCTGGCTTCGGCGAGCGCTTTCTCGTAGCCACCCGATTGCCCCAAGACGAACAGTGCCGTCTCGTATTCACCGGCATTGGCGAATCGTTGCCAGGACGGCGGTGCGCCGTTTTGATCATCGAGCAGCGGCGCGGCGTTGGGTCCGTCCGAGGGCGGTCCCTCTACCAGCGCGGGCGGAGCGGCCTGAAGTTCCGGATCGAGCAGCAGCGTTGGGCCGAGTTCACTTGCGACATGATTGTTGCGGGCGCTACCGCGCCGCGTCCTGTGACTCGGTAGGCTTGGGCCATCGGTGCTCGATGCCTGAGGGCGAATGGACTCGATTTCGCTTTCGGACTTCGTGCGCGCTGGACGACTGTCGTCGCGGTTGCCGAGGTTGTGGCGCGCCGTGGGCGCTTCATTGCCACTTGCCGTCACTGGTTCACGCGATAACAAGGCAGATCCAGTGTTTTCCGCGAGTGAATGGCGCCCCACCCAAATCCCCGCACCAAACGTCACGGCCGCGATCGCGAGACTCCAAACCAAGCCCCGTGAGCGTCCGTTTTCGATGTTGGCCGAGGCTCCGCGCTCGGGTGCGCTGGGATGCGTGCCGAGCGAACGCTCGAGGCGCTGCCATACCCGCTCCACGGACGGGGACGAGCCGTAGTCGCGTAAATCCGATGGCTGCAATTGCACCACTGGGGTCCCCTCGTCACGGCTGCCCGTCGTGTTGCGGCCGCCGGCGCCAGGGCTCTGGGGATCGCGCGGTTCAGAGGCCATCGCTCACCTCCGTACCCAGCCCCACGAAATGAGATTGCAGGAACTGTTGCGCGCGCAGCAAGCGTCGCTTGGCCGTGGCAAGGGAACAGCACACCAGTTCCGCGACCTCTTCCAGGCTGTGCCGTTCTACGTGCCTCAGCGTCCACGCGATGCGTTCATCTGCCGGCATCATGCGCAAGAGCGCGTACAGCTGCGCGATTTGAGCGCGGATTTCGGGTCCCGCGCTCTCGGACGCAATGCTGTCGAGATCCACAGGTTCACGACTACCCAAGCCCAGCGTCGCCAAGAAACGATTCTTGCGCAGTCGCATCCGCACCTGGCTCACGATGATCGAACCGAGCCACGACCGAAACGCAGCCGGATCTCGCAACGTCGCCAGTTCGACTCGGGCGCGCAAAAACGCGTCGTGTACGAGGTCTTCGACGTCGGTACGACTGCCGCTCAGGCGCACTGCGAGCCCCAGCGCGAAGCCGCAATGGCGGCGGTAGAGTTGTTCGAACGCGAAGCGATCGTTGGTGTGAACCCGCGACACCAGGTCGGCGTCAGCAGGCTCTGCCGGCTCCGAGCCGAGCGCCGCCGCGCCGTCGGACGCGCCAACAGCGGACGCAGCAGCTCCATGCAATGACTGCACGGTGCTTTCGGGACCACTGTCGGGTCCCGATCTGACGAGCCGCAAAGCCGGCGTACCCATGGGATCCATCGCTAGATGCAGTGATCGCAGTTTTCGGCTCAGCGAGCCATGTCGAATCTGGACCGGGCCTCGGGCCGCAAAGTCGGGGAAAACAAACTTAGCGAAGTGGGACTGCGTTGAGCCGAAACACTGAGACGGTGCATCAAAGCGCTGTCGACCCATTTTTGGTCACAAACAGAAGACTCTTAGGAGGACATCATGAAGGCAATTGCACTCGTTTCCGCTCTGACCGTGGCTTTCGCTGTTGCTTGTGGCGGCAGCACCCCCGAGGCCGAGAACCCCGAAGCAGCAGCGACGCCGGCCGAGACCGCGGCTCCCGCGGCTGACGCCCCGGCTGATGCCCCCTCGGGTGACGCCCCCGCCGACGCCCCCGCTGGTGACGCCCCCGCTGGCGACGCCCCGGCTGGCGACGCCCCCGCCGCGGAGTAATCCCACCGGCAATTCGCACGAAGCATCAACCTCGTGTTGATGTGACGGCGGATGCAGCAACGGCCAGATCGAAAGATCTGGCCGCTGTTGTTTTGTGCGACCGTGGACGGGCAACGCTGGCGCACGTCGGCGCTTTGCAAGGCGTAGCCGTCAGCGCGGTTGTAACTGGACGCGCAGACGCGTGCGTCCGACGAGCACTTCGTCACCTTCGTGCAGTTCAGCTTCACCCCGCACGCGCACGAACAGCCCCGAACGTGAACCGAGATCCGTGAGCACGACGACCCCTGCCTGCTCTTCGACGATGCAGTGTTGGGGATCAACCAGAGGATCTTCGGCGAACAACAGATCACCAATCGTGGATCCGACCTGTAGCGTGTTGCCGCGCGCGACCACGCACGAACCGACGCCACCCCCTTCGAAGATCTGTACGACGCGGAACGCCGACGGCCACTTGGGGGACGAGTAGAAATAAGTGGGATCGGGATCGGGACCATCGTCGGCGACCGGGTTCGGCTCGAGCCGCAGCAATTGGTCACCGACCACGAACTCGTCTCCCATCTCCAGCGCGACGGGTGAACGAATGCGCAAGAACACGCCGTTGCCGCCGTCCAGATCCTCGAGCGTCAGACGCCCGTCGGAATGAACGATCATGGCTTCTTCTTCGTGGCAGAAGTGTTCACCCGGCAACGAAATCGCGCCCTTGGATCCGATCAGCGCGACATCCGTCGTGGGGCTGTATTCCCCGGGGCCACCGACCAGGGAACGAATCACCACCAAGGTGTAGAGCGGCTGCTTCTGATCGTTGTCGGGGCCGACCGTATCGGGGTTGACCGAGGCCCGCACCTTGGTTTCAGTGCGCTTGCCGCGCGACAGGTTCTTGATCGCGTCTTCCCGCGGCAGCTCCGTGAGCAACTCCATGCCGCCCACTTCGCGGCCTTCGATGATCGCGTCGAACTGCCCGTCGCGCAGCGCCAGCACCATCTCCATGTGCTGCGCCTTCATTAGCCCGCGCACGTAAGTCGTGATGTCTGGTTGCGTGTTAACGGCTTCGGCGTAGGAGCGTTTGTGGCTCTTGATCACGCGGCCGCCGTCCGCGAACAAATGCGTGATGATGTGTGGAGCATCGAGGCCAGAGTCTTCCGTCTGCACGTGGAAGACTTGTCCTTTGCTCTTGATGTTGTTGTTGAAACCCATCTGCGCGCGCCGAAACGTCGGCTTGCGCAACTCACGCTCGAGGCGCGTCAGCTCTTCGGCGTTGAACACGCGAATCGCGTCTTCGAGCAAGGCGTGGTTGCCTTGGACGCCTTCCATACGCTCGAACGCCATCTGCGCCTCTTTGGCGCCGGGGTTGATGCGCAGAGCATCAGCGAGCAGGACATGGCCCTCGTCATCGTTGGGCCCCTGGGCCGCCCACGCACTGAGGATGCGAACCGCGTCGTCCGGACGTTCTTTCTCCACCAACCATTTGGCGATGCGCCCGGCACGGGCCCGGGTGGCAGAGACGCTTTCGACCATTGTGCCGCATCTTTTTACGGTCACAGGGCCGCCGGCAAGAGCTTTTCACCTACCTACCCAACGTTCCGAAAGAGTCCGGTCGCGTGGAGGACTAGGGGTGCCCAAACTGAATGCCCGAGTAGCTCGAGCCGAATGCCCCAACGCAGCGGCCCGGAGCGCGGAGCGGGCGACCCGAGTTTGCGACTCGGTTCGTGAACAAAACGCTCTGGCGCGCGGAGGAGGCCTTGAACCCGAGCCTTCCGCGCACTAGGTTCCCGGGCCCCCTCAGATGGGGGCTGGAGCTGCACATGAAACCTGAAATCCACCCGAACTACCCCGTCGTCACGGCTACCTGCGCCTGCGGGAACAAGTTCCAAACCCGTTCTACTCGCGCACAAGAGTTGAGCGTCGACATTTGCTCCGAATGCCACCCGTTCTACACCGGCAAACAACGTCTGGTTGACACCGCGGGTCGCATCGATCGCTTCCGCAAGAAGTTCAACCTGCCTTCGGCGTGATCCCCGAAGAGAAGCTCGAAGCCGTTACGCGGCGCAAGGCCGAGGTCGACCAGTTGCTCTGCGAGCCGGCGGTCATTGCCGACGCGCGCAAGCTTCGAGATTTGAATCGCGAGCGCAGTCACCTGCAGCCCGTCACGGACGCATTTGCCGAGTGGCGCGGGCTGCAGCGTCGGATTGTGGAAGATCGCGAGGCGCTGAGCGATCCAGAGTTGGGCCCGCTCGCAGAAGAAGAGCTGCCGGGTCTCGAGAAGGATTTGGAACTGCTCGAGCAACGCATTCGCGTCTTGCTGCTGCCCAAAGATCCGAACGACGAAAAGAACGCCGTGCTCGAGATCCGCGCCGGCACGGGCGGCGAAGAAGCGGCGCTGTTCGCCGCGGACTTGTTCCGCATGTACTCGCGCTTCGCCGAGTCACGCCGCTGGCGCATCGAGATCTTGAGCACGAGTGAGGCCAGTGCTGGCGGCTACAAGGAGTTGATCGCGCTGATCAGCGGAGACCGCATTTACTCGACGCTGAAGTTCGAGGCTGGCGTGCATCGCGTGCAGCGCGTACCCGCGACCGAAGCGCAGGGGCGAATTCACACCTCGACCGCCACGGTCGCCGTATTGCCCGAAGCAGAAGACGTCGACATCGAGATCGACGACAAGGATTTGCGTTTCGACATTGCGGCGTCGGGTGGTCCGGGTGGCCAAGGGGTTAACACCACGAACAGCGCCGTGCAGATCACTCACTTGCCGACGGGCATGATCGTCAAGTGTCAGGACGAGCGCAGTCAGATCAAGAACAAGGCGCGCGCTTTGAAGGTGCTCAAGAGTCGCTTGCTCGATTTGGAGATCAAGAAGCAAGCCGACGAAGTGCGCGACGAACGGCGCAGCATGGTCGGGTCCGGCGAACGATCCGAGAAGATACGAACCTACAACTTCCCGCAAAATCGCGTGACCGATCATCGCATCGGACTCACGGTGCACAGCTTGGATCGGGTCATCAATGGTGACCTCGAAGAGATCGTTTCGGCCCTCATTGCTTTCCACCAAGCTGCTCGGTTAGAGGGCGAATATGAGGTCTACTAAAGAGGGGAAAAAAGCTGCCAGGGGCGCATCGCCCTCGGATGCTCCCCCGATAGACCCGGAAGCGTTGCTTTGCGCCCTCGTACTGGCGCCCAAGACGTACACGCGAAACAAGTTCTTTCGCTTCTACGAACAGCCAGAGCTCGCCAAGGTGAGACGCCGCGCGGCGCGCGTCAGGGGCATCATTCGTCAACTCGGCGGCGGCTCTGCGGCTGCCATCGGGCAAATCATCGGCGAGCAGGTGTTCGACGATCGCGTGCTGCTGCGCTATAAGCTCGATGCCATTCACTTCGCGCGCACCACCGCGTTGACACCCTTGGAGGCCGCTCTGGTTCACTACGCCTTGCACGTTGCTACCGGTGCGGAAGTCTCGGTCAGCGATCGCGAATTGGTATTGCGTACCACCGGGCGCCTGTCGTTGAGCTTCGAGTTGCCAGCTCGAGCGTTGGTTCCCCCGCGAAATGGTTCGCCCGGCGCTCAGAAGGAAACGCCATGAAGCAAAGCTCGTCGTCACTGATCGGATTGGCTTTGGTGCTGCTCACTGCCTGTGGCGGCAGCGCGAGTTCCGAGCCGAACACCGCGTCCAAGGCGAATCAGGCAACGCCCGAAGACAGCGAACCCAGCCTGGACGTGGCAGAGACCAGTCCCGAGCCTGCACCCAAGCCCGTGGACGCGTGCGAAGGAGGCGGCTGCACTCACTGCGGCGATGCGGTGTGCCTCACGGGTTTCTATTGCGACGAGGGGGTTCAAGCCTGTGCCTGGGTGCCCGACTGCGGCAAAGAGCCGAGCTGTGGTTGTATCGAGAAAGCGCTCAGTGGTTGCAGCTGCGTGGAGCGCGACGGTGGCCTCTACGTGCACTGCAACTGAGGAAGCTGGCGGCGTACGCCGATGCCTTCGCGATCTTTGCCCCGACCGTACTCACGGGGCAGCAGCCCGTTCCGTGCGCTCGTGACAAACCTCGCTCGACCTCGACTTACGCCACCTAGCTTCCCCCGTTTGTGATCAACGGGTGCGCCAAGCTCTGGGCCGCAAACTCATTCTTCTTTCTCGGTCTTCTTCGGTTCCGAAGGTTCGCCCGGGGCGCTGGGTTGACCTGCGGCACCCGAAGCGACCGACGTCGCGTCGTCATCGACGTCTTCTTCGTCATCGTCGTGCTCCAGCTTGAGCACGTTCTTCTCGGCTTCTTCGACGCGTTTTTCGGCCAGTTCCATCGCGTGGCCCGTACGCACGTAGGTGAACCCGATCGAACCACCGCAGATCGCGCCCAGCACCAAGCTGAACATCCAAACCATGCGGCTGCTCAGTAGCAGCGCAATCGAAGCAACTACGATCCCGATTTCGGCGGCGAGCTGCGCGTGCTCGTATTGCTCTGCGGCTTCCTGGTGAGCCTCGATCGCGAGGTCGTACGCCTCGGCGTCTTCCTTCGCTTCGTGCATGTCGAGCTCGTATTCGCGAGCGGTCGCTTTGAAGCGCTTGATCTCACCCGGATCGGGCGTGAGCAGCTCTGCCATGTCGTCGGTCGACGATGCGATCAAGTCTTTGATCTCGGCGGTGTCTTCGTCATCCGCGCCGCCGCCCGGGCGACGTTTCGAGCGCAGCGTTTCGTCCACTTTAGCGACCTCTGCTGCCTTCGGCGTCAAAGCCTTGAGCATCTCCAGATCGCCTTCCATGACGCGAAACTTCATGGTCTCTGCTTGATACAGTCCCCACTTGGTGGACTGCTGGACCATCGCCTTGATCAGCTCGGTGCGTTGCGCACCGACCATCGCCGCGGAGAAGGCCAAGAGCACGCCGAGCAGCGCCATGGTGATACCGATGCCCTTGCTCGGCCCCGGCTTGTGCCCCCCACCGTGGCCCCCACCGTGTGCATCTCCGTGACCGTGGTGCGCGTGCTCAATCTTTTCAGCCAACTCGTGCATGCTCATGGGCGAATCCTTCGAGCAAGCATCCTACACAGCCCGCGACGAAAGAAAACTCAGCACGCGGCTGAAAGACTCTTTTCACTCGTTGGGTTTTCGAGTCGTTGAACAGCTGCTCACTCGGGTGACTTGGGCGAGTGCTCTTCTGGTGCGGGGGCCTTGGCTGCGGCACTCCCACTTGGTGCGTCGGGAGCGTCGTCGTCGTCATCGTCGTTTTCGAGCTGCAGCACGTTCTTCTCTGCGTCGTCGATGCGCTTCTCGGCTGCTGCCAACGCGCTCTGCGTGTGGAAATACGTGAATCCGAGCGAGCCGCTGCACAAAGCTCCCAAAACCAAACTGACGACCCACACGATCCTGCTGCTCAACAACAGGGCGATCGAAGCGACGACGATCCCGATCTCTGCGGCAAGCTGCGCGTGTTCGTAAGACTCGGCCGCTTCTTGGTGCGCTTCGATGCTGGAGTCATAGGCGTCGGCGTCCTCTTCGGCTTCGTGCACATCGCGTTCGTACTCCCGCGCCTTGCCGCGAAAGCGCGTTATTTCTCCCGGATCCGGCGTGAGCAAATCCGCCATGTCGTCCGTCGACGACGCGATCAAGTCTTTGATCTCGGCCGTGTCTTCGTCATCGGCCTGACCCCCTGCGCGGCGCTTCGAGCGCAGCGTCTCGTCGACTTTGGCGATCTCCGAGGCCTTTGGAGTCAAGCTCTTGAGCAGCTCCAAGTCCCCCTCCATCACGCGAAACTTCATGGTCTCTGCTTGATACAGACCCCACTTGTTCGACTGCTGGACCATCGCCTTGATGAGCTCGGTGCGCTGAGCTCCGACCATGGCTGCCGAAAGCGCTAGCAGCACGCCGAGCAGAGCCATCGTGATACCGATGCCTTTGCCGGGACCGGGCTTGTGCCCGTGTTCGTGGTGCACGTGCTCAATCTTCTCTGCGAGTTCATGCAAGCTCATAGTCCGAACGTCCTCGAAACAGCGTGCGCTTCGCGGCCGTGGCCGTGGCTCGTGACTTTAGGGCTGACGACGAGCGGGGTCTACGTCGAGCAGCTTCATTGGGGTGCTTCGGGGCATTTTGTTCACGCTCGTCCGCAACCTGCGCGAAGCAATGAAAGGACCTTTAAGGCCCTTTCATCGCCTCGTACAAATCGCGTGCGCTGGCAGTTGGGGCTCAGCGGGGGGAGCCAAGCTCGTCGTGAGTCCGAGAAACGTTCGGCAGTGGGTCTTCGTTGAGTGTAATGGATTAATCGAGTGGGGTTAACGGGTGACCCGCTGCCCGTGCTGCCCAGCGCTCTTTCGGTCGGTGGGCGCTGGGGGCCGGTTGCCTTTTTTGGCTGCAAGCCTCATGAGTGGACCCATGAAAGTCATCATCACGGGCTCGACGGGAATGGTCGGCGAGGGGGTATTGCTCGAGTGCCTCGACAATCCAGCGGTTACGAGCGTGTTGTCGATCTCGCGGCGCCCAACGGGGCGTCAGCACCCAAAACTGACGGAGCTGTTGGTCCCTGACTTTCGCGATCTCGGGGCAGTCGAAGCCCAGCTCACGGGCTACGACGCCTGCTTTTACTGCGCTGGCATCAGCTCGGTCGGGATGTCCGAAGCCGACTACACCGTGGTTACCTATGACACGCCCATGGCCTTGGCCGAGACGCTCCTGAGGCTCAACCCCAAGCTTGTGCTGACGCACATCTCCGGGGCCCACACCGATGGCACCGAGCAGGGCAAGCTGATGTGGGCGCGCGTCAAAGGGCGAGCCGAGAACGCGCTGCTGCGCATGCCCTTCAAGGGCGTGTACAACTTTCGGATTTCGCTAACCAAGCCCACTGCCGGCCAGACACGCGTCAAAGGCGGTTACCTCTTGGTCCGAGTGCTCTACCCGCTGCTCGCTTTGTTCTTTCCGGGAATGGCTCTGCGCGACGTTGGCCGCGCCATGATCAACTGCGTGCGCTATGGGGCTCCGAAGGGCGTGCTCGAGGTGCCCGACATTCGCGCTCTGGCTGCTCGTTGAATACGTCCTCCCGCACCCAGTGAATTCAGCAGCCTCCACAGACGCACTCGAGGACTCCCGCGTCGTCCTCCGTGCACCCGGGCAGGTTGAGGCATTCGACGTAGTGGCCTGGGGTACAGCTCGACAGCTGCGGCACGCACTCGGTGGTGATGGTGAAGCCTTGCGTCTGTACGCAGACTTCGCCATCGGTGCAGTCTGAGCAATCCGCGAACGCAAAGCAGTCGTCGCGGGCGATGCAGGGACCCCAGCAGTCGTGGCGTTGCGTGGCGCGTTCATTGGCTGCACACTCTGGGGGAGTCGCGTCACAGCCGACCGTGTCAGCGGTGCAGCTTCGATTCAAGATACAGCGACCGTGATTGCAAACCAGGTCCTGTGCCGTTATTCCGTCGCGTGCACAACGGGCCTGGTCGCACTCGGCAGGACACTCGATTCGATCACTTCCGACGGCTTGCGCGGAGCACTCACAGCAACCGCCGAAGAGCACGCAATCTGCCGCAGTTTCGCACTCGGGAACGAACGCTGCAGGGGACCTGCCGGCATCGAGGACGCTGTCGCGGCCCGCGTCGAGAACGACGCCCGAGTCTGGCGCTGGACTTTCGGGCGTAGCGCTCGTTTCACTCGGTGCGGGTGCAGAGGCAGGCGCCGCAGCAGTTGGCGACATAGCGGAGCTGGGAGGTTCAGCCGGAGCGCTGGCAGCGGGGGGGAGCACCGGCTTGGACGCGTCAAGAACGTTAGTCGCCGCAGGTTCGCCGCTATTGCTCTGTTGAGGCGCGGGTAGCTGCTGCTGGGTTGGCGGCGGGTGATCGGAAGCCTGTGAAGGTTGGCTCGCGGACGCGGCTGGATCGCGAGCTGTACCGCTCGCGATCTCGTCGGGCTTTGAGTTGGCTTGGCACGCGACGACCAGCGCAATCAGCGCTGCGAGGGGCGGCCAACTCTTTGCCCAATCGTCGTACTCAGTGCTCACGCCGCATACTGTGCAGGGGGGCGTCGCAAGCTTCAAGCAGCTCGCGCGACTCGTCGTCTCACGAGTGCTCGGGGTGGACTTGTGCAAGCGGACTGGGTTTTTGGGTCGAGTCGCGGCCCAAGCTGGCAGGCCAATCCCGCATGGGGCGTCAACGGCAGACCACGCACTGGAGCGTTTGAACCCTGAGCTCGCGCCTAACCGCGCGCAGCGCACGTTGAGTTCTCTAGCGGAGTCGAATCACACGCGGCGCTAACTCCGTGTGTAACTAGCGGTGCTCAGGGTGGAGCGTCGCGCCGTGTCGGCGGACGGCGCGGACGGCGGCTTCGATCAGAAGCGCTTTGGTCCCGCCCTCCTGCGCGTATCCCGAGCGCTGCACCGTCACTGGCAAGAGCTGCGACCGCCGACCACAATCAACCACCGACCAACGGGTTCGGCCAATCGATCCACCGCTTCGGCGCGGATGCTCTCATAAATCCCCAGGCTCATTACCACTAGCTGCACGATGAATCGCTTGTTCCGCCCCTTGACTTCACGGGTTCTGCCCGGCTGCGGTTTGTTGCTGCTCGGCCTGCTTGGTTGCAGTGAGAAAAAGGACGAGGCGAAGAGTGGAGAGCTCGGCAGTGAGTGCGATCCAGAGGCGCCAAAGTGCGAAGACGGGCTCGAGTGCACGCAGCCCAAGAAGGGCTCCGCGACTTGCACACTGCCCGCTGGCGCTGAGTGTCAGCCGGACGAACACGACAATGGCGGCTGCGCGCAAAGCGCCATTTGCGAAGGCCCCGAGGGGGATGCGGGAGCGGCCACCACCTGCCGGATCCGCAAGCGTGAGGCTTGTGATCCCAAGCAAGACTTGTGCGCCAATGACCTCGAGTGCGCGGAACTGACGTCGGGCGATCACGCATGCTACGCGCACGTCGTGCTGCGCGGTATCGTCACCGACACCGCGACGAACGCGGCCATTGGGGACGCGCACCTGATTGGCATCGATGCAGAGGGCTCGGCCGCAACGAACGTCGCGGTCACCGAAAAAGACGGCAGCTACGCTTTGAATTTGCCGGTCATCCGCAACGACGATGGTAGTCCAACCGACGAGCGCTTCACGCTGCAAGCCGGCGCCCAAGACTATCAGGCGTTTCCCTTTGGCGTGCGAGTTGCTTTGCCGATCGACGCTAGCGTGGCCAAATTGGCCGACGGCGAGTGGGTGCTGGACGACGCCTTGACTCACGTGGGCTTGATTCCGCTGCCGGCGGGTGAACGCTACTCGATTTCCGGGAGCCTCGAGTACCCCGAGAAGAGCAAATCCAATTCGGACTTGAGCGGCGTGTTGATCGTGGCTAGCGACGCCTCTGGTGCGCACAGTGGTCTCAGCGACAAGTCTGGCGCATTTACGGTTTTCAACGTCACGGACGGTGACAACGCGCTCCAAGCTTACGCCGCAGACTTGCAAGTCGAAACCAAGACGCTGAAGGTGTCCGGCAAGGACGTCGTGGGCGTCGTGCTGCACGAACTCGATGCGGCGACGACGGACGTCAGCGGCAACATCCAGATCGTCAATGCTGCTGGCGGTTCGCTCACGAGCGTGATCTTGGTCGTGGCCGATACTTTCGACGCTAGCGCCGCCCATGGCGAAGTGCCGCGCGGCTTGCGCGCGCCACGCACTGGCGTGCCCAACGTCAGCGGCGATTTCACCATCAAGGGTGTGCCAAACGGCGAATACGTGGCGTTAGCCGCCTACGAAAACGATTCGTTGGTGCGCGATCCCGACACCAACATTTCGGGCACGGACTTCGTGCGGGTCACGGTCGATAGTTCCAAGGATGCCAGCATCGCCCTGAGTGACTCGTTCAAGGTGACGGAGGCGCTGCAGGTGTTCGAACCTGGCGCTGATCAAGCCGAGGCGGTCAGCGACAAACCCACGTTGCGCTGGGCCGATGACAGCAGCGAGGATTGGTACGAAGTGCACGTTTTCGACGCGCTCGGCAACGAAGTTTGGAGCAACACCAACGTACCCAGTGTCAAGGGCAGCGATGACGTCAGTCTGAAGTACGAGGGCCCTTTGGATCCTGGCATGTACTACCAGTTTCGCGTGATGTCGTTCCGTCAACCCGGCAAGGGAGCCGCGGCTCCGATCGCGGCTACCGAAGATTTGCGCGGAGTGTTCTTCTTGGGGGACAAGTAGAGAAACCGACCTCAACCGCCGTCTCGAACTGAGTCTTCGACCTGACAGAACACCTGCTTGGAAGCGACGTCGCAGGACGGAGCATCGCCGATGTTGTAGCGCTTCACGTTGCACGGGCCCCAACTGGTCGAGTGATCCACGTCTGCAAAGAGCAAGTCGCCGCTCTCGCCATCGAAGGTGTAGCTCGCGCTTTGCTCTGGCAGGATCTGCGAAATCGTGTACGTCGCGTACTGCACCAGGCCGCAGCCGGTAAGTAGCCGCCAACCACTCCCCTCGGCGACGTCGGTACAAGTCAGACCCGCTTCGAAGTCACTCAATGATGGGGGAAGCTCGATGTAGCCGCGAGCCAAATTCAAACTCAGCCGGGCAATGTCGTCGACGATCAGGCACTGTCCCCCGTCGAGCACCGCGCCCGGCACGCCGGTTGCGCCATCGGGTGAACTCGAGTCGCCAGTGCTCGACGAGGCGGTGATGGTCGAGGGCGAGGTACTCATCGTATCGGGTGCGGCTGCATCGCTGCAGCCATTGGCGACTTGCTCGTCGCATTCGAGCTGGCCGTCGTTGCACAGGCACTCGTCGCACTCGCCTACGCTCTGGCCCGAGGCATACAACGTTCCTTTGAAGACACAGCGTGCGGCGGTGCCGCAGCCGATTTGCGTACAGCCGCCGCCGCACGAGCAGGTGTTGCAGGTATCGTTGGCGGGATAGGTTTCGCCGTAAGGCACGCTGATGCCATCGACCAGGCAGGCAGGACATTCTGCGGCGCACGCGACCTCGCCCTCGCTGCAGGAGCATTCTCCGCACTCACCGAAGTTATCTCCCGAATCGTAAACCTGACCCTGATACTCGCAGCGAGTGCAGGCGATGGGATTGGCGGTCACTTGGCCGTCCGTGCAACCGAACTCGGAGCACGCGCCCCAAGTCTCGCCATCTTCGTAGACCGTGCCAGCGACTTCGCAAGTGCCGTGACACGTCTCTTCGGTGCAAACGACTTGGCCCGCGTTGCACGTGCAGTTGTTGCAAGGACCGAAGACGTCGCCGTCCGCGCGTCCCGCGTCGACGCAATCGGTGTTGCCTGGTCCCGAATCGACGATCGGCTCCGGCAAGCTGCAGTCCGGCCCACAAACCCCAGCATTGCACGCATAGTCTTCGCCGATGGCAGCGCAGTCCCGGTCCTGGTCGCAACTCTTGGCGCAGACTTGGCGTGCGGCGCCCTCGGCGGCGCAGCTTGATTGGTTCACGCTCGCACAACGCGCGTCGTTGGCCAGGGGCGCACAACTCTCGTCGTCACTGCACGTCACGGTACAGGCGTGATTGGAACAGACGCCGGTGTTGCAATCGCTATCGGCTGTGCAGCGCGCGAGCCAACTCGTCTTACCGCCGCTCGTGCCGTCTTGGGCTTTTCCGCCGCACGCGATTTGGAACGCGAGGCTGACGCCGAGCGTGATGAGTATCTGACGAAGGCTTGGCATGGCTGTTACTCTGCGAGCTCCACATTGTCGACGTTCTGGCCGAAATAGAAGACGACGTTGAAGCGCTGATCTTCGGCAATCGGATGCGCGTCGTTGTAGTCTGAGACTTTGGTCCATACGCCATCGAGCTGCGCACGCACTTGGTTCAATAGCTCCAAGGTCTCTGCCTTGTGAGGGTGATTGGGCGATAACTCGAAGCGCAACGTCGTGCCACCGATCCAGTCGTTGGCCTTCGTCTGGCTTCCGAGATACCTGAGCTTGCTCGCAATGGCCGTGGCAAGTGCTTGGAAGTGATCGAAGACCGCGCTTTCCCAACCGTGCGCCGTGTCCGTGCCGATTTGAAAACCTGGAGCACGCAAGCGTCCCTGGTCGTCGCGGGTGACGCGACCGTCCTCGCACAATAGCGTGACCGCCTCGTTGACGCGTGTCTCGTCGGTTTGAAGCAGACGCGCGAGTTCGAGCGTCGTCATCTGGGGGGTGTGATAAACGAGGCCCCAAGCCATGCCCGCGAGGCTGTGCAGATCGCTCTCGCGCGTCAGTCGTTGGCGCTCGGCTTCGCTGGTGACACCATACAATGTGCCCGGCCCCGAAGAGCTGCTGTACAGCAGTCCCGAGTTCACCAGATCGGTCAGCACGCCGATCGTCTCGCGCTCACCGTCCTTTTGGAAGCGACGCAAGATGGTGCTGCGCAAAACGCCCGGATTGCGCTCCACGTAGTCGAGAACCGCTTCGAACAACGTCTGATGCTGCTGGGTGTTGCTCTCGGCCAAGCGTTGCATCTTCTTCTGGTAACCTCTGAGAGCCATCCCGAACATGTCGGCCACGACCTTGCGCCCCACACCCTGCGCTTCGATCTCGCGCGCCAAAGAGTGGAATACTTGGTCAGCCAGCTGCGCGAGCGGGGCACGCACGCCCGCTGCCGTCGAGAGTTGGGCGATCAGAACGGTCGTCTGCCGCACGATGGCGTCGATCAGCAGCTTGGAGTTCACAGCGCAGAGTCTTGCCCAAAGCCGTGAGTCTGACGAGGTGAACCAGAGATCACCCGAGCCGAATTCGCGCAGCTTGCCAAGCCGCGCACGGCCTTGGCTTCACTCGGGAAGCAGGCGCATGTTGATCGTCGTGCCGTCGAGCGCGGCCGAAACGACGTCACCCGCTGGGGCACAATCAGAAAGCGCTTGCCAATAGATCGTGTCCCCTGCGGTCCACACTAGGCCAGTGCCGTCGGGGCGTACGAACAGTTGAGAAACCGCAGCCGGACTCTGCAGATTGACCTCGGTGTCGACCCGAGAGACCGGACCGACGCGAATCGATGCGTCGCTCCAGGCCGCGATGCAAGTGCCGCCAGCTGCGAAGTCCGTGAAGTCGCCAGTGTGGATCGGCATTGCTGCGGCAATGTCCGCTGTGGTCCCGACTCTCAGTTCACGGGGCACTGCGCTGCACGCGTCGTAGGCGAACGTCTCGTCGTCCAGCCAGACGAAGCGACACGAGTACTCCCGATCCGTGACCTCGACGCGGTCTCCCAAAACGCCGTTCACGACGGGGTGCAGCCAACTCGTATCGGCCGAGTACAGGAGGTAGTCGCCCCCAGGCGACCAGTCTGCCGGCGAGACCGAGGCTCCTTGATCGACCGCGACGCCCGCGCCGATTGTGCCGCTAGGTGAACCGTCTGCCAACGTCACCAACCACAACAGCGTATTGTCGCCGTTCGAGGTCTGTTGAACGAAGGCGTTCGATGGCGGCGCGAACGAATACAAGGGCGTGTACGACCCGCCATCGGGCGAGACCGGCGTTGCCTCGCTGTCCAATGAGGCGTACCAAAGGAAGATGGGATTCACCGCGCCCGGGATCCCGAACGCTAGCCACTTGGAATCGTTGGACCAGTAAAACGACAACGGCGGTGCGGTGCTCGAATCGACCAGGTGCTTGGGCGCCGAAGGCATCATCGGATCCTGTAAATCCAGTGCATACAGCGAGAACATGCCCATCTCGCTGGTCGCATACAAGACGAAGCGCCCATCGTGCGATGCGGCGACGGTCGCGACCCCCGACGTCGCGCTGGGTTCGGTGAGCGGCACCACTTGTCCGTCGATGGTGACCAGCACCAGTGAGGAGCCATCTTCGGCGGAGGTGACCGACACCAGCGCTCCGACCGAACCGAGCCAGTTGAACAACTGACCCGTGCCGGGCAGCGTGACACTCGCGCCGGCTTTGCCGCCTTGCGATAGATCGAAGAACGACAGCGTTTCGTTGCCCACGTCCGCCAACCAGTGTCCATCTTTCGACCACGGCGTGGAGTCCTCGCTGGGCAACGTCGCGAGTGGACCGATGCGCAACGTGGGATCGACGGCGTCGAGGACGTATCCCCCTGCGGTCTCCAAGTAAACCCATTGCGCGCTGGCAGGTGACGGCGCGGGAGCACCCGCTTCTGGGTTGGGATCCGTCGCAGTCGGTTGCGGCGTCGGCTGAACACTCGGCGTGGGGACTTCGGGTGTGGTCTCCGTGGCGCTCGGGGTCGGACTATTCGTCGGAACTGTCGTCGGCTCTGCGCCAGCATCGGAGTGCTCCGGCACGCTCTGCGCCGGTTGAGGGCTGGTTGGGCCTGCGTCGACCACGCGGGGTGATGGCGGGGTTGGTGCCGTTGGCTTGGAGCCCGCATCGCTCTGCTCGTCCGGAGGACTCGTTTGCGTGCCGGTGTCGTCCGTTTGCTTGCTGCCACAGCTGAACAGCACCGTTAGGAGTGCTCCCGAGCACAAGCCTCGGCCGATGCGGTTCAGACCCTTCGACGCGCGGTCGAACGCGATATGCTGGTGGAACACTGGCGACTCCTTCTTCGAAGGGGCTTTGGAATCCAGTCCCGAGCCCCCCCAACAGGTAATCGCGTTTGCGCCAGGTGTACAGAGCTTAGAGCGCGTTGTGGCGGGTGCCGTCTCTCGGCAGCCCGTTACGCTCGATGCCCAACGGTTGGGCGACGTTGGGCTTTCGAATCTTCCAGATCAAACCATCGAACAAGAAGTGCGCCCAGCTCGTTGCGACGTAGTAGACGCGGTAGATGCCGCTCGAACGGTAGGGCTCGAGTAGCCAGTACGCGCCGAGCAGCCCCAAAATCAGCAAAGGGGCGCCCACGCTCGCGTGCTTCAACAACGAGCCAGCGACGCCCGACCTGGAACCTCGTGCGTACTTCTTCTCGCTGAAGTGATGCACGAATGCCACGTATTCGATCGCGTGAGCCACACCAAAGCACAGATAACCCACGACCGGTCCGTGCACTGCGAAAACCGCGAACAGCATCAAGGAGGACGCGAGGAACACCAAACGCGGCAAGCGATCGGCGAGAGCGATCGGCGCGCTGAACTCGTGGCGCACCCAATTGGCCCCAACGGCGCACGTCGGGATGAAGGCGAGGGCCAGCCACAACCCGGTGCTGGGACCCCTGAACGTCGGGCCCAGCAGCGAGCCGATGAAACGCGACGTCGGATGTAGATCTAGACTCTCGGCTTGGAGCGTCAGCGTGAGGACGATGGTTGCGGCCACGAACGACCACAAGAGTGCTCGATCGCGCCGCGCATGTTCGGGGCGCTGTAAACCTTTACCGAGCCGGCCGGCGTAGGCCCGCCACAGGCCGTAGCGCTGAGAAACGGTGTGCCAGGCGTTCCAGGTTATTCCAACGACGGTCACGACGCCCCACGACGTGAGCTCGACTTTGCCGAAGCGTAGCCAAACGCGGTTCGTGGCGTAGGCCCAGGTGATGAGTGCGCACAGAAGCAGCGGCGCGACCAAGAAGTTGAGCGCGCGTTCGGCAAATACGCCGCGATCGCCGTACACGACGAGCAGCGTGTAGTGCCGATGCACGTAGGTGATCCCCAGCGCCACCCAACTCGCCAAGGCGAGGGCTGAACTCGTCAGATCGGCGCGCAACGGGTCGAGGCCCCAAGCTTGTCGCCCGAGACCCAGTACACCCACGACCCATACATAGAAGGGCACCCAGCAAAACCCCAAACACGCGACGTCCCACCACGCCGAGCGAAGCCAGGGGCCACTGCGGTCCATCCGTCCCTACTTACAGCTTTGGACGCTGCCCTTTGGCGATACGTCCGTGCACCATTTCTCGAAGGCCTCGAGATTCGACTTGTCGTATAAGGTTATCGTTACGTCGAAGTTGTCCTGATCCAAGATCGTGAGGCTGTTTCCCGTCGAAGAGCGGAATTGCTTCAGGCACTTGTCGACGCAGCCATCGGTTGGGCAGCTTCCCTCCTCCAAACCCGTGGCTTCGAAGTTGTCGGTCTTGAACAGGTTTACGCTGCTCAACATCGAAAGGTAGCTGCACGATTCATCGTGGCTCGAGAAGGCGGGGTCGAGCGGATGCTCCAAGGTCGTTTGTTGACAGCTGTCAGGGATTGATTCCGTCTCGGCGAACTCCTCCGCAGGGATTGTGATCGTGGCTCGGCACTGCAGACTCGAGGGCAAGTTGCTCGCCGGTTTGGCGAGGCCCGAGTCGGAATCGTCGTTTGACGCCGAGTCTGTCTTGTTGGGTTTTTTGGAGGTGCTCTCGTCGCTCGTGTCGTCGCTGCAAGCGGTCACAACGACCGTGACAGCACCGAGCGCGATGAAGTTGCCGAGCGCGACCATCGATGAGACGGCGAACAGAGTCGCACGCGGGTACAGTAAGCTAGGTTTCATATTTGCTTTTTTGCACCATGCCCGTAGGGAGCGAAAGCTCAATCAACCGCGCGCTGGTAAAGCGTTCGGGGGTTGACGCTTGGTCGAGGGTCACTTCACTGCGCAAACGGGGTGTGCCGCGTCCGTGGTGTCGCAAGTGCCGAGCGTGCCGCAGTCCGTTTCAGCGCTGCAGCTGCGCGGAGTGCAGGTCGATGTGTAGTTGCTACAGGCGCAGTTTGCGGGGTCGCAGTCGGGATCGGCGCAGGTGATGACGCAGTCTTGGTAATCTATGGCACACCCGGTATCCGGCAGGCAGCCCCAGGCACAATCTTCCGTGGTCGATGACCATTGTCCCGTGTCGTCACACGCGGTTGCCGTGTAGCCATCGCAACGGTACTCGCCAGCGTGGCAGACCCCCGTGCAGACGTTGTCGATGCAGGTTTGCGACTCGCAGGCCTCGGTCACAGCCCAATAGCCGCTTTGGTCACATGTCGCGACGTCACCGCTCACGCAGCCGATCGCCCCGGGGTCACACTCGTAGCAGCCGATTTCCGACGAGCACTTCACCGGGCATTCGAACTGCTGCCACACCTTGGTCTGCGCTTGTGAGTCGAACACGCAGTAGCGAAACGTCAGCTCTTCGCACTGAAAATCGTTGCCCAAACATTCGCACGACGTTTCATCGCTCTGATCGCTGCAATCGGGGTCCGCGTCACAGACGTCCCAACTATTGAGGCACTTGGAGTCGCTGGCGCACCAGAAGCGGTCGCCCTCCAAACAAAGATCGGCGCAATCAGCAGGCTCGTCGGAACCATCGCTGCAGTCCGCCTTGCCGTCACACAGCTGCGCCTCGTAGTAGCAAAGCGCGTCGGGCGCGCACCAAAGTCCACCATCGCGAGCTTCGCAGCGCGTTTGGCAATCTGCGGGTTCATCGCTGCCATCGCTGCAGTCGTTTTGGCCGTCGCACAGATCGTATTCGTCCAGACAGAACTGGTCCGCTAGGCACCACGCAGCTCCTGCGCGAGCAACGCAGAGTTGGGCACAGTCGTCGGGCTCATCGGCCCCATCGCTGCAGTCTTGGTAACCATCGCAGACGGCATACGAGCTGAGACACGAGCTGTCCGCCGCGCACCAGAAGTCTTCGTTGTCTTGACAGTCCGATTTGCAGGTCGCCGGTTCGTCCGCGTGATCACTGCAATCAGCAAACCCGTCGCAGACCATGTAGTACTGAGCGCACTTGGCGTCGGCGGCGCACCAAATGCCGAGTTGGTTGCCGCAGTAGACGTCGCAGTCAGCGGGTTCGTCACTGCCGTCGGCGCAGTCCGGGACGCCGTCGCAGACGCTGTATTTCTGAACGCAATGCGCGTCGCTCTCGCACCAACTGTTCTCGTCGGCGATGCAACGCTGGTCGCAATCATCGGGCTCGTCTTCCCCGCTGGAACAGTCGGCAACGCCGTCGCAGATCGAGAAAGTCCGAATACACGCGTCGTCCGCCGCGCACCACACGCTACCCTCTTCGGCGGCGCAGCGCTGTTCACAGTCGTCGGGTTCGTCACTGCCGTCACTGCAGTCGTTCTCACCGTCGCAGCTGTCCGCGTAGTAGATGCACACCGCACCGGGAGTGCACCACTGCCCGCCGTCGCGCTCGCAGTCGGTTTTGCAGTTGTCGGGTTCGTCACTGCCATCACTGCAATCTTTGACGCCATCGCAGACTTGCTCGACACTCAGACAGGTCTGATCGGCGGCGCACCACTGGTCTTCGTCGGTTTGGCAGTTGACTTCGCAAGGCTCTTCGTCGCTGCCGTCGCTGCAATCGTCGTGGCCATCGCACAGAGCTGCCGCAGGGTAACATAGCGAATCGGCGGGGCACCAACGCCGGTCCGAAGCTCTTTCGCAGCGTGTTTTGCAGTCGTCGGGTTCGTCACTGGCGTCATCACAATCGGCAATGCCGTTGCAGATTTGGGCCGCGGGCAAGCAGCGCTCTTTGTTTGCGCACCAGACCGCGTCGGGATCGCACTCTGGCTTCGTTCCACTGTCGGATTGGGGCTGTGTCGTCGTCACGCCGCTGTCGTCGCCCGCATCGTGAGGCTCGAGCGAGGTTGGCGGTTCACTCGGCCCGGCTTCCGCTTCGGTCGCTACGCTAGTCGTCGGTTCCGAGCTGCCTGACGGCGCTGCATCGGGCGTCGTGTCGCTGCTGACAGCGCTGTCCGGCTGAGTTTGCTCGCCGGAATCGGGCGCTTCAGAGGCTGAGCCGGAATCGTCTCCGCAGGCCACTGCCCAGAGTCCAATCTGGGCGGCAGCGACCCAACTCAGAAGTGAACGCATGTCCGAGAGCGTCGCGCGACTGGCTTGGACTCGCAACCCCAGTTCCGTGACTACGTCGTTGGTCTGGCGCTCGAAACAGGTGCCCAAGGGTGGGCGGCTGTGGGGCGCCGCGCGCGCAAGACGCTGCCCGAGGCGGACAAGGCGCGTTCGCGTCGCGAATCGCAGCATTCACGGGGTCACGAATCCAAGGCCCTCCTCTCTCGCGAGGCCCCTGCGCTCTGGGGTTTCGCCCCGCCTTTTTTCCAGCACTCGCCCCACGAAATGCGCTCTAGTCCAAGGGTGTCGAGTTTGGGACAGGGCACGCGTGGAGCGTTGTTGATCGCCAGAAGGATCTTGCGTGAGCTCGTCCGCACCCGGCGGGCGCTGTTCATGTGGGGCGTCTTCCCGCTCCTGATGCTACTGTTGTTCGGAACCATCTACTCTAGCGGCGGGGGTAGCGCGCGGTCGTTCGACCGCACGGCCCCAGGGATTCTCACGGGAGCTGCGATGTTCTTCAGCTGTCTCGGAGGGCCGATCTCGATTCTGGTCGCCGAACGCCAGGGGGGAACCTTGAGGCGGCTATTGGTTTCGCCATTGCCCGGCAGCGCCTACTTCGTGGGCGTCGTCTTGGCTTTCAGTGTCGTCGCGCTGTTGCAAGCCGCGATCGTCTATCTCGTTGCGCGCGCGTTTGGCGGCCACTATCACGGCTCTTACGTGTTGGGGCTCAGCGTGTTGCTGCTTTCGGTGATCGCCTACACCGGGATTGGGTTCCTGTTCGGGGTCAGTTGGGCCCGTCGAGCCGAAGACGTGACCGGACCCGTGTCGGCGGTGGGTGTACCACTCTTGGTGCTGGGTGGGACGTTCTTCCCAGTAAGCAATCTGCCTCCGAGCCTGCTTTGGCTCGCCCACCTCAATCCGGTCTTCTACATGAACGAGACGCTGAAGGCGGTGTGGGCAGACGGTAAATCGATCAGCGAGGTTGGCTCGTACTTTGCGACACTCGTTGGATTTGCCCTAGCGGCTCTGCTGTTGGGAGCGCTCTCTCATCGTCGCTTGTTACGAGCCGAGTCGCGCTGATGAGTTTCGTCGAAGTCCAGAGCGTGTCGAAACGCTTCGCAGAGCGTGTGGCTCTGAAGGAGGTTTCGTTCGCGGTCGAGGCGGGCAGCATCTTTGGACTCTTGGGGCCGAACGCAGCGGGCAAGAGCACGCTCTTGTCGATGATTTGCGGATTGCTCCCACCGGATAGCGGTTCGGTGCGGATTGGGGATTGCCCTGCAACGCGTTGGCCGCGCGCGCAAATCGGCGTCGTTGGCCAGCAAGTGGCGGTCTATCAGGATCTGACCGTGCGCGAGAACTTGGAGTTCTTCGCCGAGCTGTGTGGACTCGAGCGCGCTCGACGCAGGCAGGCCGTCGCACGTGAACTGCACAATCTGGGGCTCGAAGAACGGTCGGCGACTTTGGCTCGGGAGCTCAGTGGAGGCATGCAGAGGCGTCTGCACATCGCCAGCGCGCTGGTGCACGATCCACCGCTGTTAATCTTGGACGAGCCGAGCGTGGGCTTGGATTTGGAGAGCCGCGACGCGATCTGGAGCGCGTTCCGCGCTCTGGGCGCTCAAGGGCGTACGCTATTCATCACCACACATCAACTGGAAGAGGCCGAGGAGCTGTGCGATCGGATCGGCGTGCTGATCGCAGGGCGTTTGCGTCGAGTTGGGACACCTTCAGCGCTGCGAGAGGCACTCGGGGTCGTCGAAGTCGCGCACGTGCAAGCCTCGAACTTGGAGCGGGTCACGGAAATCGCAACCAGCCTCCACTATCAGACTCGGCGGCGTGAGACGGGTGTGGATGTTTGGTTGCCCAAGATGCTCGAGTTGCACGAGCTGGCAGGGCAGTTTGCGAGCGCGCAAATCACGAGTCTCTCGCGTCGACCCGTGAGGCTTCAGGATGCGTATCTCGAGATCCTTCACGAGGCAAAGTCCCCCGAATCTTGACGCCCTGGCTCAGACTGGCTGCCAACAGAGAGCGGCACCCCATGAGTTCGAGCTTTAGCTCCCGGGCCGTGTGAACGCACAAGCCCAGCACGTGTCGTTGCTTGGGATTTTCTGATCCGAACTCGACGCACGTCGAGAGTGCCGACCACGCATCGAATTCGACTCCGGGCGGGGCTTGCGACAAGCTAACGCTGTCCACACCGCGCGAGTGAGTGATTGCTTTGGGGGAGCAGGTGCTCCCTAGGTCAGCTGCCTTGAGCAGCGCCTCCTTGAGGGTCCAACGACGCAAGAGCCACTCTGGGCGCTCGGGCTCCGAAAGCGTTGCCCAGACCCTGCTTTCCGAGACGGATAGGGCGCGCTCAGCGACGCCGGCAGGCACGCGCTCACGCGCCGCTTCCAGGTCGACGCCGATCGTCGTCTCGCGGCACAAGGCGAAGGCCATCAGGTTGCGTGAGTGCGAAAGGCTGAAGTACGGCTGAGCTCCGACGCTTTTGGTTTCGAGCTCGGGACGTCCGTTCACGCTGCGCCAAAATTCGATCGCGCGGGCGTTCATTCCCGTTGCGATGCCCAGTGCACAACGCATCACCGCGTGCGCCAAGATGTACGTCCGACGATCGGACTCGAAGTAGTAACTCGCGGCGCGCCTGAGTTCCGCTTCGTCCAACACGACTTGCAAGGCGTCGATCTCGGCGCGGGTCCAATCGGCCGTCGTACCAAGCCAGAGTTGGACCTGCGTGACCCCGGGCGCGCGCACCTTGCTGTACGACGCGTCGCACAGGCGGTAATCAGCGTTTGCGTCCGAGCTCGATGGCCGCACGGATCACGTCCTTCTTTCCCCTTAGCGGTATGCCGATCATGTCCCCGACCAAAGCGCAAATCCGGTCGCGCAATTGATCGGTGATGAAGCCACCTTGGCGTACCCCGTCCCGAAATGTGTCCGTCGCCTCGACGTCGTGCAGAATTTGCCCGATCGGGTGCTCGAGGCGTGTCTGCGTGTTGAGCCACAGGTACAAGACCTCGAGCGCGTTCTTACGCTCGAACTTCAAGTCCGTGGCGCGTTCTACCAAGCGTTGCCCGTAGCCAAAGAAATGGGCAGCGTGCCGCGCCTCGTCGCCTGCGATGCGCAACGCCAAGTTCTTCAGCACGGGCTCTGGCGCGTAGCGCGATAGCGTCACGTACGCTTCGGCGGCCATCATCTCCGCAATCAGATTCAGCGTCAAAGTACCGAGCCACGACGCGGCGAACTGCGCCGTTTGACGGCCCTTGACCAGAAACTGATCGTCCAAGTCAACACCCAGATGACGCAACCACATCATCAAGACCTGCGGGTGCTTCGTCTCTTCGTAGAGCCAAATGGCAATCCACTGAGAAAAATCGGGATCATGACCGAAGCGGGCCATGAATTGGCGCGTGCCGTCGAACGTCGTCAGTTCGGAACGCGCAACCTCCGTGATCACCTGTTTCCAATAGGGCGAGACGCGCTCCGCCTCGAGTAGATGCCATGGCACGTCGCTGATCTTCCAGCGAACCTTCTCCGCCTGTTCGAAATACCGATAGTAGAGCGCATCGCCGACGATGTCAGTGCTCGTGGTGATCACGCCAGCTTCGGGCTTGGCGCTGCTTTGAGCGACGGACGCGTCGCGCGCCTCGGCGGTCATTCGCGGCCCCTTTCCTCGAAGAGGATCGCGCGCACCGGACACAGCAGACTTGCGCTGCGTGCCAAGGCCCGTTCGCGCGCTGTTTCGGGTTGTTTGAGCACCTGATTGCCGCGGGACCCCAGGGAAAAGAGTGTTGGCGCCATCGACGCGGCGGCGGCGCATCGAATGCAGCGCCCGGGCTCGATGCGAAGGCCAGGCTCGACGCCGAGCGACGATGGATTCGAGCTTTCGAGATGGGGTTCAGTTTCGGTCATCGTCATCCGGGATTGGAAGCCGCGCTCGATCATGCACGAGCATAATTCTGCCGGTTCGAACTTCTCGCTCCAGGAGCGCTCTGGCCGCGATTGGATTGACTTGTTGGTCGAGCCATTGGCGCGCCCATTCACCATGTTCACTCGAGGATACTAGCGAGTAGAGCTCAGAGCCGGATTCCTTGTCACCGCGAGCCAAGTCGAGCACTTGGCGCTCTTGGCCATCATCGATGCTGAAGACCGAGTTGTCCGCGAGCGCCAGGCGCCTGCGGGCGAGTCCAGGTAGAGTCAGGCGGAAGTCAGGACGCGCAGTGCGTTTAGTGGAGACCGTCATCTTCCCCGCAAGCCAAGCGGGCAAGAGCCACCATTCTTCCCATGTCTCCGGGGAGCGCACGATTGCCGTTTCCAGCCAAGTGAACAGCGCCTCGGTCGCTCGACGTCGAAAAGCGAGCCGCTCCTCGTCTTGGGCTTGGGCGATCGCTTCGTATACCTCGAACACACCGGCGCTACCGTCCTGGCAAGCTAGCACTGGGATCAAGGGCGCTCCGGAGACTTGGGACAGGGCCGCGATGCCCGGGCGAGCGCGGATCGTCTGCCCGAGAAACGGTAACAGAAGGCAGCCGTTCTCGGCCGCCTTGCCTTCGATGCCGCTATTGCCATCCGCGAAAGTCACCACGACCCGCCCTTGCTTCAGCGCCCGCGCCATCTGCCACAATGCTTGGGGTGAGCCACTGTTGACGGTGGTGAAGCGGTCGGTCCCGAATTGGGCGTATACCTTTTGCACTCGATTCGCGACATCGTCGTCCAGGACGCGCTTGAACGCCTCGTCGACCAGTAACGTCAACGGCATACCCTGGGCTAGTAACTGCGGCGCGAGCCAACGATAGGGTCCGAAATGCGCCGTGACGACGATCGCACCGCTTCCGGCAGCTAGAGCCTTTTGCAAACGCTCGAAGCCGTTCCAAGTGAACGAGAACGCCTTGTTGGGATCGCCCCACAGGGCGTCGTAGTAGGGCAGCAGACGACTCGCTCGACTTGCCACGCTGCGGATCTCTGCCGCGGTATGCGAGCCGTGTAAACCGATCGCAGTTCCTGTCAGCGTCGAGGCGTACTTCGCGGCCAGAGCGTGACTCGTGAACTCGGCCTCGACGATCGCGTGGGCTGCCGTGTGGCGGCGCTCCAGCTCGGCGTCGTGTGAAGCCTGCATAGCGTTCATTCGCCCCCTTGCATCAGATCGATGAGCTCGAACGCGACTTGCAGCGCGGCACGCGCGGTCAAGTTGGCGAACGCGTCTGCGTGCACTTCGACGATGTCCGCGCCGACGATGCGTCGCCCGTGCAACATCGTGCGCAGCATGCGGCGCAATTCGGCGAGCCCCAGGCCATCGGTTTCGGGCACGGTCGTGCCGGGCACGACGCTGGCGTCGAGCACGTCGATGTCGCAGCTCAGATAGTAGGGCAAGTCCGGTCGTAACAACGCCCTGAGTTGCTCGTCGCTTTTGTTACGCAGCACAGAGACCCCGTAGCTTGCGTGGTTCGAGACCGATTCGTCGGGGATCTGTTGGAAACCGCGTACGCCGCACAACACGATGTGCTCCACGTGCGGCATCGAGTGAACGACTTGCATCACGTTGGCGTGGTGCAAGTGAGAAGCATAGTCGACCGGACCAAAATCGGTGTGGGCGTCGAACTGAACCACGCCGAAGCGGCCGCTATCGAGCGCACGGATCGCCGCGGCGCTGACGCTGTGATCGCCGCCGAGTAACAAGCAGCGCGCTTTGCGCCGATGAATCGCGCGCACTTCGCGCTCGAGTGCCTTGTGCCACAGCTCGGGCGCGAGCGCGGCGCTCGTTTGAAGATCGCCTGCGTCGAACAGCTGCACACCCCGCACGTAACGTCGTCGCGATTCGACGTCCACGAAGCCCCATGCGCGCGTCGGATCCAAACCGACCAGCAATGGGTACTCGCGGCTCGCGTCCCGGATCACGTCTGGTCCTGCTGCGCTGCCCCGCTTGTAACGATCGAGCGTGCCGGCGTCGAACTTGGCGCCGAGAATTACGATCGCGTCGTCGTTGTGTTTGCTCTCGTCGGTCCAGGGCAACACGCCAGAAAAGCGTCTCACGGCCGGCAGTCGCAACGGCTCGGGAGGCGCACTGGGTAGCTCCGCATCGGCGCGTAACAGGAGCTGGCGGGCGATCAGCCCTTCTACGACTTGGGCCTGCTCCTGGTTGGGCGCTTCGAGAACCTCGTTCAGAGCACGTGGCTCTCTGAACTGCCACAGGAACTCGAACGTGTCGCTCGTCAATTCGAAGATCGTCGTGGGCCGCGAACGTAGATACGCCTCGGTCTGTGATCCTAGAACCCGCACCAATCCTGGATTGAGGATGTAGCGGACTTCAGAGGTTCCAGACCGAGGCGCCATCTGTCTTCAGAACTTCGACAGGCTGTTGACCTTGCTGGCGAGATCCTCGCCGGGCAGCACCACTGCGGCACCCGGATCGGTGCGCATCGTGCAACGGCCCTCGGCCGCATTGCCCCCGCGGTTCAGGATGCCGTCCAGGCCGACGACCTCGACCGCGCCATCTTTGACCTTGAGACCGAGCTGCAAGATCTTGCGATCACTGGTCAACCCCACCTTGGGCTCGTTCTTGTCGATGCGCTGCGAAGAGATGATCAGGCCCTGCTTGTCGATGCCGACGTTGATCTGAACGTTGGTATCGCCGGCGTTGATCTTCACCTTGTTGCGGTTGCTCACGGCGAGAACCGCTTTGTTTGGCACGCGAACGGCGGGCGCCGGCGCGGCCACGGGATCGGCGGCGTTGGCAATGCTCGCCACGCCAAGCGTGGTCAGGGCGGCTGCTCCTACGCCGAGTTTCGTAAGCATCTCTCTACGACTATTCTTCGTCATCAGTATTCCTCCGTTCCAAGTGTCGATCGCTCGGACGGCTTAGGGCCCCCGAGTTGCTCCAGGACGTCCACGAGTACAGTGGCTGGGTCCAGGATCTTTCTCGAGGTGAACATCACCTCGTTGGATGCTTGTGTCGCAGCATATTCCGCCTCGGCTTGCTCCCATTCGCGGTGCACGCGTTCGAGCTGCTCGGCGAGCGCGAACTCCGCGGCTTCACGCGTGCCGAACAGGATCGTCAACGGCTCGAATACGAGCCCGGGCGTTGGGCGCTGCAATCCGTTCTCAGAAGCGAGATAGCTGTGATCGTGTCGGCGTAACTCTGCGCTCAGGATCGCGTAGTCCCACGAGATCGTGCCCGCCACCAAGCCGATCAACAGACTTGCGGGCAGTACGGTATGTGCCAGCGCGAGAGCTGACGGCCCGTGGGTGACGCTGGGCGGATTGCTGCGAAAGTCCAGAGTCCAATATTCGCGTTCATTTTGCGCAAACACCACTTCGTACTGGCGCACGACTTGCCACTTGTGGTGCCACGCGAAGTATTGGCGCTGCTCCTGTATGGTCTCGAGCAGCGTCTGTTGCATGAACAGCGCTACCGCGTCGAAGCACTCTGCGCGGCTGAAGGCTGCCCCGCGCGTTTCGCGCGTCGGAAAGCCGAGTTCGAAAGGACGAAACGCCAACTCTTGCCAGTCGTAGGCTTGGCGATCACTGCGACAGTACGGCAAGATCCCGCTCTCCACCGAGGTCAACCCCGATTGGAACGTGAACGAGTCTCCAGGCTCCAACACGAGCGTCGCTTCGCGCAGTTTCGGGACGACCCGTGCGATGTCTTCCAAGAAGCGCGCGCGGGTCACGGGGAAGATCAGGTGATTGGTGAACGCGGGAGCGCCGACGGCTCGGAAGCCGCACGCTCCCGGGACCAGGATCTTCGGCGCGATTTGCGCGATGTTGGCCAACAACCGGCCGTACATCTCGAACGGGAAGACGAGCGGCTCTCCCGCAGAAAGCGCTGCGTCTTGCAAGGGTTGCCACGGCGCGATCAACACGTCGATTGCGGGGTATTGCTCCAGTACCGCCGCGATCGACCCTGGGTCTGGTATCGTGTCCACCAAGTGCCACAGCGTACGCTGTTCATCTTGAACGATGAACCCGTGCTCGCGTGCTCCAGGGGCCGCCGGCGTCGGTACGAGCTTGGCCTCGCCAATTTCGATCGGCACCAAGTTCTGCGCCACGATCACGTTCTCGAAGCCGAGCCCCTCCAGGCAACCGATGACCAGTGGATCATCGACCGTGATCACAGGTAGCTCGCGCGGGAAGAACGCCAACGAATCCGGATCCATGTGATCCGCATGGCCGTGGCTGATGATCAGCGCGTCGAGCTTTGGCAATTCTCCGAGGTCGATGCTGCGCGGTGGATAGACCTCGTACAATCCTTCGTGGTGCGGATCGAACAACAACGGATCGAAGCACAGGGTCGCATTGGCGGCGCGCACGACGAACGACGCATGGCCCAGTGCTTCGAGTCTCATGACGAGGCTTTCTGCTGCTGTTTGGCGATGTATGCGGCCAGCGTCTCGACGGACATGAAGTCCTGCTCGCTGATGTCGTCGAGTTCGAGGTTGAAGTCATCCGCCAAGCCAGCGGCGATCTCCAAGCTCCCGATCGAGTCGAACCCCATGCCGCCTTGGTGTTCTTTGGCAAACAGAATGGCGTGCTTGGGAAAGCTCTCCGGCGTCAAGTCCTCCAACTGCAGGCGCTCGATGATGATGCGCGCGATGCGTTGGCTCAGGGCATCTAGTTCGACGGTTTCGCTCGAGGTCACGGATTCTCCAAGGTAAGCTAAGGAATCAAGGGGATTACTGGCTTGCGTCTCAGCGCGGGTGCTTGCGCAGGCAGACTGCGGCCATGCTGCCACCAAAACCAAGACCATTGCAGATGGCCATCGAGATCTCTGCCGCGCGCGGCGCCGACGGCAAGTTCAAACGCTCGGAATGAGGTAACGGCTGTAGTAGCCCAATGTTACCGGGCACGATACCGGCGCGCATGGCCAGCACGGTGGCCACGACTTGGCTAGAGCCTGCGGCTCCAAGCGCGTGTCCGAGCTGGCTCTTGAACGACACGACGTCGACGGCTCGCTCGAGCCCCAATTGGGCCACGCAACGTTCTACGGCCTTGAGCTCTGCTTCGTCGTTGGCGGGAGTCCCGGTGCCGTGCGCGGCGACGAAATCGAGATCGGCCGAGGCTTCGCCGCCCTCATCCGCCAAGGCTGCCAGCATGCCGCGAAATACGCCGTCGCCAGCCGGATCCGGTGCCGTTGCGTGGTGCGCCTCCCCGATGTAGCCGTAACCGGTGAGCAGCGCCAAAGGTTGTCGGCCGCGCGCGAGTGCGTCGGGCAGACGTTCGAGTACGGTGTAAGCGGCCGCGTCGGCGAGCGTTAATCCAGCGCGTTGTAAATCGAAGGGCCGACAAGGGGAGCTGTCCAAGGCCTTGAGCGAGCTGAATCCCACTAGGCTGAGCGCTGAGAACGTATCCTGCGCACCAGCGATCACGCAATCTGCACGTCCATTGCGGAGCAAGCGTAAACCTTGACCCAACGCGTTGAGCCCCGACGAACAGGCAGTGTTGAAGGTCAAGTTGCTGCCCAGGGCACCAACGCGCTGAGCGATGCGGCGCGCGACGATCGCGGCGGAATCTGCGATCAGCAGTGGATCGGGATGCCTCGTGAGGCTCTGCTGCAAGTACTCGAGCAAACCGTGATTCGATCCATGCGAGGTGCCGTTGCAGACCGCGATGCGCCGCGCTGCATACCGACGCTGCGGATAGTCAGCGTCGATCACTGCGTCCCACGCGGATTCGACGGCCATTTCGCACGGCCAGTCTTGTATCGAGACCTCGCGCACCTGGTTGCTGTCGGTCGTGCGGATCGTCGGTTCGGGCAAAACTTGTCGCGCGTAGCGGGCGTAATACCACGGGTCGTCGATCGACACGTGCATACCACTGACGATGGCCGCGTCGCTGCGACCATCGCGCAAGGCTTGCAATAGGGCTTCGGTGCCGCGACCGTATGGGGTCCAAGCACTGAGTCCCGTGATCGCGATCGGCACGGCGCGGGGGAGTTCACGTTCAAGCAATGGCGGCCCCTCCGTCCAAGCGAATCACTTCGCCCGTAAGATAATCGGGAGCATCTAGCGCCAGGAACGTCACCAAACGTGCAACCTCTTCGGGTTGTCCGATGCGTGTTACGGGCTGTCGCTCGACGTTGACCTGACGCAACTCCGTCTCGCGCACCGCGTCCGTCATTTCGGTTTCGATCAACCCGGGGGCGATAGCGTTGACTCGAATCCCGCTGCCGGCCAGCTCGCGCGCCAAGACCTTCGTCAACGCCTCGACAGCCGCTTTGGAGCACGCGTATGCAGCGAGACCGCGCGTCCCGTGGCTGGCCGCAATCGAAGACAAGTTCACGATACGTCCGCTGCGATTCTTCGCGAGCAGTGGCGCGGCGCTTTTGCAGACGTTGAACGTACCGCCCAAGTTCGTCTGCATGATTTCCCAGAAACGCTCCGGCTTGGAGAACAACACCAGCCGCTCCTCGAGGATGCCGGCGCTGTTGACCAAGACGTCGAGGCGGCCGTGCTCGGCGCGAATCATCTTCAACAACTCGACGACTTGTTGGGCGTCGCTGACGTCTGCCCGCGCAACGGATGAGCGTAGGCCTGCGCTGTGTAGCTCCGCCGAGAGGTGCTCTGCTACCGCTTGATTCTGATGGTAGTTGACGATCACGTGGCAACCACGCTCGGCGAGCGCGCGACTCACGGCTCGACCGATCCCGCGTGACCCTCCGGTCACCAGCGCAACGCGATGCTCGGCCGCACTGCCAGGCTCGGTGCTGCCGCGATGCTCGGTGCCGCCGCGATGCTCGGTGCTGCCGCGATGCTCGGTCATGCGATGCTCCGCAGGACCACGGCCGTGTGTTGGCCGTGAAAGTCGGTATGGGTGAGTAAAGCGTAGCAAGGGTGTCGCGAGGGTTCCCGCTCCACGGCAGACACGCCGAGTGCGGCCAGGCGTGCGACACACCAAGCCAAGTTCAAGTACAGGCCAAGGCCATAGCCGTCGCCGAGCAACAGATGCAGGCGAGGGTTATCGGTAGCAAGCTCCACTCGCCCGAGCAATTCGAGCGCGCCGGTTTGTGCTTGCTCCAGTTTGGGGTGGCCGTTGGCACCCCCTGCGAAATGATCGAGCTGGCCAGCGCTGATCCCAGCATCCTGTAACGCTAGTTCACATACGGCGGCTAGGCCTTGTGCTGAGACTCTTCCCCAGCCATGCAAGTCGGCGATTTCGGTCATGGCAGGATCGAGCCCCTGCTCGACAGCGACGACCTCTGCCAGCGGACGAGCCCCGCGCTGCGAGCAGCAATCGAGACTCTCGAGCACGAAAGCCGCCGCCCCTTCACCAAACGTTGCAATCCCATCGGGTTGCTCTTCGCTGGCCTGACCAATGAAACCGTTCTCCAACGCAGCGATGAAGCTGTGGGGCTCTACTTCTTCCATCGCGCCGCAAAGCATGCTTTGACTGCGCCGTTCGGCGACTTCGTCGAAAGCGATTTGCACAGCGCCCGCGCCCATCGTCAGCAGGTTGGGGCCCTTGAGGCCGAGCGCAGTGGTCAGAGCGCCAAGCGGCGCGTTGGCAACCGCTTGCGAGAAGAGCAACGGGCTCATCTTCTTGGGACCCTGTTGCAGGACCGGCAACATCGATTTGGCGACGATCGATGCCGGACCGCGGTTGCGATTGAAGATCGCTCCTACGCGTGCTCGCGCGGCTTCGCTTTCGAGCCCAGCCTGCAGCAGTGCTTCGCGTGCCGTGACCATCGCGATCTGACTCAGCGCGGCGGGCAAAGGCGGTTTGATCTCGGGGAAGATGCGACGAAACGGCGTCAGATCGTTGATCAACCCGGCTCGTAACGACTCTAGTTCGGCGCGGCGTTCTGCGGCGCGATCACCCCACGCGGCAAAAACGGAACGGCGCTGACCAACGCACGACAAAAATGCGTCCAACCCCACCCCCGCGGGGGTCCATAACCCACACCCCGCAATCACAACCCGCTCTTTGATCATGCCGAGTCTCATCCAAGGTTCGAACCCGAGCCGGAGCGGTGTACAACAGGCCGATGCAGACCCGGGATGTGTTGTTGCCATCGCTGAGCTTTTTCCAGCCTCGGCCGGAGGCCCGGATTAGCAAGAGCGGTGACGGCAAGCTTCGCGCTGAAATTGCCGGTGATCACCTGGCACCACTCTGTGAAGGGCATTTCCCTGATTTTGCAGTAGTTCCCGGCGCGCACCTGTTTGCAGCCATGTACGACTTTGTCGTCTCTTGCGGTGCAGAGACGGAGCAACCCGGCCCATTCGTTCCAGTGTCCTGCGTCTTCAGAGGCTTGGCTCGGCCGACCAGAGATCTCAGACTCGATCTTAGTTCCTCGCCTGACGCGCTGACCGTGACGGCGTTTCAGGATGGTGCCGATTGGATCGCGCGCGGCAGGGTCGAGTCCCGAACTCGACAAATGATGGAATGTGAATCTCCAGCAACAATTGCCGTAGCCATTGGCATGGACGGACGAGCAGCAGTCTCGAGCCTGGCGCATCGACCGCCTGCACTGCTGCTCGAGTGCGCGCTCGGAGACGATACTCGAGGTCGAGCATGCTTTCGCGCGACCTCGCTATCGCACTGGTCGTGGCCGCAACTGATGGATGCCGCCGCACAAGCTGCGGGATTGGTGGCCAAGCGGCAGCTGCCGGATACCAAAGGCATTCTGGTCGTGGTTGCCTATGATCAGGTCGAGTTGGCGGACATGAATACCCCCATCGAACGAACCCTCTCGCAGTGCCCAATCGAGTTGCGCGTGAGGATGGTGCGTACGATCCGCAATTTGCTGCAGCTCGAAGTGCTGGGCGTGCAGTGTTTACCCATGGCGGACCAGCCGCTTTTGAGACTCAAAGTGACGTTGGCGCCGTTGCCCACAGAGAGCCGAACTTGAATGCCGATTGCCCAAGGTCTCGCCTACACATTGACTCGGCCCATCGATGACGGTCACGAGTTACCGCTCGTGATCTTGCCGGGATTTCCCGCGGGCCGCGCTGGCGTCGCGTGGCTGAGTGAGCGGCTGGGGCAGTCGCGGACTGTACTGACCCTGGACCCGTTGGGGTCCGGTCAGAGCGACGTTCCGCCGCCGACTAGCAACGAATATGCCTTTGCCAGTGTGAGCGAACGCCTACTGCGTTTGCTCGACCAGCTCGGACTCGGAGCTGTCGACTTGCTCGGGTTATCGCTCGGCGGCGTGTGGGCACAATACGCTTTGGCGCTGCAGCCTGCACGCTTCGCACGGAGCTTTCTGGTCGGCAGCTGCGCGCGCTTGCGCGCTAGAGAGCGCGCCTGGGCCCAACACTTGCTCGCCCAGCTCGAATCGACGCTGCCGCTGACGGCCATTGCACGCGCCGCGGCGCTACAACAATTCAGCGTCGAGTTCCTGCGACGACCCGCCGCGTTGATGCTGATTGATCGTTTCGTGGCCAACGCCGAGCTCAGTCGAGATGGTTTTCGTGGCCAAGTTGCGGCAATGCTCGAGCACGACAGTCGGCAGCTGTTGGGGCGTTGTACGTCGCGCGTCAGCGTGTTGGTTGGCGCACGAGACGCGATCTTCCCGGTGGATCTGAGTGAAGAGCTCGGCCTTGCGTTACCTCAGGCAGAGCTGAAAGTGATCGACGAGGTTGGACACTGCCCCTGGATCGAGGCTCCGGAGGGCTTCCTGGCGTTGCTCGATGCCTGATGGCTCGGGCTGCAACCGGGGAGCCGTCAGCTCGCCCGTTCGACGAGCTCGGGCGTGTGTTGGGCGAGCTGTGCCAGCAGCATCTCCAAGTTGGTTAGCGTGTGGGGCTTGTCCAAGAACCCCACGACTGCGGGCTGCTGTAACAGCATCGACGTATCGTCGACTTGAAAACCGCTGCTGATCACGACAGGTAAGGCGTTTCGCACGACGCGTAGCTGAGCCAAGGTCTGCTCGCCGGATTGCTCGGGCATCGTCAAGTCGAGCACTACCAGGTCGAAAGCGTCGGGCTTTGCCTGCAAGAGCTCTACGCCGCGTCTTCCAGTTTCTGCGGTGACGACGTTGTGACCGAGCTCTGTCAACATTTTGCCTGTAACCAAGCGCACCGCCGGCTCATCGTCGATGAGTAGGATGTTGCGCGCCACGGCGGGCCCGCTCGACGGGGCAGGAGTGTTCACCTGTAGCGCTCTAGGGTGCTGCTGCAGGGCTGGTAACAGCAAACCGAAGGTGGTTCCCTCGAGCGAAGACTGATCGACCCCGAGCCAACCGCGGTGCGCGCGAACGATGCCCACCGCCGCGGCCAGGCCCATCCCGCGCCCGGCACCTTTGGTCGAAAAGAATGGTTCGAACAAGCGTTCGCGGGCTTCGGGGTGAATCCCAGCGCCGGTGTCGCTGACCGTCACCTTCACGTAAGCGCCCGCGCTAATGCCATACGGTTGATTCTCGGGAGCTCCCAGCAGGATGCTTTCCGTGCGCAGCGTCAAAGTGCCGCGCTTGCCGTCCATTGCATCGAGCGCGTTGAGCACGAGATTGGTAACTACCTGCCTCAGCTGAACACTATCGGCCGCGACCGCTGGCAGTCCCTCGCCGAGTTCGAGAACCGTGCGGGCTTTGGAGTCGACCGTGGCATGCAGCAAGCGCAAGGCAGCCGACAGCTCGGTGTTGATCTCGAGCGGGCCGATCGCGAGGCTTCGTCGGCCCGCGTAAGCCAACATCTGTTTGCTGAGCCGCGCCGCTTCCTCGCCGAAGGCGAGGATTTCCGACAGACAGCCGGACACCAGAGTCGGCGCATCACTCGGCAACTTGAGCAGCGCGAGTTCAGCGTTGCCGATCACACCGCAGAGCAGATTGTTGAAGTCGTGCGCGACTCCGCCTGCCATCACTGCCAAGCTCTGCAATGCCTGGTTGCGCTGCAGTTCTCGCTCGAGGTCGCGCTGCCGGCGCTCGGTTACCACGCGCTCGGTGAGATCACGAACGACGCGCAACGTCAGCCCGGACTGCGACGCATTGGGAGCGAAACGCGTCTCGCTGACCAACAACAACTTGTCCGGATTCAGCTCGAGCACGACCTCGTAGGAGCGTGATTCGGTCGCTACTGAGCTCGACTCGACCTGCGCGCGACTCTGTTTACTCAAGAACTCGCCGAAGGTCCGATTCGAGAGCTCCTCGCGCGGGATACCCAGAGCTCGCGCCAAGGCCTGGTTCGCATACACGACGCGGTCCTGCGCATCGAAGAGTCCGACACCTTCTCCTAGGCTCTCGACCAGCGCCCGCTGCATCGTCTCACTGCGTTTCAGCGATTGGTCGCTCTGCTCGCGGGCGGCGATCTCACGCCTGAGCTCGGCATTCAAAGCGCGTGCACGCCGCCGCGAGTCCACCACCCAGCCGAGCCCCCCTGCGAAGAGCACCTTGACGAGCAGCGAGATGACTGCAGCAGCGCGTCC
>DATAHU010000250.1:0-8862 GCA_036263015.1 Polyangiaceae bacterium | reverse complement strand
CGATCACCTCTTGGACTGGGGTGCACGGGATCGACTCCCAACCGTTCAACGTGTACCAAAAGCAGCCCAGACCCGAGGGCGGCGTGGGCATCTTCCGGGGTGGGATCGGGGCTAACGCCGGGCACGTGCCATTGGGCGTGTGAATGCAGCTGCCGCTTGCACAAGAGTCTGCAGTGCACGAGTCACCATCGTCGCTGCACATGGCACCCTCGGGCAACGCCGAGTGTACACACTTCGCGTCAACGCAGCTGTCGGTCGTGCAGGACTGACCATCGTCACAGGCGGAATCCGCCGTGCACTCGAAACCAGTCTGGAGCGCAAAGGTCGCGTCGTTACCACCAGTGAAGTTGCTTGCCGCGATCGCGCCTTTGCCATTGAATCGATCACCGACGGTGACCGACGCGCGCGACACGACGAGCGCCGTCAACCTCGCGTCAGTGCCGAGCGTGACGCCGCCGTTGGTGTCGTTCGCGCCGGCGACGATGAGCCGCAGGTTTGCGGCGGTTTGAGTGCCCGTTGGGCCGATGCGTACGAAGTTGGCGCTCGCGCCCGAGATCTTGCCCGCGACGCGCACGACGGATGCCGCACTGGCTTGAAGCACCGCGTTGGTCGAAAGGGTCAGGTTTTGGAACTGATAAGTGCCGCCGCTCAGCGTGAGCGTCGAATTGACCGTCACTTGACCGAAGTTGCCTGGCGCGAGTGTCGTCGGCGTGTTCACGGTCAGGGGCGCCGTACCCGCGCTGAAGGTCGCAATCGATGGTAGAGCAGGGGGAGTCGCGTACGCGGAAAGCGAAGCATAGCTGGCATTCGCCCCAGGCACGACGGTTGTGGCGAAGAGATCTCCCACTACCGCTCGGTCTTTGAGCACGATGCGTTGGCCGATCGTCGAACTGCCGATGCCGACATGCGCCGCGCTGCCCACGGTCACCGAGTCACCCGTGCCGGGCAGAACGCCGATGTTGCCCCCGCTGAACGTCGCCCGATCGCCGAGTCGCACACGCCCACTGGCGAGTAACGCGAACGAGTTAACCTGAGTCGGTGCGGTGAGCGGCTGCGCCACCTCCGCCAACGGCTCCTCGGTTGCCGTCTGTCCGCATGCGATCAAACCAAAGCTCGTGGCAACCACGAGCCCTCTCACCGTCGACCATTTCATGTGTTGCTACCTCACCTTCGGTGAAAGACGCTAAGGGGGTGCTCTCGACGAGTCAACTCTACGTTGCGGTTTCGTGGGTTGTTGTGAGTTAACAAGGTTAACGATGGTTAGTTTGGGTTAACGTTCTCTCGTGGCGGAAACGTAAACGGCGCCTTCGCGATTTCCGCGAAGACGCCGTTGATGCCCGATGGGACTTTCTTTAGAATTGGACCTGAACCGCGCTGACCTTGTCCGGTAGCTGGCCATCGCCATCGCCGAGATTGGCGTCGTTGTCCGCGCCCCAGCAGAACGCGCGCCCGTCACGCGTCACGGCGCACGAGAAGTTCGTGGCGCCGCCGACCTGCGTAGCGTTAGTCAAACCGACGACGGGTGTGCTCGGCGCAAACAGCGGGTTGGTATCTCCACTACCGAGCTGACCGTTGAAGTTCGCGCCCCAACATTGGATAGCGCCCGTGCGTCGCACGGCACACACGTGATTGATGCCCGCACCGATCTGCACGGCGTCGGTCAGCCCAGACACTACGGTTGGCGTGTACAGCGTATCGCTCATCGTGCCTACACCGATTTGCCCCGACGAGTTACTACCCCAGCACTTCACTTGGCCGCTCGACAGCACCGCGCAGGCGAACGATAGCGTGGCCGTGATGCTCACCGCGTTGGTCACCCCGGGCACGAGTACACCCGGTGCCGCCACGCTCGAGCCGCTCACCCCGTCGCCGAGCTGGCCAGCATTGTCGGTCCCCCAGCAGCGTACCGCGCCGCCGGAAACCAACGCACAAGCGAATGAATCGCCGACGGCAACCGAAGTCGCGCCCGTCACCCCGGTCGGCGCGATGCTGCCAGTGTTATCCTGGCACGAGACAGTGCCATTCGAGAGCACGGCGTAAGTTCCGAACAGACCGAGCGAGATCGACGAAACACTACTGAAGCCGCTGACCGGGACCGCGATGGGCGAAGGCATCGGCAGGCCCGGCACGAAGCCCCAACACCAGACGTTGCCATCGTTGAGCACGGCGCAACTCTTCTGCCCGCCGACGTCGACCGAACGCACGTTGCCGAGCTTGGTGCCCACGGCGTCCGTGACGACCGGGCTGGGACCGACTTTGGAATCCCAATGGCCTTGACCCAGATCGCCCTGTCCGTTGTCGCCCCAACAGGACGCAGTCCCGTCGGCAAGGGTCGCGCAAGCGTGATCACTGCCGGGGGAGATCTGCACTGCCGAGCACGAGCTGGGCAGAACGCATTGTGCATCGATGCATTGACCCGAGCAACTGCCGCCGCCACCGCATTCGGCGTCGCTCGAGCAGCCGAAGCCCCCCTGGAACGACAGCGAAGTGCTGAAGCCCGTCGTAACCGTTTGAGCTGCCACGGCACCCGTCGCGCTCAAGCGGTCCCCGGCGCGAAAGCCGCGACTGGCGATCACCAATGCATTCAGCTGCGCGTCGTTTGCGAGCGACACGCCCAGCGCTGGATTGCTGACCAAGCCGCCGTTCGCCTCGAGCGTGAGATCGCTCGCGCTCAGGCCCGCAGCCGTGCCGATGCGCGTGCGGTCGAGCGCTGAAACGCCGGTGAGCAAGCGCACCACGCTGCGACTCTGTGCCACGACGCGCGCGTCGTTGTTCAGCGTGAGCGTGCGCGCCTCGTACAAACCGCCATTCAAGTTGAGAATGCCATTGACCGTGATGTTGTTGTACCGACCGGGCGCCAAGGGCAACGTGGAGTTGGCGTTGACCATGACGTCCTGCGTCCCCACCGTGGCCGCCGTCGGATTGGGAGCCGCGACCGGAGCCACGTACGCCGTGCGTGCGCCAGTGGTCACGCCTACGCCAGGTAGGTACGTGGTCAGATCGAGGTTGCCTGCCGTGGTTCGATTGCCGAGCACCACGCGCTGAGCCAAGGTATCGAATCCCAGTCCAATGGACGAGTCGGCGGCTGCGTTGAGCGTGTTCTGAGTGCCACCCGCGCCGGGCCCAACTCCGAGGTTGGCCCCGCGCACCAGGCTGCGCTCGTTGAAGCTCGCAGCTTGTCGCGCCAGCACCACGAATTGTGATACCGGTGGGCTAACGCTGAGCGCTTGACCTTGTTGCGCAATGCCGACGTCGCTCTCGACGCCCGCGGCCTCGTCGGACTCGGCGAACTCTGCACCGGAGCAAGCCCCGAGCAGAGTCGCGCTGGCGACGAGTGAGTTTACTAGCATGGACTTTTTCATGTTTCTCCCTGTTCCCTTGTGTCTTTGGAATATTCAGACCACGGGCATCGAGCGCACCCGAAGTCGTGTTAACCCCCCACTGACGGCTAGTGGACGTTGCTGAAGGTCGTGGCGTAGCCCGCGCCGCTGGCGAGGGTGCCGAAGAGCGCAGTCGGAGCGCCGATCAGGACGTTGCTGTCGTAGATCGACACGGACAAGCCGAAGGACTGCGCGGAAACCTGCAAGGTCCCCCCGAGCGGCCAATTGTTGTTGCTGGCGCGAGTGAATCTGCGGACCCTGCCATCGCCGGGCGTACCGACAATCAAGCCCACGTTGGACAGCGCGACCGACGCGTACTGTAACGTTGGAACGGACACACTGCCGTCGCTGACGAAGGTCGAACCACTGAGTCGGAACAAGCGCACGCCCGAGTAATTGCCGCTGGCCGCGATGTAGTTACCGCCGTTGGCGATCGAGAGCGTCTGGCCGAAGTCGTCGAACTCCGTCGGTGTGGGCGGCAATACGCGCTGCACGTAGCTGAACGTGCCGTTGACGCGATGGTAAACGTATAGGCCGCCAGTTTCACTCAGCCCATTGGCGTCGAGGTACGGCGCGCTGACGACTGCCCAGTCACCCGAAATGCCGACCTTGGCCCCGAACGCCAACCAGGGCTTCAGATCGCCCGAAGGCGGAGCCAACTCTTGAGCGTAAGTCCAGTTCTGCGTGCCGGAGTTGTAGCTGTAAATATACGCCGCGCCGTTGCGCGAGCCCTCGGGCCCGCCTTGGATCGCGCCCACGATCAGCGTGTCGTTGTCGAGGGCCAGCGAGCTGCCAAAATCGTCATTTTCGTGCAGGTTTGGCGGCAAGGGTAGCGCACGCATCAGTGGGCCGTGCTCGAACGCGCCATTCACTGCGCGCGCGTGGTAAACAACGCCCGTTGCCGGGCTACCGCCCGCAGGAGCGCTGATCAACAGCGAGTGCCAGTTGATGGCGGCAGCGCTGCCAAAATACGAAGTCAAAGCCGTGCCAAAAAGGCCAGCGCGTCCATCGACGTACTTCTCGAGTTGCTCCCAGCTGGTGCCCACTTGTCGATACAACGTCGCTTGACCGATCAAGCCGTTCTCGTTCGGGAAGCTAGCTTGACCTAGGACCGCGTAACCCGAGTACAGCGCCGTGACCTCGCCGTTGTCCTGCTGACTCGAAGAGATCCAGGGTTGCAGCTTCGTGCTGCCACTCGGTCCCGCTGCGGTCACTGGGCCCACGCTGAATACGTCGACGCCGCCGGTCGAGTACGAGAAACAGGGGTAGGTCGTGACATGGTTGTCCAGTCCCGGATCACCGAGCAACAGGTCGCTGCCGTTGAAGGCCAGTTGAGTGGCTGCGCCGCCCACGCTGGAGGTCTGCGGATAGCTTGCTGGAGTGAACAGGCCCTCGTAGTTGTAGTCGTGGCCGGAGCCGCCGTTGTAAGTGAACTTGTAACTCAACGCCAGTGGCGCGGATGCGCCCGTCATGCCCACGAAAAAGCCTTGGTTCTCTTTGACCGTGACGGAGATCGCAGAAAGCGATCCAGTGCCGCCGAGTCCTGGCGCAATCGGTCTGTTGTCGACCCAGCCGATGGCTCCGCCTGCGAAGTTGCTCACTTGCGTGAGCAACGACCCGGTGGTGTTGTCGCGCAGGACGGTTACGACCGTGTTGCCATCGCCCGACATCGGGTTGAGCACGGTCGTGTTGGGACGCGACAGTGCCGTTGTGCTGAGCGTCGTGTAGTTGGTTTGACCAAGGCGATACGCTTCGAGGGTAGGACGGCCTTGAATCGTACCGACCAGAACGTTGCTGTCTGTGATGAACAGCCGTCCGTAACGAGCGGGACCCACCGGCAGCGGGATCGAGTAAGCGTAAGTGACGCTACTGGCCCCAATCTTGTACACGAAGACCGAGTTGCTCAGCGGGTCACCCACTGCAATGAACTGCGTATTGCTCGCGAGTCCCGAGGTTTCGCCCATCCTCCCGCCCGCTGTTGGCGTTGGCGCGAAGTAGGTGCCGAGCTTCGTGAAGTTGGAGGTCGCGTTCGGACGTGTGAACACCACGAACGCGCCGGCGTCGTAAGCCGTTGGGTGGTCTTGGCGTTCAGCCGAGACCACCAGCACGTTGCCGCGCAACGACAGCGACCCTCCGAACTTGATCTCGTTCGTTTCCGTCGTTTGATCGTGCCAGAAAGTTTGCGCGTAGGACCATGCGTTTCCGCTCTTCTTGTAGATGCCGATCGAGCCGTAGCCAGAGAGGGCCAAGGAACAGTTCGTGCTGTCGTTGTTGCGGATGGACTCCGGCGCACCGACCACGAACGTGTTGGCGTCGATCGCAAGGGCGAGCCCAACCTGTTTCCAATTGAGGCTATCTGCTGCCAGAAACTGCGTGGCGAATTGCTGTGCATGAGCTGCAGGAGCAAGGGCAAAACTCGAGAGCCCGAAGACGGCAGCCAAGAGCGACTTGGAAATGAATCTGTGAATCATTGCGTATCTCCCTACTTTTTGATCAGCGTACGTTGCTGAAGGTCGTGGCATAACCGGCGCCGCTGGCGAGCGTGCCGAAGAGCGCCGTCGGAGCGCCGATCAAGACGTTGCTGTCGTACATCGACACGGACAGACCGAAGGACTGCGCTGAAACCTGCAAGGTCCCCCCGAGCGCCCAGTTGTTGTTGCTGGCACGGGTGAACCTACGGACGCGTCCGTCGAACGGGGTACCAACAATCAACCCAACGTTGGACAGCGCGACCGACGCGTACTGCAACGTTGGAACGGACACGCTGCCGTCGCTGACGTAACTCGAGCCGCTGAGCCGGAACAAGCGAACACCGGAGTAGTTGCCGCTGGCCGCGATGTAGTTGCCTCCGTTGGCGATCGAGAGCGTCTGCCCGAAGTCGTCGAACTCGGTCGGCGTGGGCGGCAACAGCCGTTGCACGTAGCTGAACGTGCCATTGACGCGATGGAACACGTACACACCCCCGGTTTCACTCAGACCGTTGGCGTTGAGATACGGCGCGCTCACGATAGCCCAGTCACCCGAGACCCCGACGCTCGAGCCGTACCCCAACCAGGGTTGGAGATCGGCCGCTGGAGGAACCAACTCTTGAGCGTAGCTCCAGCTTTGACTGGTCGAGTTGTAAGTGTATGCATAGGCTGCGCCCGTACGTGAACCCTCGGCGCCACCTTGAATCGCGCCCACGATCAGCTTGTCGTTATCGAGCGCCATTGAGCTGCCGAAATCGTCGTTCTCGTGGAGACTCGGGGGGAGCGGTAGGGCGCGGGTCAATGGCCCATGCTCGAACGCGCCGTTCACCGCGCGCGCGTGGTAGATCACTCCCGTTGCCGGGTTACCGCCCACGGGAGCGCTGATCAACAGCGAGTGCCAGTTGATGGCGGCAGCGCTGCCGAAATACGAAGTCAAAGGTGCGCCCCCAAAACCGGCGCGCCCATCGACGTACTTCTCGAGTTGCTCCCAACTGATCCCCACTTGGCGATACACCGTGGCTTGGCCGATCAGGCCGTTCTCGTTTGGAAAGCTGGCTTGCCCAAGGACCGCGTAACCCGAGTACAGGGCCGTGATCTCGCCATTGTCCTGCTGGCTCGAGAAGACCCACGGCTGCAGTTTCGTGCTGCCGCTCGGTCCCGCCGCCGTAACCGGGCTCACACTGAAGACGTCGATGCCGCCAGTCGACCCAGCCTGGCACGGGCCGCCGTCCCAGCCGGGATTGATGTCCCGGTCACCGACGAGCAGATCGGTACCATTGAAGGCCACGGCGGTCGCACTCGTTCCGACCGGACCTAGCTCGGGATAACTCGTCGGGTGAAAGACGCCTTCGTAGTTGTAGTCATGCCCGGACCCGCCGTTGGTAGTGAACTTGTAGCTCGCGATGCCAGCGCTGGAGGCTAGGAAGAAGGCCTGATTCTCCTTCACGCTGATGCGCACCCCGTCGTGCATCGCAGCGATGGGGCGGTTATCGACCCAGGTTACGTTGTTGTTCGCAAAGTTGACGACCTGCGTGAGGTAGCTGCCGCCGCTCGAGTCGCTGAGCTGCGCGACAACCGTGTTACCATCACCGCCCAGCGCTCCGGTGACCGTCGTGTTGGTCCTAGCCAGTGAGCTGGTATCGACGCTCGTGGCGCCCCCCGCCGCCAGACGGAAGGCGTGCAGCGTAGGCTGGCCGTACATGATCCCCACCAAGATGTTGTTGTCGGTGAGGTACAGCCCTGCGTAGCGACCGGGCACGGGGGGGGTGATCGAATACGCGTAACTGACGACGTTGTTCTGGATCTTGTAGATCAAGAGCTTGAACGTCGAGGGTTCACCAATGGCGATGAATTGGGTGTTGCTCGCGAGCCCCGAGTTCTCGCCCAATCGTCCCTCCTGAGTCGGCGTGGGCGAATAGTAAGTTCCGAGCTTCGTGAAATTCGAAGTCGCGTTGGGGCGAGTGAAGACCAGGAAGGCGCCTGCGTTCACCGCGCTCGGGTGATCCTCGCGTTCAGCCGAGACGACCAAGACGTTGCCTCGCAATGAGATTGACCTGCCGAACTTGATTTCGGAGGTATCGGTATCCGTCGTTGGGTCGTGCCAGAACTTCTGGGCGTAGCTCCACGTGCCGCCACTCTTCTTGTAGATGGCGATCGCGCCATAGCCGATGTTTAGCCCACACAGATTTGGATTGGCGTTGCGAATCGACTCTGGAGCACCGGCGACGAAGGTGTTGGCGTCAATCGCGACGCTGTCGCCGAGCCATTTCCAATTCAACGTTTCGGGCGCTTGAAACTGCGTGACGAACTGTTGAGCGTGGGCTTGCCCCGACAACGCGCAGGCGCTGAGCCCAATGGCTCCAGCAATGAACGACTTGGGAATCGATCTCAGTTTCATGGTCATGTTCCAGTTTTCAAAATATTGTGGAAACGCGCCGCGGCGGGCAGCGTTGTATGGACTCGAAAGGGCGGAAGGGTTCGCTTCACGAGGCCCACCGGGCCTCAGAACGCTCAGCAATGGCATGGGCCACAGGTCTCGAGGCGTTGAAACCTGCTTTGCAGTGGGCGGCAATCTATCAGGGGGCACCCGCCAATGGAACGATCAAGCGAGTTCTGTGACATCGTCAAAGGCTCCGCAGCCTACGATGCAGTGAAACACGCGACGTGAGCTGGGGTGCTAGGGGTATATGATTGGGGTTAACGTTGTTTAACGTTCATGTGGCGCGGAAATGACGTGCCGCGTTTGTGTTGGCCGGTCGTGAGAGCGAGCCCTGAAGCCTAGCAGCCTGTGGCAAAGTCTCCCGTCGCCAGCAGGGCGGGGCGCACGCATCTGCGTTGTCGACTCACCCCTCGAATAGCAGCAGTATTCTTAGGGTTCGCTCCTCGCATCTAGGCACGCCGCGCTCCCGCTGGACTCGGTCCGACTTTCGCCACAGGCTACCAGTGTCCCGAACGAGTAGTGCGGGACGAATGAAACAGGCGCGGCCTCGAACGAAAAGAAGGCCTTGCAGCGC
>DATAHU010000249.1:0-8466 GCA_036263015.1 Polyangiaceae bacterium | reverse complement strand
CGGCAAGATCAAGCCACTTGGCACCGGACGCATCCGAAACTTCGCGCATGCGGACGAGAAGCGGACGCTATTCGTCAACGAGTTCTGCTTTGACGAGGACATTGCGGCGGCGCAACCCGGCTTCGACTTGATTGCTCGTAGCTTTCGGTTCCGCTGAGGGGGTGCCCAAACATTCACCTGTCCCGGTCCATCAGCGCCGCTTAGCAATGGTTGCACCGCCCAACCTCGCAAGAACCAACGTCGTTGCATCGCCCTCCTCACCCAAGCCCCGCTTTCCGGGCCCTCTGCTCCACGGTGCGCCTAAAGCGACACGAGTGCTCTGAGTCACCCTCCAACGCAGATCTCCCACACCGAGCCTTCCAGCTCGCTCGCAGCAATTCTGTGGGGGACCTTGCGTCGGCCTTGCGAGACCTAGGGCGAGAGGTTACGCCTTTTAGTCATGACGCACTCTCGCGTGACGGGTTCGACAAAAGGGCTCTGCACAGTGGGCTTAGCCTCGGTCCTCGCATTCGGGACGCAGGGTTGCATCTCCAAGGGCGACACGCAGATCAACAATACGGGCGAGAGCGCCAAGGGGAAGCAGAATACCCCGAGCGATGCTGGCGCCCCGTCCCCCACCAAGCACGATTCGCGTCCTTCGAGCAACGACGCTCGTGACGCGGCCAGCTCCCCACAAAGCACCGCCGACGATACGAGCGCGGGCCCCACGAGCAAGCCCGACGAAGCCCCCGAACCAAGCGCGAACAACTCGACTGACGCAGCTGCGCCCGATACCAGCGTGACCCCGAAGCCCACGGGCAACACGCCGAGTCCCGCCACGACGACTGACAACGGCAGCGCTCCTAGCGGCAGCGACACGTCAGCGAGCCCAACGGACGCCGTCGACGCAGGGGAATCCGCACAGCCGGTACTCAATGAAGTGTGTTCACCTAGCTCGGGTCTGCCGGTGGTTAGCAAAGCAACGCTCATTTCGGTCAAGGACTACGTCGACAAGACGAGCTTTTCCGCGACAGCGGGGCCGAGTGAACACTTCGTGGCTTGGGCCGACCCAGGCAACAAGAAAATCCACTTCCTCACTGTGGGTGACGAGGTGTCTGCGGTTGGGCAACTCGCTGTCGAAGTCGATGCACCGCTATTGCCGACAATCGCCGTCGTGTATTCCAGCGAAGCTGAGGCCTATGCAGTCACTTGGTCTGGCAGCGGCGGCGGCAGCAACAACGTTGGATTCAACTGGATCAAGGACGGCGCGTGGCTGGACGACGCGCACCTGTACGGCGTCGATCTCGTGCCCGGTTATGTGGCCTCACCCATGGGGCTGGCTTACGACGGGACGACTTATGCGATCGCTCCCGCCGCGCAGCATCCCTACGGAATCCTGGTCTCGCAACTTGGCACCGGAAACATCATTGCGCCCGCTGGTGGACACTTCTCGCGGCGCGAATCGCGTGACATCGTGGCCATCGGTGACGGCAAGTTCGCAAACCTCGGTCACTACAATGACGGGAGCGTCGGCCAGCTTTGGGAGACGCTGAGCGTCTTCGACAGCGGGGGAGGGCAGGCCTTCGACACGAGCTCCGGCGTGCTATTCGATGGGGTGGGGGCTAGCGCTGAAGCTACCAACCCGCAACTGGTGTGGTTGGGCTCGGACCTTTTCGGCGTCGTGTACGGCGACTCGAGCAACGCGCTACGTTTTTCACTGTTGAGCGGCACAGGCGCCGTCATCAACAACTACAGTCTGAGTGATGGCCAGTGGCCGCTCGACGCGTACTTCGATGCGGAGCAGAGCGTGTTGTACATCTTGGCCACCAACGGCGCGGATATCACGTTCATGGCGATCGATCCCAACGACGACGCCAAGGCGGTGTTGAAGAACCGCGCAATCGCACCCGGTGAAGACGTAACTGACGGTTTTCTGCTCTGGGACGAGGCCCAGGGGCGACATCGCGCCTACTTCACGACGAAAGATGGGAACCTGCACCAGATTTACACCAGTTTGGTGGAGTGCGCCCCAGCGCCGTAAGCCCCCGAAGCTGATGGTGTAGAAAGAAACACAACCGGTGCGCGTCGCGCTCCTCGAGTAGCGCGGCATAGTCCGACAGCTAGGGTAACCTTCGACGTTCCGGTCGACGACAGCAAAACCGACGAAATGTTGTCGGTGAATTGTAAACCTGTTGCGCTCAACGTCGCCCTCCGAAGGAATCGAGTCCCGCGCTGGACGACCTGACGATCAGATCTCCTACGCTGGTTATCGCTCGCGGAAGCTGGGTCGCTGGTCGACCAAACTCTTGTGCGCCGATGAACTCGGCGCTGCTCGCAACAGTTGTCAGTGCTGGCAGCGTCAGGTCACGGTCGGGGCGCGTGCGTCTGTGGCGGCGACTAACGCTCTTTGATCGGCCCGAGCCCAGACTGACGCACGACCGCCTCGAAGCTTTCCCGCGTTGCGTGTATCTCGATCATCCCGCCCAGCAGCAAGCTTGCGACCCTTGCCCCCATCAGCACCACTGCCGACTCGGTGTGCAAGTGCATGGCAGAGATTTGTGCGCGGTGCGCCAGGCACCAATCCGTCAAGGCTTGACGAAGCGACGTGTCGTAGTTGGGCATTGCCGACAGGTCGAACAAGATCGAGACTCTACCGATCTCGCGCAGGGCAGCCTCCCAGCGCCGGATTACCGGTTGTGCAAACTGGCCCGCGCCGCGCCCGCTCACGTGCATGCGAACCGCTCCGGTTGCCGACCAATGCACGCGCAGAGTGGCTGGCGGGCGCTCGCGCTGCCACGTCTCGAACCCCGCACCAGACTCCAGCTCGACGATTCCGTCGAGACTTGCAGGGGCGTTCAGCGGCATGCTGCCGAGAGTATCACGACCCGGCCAGGCGCGCTGCCTTGATGCCATCGGGTAGTCCGCCAAACGCCAAACTTGGGCGCAGTGCAAGGGATGAGGGGTCGAGCGCGTGCTCGAGCTAGACCCCCAATCCCAGCCCCAAACGTCCGCCATCTCCCGCCCGCAGTGTTAATCTATATCGTCCAATTCAGGCGCCGCGAGTGCTCTGGGGCGCAAGGGTACGGCGACTGGTTTGGCGGTGCTGGGCTCCGGGTTCGAGTCAGCTCGGACCACGTCCGTGCCTCGGACAGCACAGGCCGTACGCTTCGCGAGTACCTGCCCCCGTGCCATCCACGAAAAGCAAGCGGGCGCGGCTGCTGCGAGAACACGCCAGCGTCGACCTTTTCGCCAAAAGTGGCAGTCTCTCGGTCTATGTCGCCTCCCGCTCGGCGCCGTGCAACTTACGAGGACGTGTTGGCAGCGCCACGACACCTAGTGGCGGAGATCATCGACGGCGAGTTGAGCTTACAACCGCGTCGGGCGTTGCCTCACGCTGCAGCAGCGACCGCGCTGGGGGAGGAACTCGGGCCGCCGTTCAAGCGTGGCCGCGGCGGGCCAGGTGGGTGGCTGATTTTAGACGAACCCGAGCTGCATCTGGCCGCTGACATCGTCGTGCCTGACCTTGGCGGTTGGCGTCGTGAGCGTCTGCCGGCGGTTCCTCGCGAGCCGTACCTGAGGCTGGCCCCGGACTGGGTGTGTGAAGTGCTCTCTGCGTCGACCGAGCTTCGCGACAGAACGTCCAAGCTGGCCGTCTATGCGAGCGCGAAGGTCGGCCACGTTTGGCTCGTTAACCCGGAACTACGACTGCTCGAGGTGCATCGCTTGGGGGTGGACGGTTGGATTCGCGTGGCCGCGTTCCGTGACGACGAGCGAGTCCGAGCAGAGCCCTTCGACGCGATCGAACTCGACCTTTCGCTGCTCTGGATCGACGCTGAGCGCTGATTCGAACGCCGAACGCAGTTCGTGGGCGATCGGTCGCGTGAAGTCTTCAAACGCTGATATGCTCCGCGTTCGATGACTGCGATTTACCCGCAGGGCTCCCTCGGTCGATGCGCCACGTGGACGACGATGCCCTGGCGCGTTTGAGCTCTTGCCTCGTGCGCTCGGCACACTATTGGTCGCGCAAGCTATGTGAACATCCGCTGAGCCGTTCTGTCGACCGAACTCCGACGACGAGCCCACCAACAATCCGGACACGAATGCGATGGAGCGAAAGAACCCGACGCCCCCTTGAGCAGTGCGGCGAGTCAGTCCGTGATCGACGCAGGATTGTCATCGCTCGAGCATGCGAGCTGCAACAGCGTCAGTTCGCGCAGCGAAGCAGCTCGTGCAAGCTCGCTCCCTCGACGTACTCCATCACTGTAGCTGCAAGCCGAGTCGGTGATGACATCGCAGATCTTGCATACGTTCTCGCACCGTGCACTACTAACGGCCTGTTCAACGTGCGCGACCAAGCGCTCGAAGTTGCGCTCGTGATGACGTCGGAGCGGTTGCTCAAATGCATGACGAGCGGCACGGGCGCGGGCGAAGCGGATGGCTCGCCCGGGCTAGCGCTCGGCTCCGCCATGCACCGTCGAAGGCGATAGTGCTGCGCAAACCCTTGAGAAACACAACACAGCGCGGGCCCAGGGGCTAGGGTCAGCAGCTTTCGGGCGACCAGGCTGAGTATCGGCCTGCCGTGCCCGATGCCGCGCCAAGTGATGATGGGACTGAGTTCCTTCTGTGCTGAACGCCAATCCCCGCCGCCCCGCGGCCGCCAGCCGGAGCAACTCGCGTCGACGATGAGCAACGCCTCGGCAACCCGGCCGTACTCACTAGGTGCCTGCCGGGGTTCGCTGCGCCCCGTCCCCGCAGCCCACCCTTGGCTTCTCAAACCAGGCGTGTCGATGGTATACAGTGCCCGATGCCGAGCGCACGTACCTGGAGTATCACTCGCTTCGGCGGATTAACGCCGCTGTGCTGTTCGTGCTACGCCGGCATGGGACCAACCATCGGCTTGGATCACGGTGCACTCAACGCGGGTTGGGAAGCTTCAGCATTCAGCGCCACGGCGGGCAAGTCCTATCGCGTGCACTCTGCCTCTGAGCTCGAACCGGCGCCGAGCAACGAGCCCACCGAAAGCGGGTTCGAGGAACGCACCTATCTGCTCTGGGAGCCGCGTGTGGGCTGGCCGTATTCGACGCGCCAAACCATCGCCGTGCCCGGCGGCGGCGCCAGTCTCGGGATCGCGTGGGATCGTTACGCAGGTAGTGAACAGACGGTCGAGCATGCCCTCTTCGGTGCCTTCGCTGGCGTCGGTGTGGCCAAGAACGAAGAGCGCCCCTGCGGTTGGCACGCAACTCCTTACGCTTCCGTTGCGCTGGGTTTTCGAGGTGGCGAGTTCTATTTGACGCCCAAGGTCGGGATCACAGGCGTGCCAACGTTCTGTCTCGATCTAGGCTTCTGATCTGCGCGATCGCTCAACGCTCAGCTTGCCAATGCTCGGAGCCATCGAGCACCAAAACACGATTGGGGAAGCGCAATCTCGTGACCCCAATTGCCGTCGACGGTGAACAGGGGACCAAGCCGCAGATTGAGTTGCGTCATTGGTCTGCTCGGTCCCGCGACGGTGACCTTCGTCCACCCCGCGGGCACCGACGCGGGCGCGGGCCCCGGCGCTGGTCCAGACAAGCCCAACATCTTCCTCATCATTGGCGACGAGATCGGTGCCGAATCGATCAGCCTTTATCCTGATCTGGTGGGCGACAGCGGCGCGGCCCTCGACTCCGAATATCGAAGCTCAGGCCGGCGCGGTACGGCGCTAGAGCCTCGTGGTACGTCGCACTTCGGTGATTCTGTGACCCGAAGTGCATTGCTCAGCGGGCCTGAATCGTTTTGGATTACCTAGCCTCCGACGTCGATCACATGCTGGACTACGCGCGCCTCTGGGGTGCCCCCCAAGATGGTTGCCGAGCTAGACGGCGCGGAAGAGAAGGTGCAACGCGAGCAGCGCGACTCGCGTGCAGTCGCCCGGTTTCGATAACGCGCGGCGATAAGGCCAGTCCCTCAATTTGTTACAACCTAAATCAACGGCGTGCTCGTCAGAGTCGGGCTCATGCAACCACCAACCCGGTGCAGTTGGGCAGTCGGGCGTCACCTTAGCAGCGGTTCCGCTTGCCGCGGGCGTTACCGCGGTGGCCGTCGGACAAGCCTCCTGAGCACGACGGCGACGGTCATGCTGCATCTCGACGCGACTCTGAAGGATGGTGCTGGCAACGTCTTGGTTCACAACGGTGGATCGTGTGTTGCCGAGAACAGTGCGGGCTGTTGATGGCAGCAGACGATAAAGCTTTCCGACTAACGATTGATATCGCGGGGACTGGGGTCTCGCTCAAATGGGATCCCCAACCTCGACCGCAATGCAACGACCGTTCCTGCACTGTGCTTTGAAGCGTGCCTCGGGCGGCGGATCGCACGCGTCACAGGGCAGCAATCCTCCGCATTGCAGGCCGCTCAGATTAGCGTTGACGTTGATGCCGATCGCGGAGTTTGCGTCAGGTGAACAATTCGCGCAACAGCTGAGGCTCCCGCTTGTAACGCAGTCGGCGTCCGCTTCGCACTCGGTCGCCGGTATGGTGCGAGTGTCGATCAATTCGCAATAGCCCTTCTCGCACGACGCACCGAACCACGCCACATCGTGCTCGGCGGGTGCTTTACAAGCGGGACACGATGCGCTTCCGCAACCAGCTCGCAGCTCATATTCGTAGAATGTGTCGCGGTTGAGCGCGACCAGTGGTTCTGCCTCGCCTAAGTCGCAGTTCCCGCAACAACCCCGAAGGGTAGCCACGCAGTCCTCCGAGCCCAGACATGAGGCGGCATGGAATGTTCCCCACGCACCGCACGCGGCGTAGCATTCGCCCGGGGTCGCGAAGTTGTTCTCGTTGCCCTCACAGCCGCTGAACGTGAATGGCACGCATAGCTGCTCGCGCAACCTCATTGGTGGGGCTTGGGTGTGCGGCTCTGGTTATCGGCTGCGCCCAACGCGGAATTGGGAAGCGCTGTTGCTCACGTGCTGGCGAGCGCGCCGACGCCTGCGTTACGGCGCCTCGTGACTGAGGCAGCGTGCGCCGAAGCCAACCGCTTGGAGCGCGATTGGCAGCTCGAAGACGCGGCACGTGTTCTGCTGGAATTGCAAGGCAACGAGTGCGGCAGCGTGGCAGTGGGATTGCTCGCGGTCTTCGGTCCACGCTGGGGCTGGGGCGCGCAATGGGTGAACACTCTGCGTGCGCTGCGCGAGCACGGCGATCTCGACGTGCGCCTCGCGGCGCGCGAGCTGTGGCTCGCGTGAGGCGGTGCTTCGGCGGAGCCAGAGCAACGCCCAAGTCGCGCCCCTTAACCGCACCCGCAGTGGCCGTGTGCCAGACTGCGGCAATTGACTCGCGCAGTTCGAGCAACTCGCTCGAGCCGAGCCCAACCTCCGTCGAGCGATTCGCGGAATCGAGGAAGTTCTGCGCTTGGCACGCCCTCTGCAAAGGCGCGCTAGCGCCCGCACATCGGCGCTGAATCCACGGGTCCACCCATGACGTACGGTTTGGACCACTCCTCTTACATTCACGACGACGTATCCCACGTCCGTTGGTGACAGTCATTTTCATATCGGATTCAAAGGGCAAGAAGAATGCTATGGCCCCGCCAAACAGACTATGTGCAAGCACGTTAACGGCGTGTGTACGCGCTCGACGTTTGGACGAATCGTGGCCCGTTCAGCACCCATCTTTCGGACGGTGCTCTTTATTTTCAGTTAATCAAAGACGACAAGAACACCGCTGTTCCCTTTGTGGTGAAGAGCATCGATGTGTACAACGCGGCCGATCAGTCGATCACGCTATACGTCCGCAAGACCGAGGTGTGGTTCTATTGGAGCCCGCTCGTCCGGATACGCTAGCAAGTTCACGGCCATGGCATGGATGTCGGTGAGCCGCGTCGCGTACGTGCTTGCGGTGGGACGCGTCGAGCTCTTACATCCGTCGATAACCGCGACCGTACCTGCAGTGGCGGTCGCGTTCCCTATGGCGGAAGGGGGAGCCCGTCCGAGCTGCAATTGCTCAGCGCAGAACAGCCGCGACCATCGGCCCAGAACGTGAAGTATGCATATTGCGCGTGATCGGATCCTGAAAGCCACTGCACTTGTAGGTGAACAGCCGATCATTGATCACCACGTGCAGTTGAATCGAGGCCTGCGCGTCGCCCCCGGCGCCAGCGACATCGAGCATCAAATCGACGTGGCGCTCGTCTCCGAGGTGGGTCTCGACCAACTCGTAGCGTGTGATGTCGATGGTTCCGTCGAGGGGCAAGCAGCGCACCCCGACTTGGTCGGGGCTGGTGGTGAGCGAACTGCACTTGCCGTCGTTCCAGAAGCCATCGGGGCACCAGCAAAGCGCAGCGCCCAGAGCCCGCGCGTCTCGAGCGCCACTCGAGGAGAAACGCAATTGCGGAACGACGAGGGTGGTGTTGAGGCCGGGCCCCTGCCAGCGCAGCCGGAGCTCGCCGCTTGGACTTTCAGTACCAGGAAGCATGATGACAGCTTTTCCGTCGACCAACGCAACC
>DATAHU010000248.1:0-29798 GCA_036263015.1 Polyangiaceae bacterium | reverse complement strand
CTTGCGACCACGCGCAGTGCACTGCGATGTTCGAATCTGGGGGCGGGGGCTCCGTTGTCCCGCCGCCCGCATCGACTGCGCCGCTGTCCGCTGCGCTGCTGCCGCTGTCGGTGGTAAGTGTATCACCTCCGTCGAGCGATGCGTCGAGGCTTGCGTCGCGGCCGTCACCGCCGTCTTGTCCCGCGTCCAAGTCGAGCGGCGGCAGCGTCAGCGTGCTCGTCGTCGAGCCCATCGGGCCCGCGTCGAATGTATCCCCCGTGTTACCAGCGCCGGCAGGGTTCTCGGAACCGCCGCCGCCACCCGCGCCGCCCATCTCGTCATCACCACTGCCACCGGCGCCGCCGCTAGCCGAACTCGAGGCGCTCGGCGCGCTGGATTGGACCGGTGACGTTGGGATCGACGAAGAGGAAGAGGCCGGAGCGGAGGCTGTGCTCGAGCTGGCAGGCACCGTGGGTGGCTGCGCTGGAGTAACACTCGAAGGCACGGGCGGCTTGGGCGTCGATTGTGACGCGCTGGGCTGACTCGCCGTGGGCTGGGTCGACGGAATCCCGGTTGGCGGCGGGCTGGAGCCGAGCCCGGCATCGCCGTCCGAAGTCACTGGCGGCCCCTCTTGGGGATCGTCGTACTCGTTGCACCCGGCGAACGAGGCGCTCAAGACGAGACCCGTCAGCATGGGCAACCAACGCGCGGATGACCTCCTTGTTGACGAGTGCCGTGCGCGCTGCGCCCCGCAGTCGTGGTTGACACAAACGGTGGATAAGGATCGATGGTCGTGCTTCATCAGCGGGTTCCCTTGGCTCCTGGCCTCGGCGCTAGCCTCGTTCGAAGCGTGTCTCAAATGCAACCCCGAGTCAGCGCTCGTTACAGTCGCAGGGTGATGTGCGTTCATCTAGCGCGTAACCTGCGTCGTGCTTGGCGCGCGAACTAGCCCGTTGAGCGCTGTTTTTGTGGCACTGGCGCGAAATGTCCTAGGCCTGTGTTTCGGATCTGATAAATCGCGGCCCGACCAGGCGGTCGACTTTTTGTTCGCATGCTTTTCGCTAGCTTCGACTTTCTCCTATTCGTCGTCCCGGTCCTGCTCGCGTATTGGGGCCTCGCGACGCGCCCGCGTGCACGTTGGATCGTGCTCTTGGTCGCAAGCTATTTCTTCTACTGCGCGAGCTCGCGTCCGGTGTCGGGTGCTTTGCCCACGCGCTTCACGTACGTGGGCCTGCTCGCGTGGTCGAGCGTCGTCGATTACATTTGCGCGCGCGTCATCGCCGCGTTGCCCAAGGGCTCGTTCGCCAAGAACCTGATGCTCGGCATCAGCCTTTGCACGAACCTCGGCTTGTTGTGTTACTTCAAGTACGTAGGCTTCTTGCTCGATGCCGTGCACGACGTCGCACACGCCTTGCACCTCGAGCTCGCCTTACCGACGCTGAAGCTCGCGCTGCCGATCGGGATCAGCTTCTACACGTTCCAAAGCCTGAGCTACACGATCGACGTCTGGCGTGGACGTCTCGAACCCGAACGCAACTTCTTGCGTTTCTCGGTCTTCATTGCGTTCTTTCCTCAGCTCGTGGCGGGACCCATCGTGCGCGCTGCGGACTTCTTGCCGCAGCTGCGTCAGCGCTTGTCGGTCACGGTCGAGGACGTGAATTTCGCTGCCTACCGCGTGAGCAAGGGCTTGCTGAAGAAAGTGCTGCTCGGTGATTACATCGCGGCAAACTTCACGGATCTGGTGTTCTCGACACCCGAGCAATACTCGTCGCTCGAGAACTTGCTCGCGCTCTACGCCTTTACGCTGCAAATTTACGCGGATTTTTCCGGCTATTCCGATATCGCGATCGGCATTGCGCGGCTCTTGGGCTTTCGGCTCAACGAGAACTTCGACCGGCCGTATCAGGCCCAGCACATCGGAGACTTCTGGCGCCGCTGGCACATGACCTTGTCGACCTGGTTGCGCGACTACCTGTTTTTTCCGTTGGGCGGCAGTCGCGGCACGCCGGCGCGCACGTACTTCAATCTGTGGCTCACCATGTTCCTGGTGGGCATGTGGCACGGCGCAAGTTGGAACTTCGTGGTCTACGGCAATTTGCAAGCCGCGGCGATGCTGTACAACCGCTTCCTGCGCACCCGGCCCAAGGACAACTTGCAGTTGCCGGCGTTGCTTGGGGTCTCTGTGGGTATCGGGTTACTAGCCGTGCTGCTCGCCGCGTCGGCCTTGTCACTCGGCACGAGTAGCGCGCTTTGGTTCGGCTTTGGCGCGTTCTTGGTAGCGGCTCTGAACGGCTTGTTGCCCGAGACGACGGCTTGGGCGCCGGTGCACGTGCTGTTGATGTTCAATTTCGCGTCGCTTTCGCGTGTGTTTTTCCGAGCTGACAACCTCGAGATCGCAGGCAAGATTGGCGGCAAGCTCGTGCACTGGGATGGACTTGGCGTGCGCAGCGGCTTGTTTCGCATGCAAGGGCTCTACGATTGGGTGGGTAGTGCCATGCCCCCGACCCTGCAAAACGGGGGGCTGTGGGTCGCGCAATGGGGCGTGCTGCTGTTGATCGCCCTGGGGCTCGCGCACCACATGACGCCCGCTCGCTGGACAGAAAATCTGCTTACGCGTAGCTTCCGCGCACTGCCCGCCCCCGCGCTCGGGCTGGTTTTGAGCGCGATTTGTCTGCTCGTCTCCCAACTCTTGGCCGGCCCGCGTCCGAACATCTACTTTTCGTTCTAATGACCGCGCCCGAGCAAGAACCCAGAGCCGACCACCGCGGCATCTTGGAAGGGGACGACCGCGTTCGCCACGTGAGTCTGCAGGGCGACGATGCGAGCGTCGACGTCGCGCCATCCGCGCTGCGACGTTGGGGGTGGGGCATGGCCACGCTCGCGCTACTGTTCGTCACGCCGTACGTCGTGCCCGGCTTGTCACGCTTTGCGCCTTGGCGTCCGGGTGACGGCTACATTCCGTTCTGGAACATCGTCGGCCGTGAGCTGATGGGGCAAGGTAAACAGCAGGAAGCAGCGCGCGCAGAAGTGGCTCGGCTCGAGGAGCTAGCGCGTCAAGCCTTGGACAACGCCGAGCCGGCGGCTTCCGAGGACGAGCCCGCTGGACGCAATCACGCGGCGCTCCCTACTGGCAGTGTCCCCGGCGATCAGTCGGTGCCGAAGGTTTACCCTGCGTATGCGGTGCCAGCAGCCGACGCCGTTGAAGTCGCGGTCGGCATCGAGAACGTCGCCCAGCTCGACCACTACTACGAGCGACTGACCTTGACCGAGCTCGGGCTGCCCGGTGCGATCACTCGCGCGAGTCAATGGGGCGATTCCGTGCTCGGCGGAGATGGCTTGACCTCGGCGATTCGTCGTCGATTGCAGCATCGCTTCGGGGATGCCGGTCACGGCTTTCATTCGCTCGGTCGCTACAACTTGTCCTACGTGCACCAAGGGGTGCGTTACGGCGATCGCGGCGGTTGGCGCACGTGCGAGATCATCTTCAAGTGTGAACCTGACGGGCGCTATGGCTACGCTGGCGTGACTTCGCGTTCATCCGGAGGCGGCACGAGTCGTTGGCGCACCGCCGCCAAAGGCATCGGTAGCAGCGTTTCCCGCTTCGAATTCTGGTACGCCAAGGACCCCGAAGGGGGCCGCTTTCAAGTCAAAGTCGACGGTGAGGTCGAGCGCGTGATCGATACTCGTGCAGACGCGCCGGCTGATGCGATTACGTCGTTTTGGGTGCCCGATGGTGAACACAGCTTCGAGGTGCGTGCCATTGGCGGCGGCGTTGCTCGCGGCTACGGTGTGGTGCTCGAGCGCGACAACCCGGGCATCGTCTGGGACGAGCTGGCCTTGATCGGCAGCTTTACCCAACGCCTCGACTATCAGGATCCGGAACACTTGGCGTGGCAAGTCGATCACCGCGGCGTCGATATGTTGGTGTTCATGTTTGGCGGCAACGACGTGCAGCGCGAGACCATGGATCTCGTGCACACGATGCAGCCTTACGAGGACGAGTATGCGCGCGTCCTACGCAAGTTCAAGGCGGGGCGACCTAGCGCGTCTTGTCTAGTGATGTCGCTGATGGACCATGGTGAACGCGCCGGGCAATTCGGCGTGCAGAGCCGTCGGATCGTTCCGAAGTTGGTTCTGTCACAACAGAAGGTCGCGTTGGCCGAGGGCTGCGCTTTCTTCAATACGTTCCAAGCCATGGGCGGCAAGGACTCGATTGCGCGTTGGTACAACGCCCGACCCCAACTCGCTGGTGCTGACTTTTCACACCCGACGATCGCCGGCCAGGAGTTGATCGCGACGCTCTTGTATCGCGCCTTGATGCAGGGCTACGCCGGCTTCCGCAAGGATCACGAGGGTAAGCCTTTGCCGGAAGTGGGTCCCGGTCCCGTGCGCGACGACATCGTCAAGCTCGAATCCAAAAAACCGAGCAAGACCGACGCCGATGCCGGCGCCAAGTGACTTGCAGCTCGCAACCACGAGTCGTCCAGGGTTAGCGATCGAGCAGCGCGTTGAGCTCTGGGGACGCCGAGGCCGGAGGCGGATCGGGGAGCAGATGAAACGCGTCGTATGCGCGCATCAGTGCGTCACCCAAAGCCATGCCCATCTGCACGTAACCGCGCGCCGTGAAATGAATGTGATCGGGTGAGCCGAGCGCCGGGCGGACGCTGACCCAACGATGCATCGAGCCTTCGCCGCCCATGAACGCGAACGTATCCCAGAAGCCACAGTTGAACTCGGGAGCGAGACGGCGCTGAACGTCGATGATCTGGAGCAAGCGAGGACGCGTCTGCCAAACTTCGTCTTCGCCTTTCGGGAAGTCTCCAGGACCCACTAGTAAACAACTCTGCGTCGGCAGGGCTTTGCGCAACCGCGTCAACACCTGTCGCAGATTTTCCGTATAGGTCGTGATCGCTTCACCGGTGTCCGTCACTTCGTTCGTGCCGTAGGCCACAATCGCGAGTTCTGGGGCGCGGCGCGTGAGCTGTTCACTCCAAAGCGCTTCGTCCCAGCGCAGCAGATTGGCGGCGCGAGTGCCGTTGATGCCCAGCGTATCGATCACGATCCCCGGCTCGTTGCGTTCGACACTGATGCCAAACAATCGCACAGGGCCGTTACCCTTCGGCCGCACTTCGATCTCGTGCCAACCCTTTGGGCGCTGGAACGCGAAGTAGCCAGCGCTCACGCTCTCGGCATGTCCCGTGACCGTCTCGGCTTTGCCCTCATCGACTCGGAGTTTGAAGTCTCCCGCGGCGGGGCCCTTGTCGAAGTAGAGCTCGTAGCGCTCGGCAGCGTAGGCGAGATCGCGTTCATTTGCCGGAGTCACCAAGACCCGCGCGTACGGAAACTGGCCCACCGCAGCTGCACCGAGCAAACCGTAGCGACCCACGTCGGGTGCGTCTTTGCGCTGCGCCCATTCGACGCGGAAGCCCGTGCTATCCACCTTGAAATCCAGCGTCCGGTAGTAAGCGTTGAGCTTGGCGACTTGAAAGAAGCCGGGCCCGCCGTTGCCGAAGCGGCTCTGGAGGTAGTAGCGCAGGTAGCCCGTGTAGAGATCGCCTTGCGTGTGCGACGCGCCGTAAATCGCGATCCGCAGTTTGCCGTCGGGATCGCGCCCCGTCGCGAGCTCTTCCAACGCCTGATGGAAATGGTCGAGTGCGTGCTCGTTCTCGATGCCCACGAAGTGAACGAGCGGTGTTTGCGCCACGCCCGGCGCAGGTGCCTGTACGTCGTTGATCGTGACGAGCTTGCCTTGCTCGTCCTCTATCAGCGGCACATCACCCAACACGCGGCGTTGAGCCTGGGCGCGAAGCTTCAAGACTTCGCGGTTGTACACTGGCGTCAGTGCTGCCACTGGTGCCGGCGGGTTTACGGGTGGGGGCGGCGTGACTTCGGAGCGGGTGGCGCTCGCGCTGGCCGCGGGGGTGAGCGCGGGATTCTGACTGCCGCACGCCGGATTGGCGGCTGGACACTGTGCGACGAGCTCTGCCGGGACGTTGGGCACTGATGCCGCCACCGATGAGCACCCGAGGAACGGCCAAGAACACAGCCCGATTGAAACCGCACGTTTCAGCATTGCGTCCAACGTAGTGTCCCACGTCGGAGCGCCCTAGCGAATTTCCGTTGTTGTTTAGGTGTTCGAATTTCTCACCCCGGAGCTGGATTTTCTGTTCGTGGGGGTCCTAGGGTCAGCTCGTGCCCAAACTGGTAGTCCTCGAAAACGCAGTAGGTCCCGAGCGCGAGACGGAGCTTCCCGAAGGCGGCGAGCTGGTGGACGCCGCCGACGAAGCGCGCTTGCCGATTCCATTTTCTTGCCGTTCTGCGACCTGCGCCACGTGTCTGATCGAAATCGTCGAAGGTGCCGAGCACCTCGAGCCGCCCAACGACTACGAGCGTGAGCTGCTCGAGATCTTGGCGGGGCCGCCCGAAAACCGCTTGGCTTGCCAAGCGCGAGTGCGCGCTGGGGCGGGTGTGTTGAAAGTGCGTCCGACTTACTGACGCAAGGGCGCAGCCAAGTCGACGCCCGAACTTTCCCGCGCGTGAACTTCAGACGCGCAAGGTCAAAGCACCGGGCAGAATGTTCACTTGTAACGGCAAGTGACCTGGCGTCTCGCCGTCGAGCTCGATCGGTGTCTCAGCGGGGACGAGCCACGGACTGATTTCGAAGTTTCGGCCGCGCCAGCTTCGCGCTTGGGCTCGCGTCAAGTGGCTGCCGTCGTACATGCCGGAAGTGAGGCTGATCGCAGCAATTTTCGAGAGATCTCCGTGCAGCGTGCAGTCGAGGACACCATCGCTCGGGTCCGCCTCCGGCGCGACCTTCATGCCGCCGCCGAAGAAGCGACCATTCGCTAGTGCCAATAGGTAAACAGGACCTTTGAACACCACTTCGCCGTCGATGGTCACTTGCATCGGTTGGTTCGCGTAGCCCAGCGTGGCTTTGAACGAGGCCGTGTAGAAGGTCAAGCGACCGCCGAGCCACTTACTGCTGCTATTGACGGCGCGTGTGACCACGCCGGAGATGCCGGTGCTGCACACGTTGACGAACGCGCGCAGTCCCGAGCCCGCATCCGCCGCCTTGAAGCGTGCGGCACCCAGGTCGATTTTGCGCGATGCGCCGGCGGCGATGCGCCTCACGGATTCTTCGAGGTTCTGTTCCCAGCCAAAGCTGCGTCGGAAGTCTCCGCCGGTCCCAAACGGAATGATCGCGAAGTCGGGTCCGGTAGCCGGACGGCCGTCTTGGTCCAAGTAGGCCTGAACGACCTCGTTGATCGTTCCATCGCCGCCCATCGCCGCCAACACATCGACTCCCTCCTGCCTACCCGCTCGAGCGAGCTCGCTTGCGTGGTTCGGTGCATTGGTTTCGGCGATCTCGCAACGGATCCCAGCTCGGTCGAACGCACTCGAAATCTCTGGCAGGACCCGGCGGGCGCGGCCCCCGCCGGCGCTTGGGTTGACTATGACTCGTACTCTCATCCGGAGTAACCTAACCGGCGCGATCGCCCGAACGGAAAGACTGGTGGATTTTAGGTTTCGGCGAACCGGCAGGCTGACTACACTACCGCCGCCAGGGCACGAAGTAGATGTCGGTTGAGGACGATCACAAGCTCTTTGTAGCGGGTCTGGCCGAAGCGGCCACGGAAGATGGGCTCAGGGGGCTTTTCGAAGCCGCCGGAGGTAGCGTCTCTGAGATAACTGTTCCGCGCGACCGCGCGACGGGCAGACCCCGTGGTTTTGCCTTCGTGACGATGGCGTCCGAAGATGATGCGCGCGTCGTTCGGCAACAGCTCGACGGAAGCCTGTACGAAGGACGCCCGTTGTCGGTGCGCCCGTTTCGAGCGGATCGCGGTGGAACCGCTCCCGGAGCAGCGCGCCCGACTGGCACGTCTAGCGAGCGGCGTTACGAGCCGCGCGGCGAAGGGGGCTTCGCACCTCGTGCCGAGGGCCGCTTCGAACCCCGTGGCGAAGGCCGTCCCGAACCCCGCGGCGATCGCGATGCTCGCGGCTCCGATTACCAGGGGCGCTCACCCGCGCCACCCAGAGTCCAGCAGACTGGCGGTGCAGGCGGTCCTGCTGACGACTCGACGCTTTACGTCGGCAATTTGCCATTCGATTGCACTTCGCAAGAACTCGAACGCATGTTCGCCGAGCGCGGCTTCGAGACCGTGCGTCGTGTTCACCTGCCGATGGATCCCGAGGGTCGTGCGCGAGGCTTCGGCTTCGTCTCGCTCGATTCACCCGACACGGCTCGGCGCGCGGTCGAACAATTGCACGACGCTGCCGTCCGCGGTCGCCGTCTGTCGATCAGCGTTGCGCGCGCGCGCGGAACCGGTGGACCGGGACCTGGAACGTCGGGGCAGCATCAGCGCCCTAGCGTGCCGCCGCCCGGCCGTGGCCCCGGCCCCCGCCCATCGAGCTCGGGGTCGTTCGCTGCCCCTCCGCACCACGGCCCACCGAAGTACGACGCGCCTCAGTTCTCCCCGGACGCCCCGCCACCAGCGCCGACCGATGAAGAAGGTCGCCGCGGCGCCAAGTGGGACAAGGACAAGAAGAAGGAAAAGAAGCGCAAGACCAAGTCCACCCCGGCCCCCGAGCGTGGAGCGAAGCGACGCCGCGACGACGGCTTCCGTTCGACTCGGGCCCAGGACTATGTCGACGATTGGGACGATGACTGAGGCGCGCCGCGCGTCTCGTACCGGTTCGATGGTAGCCATCCGGCAGTCTGGCCGGTTTTAGTTTCCTGTACTTACGTTCACGACATGTGAGGGGCAAATTGCCATCGCGAGCTTTCGCGTGGTAAGCCGCCCGCCTGCGCTGTGTAAAACCGCGCGCGGTCGTTCCTCTTCCGCGTTTACGAACCGCGGCGTGACCCCAAGCAAACTGCGATGATCTTCGACTGGCTATACGGCCTTTTCTCCAACGACCTCGCCATCGACCTCGGGACGGCGACAACGCTGATCTACGTCAAAGGCAAAGGCATCGTCAGCTGCGAGCCATCCGTGGTTGCGGTCTCGCGTGATGCGCGTGGCGACAATCGCGTGCTCGCCGTTGGGCGTGAAGCGAAGGAAATGCTCGGGCGCACCCCAAGCAACATTCAAGCAATTCGCCCATTGCGCGACGGCGTGATTGCGGACTTCGAAATCACCGAGGCGATGTTGCGTTACTTCATTGCCCGGGCTCACAACCGGCGCACTCTGGTCAAGCCGCGCATCATCATCTGCGTGCCCTTCGGCATCACCGAAGTGGAAAAGCGCGCGGTGAAAGAGAGCGCAGAGAGCGCGGGTGCCCGCGAGGTTTACTTGATCGAGGAGCCGATGGCGGCTGCTATCGGCGCTGGGTTACCGATCACGGAGCCGAGCGGCAACATGGTCGTCGACATCGGCGGCGGTACGACGGAAGTCGCAGTGATCTCTTTGGCCGGTATCGTCTACTCGCAGAGCGTGCGCGTCGGCGGCGACAAGATGGACGACGCGATCGTCGCGTACATGAAGCGCAAGTACAACTTGGCGATCGGCGAGCAGACCGCTGAGCGCATCAAGATGACGATCGGCAATGCTTATCCGCTCGACGAACAACTGACGATGGAAGTCAAAGGCCGCGACATGGTCGCCGGCGTGCCGAAGACCGTCGTGCTCAATTCGGACGAGGTGCGCGAGGCATTGGCGGAGCCGATCAACGCGATTGTCGAAGCGTCTCTGCTCGCACTCGAGCGCACGCCTCCGGAACTCGCCGCAGACATCGTCGACAAAGGTATCGTTCTGACGGGCGGTGGTGCCCTATTGAAGAACATCGATGTGTTGCTGCGCGAGGAGACGGGTCTGCCGGTCATGGTCAGCGACGATCCCATCAGCGCGGTGGTGCTAGGTAGTGGCAAGACTCTCGATCACATCGAACTGCTCAAAGAGGTGGCGATCGGCTGAGGGGTCCGTGTACGCAGGCTGTGTGTCGTCCTTCTCGGATCACTCGCCTGCAACGTCGCCCTTCATGCCGTTTCGTAGCCTCGAGGCTGGTCTTCGGCCGTGACGCCGTTCCGACGCTATCGAGACACGGCGCTCGTCGTGCTCTTGCTCGCCGTGCCGTTCTTCTTCCTGCGCGCGAGCATTCGGCACCCGGAGGAGATGAACGTCGTCGATCGCACGCTGATGCGGATCGCGGCGCCGATCGAGTACGCGGCCTCGGCCTTGACCCGCGGCGTGAGCTCACTGATCGGCGACTACGTGTACTTGGTCGACGTGCGCAAGGACAACGACAAGCTCGCGTACGAGAACTCCGAGCTCAGAGCGCGCGTGAGTCAGCTCTCCGCGGTCGACGTCGAGAACCAACGCCTGCGCGGTCTGCTGGGTCTGCGCGATAGCCTGGCGCAGGAGACCGTCAGCGCGGTCGTCGTTTCCAAAGACACGACGGACTACTTCCGCGTGACCCGCGTCACGCTCGACCGGCCCAACGTCGCGATCAAGGAGGCCATGCCCGTGGTCGGCGTGGGGGGCGTAGTCGGTACCGTGCAGCGCATCGCTGGCGAGAAGATCGACGTCCAACTGGCGGTTGACAGCGGCTTCGGTGTGGACGTCGTAGTCGAGCGCACGCAAGCGCGCGGCTTCGTGCGCGGCAGCGGCAACGAAGGACAGTACACGGTGCACGTCGAGTACGTCCGTCGTGATGACGAGATTGACGTCGGTGATGTGTTACTCACGAGCGGCTACGGCTGCCGCTTTCCGCCCGGGATTCCAGTGGCGAAAGTGACGAAGGTCGTCAAGCGCGAGTTCGGTATCTATCAGCGCGTGGAAGCGCGTCCCACGGTCGATTTCTCACGTTTGAGCGAGGTGTTGATCATCTTGAACGAGCAAGAGAACTGTAAACCCGAACCCCAACGCGAGCCCGAGAACTGACGATGCGCGACGCAGCCATCATCGCCATCGGCATTGCGTTGCTCTTGATTCAGGGAAACCTGTTCCGGTTCCTCGCGCCGTACGTCCCACACGGCGTTGCGCCCAACTTGGTCTTGCCCCTCGTGATCTTCCTGGGCGTCTACGAAAACTCGATGGCGCGCGGTGCGCTCTTGGCGTTCGTCTTGGGTTACGCAACGGATCTGTTCGCTTCGGCGCCGATCGGCTTGTTTTCCTTTTGTTCGGTCGCGATTTGGTGGCTCTCTCGGGTTACCGCCGTGCGCTTGAGCGCGACCACGCTGCCGACACAGTTGTTCCTGGCGCTCTTGTTCTCGCTGATCGAGAGCTCAATCGTGCTGACGCTGCTGGCGATCTTTGGCGTCGATTCGCAACGCCCGGTCGAGATCGCGACGATCGTGGTGCCGCGCGCGCTGACCACGGGTGCTTTTGCGCCGTTCGTGTTCCGGATCGCGCAGCGCTTGTATCAGGGAGTTTCTGTCGTTTCGCGCTCCAGTGAGGGGGCGGGATGAGGCTGCTCGTTCAAAAGAGCGACGTCGGGGAGTTTCGCCGACGCTATCGCTGGATGGTGCTCTCGGTCCTGATCGCATTCTTGGGATTGACGGCGCGCTTGGCGCAGCTGCAGATCTTCGAGCGCGACATTCATCGCGCTCAAGCTCGGCGCAACATCGTCGGCACTGTAACGCTAGCTACCACGCGCGGCGTGATTCGCGATCGCGAAGGCCGTGTGCTCGCAGCAAATCGGCCTTCGTACGACGTGTACGTCGTGCCCGAGAAACTCGATTTGGACGAGACTTGGCCGCGCTTGGCGCAGCTGATGAACTTGAGCGCAGGCGAAGACGCGCAATACAAGGAGAAGATCAAGAAGCAGACCGGCAAGTTGTCGAGTCAGCAGATCTTGCTCAAGGTCGATGTGGCGCGGGAAGTGTTCGCTGCGCTCAAGACGCACAAGGATGAACTGCCGGGGGTGATCGCGACGCCGTCGGCGGTACGCTACTATCCGTACGGCGATCTTGCGGGGCACTTGCTCGGCTACATGCGCGAGACGAACCAGGACGACTTGGCCCGCTGGGAAGATCGCGGCTACCGTCCCGGCGACAGACTCGGCGCGATCGGTGTCGAGCAGCGTTGGGAGGGTTACCTCAAAGGACAACGCGGCTGGCAAAAGCAGGTCATGGGTCGGCGCGCGAAGAAGAACATCGAGCAGTTCGAGGCCAAATACCTCGAAGATCCGCGGCGCTTGGAGCCAGTGCCCGGGCGCGATCTTTCGCTGACCATCGATATCGAGCTCGAACGCTCGATTGAGCGCGCCATGCGCGGACAGCTGGCAGGCGCGGTGGTCGTCGTGGACGTGCGCACGGGTCGCTTGTTGGCCGCGCTGTCCAAACCCGGGTTCGATCCCAACGTGATCTCGGGCTCGATGGGCAAAGAAGCGATCGGCGACGCCTTTGCGCGCTTGTACAAGGATCCGCTGAAGCCGTTGCTCGACAAGACGATCAGCGCCGCTTATCCGCCGGGCTCGACCTACAAGCCGTTCAGCGCGCTAGCCGCCTTGGATGAACAACTGATCACGCCCAAGAGCGAAGTCGATTGCCGCGGGGGTTACGAATTCGGTCGGCGCTTCTTCCGCTGTACGGGAGTACACCGCCAAGTCAATCTGTACGACGCGATCGTGCAATCGTGTAACACGTACTTTTACGCGCTCGGCGAGTTGATCCACATCGATCGCTTGTCGGGTATCGGTATGGATTTTGGCTTTGGCGTGAAGACGGGTATCGGCGTCAACCCCGAGGCGCGCGGCCGCATGCCGACCCGCGCCTGGTACGCGCGCCGTTACAAGGGCGAAGGGTTTCGCGGCGGGTTTACATTGTTGTCCGCAATCGGGCAGGGCGCCACGACCGTGACTGTCTTGCAATTGACGCTGGCCTACGCGGCGCTGGCTAACGGCGGTACTCTGTACCAGCCGCAAGTGGTCCGTTCGATCGAGACCAGTGACGGCACGGTCGTCCAAGATTTTCCGCCGCGCGTGCGCAAGATCATCGAGATCCCGTCCGAGAGGTTGCAGCTGATCAGAGACGCATTGCACGGCGTCGTGATGGACAAGAAGGGAACGGCTCACAAGGAAGCGCTCGACGGCGTGGACATGGCGGGCAAGACGGGCACGGCGCAGGTCAGTCACGTCACCCCGAAGGGCGTCGACCCGCAGAAGGTCTGGTACTTCAATCGTGACCACGCTTGGTTTTCCGGCTTCGCACCCGCCGAATCGCCCGAAATCGCGATTGTGGTGCTGATCGAGCACGGCGGTGGTGGTGGTAAGAATGCCGTGCCCGTCGCGATGCGTGTCGTGCGCGATTGGCAGGACCTGCGCGGCGAACACAAGGCCGCCGAAGAGACGTCAGAGCGGCGAACCCGGGAGCAGCAACTCTAATGGCGCACGCTCGGCGCGGTCTGCGCGTACGCGAACAATTCGACTGGCCACTGTTGCTGTCGATCTTCGCGGTCGCGATCGTGGGGCTCGTCAATCTCTACAGCGCCACGAGCCCGTACCTCGAGATGGGCGGCAAGACGAGCATCGCCGACATCTACGTGACGCAGGTTTACTGGCTGGTCGTCGGTGGGCTGATGGCCATCTTGGTCACGCTGATCGACTATCGCAACTTCGAGCGCTTGGCCTACGTCGCCTACGGCGTCGGTTTGTTTTCGCTCGCTCTGGTCTTTTTCGTGGCCTCTGACGTGCGTGGCGCCGCGCGTTGGATCCGCTTGGGCAGTTTCGCGTTTCAGCCGAGCGAGTTCATGAAGCTCGGCGTGATTTTGGCCGTGGCGCGCTTTCTCTCCGAAGATCCCAAGACGGAGGCGCGCAGCCTCGTCGACCTGATCCCAGCCGCTGCATTGCTTGCAGTGCCTTCCGGGCTCGTGATGGCGCAGCCCGATTTCGGGACCTCGATCATATTGGTGCTCACGGTTGGCTGCATGCTCGCCATGGCGCGGATCCGGGTGCGAAGCATTCTGACGCTGGTGGCCACCGTCGCGGGATCAGCCCCAATCCTTTGGCAGTACGTCCTGCGCGACTACCAGAAAGATCGCATCCTGAGTTTCATCAACCCCGAAGCGGATCTGACGGGCGCGGGCTGGCACGCATTCCAATCGCAAACCGCGATCGGCAACGGGGGCGTGTGGGGTTCTGGTTTTCGCGAGGGTACGCAAAATCAATTCGGGTTCTTGCCCGATCAATTCTCGGACTTTCCGTTCGCGGTGTTCGCCGAGGATTGGGGGTTTCTCGGTTCGTTCCTGCTCGTCTGCGTCTACAGCTTCATTTGCATTTGGGCGATCAGGATTGCGAGCATGGCCAAAGATCGCTTTGGCGCGGCGGTTGCGATTGGGGTGGGCGCCATGATCTTCTGGCACACGGTGTTCAACCTCGGCATGGCGACCGGTGTGTTGCCGGTCGTGGGCATCACGCTGCCGCTGTTCTCGTACGGCGGCTCGAGCGTCCTCACGATCATGATCGGCTTTGGGTTGTTGATGAACGTGTCGTTAAGGAGATGAGCTGGGATGGGATCGACAGCCCGTGCGCTGTATGAACGTGTGACAAAGACCTCCGAAGCCGTCTTGCTTTGGTTACTCGGCATTGGCGTTGCCCAACTCGCTTGGGTGGCCGCGCTCGCAGGCGCTCTGGGCGCGACCGTTACGTCACTGTGGCCGACGTTTGCCTTGCACCTGCACCCCAAGTATGGCCCCGGTGCTTTCGTTCTGGCCTGTGTGGTGGGGGGCTACACGTTCCTGTTCTTCAGAGCGCGCAGCCTCGCCGAGGGCGACACCCAAGAGCGCTTCGCCAGCGCAACGGGCGCTCTGCGCCGGGTGCTGACGCCGCTGCTACTCGCACTCGTCGTCATCACCGTCAGCCGTGGGCTCGAACGCGAGCACCCGTTCATCGTGCTCACCTTGGCCGGCTTTTCCGGATGGGCAGCCTCTTCCTGGCTTGCTGCGTGGAAGACCCCCGAGGGCGATTTCGCCTGGCAGCGTTGGCTGCGTGCACAACGCGACGAGAGCATCGAGGTGTCGGGTGTCGCACTGCGCCGTGCGACTGCCAACAGCCCTAGCGCGCTGGTCACGTTGGTCGCCTTGGTGCTCGGCTACACGGTCGTGATGAGCCTGTTAGCCATCAACAATCACTTGGCGTTCAATACAGGCCGCGCCGATCTCGGGTTCTACGTCAGCATTTTCCGTCGTTCGAGCTTGGGCGATCTGCTCGGCTGCACGATCTGCGGAGGCGGCAATCACCTTTCGGGTCATTTCGATCCGGTACTCGTGCTGTTGTCGCCCATCTATTGGGTCTACCCCGAAGCGGAAACCGTCTTGGTCTTGCAGTCGCTGCTGCTCGGCTCGACGATGATCCCACTGTACCTGATCGCGCGCCGACTCGGTCTTGGCAGTGGCGTCGCGTTGGCTCTGTGCGGATGTTTCGCGCTGCACCCCGCTTTGCACGGCGTAAACCTCTTCGATTTTCACTCGCTGGCGCTCGTGATCCCCGTCGGCATGTGGCTGTTGTGGGCACGCGAGTGCGGCCGGGGAATTTGGTACTGGGTGATCGTCGGTTTGTTTCTGACGATTCGGGAAGACGCTGCCCTGATCCTCGTGATCATCGGCGCCGACAGTATCCTCTCGCACAAGCGCTTTGGCCTGTTGCGTGGCCTCGGCACCATGCTGATCGGCGTGGGTTACTTCCTGTTCGTCAAAGGCGTGATCCTCAACGGCGCAGATCCGCTCAACCCCGGTACGGGACGCGGCTACGCTTACTACTACCAAGACTTGGTGCCCAAAGGCACGGGCACCCTGGGTCTCGTGAATACGGTGCTGAGCACGCCCTCGAAGGTCATCCCGCTGCTGCTGCAGGAGCAAAAAGTCCAGTACTGGGCAACGCTCTTGGTGCCGCTCTTGGGTTTGCCGCTGCTGGCTCGGCGCGGACGATTGCTCTTGTTTTACGGTGCTGCGTTCACGCTGTTAGCCAGTCGCGAGTACGTGTATTCGGTGCACTTTCACTACTCCAGCGTGATTTTGCCCTTCCTGTTCTATCTGTCGGCGATCGCGCTGAGCACGCCCAGGCGCTTGGCCCGGCGCATCGGGTGGTGGTGGGGAGCGCGCTCGGTCGTGGCAGGTGTATCGGTGCTGGCCGTCTCTGGAGCCTTGGCCTCGACGGCCGTAGCGAGTTGGCGTTTCGGCGGCATGCTCCCCAATCGGACCTTCCACGCTGGTTTCAAGCCACTGGCGCGTAAACCCAATGCCGCCGATCTCGAGCGCGACAAGATACTCAAACAAGTTTGCCGGCTGATTCCGAAAGACGCCAAGGTTGCTGCGAACGAACCGAACTTGCCGCATCTCGGGCGCTGTGCGGGATACCTCGGCAAAGGTAAACGCCACTTGGGCGAGTACTTGATCTGGAACTTCACTCACGGCGCTGCGACGGACGTCATCGAGCAGGAGATCAAGAAAGGCTACTGGGAAGAAGTGCGCTCGTTCGCGCAGGGCTTCAAGCTCTTCAAGAACCGCATGCCCAAGGGCTATGTGCCCGCCAAGTTACCGAATGGCAGGCCCGGAAGGCCCGCAACGCGACGTCCCACGCCACCCGGCAAAGCCCCTTCCCACGAACAAGACGCCGGCAACTAGGAGGCTGGCGTCTTGCGCCGATGTCTTCGCGATCTCGGCCCCCAAACGTACTCGCCTGGAGCAGTAGGCGCCGTGAGTTCGTGAGCGATCTGGCTCGACCTCGACGCAAGCCACTCAGCCTCCTCGGTACTGAACCGAATCTGGGCTGTTTGCGGGAGGGCTCAGTGTTCAGCCCGTGAGGACGCTGGCCCCCCGCAAGATCCCGAAGCTATCGCGCCAAAGCGCCCGCTACCCGCGCGCTCAATCGAGGCGGAACAACTCGTCGAGATCGGTCTTGCTGAGTTTCTTGGAGCCGCCTTCGTCTTCGCTCAACACGGCGGAGACGAGCTCCATCTTCTTTTGTTTGAGCTCGAAGATCTTCTCTTCGATCGTCCCTGCGGCCACGAGGCGATAGACGGTCACGACCTTCTTCTGCCCGATACGGTGTGCGCGATCCGAGGCCTGCTCTTCGACCGCGGGGTTCCACCAAGGGTCGTAGTGGATCACGGTGTCGGCCGCAGTCAGGTTCAACCCCGAGCCGCCCGCCTTCAAGCTGATCAAGAACGTGGTCACGGTGGGATCGGTTTGGAACCGATCGATGACGGCGCTGCGGTCCTTGGTGCTGCCGTCCAAGTACTCGTACTTGATCTTGTCCTCGTTCAAGGCGTCGCGGATGAGCTTCAACATCGTCACGAATTGGCTGAAGATCAGCACCTTGTGACCCCCTGACTCGGCCTCTTCGACTAGTTCACGTAGCGCCGCCAACTTCGCGCTGTCGTCGTTCGAATACGGTCGCGTCAGTCCAAGCAAGCGTGGATCGCAGGCCGCCTGCCGCAACTTGGTGAGACCAGCCAAGATGTGCAGGTGACTCTTCGCGATGCCCACACGCTCGACTTCGCCCATCACGTTGGCGCGCACTTCACGCAGCACTTGAGTGTAAAGTGCTCGCTGATCGGGGCCCATGTCGATGATCTTGTCGGACTCGATCTTCGGTGGCAAATCGTCGGCCACCTCCATCTTCGTGCGGCGCAAGATGAACGGGTGAATCACGGCCCGCAGGCGTGCTGCGGCTTTCGAGTCCCCTTGGTCGATCGGACGCCCGAAACGCTCTTCGAATTTCCGCAGCGTTCCGAGCAGGTTCGGGCTCACGAACTCGAAGATCGACCAAATCTCGCTCAAGCGGTTCTCGATCGGCGTACCGGTCAATGCCAAGCGTTTGGCGGCGCGAAGCTCGCGGGCAGCCTGCGCGGTTGCACTCTCGGGATTCTTGATGTTCTGCGCTTCGTCGAGGATCGCGTAGTCGAGATCGAGCTTCGATAGCAATTCGATGTCGCGACGCAAAAGCGCGTAGCTCGTGATGATCACATTGGCGTCCTTGAGCTCTTCCTCTTGCTCCCGACGGCCAGCTCCGTGCCAGAGCGCCGTCGTCAGAGTGGGAGCGAAGCGTTGGATCTCGCGGACCCAGTTGCTCACGACGCTCGTCGGCGCGACGATCAGCGCGCTGACCTTCTTGGCGTCCTGTTTGATGCTCAGGAGTAACGCGATGGTTTGGATCGTCTTGCCCAGACCCATGTCGTCAGCGAGCACGCCGCCCGAGCCCATTTCGTCGATGAACTTGAGCCACGACAGACCTTGTTCCTGATAAGGACGCAGCGTCGCTTTGAGTGCGCGCGGCTTCTTGGCCTTCTTGATCTCGTCGATGCTCTCGAGGCGTTTGAAGAGTTCCTTCGTCGAAGCTGCGAGCGTGGCCGAGGCCGCGTGTTCGAGCAATTCCTTGACGCGACCCGCTTGTGAGATCGGCAACTTGCCGGCTTTGTTCGTCCCCGCAATCAACTCGAACTCGCGATCGATCAGCGCTTGGACTTTGACCGGATCGATGGGAGCAAATGAGTTGTCGCTCAAGCGCACGAACTTCTTGCCCTCGCGCAGGCATTGTTCGAGCTCTCTGCGATCGACGCCGACGCCTTCGCTCTCGTAAGAGATCTTGACGCTGAGCCAATCGACGCCACTCGATACGCGCGCCTTCATTTGGATCGGCTTCTGCCGGATCTGTGCGCCAACCAGCTCGTCGGGCACGAATAAGTCCCAGTCTTCGGGCAAGGAGCCGATCCCCTCTGCCCAGAAGCGGATCGCTGCGTCCCCCTTGGCCACGAAGCGTTCTCCGCTCTCGTCCTGTTGAAGTCCTAGATCCAACAAGAGTTGGGCAGCGTGCTGCTGGGCGACGATGTCCGTGCGCACACATTTGGCGCGCCGTTGACCCTCGTCTGGCGGTTGGATGATGATGGGTGGCGAGATGCCGTCGGCGCGGACCTCGACCTCCAAGTCGCCATAAGCAGCGCGTAGCGAAACCTCGGCTTCGAGCAGTGAACCCGAGGCTCGCATGCGAAACTCGGGGTGCAAATCGACGACGTCCGCAACCTGCGATAGATCGGGCAGATCAGCGCCAACCTCGAGCGCAACGCGCGGCAAACGATTGGTGATGATGTCGATCAACTCCGAAGCGGGTTCGGCGATCGTGGGGGCGCGCAGCAAGCGCTTGAGCGAAGCGGGGGCTACGCGTGTGTCCAATTGGCGTGCGATGCCCTCGGTCGTGTCGATGAACCAACCCGGAGAGCCCTCGTACCAGCCGCCTTGAGTGAGCTGAAAGCGCCGGCCCTCGCCGCGCTCGAACGTTGCTTTGGCGATAATCGTGTCTTGCCCCACCATCTCGAGGTCGAAGCGCGGCTTGAGCGTTTCTTCACTGAAGCGCAGCTGCATCAGAGCGGGCTCGAGCAATACGCGGCGTCCTTTGAGCAAGGGCAAAAGATCGGCCACGTCTTCGCCACGGATGTCGACCGCTGGATGGCGCGGGTTACCGCTCTCCATGCGGGTCAGCAAGCGCAAGGCCGCGCGGTCCGCGGTCGGCGACAAAGCTTGCCAAACGAGCGCGGCAGAGGGCAACAGTGGCACGCGTGCGTCCATGTCGAGCACGGTCACCGTGAAGCCCGACTGACGGACGTGGACGCGAAACTCCAAGTTCAAGCGTCGCGTCGTGCCTTCCTGAGAAAGCCAGGCCCCGATGCCCGTTGCGCGGGCTGCGGTGTCGGGCGAGGGCAGAGAGACTCCAGGGGGGACGGTGAGTTGTTGCTGCGCTCGCCGGCGGCGATCTCGTCGCCGACTCGACTTGCTCTCCGGCGCGGCCGTCGATGCTGGGGCTGCCGTGGGCGGCGGTTGCGGGACTGGAGCCGGGCGGGGCAAAGCCGATCGCGCTTGATTGCGTACCGTGATCAACAGGGCCGCGATGTGTTTGCAGTGTTGACTCGTCTTCTGATAGGCGGGGCAGCTGCAGTTGGCGTTGATGCCATCGCCACCGAGATTGACGACGACTCGATAGGGATCAGGATCGGAGCCCTTGACCTGACCCGTGGCTTCTTTCTCCAGCACTTCGACTTGCTCAACGACACCGCGCTTGGCGTAGTCGAGGCCGCGCAAGAAGGTGCGCGACCCAAGTAAACGACGCAGGCCACGATCGGAAAGGGTGGAAAGCGCTTCTGATATTGTAGACACGGAGCTCCTAAAGGATCGAAAAAACTGGAGATCAGGTGAGGGAGTCGAGGAAGGGTCTTGCGCTCCCGTCAACGAACGGCAAATAGAAAGGGCAGGGCAGCAAAGCAGGCTGCGAGCACGCCCTTGGCCACGAGCTGGATGGTGGGGTTGATGCCATGGCCACACAGCGCTGCCAGTCGCTCGGCAACGCCGCCGTCGGCTGTCGACAGGGAACGCTGTTGGCGTCGGTTGCTGCCAAGGGTCGCCGCTGCGGCCGCACTCAGCAAACCGAGACCGGTCGCAGTCACGGCCGTGCTCGCTACCAATGAGTGAAACAACAGTATGCGTGCGCTTTGGCTCGTTGGACCGAGCAGTGGCGTGAGCGCGAAGAGTCCCCAAGGGACGAGCACCACCCCCATCAGCCAAGCAGCTCTGGATGAAAGGGCGCGATCGCACGCGAGCAGTAGTTGCTCGTTGTAGCGCGGACGAAAGTCAGCCGGTAACTCGACGCGACCATCTCTACCGAGCGGTAAGCCCGCGAGGAGTTGAGCCAAGTCGTTGAGCACGCCGTTGACGCAGCTGGCGATGTGGCGCAGCGTCAAGCCGCTGAACCCCAAGAGCAGAGCCAAACCAGCGAGCGCTCCGGCCCATCCAAATTGCGGCTCTTGGGTAAACGCTTCGAGTGTTTCGTTCGCGCTGGGCACGGCCGCCACGGCCAACAACCCGAGTAGACCGGTAACCACACTGAAGTACACCATCGAGCTCGTGCCGGCGCTGGAGGCTGCTTGCGCCAAGCGCTGGGCGCGCTGCTGGAATTCGGGACGTTGGTGCTGAGGATCGAGCGAGGCGACCGAACACGCCGCATCCACGATTGGCTCGAAAAGGCCAAGCGCCGCCAGATAGGTGAAGTTCATGCACAGCCCAGCCAAGAGGAAACCCAGCGCCAGCAACGCACCATGGGCTTGTCCGGCGTTGCTGCCCATGAACGCCGCTAGGATCGCCGCGACTGCGACGATTGAAAGCGGTCGCCAACATGCGTGCAACGCACGTCCGAGTTGGCGGGTCAGAGACGAGGCCACGTTCTCGACCTGATCCTTATCGTTGGAAGTAAACGCTCCTGAATCTTGCTTCAGCGATCGGGCGTGCACCCAGGCCAAGCACAGGCTGGCAATACAGCCGAGGGCTCCGGCACTGAACCAGACTAGCCACGACTGGCCCTTCAACCAGACGAGCGCGCCAGCCAAGCAGGCGAGCCCTAGAACGATGCTGGCGAGGTGGCCCCGCGCAAGCCACAGTGTGGGATCGTCGCTTTCGTCAGAGCGTGTGGACAGCACGCTGAAACAGCTGACCAACATGCCAAGCGCGCGCAGTAGAACGAACAACAGCAACAGCGCCGTTGCCGATGCCTGGTCGGAACTGACGCGATCGACCAACCACCAAAGGCCGAAGTAGAGCATGCCCGAGGTGCAGAACGCATTCTGCGCACGCACCACGCTCGAGCCGCTGTGATGGCCCATCAGATCCAAAATCAGACCGGGATTGTGCGCCTCGAGCTCGTAGTGCTCGCGGCTTTTGGGACTGTGAAGTTCGCGTCGTGTGTGTAGTCCCGCGTGCTGCGCGGCTGCCGCTGCAAACTGCGTCGCCATGGCGCAAACCGCCGCGCCCACGACGGCCGCTCCGAGCGCCAGGGTCGCGTCCGCGCGATAGGTGCTCGCGAGACCCAACGTCATCAATGCCAACGGTCCGAACACGCCCATGAGCGCTAGAACCTCGGTTCCGACTGCGGTCGCCGCTGCTGCGCGCAAGCTCAGCGCGATGGCTTGAGCTTGACCCGAACGCAGCGCGATCGATGCGGCTCGTCCGGCGACGCGTGCGGACAACGACGCCGCGAGTTGGCCGCTGAGTGAACACAACACGCCACCGAGTAACACACCGCCCAAGGACCACGCCCACGCGGGCTGTGACCCCGCCGAGGTGAGCTGCGCTGCTGCCTCGGGCGTAGGCGTAGAGCCGCTGCCGATGAACGCCCAAGTCGCACCCAGGAGCCCGACCGCGCAGGTCACTGCCACCCCACGCTTGCTCATGCGCCACGCGAACTCGCCACTTGCACGTGCAACGGCTGCGTTGACCCGGCGCGCCTCTCCGGAGCCTTCTGTGTGAGTAAGGGCCCAACGCGCCAAAGCGGCCGCGATCAGCACAGCAATGGAGCTCAGTCCGGAAATCAACAACAACTCAATCACGCATGTCTCTGCGAGCTCTGGTTCGAGCGATCCTCAGGTCGGTGCTGGGCATGGAGACCCGCGCCGCATCGGCAATCGCCCAGCCAAGCTAACGATGCGCTTGGCTGCCAGAAATGTATGACCGCTAGGAAAGGTGTGGGTAGCACAGCCCCCTCAGCACTGAGTGAACCGGCGCGACCGTACCTGTGGAAGCCCCGCGTCAGGCATCAAGAGGGCACGAAAAAGGGCCCATTCGCGGGCGGTGACCTCGGCGTGCGGAGAAACGTGCCCGTCTCTTGACGCTGTACCCCGAAGACCCTGCGGGTTCGTACCAGGTAGAATCGCAGGTGGCAACGCTAAATCGTATCGGGAGGGCCGAGTTGCCTTGGAAGATCTGCCCTCGATTGGTCGGTTTTGGGGCACCGATCGCAGAGCGCTCATGCCGCCGTCAATGCGATGTCGGGCGTCGTCGGGGGCTCACGGCGCCAGCGGTCAGCGCGCGGACTTGGACTGCATGACCATCAAGTGAAAGCGCCCGAACTCGTTCTGACCCAGTGTGAACAGCACTTCGATCAACAAACGCCACGGGGTCGTCTCGTCGGCGATGATCACCGCTTCCGACATGCTCGGGTCCAGGCCTTTGACTTGCCGTACGAGCTTGTCGGTGCGACGCGCTTCGCTGAGCGCATTGCCCAGGGGAACGATGTACAGATCGTTCGGTCCGCCGCGTTTATCTTTCGCGCTGACCCCAGTCTGAATCAACGACTGCCGGCTGGGCAATTTGACGACGGCCTCGTCACCCACCATCAGCTGCGTCTTGCTGACCGTGACGCGCACGCCTTCCTGGCTTGGCTCGGTATCGAGCAAGCTGCGAGGAATGCGCAAATCATCGCTCTGCGGAATCGCAGTGCTCGACTCACCCAAGGTCTTCAGCAAGAAGACTAGGATGATGGTCATGATGTCGAGCATGGCCGTGATGTTGAGGAAGTTGACCTCCGGCTCGTGCGCGCCGCGACGAATCGCCTTACGTAACTCGCTCTTGTACTTGGCTTTGGGCGCGCCCGATTTGACGACCCCCACTTTGGGCGTTGCAGCCTCGGTCATTTGCCGCCCTCGTTCACTTGCCCACCTTGAAGTTGACGTCTGGGAACAACGGTTCGCCGGCGGGCGTTCGGCGGATCGCGTCGATCACCGAAATCACCGTCTGGTACATCGTATCCGGGTTGCCGGAGACGAACGCCTGGGTCTCGGCCTCGAAATCCGGGTCGGCTTTCTTCAAGCGCTCTACACAGGCTTGCAAAGCCGCGTAGTCATAGTCATTTCCGGCCTTTTGGATCGCGATGCCGGGCCCCGCGCCGGTGCAGCCCGGAGCGACGTTGCCGCCCTGAGCTTTGATTGAGAAGCCTTGGTTGACCACCATGATGGTGAGCCCCAGCGACTTCTTGGGTTGCTCTTGGCGGACGCCTTGGCCGCCAGCCCCCGGTGGATTGGTTTCAATGGATGAGGTGAACGTTACCGCAACCGTGGCCAACACGAAGATCAGGATGTTCACCACGATGTCGAGGAATGGCACGATGTTGAGCTCGCCGCCCTCTTCGTCCGGCGCGAGCTCTCGCGGTTGCGAAAGACGCCGAATCTTGCTGCGTTGTGCAGCGGAAAGCTTCACTTTGGGGGCCGCGCCCCCGCCGGATGAATCGCTGCTGACGGTATCTTCGGGTGCCATCGGCCCGTCGCTCATCGTTGCTGCTTCAAGGTCAGGAGATTGAAGGTCTTCTCCATGATGCTCTCGAGATCGTGCTGGATCGATTTCACACGCGTGTGCAACAGGATGTGCGTGATCATGCAGAACACCGCGATGCCGAGGCCGAGCGCGGTGTTGTACATGGCTTCGGCAATACCGTTCGACAACATGGCTTGCTTGTCGGCTTGAGACAGGCCCGGCGCAGCGATCGCGCCGAAGGTCTGAATCAGACCGCTCACCGTGCCGAGCAGACCGATCAAGGTCGAGATGTTCGCCAGCGACCAAAGAGCCCCGACGCGCTTTTCGGCTTCGGGCTTGAGCTCACTCAATTTCTCGCTCAGGGCAGCATCGATCTCGTCTTCGCCCTTGTTCGAGTGGGTCAATCCCGCGCGGACCAGTTGCAGCACGGGGTAGTCTTCTGCTTCGCACAGTCGGATTGCGCGATCGATGTTACCCGCGTTCACGAGCTTGCGGATCTGGGAGAAGAACTCCTTCGAGTTGACTCGATAGCGCGTGATCAGATGTACGAAGCGCTCAATCACGATCGTGAGCACGACAGCCGAGCAGATCAGGTTCAGCACCATGAAGGTGGGGTTCTTGCTGAATGCTTCAACGAGCGAACCCGAGCCACCATGCTCAGCCTGGAAAAGCAAAAGATGCATCCCTCGTTATCCCTTTGTCTCGAAATTGACTGTGTCGAAAAATGATTGCGCCGCGGTGCTGTTTACCCGGGCCGCTTGACTGAACCGCAGAGGCCGTTTTGCTGCGTGCTTGTTGGCAGCCCGAGGCCATGAACCTGCTGCGAGTGATCTAGCTGAATGATTGCGGGTGTTTCCACCCGGGCCGTTGTTCTACTGGCGCCGCCGCGTAGGCGCAAGCAACCTCCTGCAACTGCTTCGTCTGGCGAGGGTTTGTCTGCGGCCCGTTGGTGCCTTGCCCGGTGAAACGGACAGCCTTCGATGGCTCGTAAGAGCCCGCGGTCTCGTGCCCACGAAGTAGCGGGGTTCTGACCCGAGGCCTGAGCCCCGCGGGCGATCTCAAATAAGTGCTTCCTGGTCTGCGCGACACGCCGCTTGGTGCGCCGGAGCGTCGAGCTCGCGACGCGGGGCCGCCGGGTCGACTTCGCTGGCTGCGAGACAGCTTGGTTGGCCTGACCTGTTTTGGGAGCGAAGCACTCTCGGGGCACCAAAACTTTCGTTTGTCGCGTATTGCGCACCTGCTCGGTGCGAGCGATCACACGCCGCGACACAAGCCTCGCTGGTTTGCAAAAAAAGGCTGAAAAACAGGGCGTTTTCGCTGCAGCGACGCAGCGCTTCGGAGCGCCTAACCCCGCTACTTTCCGAGAAATCTTGGAAGTTTTCGATTCTACGCGAAGATACATATCTCACCCAATCTCTCTTGACGCATCTGGGTCCACTTCCGCAAGATTGGCCGGTCCAAAAGACAGCATCTGCGAGCATCAACGAGAACATCCCTGGCAGTAGTTATCCCTGGCAGCACTAGATAACAGGACTCGTTCGAGGGTCGGTGGGCAAGCAGAGCAGCTAGTGGGCTTACGCAAGGCGTCGGGCCCGTCGGAGGACAGTTAGCCACGGTCCAAATCCCCAAGAAACGGACCCGCGATTAGAGCAAGAGGCCCAACAACACGGTGGCGGAAACAAGACGCTCCCCACATCAACGTAAAGGTAAGAAAAGCTAATGTTATCAGCAGCGTGGCAACACTATCAAGAAGGCGGATGGGCCATGTGGCTCATCCTGTTTTGGTTGGTCTGCTCCATCGCCGTGATTGTGGAGAGGATCATCTATCTCTACGGCGCGTCCATCAACAAGGACGTCTTCCTGGCAACGATGCAGAAGTGCATCCTCGCTGGTGATATCGCCAAGGCCGTGAAAATGTGCTCGGCAGCGAACGCGCCCCTCGCGCGCATCGTTCAGCAGGGCCTGCTCAAGGTCAATCGCCCCGATGAAGAAGTCCAAGCGGCGATGGACGAGGCTGCTCTGGTCGAGCTGCCCAAGATCAACAAGCTCGTGGGCTTCTTGGCGCTCTTCGCCAACCTCGCGATGCTCTGTGGTCTGTTCGGCACCATCGTCGGTCTGATCAAGGCGTTCGGCGCGGTCGGTGGCGAGAGCGTCGACCCCAGCCAGAAGGCGCGCATCCTCGCAGAAGGTATCTCCGAAGCGATGAACTGCACCGCGTTCGGTCTGCTCTCCGCGATCACCGCGTTGGTCGGCTTCGCGTTCTTGAACGGCAAGACCCAGGGCATGGAAGACGACATCAACGAGGCGTCCGTTCGCGTGTTGAACCTCGTCGTTGCCAACCGCCAGAAGGTCAACCTCCAAGGGCTCGAGGGCGGTCAGTACTGATCGCTGATTCCGACAACGGTCTCGTCGCAGCTCGCACGTCCCAAGGGCCGCGGGTCGCGCCGAGACCGATGGCGGTGGCATAGAGGCGGCTCGCAACGCGGGCCGCGTTCTCTCAGGTCAGTAGTACGAGTTAGGGCTTGCTCTTGGTCCGCGTGGTCCGTCGGGCCAACGAGCAGCAACTTCGAGATCGGTTCAGGGGGCTTCAACAGCCAACACCGCTGAAGGATCGAAGTGACGAGTGAGCGAGAATAGTGGACCCCCGAGCAAAGCGCAGCGACACGCAGGTGTCTGATTCGAGATACGGATTTCGAGTGCGGTTTGGCGGGTAGCGGCTAGTGCGGTCCTGTCCGCATCTAACCAGAGATTTTGCAATTGGGTCCCTGCGGGCCCGACGGTCCTGAGCGAGGTAACGATCCATGGCAGGTATTGATGTCGGCGGCGGCCACGGTAAAAAGAACGTAAATCACGAGATCCCACTGATCCCGTTCATCGACTTCTTGCTGTGTCTGGTCTCCTTCCTGTTGATCACCGCGGTGTGGTCGCAGATGGCGCGTTTGAACGCTGACGCGCGCGTGCCCGGTCCACCGAATCCCGATAAGGAAATCGAGGAGAAGAAGGACAAGACTCTTCACATCGAGATGAAGGGCGAAGAGGGCGGCACCTTCAAGTTGATCTGGAAGGAAGGCAGCACGGTCATCAACACGATCGACGTGCCGAAGAAGGCGGAGAAGGTCGGCAAGGACGAGATCGCGTATCCGGATCTCGCCAAGAAGATCGAAGAAGAGTGGGGCAAGAACGAGTCGCGCCACTACGCACCGACCGACTACAAGATCGACCAAGCCGTTCTGCACACGGACAACTCCACGCCGTTCAAGGACGTCGTGGCGGTGATCGATGCGGTCTACACCCCGCAGCGCGATTGGAAAGAGCCCTCGGGCGAGATCAAGAAGCGCTCCGCGCTCAACGTCACTTTTTCGGTGAACTGACTTCAACCCGTAAACGCAGCCGAGCATCCCAATGTCGCAGAAAGCACTCAGTCGGTTTCATCAGAAGATCAGCGTCCCCGGTCGACGTCTGATGCATCACATCCCGCTGCACTTCGTGAAGAAGAAGGTAACGGGCGGCGGTTCCAAGTCGGTCAACCACGAGATCCCGTTGATCCCGTTCATTGACTTCTTGCTCTGCATCGTGTGTTTCTTGCTCGCGAGCTTCTCCGCCTCCGGCGAGTTGCCGGTCGACAAGAGCATCACGCTGCCGAGCGCCGAGAACGTCGAGGACATGAAAGAGGCCCCGATGGTCGCCATCACTGGAACGCAGATTCTGGTGGACGGCAACGCGGCGGGCAGCACTCGCGCGATCGAAGACGCCAACCGCTTGCAGAAGGTCGAGCAGCTGTTCGACATCCTCAAGGCCAAGCGCGATCTTTGGACCCAAGTGAATCCGGGCAAAGAATTTCCCGGTATCTGCTTGCTCCAGGTCGACGAGAAGGTTCCCGCACTGATCGTCAAGAGCGTGTTCCAAACGGCAGCCTTCGCGGGCTACCCGAACGTGAGCTTCATGGTCCGCCGCCGCGCCAGCGGTGGTGACAAGTAACCAACGACGCATTCTTTCAAATGCGCGAGCCCGCTCCCAAAAAGAGCGGGCTTTGTTCGTCTAAGAGGCTATCTCAAAACCCTCTGAGAAGCGGTCTTCGCAGACGAAGGGGTCAAGCGATCAGGCATGTCACAAGCCGACGATAGAGAACGGGGGCTGCCGTCCCTGAAGCGATCAAAGGAGCAGCGGCGTCGAGCGCTGGTGTTCGGACGCGTGCGCATCCGCGAGGCAGCGCCGCAGTTTTGGCTCTGGACGGCGGTGTTTCTGCTGGGCTTTGGCGTCATCTACTGGAACTGGTCCGAACGCGAACTCGATCGGCAGAAGGCCGGCGTGATGGCGCGCCAGAGAGCCGTGGGCGTCCAACTCGAGCCGCGCTTGGCTCCCTTGCGTGACCGGGTCGAGGCGTGGACGATGGAGCTCGCGAAAAGCGTCGAGCCCGAGCTCGTGTCGCCGAAGCTATCGCTCGACGCGCTATCGACGAGCAAGGGCATCTACTTGCGTTTGCAGTTGGAAGACGCGCAAACGGCAGAGCAGATTCGGCGCGCCGCGCAACGCTCGCTGCACGACGGATTCACGTCATGCTTGTTTACCCGCACCGAGAAGATGGATCCGGCGAGCGGCAAGAAGTGTTTCAACCTCGCGCAGTGTGACGAGGGGGAACTCTGCAATGACTGGGGCATCTGTTCACCTCCGACGCAACCCTTCAATTTGCGGCTGATGTACGGCGCATTGCGCCTCTTGAGTCCCGCATGGACGGATGAATTGCACGCGGCCACGACTGACTACCAAGTGCGAGTCTTCGAGCGAGACTTGGACAAAGTCGTGAAGACCGACGTGCGCATCGCGCTCGAGCTCCAAGCGGTGGCCAAATATTTCACGCTCGTGCTCGATGAACCAGCGCTGTCCAGCAGCGGCAAGAAGGATGCGCCCGCGAAGGCTGACGCAAAGTCGAAGAAGAGCGGCAAAGGCGCAGACGCTGGCGTCGAACGAGCCGAACTGAGGGTCCAGGGTAAAGATCACGGCGTGAGGGTTGGAATTTGGGATCTGAGTACGGGCGAGGCGTTGTTCCGAGGTCGCTTCCAGGCGGGAGCCGAGTTCGTGCCCATGGGACGAAGTCATTCGACCTCGGCCGAGCTGCGGCGTGCTCAGCAGCGCCAAGTGAACAACTGTGGGATCGCCGCAGATTTACGCGATCGCCTCGCCCAGCGCAGCCCAGCCACTGTGAGTGAACCCGCGGCAAACCCGGCCGGTGCGAGCTCTAGCGGGGCGGTGGAAAGCGCGAGCTCCAATGCGGCCCCGGCCAAGTCGAGTGTCGTTCCTGGACCCAGTGCGTCGCCCGCTAATAGCGGCGGTAAGTAAACAAAACACGGCTCATGGTTTGGCCTCATACGCGCCGCCCCCCGGCGTTTCGATTCGCAGGCGCTCACCGCTTTTAGCTTGAAAGCGAACGCGGCCGGGTATGTCTCGGCTATCGAGCAGATTGCGGCCGGGCTTGCCTGCACCACCACCGCGCAGCCCGAACGGCGCGTACGAGCGCCGTTCGCTGACGATGGACACGTCTACCGGCTGCAGGAACTCGAGTTCTCGGATCAAACCATCACCCCCTGGGTTGCGACCGATGCCGCCGGAACCACGGCGCAGAGCGAAGCGGACGACGCGTACAGGGAAGCGCTGCTCGAGCACCTCGACGTCCGTGATGCGCGTGTTGGTCATGTGAACCTGCACGCCGCTCGCGCCGCGAAACGTCGCGCCTGCGCCCGAGCCGCCGCCAATGGTCTCGTAGTAAGCGAAGCGAGAATTGCCGAACGTCAGATTGTTCATGGTGCCCTGTCCGGCTGC
>DATAHU010000247.1:0-4666 GCA_036263015.1 Polyangiaceae bacterium | reverse complement strand
GCACCAAATCGGTGTTGCTGCCGCTCGGACGCGCGTCGAGTCCAACGGCCACGTCGAGGAAGCCGCGATCGACGTAGTAAGCGCGCGTCTTGTCTTTGAGATACTGCTCTGACGGTTGCTCTTGGTTCGCGAGATCGAGCGCAGACTGCAGATCGACGCTATCGAAGGTGCGGTTACCCTCGAAGCGCACGCGATAGCGCTGCTCGGGCACGATGTCGACGAGCAACAGCGCCGCGCGCGCAGTGCCCTGCACGCGGTGCTTGACGGCGATCTTGAACCACCCCTCGTGGCGCAGTTCACGTTCGAGGTTCTTATCGGCTTCGAGCAACAGCTCTTCGTCGGCGCGCGCACCGCGGTCCAAATCATAGCGATCGAGAAAGCTCTGCAGTTCGGGTTGCAGCGGCCCTTCGACGCCAAAGCGGCGCTCTTGGATCAAACGCGGCGCCCCCGCGTGAACGTCGATGCGCAGGATCACGCGCGACGCGCCCTCGGTCTCGGTCCAATCGACGTCGACGCTGGCCTCCGTAAACCCACGACGCACGTACATCTCGCGCAGGCGCTGCGCGATCTCGGACAAGCGAGCGCGAGTGACTTCGGCGCCCGGGTTGACGTGCCCGGCATCGAGGATCACGTCGCGCTCGAAGAGCCCGCCGCTGATCTCGATCTCGGTGACGACCTTGCGCGTCACGCCCGAGAGCAACAAGCTCACGCCGTCGGCATTGCTGCTAACACTCGTGTGCACCTCAGCGTAACGTCCCGTGTCGAGCAGTTCGCCCATCGCGCGCCGCGCGACCGCCGGTGAAAACGGTTCACCGAGCCGCACGCGCCGCAACTGAAGCGGGGTCTCGAGCGCCGTGCCCTGCTCGCGCCAGATTACCGCGCGCAAGGGCAAGCCCAAGAAATCCTTCAATTCGGGAATCGGTCGAGGTTTCGGCGCACTCGTGACCAGCGAGGGCTGGGCCTTTTCGGCCTCGGCGTAAACCTGGCCGCTCCACAAGACCAGGACCAACGCCCAGAGCCGCAGCAGCAAGCAGCCGTTCACCCCATCACCACGCCAGCTGCCTGCGCGGGGCGCACGAAAAGAGGTGCAGGCGAAACGGTCACTACAGTCCCAAACCGCATTTATCGCCGGGGGCTCACGCTCGGCAATCAACTGGGTTTCAGCGCTGACCTGCTGGCCGAGAGTGTTGCCCCGGAGCGCTCGCTGACGAGGTCGTCCAATTTCATCCTTTTTCATTTGTCCCCCGGCGGCGATTCGGGGGAGGAACGGGCGCGCAATGGTGACGAGCCCCAAACCGAAGGCCAAGGCAAAGGCCCAATCGTGGCCGAAGCGGCTGGCAAAATGGGGGTTGATTGGGGCGCCGCCCTTGGTGCTCGTGTTGTGGGTACTCGTCAACCGGGTGGAGTGGTTGGGCCCAATCGTCGCGGACGGCCTGCGCGCGGTGATCGGCAAGGACGCGGTCGCCGCGCTCGAAGACCTCGGCTACCGGATCCAAGACCGCATTTTCCGCTACACGCGCCGGGGCGAAAAACCCAAGGCGTACTGGGAGGTGCCGACCGCCGAGAGCGTCGCGCCGCCCCCCGAACCCCTCGCAACCGCGTCGGCAATCGGCAGCGCGAGCGGCGCGGCGGGCAGCGCAACGGCCCCGCCGACGCTCGCGCCCTTTCATCCCAAGCACGTGGGACCTGTTCACCAGAGCTGGTCAGCGCCGGGCGACGGTCAATGGATCCCGATCGCGACCCCCGATCTGCCCGAGTTACCCCCGATCCTCTACAAGACGCTGCTACATCCCGACAAGAACCGCTCTTGGGCAGAGCTGTTCGTCGTGGCCATGCGCATCAGCGACGTTAACATCCGACTGATAGCGGGCACGCAAGAACCCGAAGCCACGGTCGAAGCCGCGGCCAACGTCGCACGCCCCGGACGCATCCCGGAGACCGACCACGCAATGGTGATCGGCGCGTTCAACGGCGGCTTCAAGACCGAGCACGGCAAGTACGGCATGTTCATCGACGGCGTGACTTACGTCGAGCCGCGCCCCGCAGTCTGCTCGATCGCGGCCTTCAAAGACGGCACGATGAGCGTGGCGAGTTGGGATCGGCTCGGCCCGCGCGCGACGGACATGGACTGGTGGCGTCAAACGCCGCACTGCATGTACGAAAATAACATGCTCAATTCACGCCTGGAAGGGGACGGCGCGAAGAAGTGGGGCGCGACGCTCGACGGCGAAACCGTGATCCGGCGCAGCGCGATCGGCATCGACGCGGCAGGCGAAGTACTTTACGTCGGGATCAGCAATCACACGACGGCCGGCGTGATCGCGCTCGGCATGAACCACGCGGGTGCTGCGACGGTGGCGCAGCTCGATGTGAATTTCTCTTATCCGAAGTTCGTATTGTTCGAACGCAAAGAGCCCGATGGACCTCGCAAAGCCGTCGCGCTAGCGCAAGGGTTCGAATTCAGCGAGGACGAGTTCATTCGTAAATCGTCGCCGAGAGACTTCTTTTATATCGTGCCGCGAGCGAAGAAGTAAGGCGTTGAAACGTCGGTGCGCTCGCGGGTCGTTTGGGGGTTGAACCGCCAAGACGCCAAGGGCTCTGGGGCCCGATGGGCGGCGCGGAGCCGTTGCGTTTCGAGTTTAGCGACGACGAGTTCTTTATGTCGTGCCGAGGGCAAAGAAGTAGGTCATACCCTTGCGCATGCACTTCGGGAGTCGACGCACCCTCGCGCGCCGGGCCTTCACGGAGCTCAGCCCCTACGCGCTATTGGTAGCCTTGACCCTCTCCTGCTCGGCAAAACAGGCCGCGGATGACATAAGCGAAAAGCAAGGCACCCCAGACCCGGTCACAACGCAGCCTAGTGCGGCAGAGTCGACCGTCGAGACACAGCCTACTGCGGCGGAGTCGACGACCGTCGAGCAAAATGGAGGGGGGCAACCACCGCTACCCCCTGGGGGACCTCTCGACGAATGCTCCTCCACTACTTGGACCAATCCTACCGAGCAGAAGCGAGAGTCAGTTTGTACTCAATATGTGGACGAATCGGGTGCTGGGCAGGTCCTGCGTTACGTCTGCAGCTGTGATGTCGAGGCGTGCCCGATCTACGTAACGGGAGCGCAGCAACCGGGCGAGCCTCCCTCGGTTCACCTCAACGATTGCGTGGTCGACGGAGTTGCTTCGGGTTGTGACGACTCGTTGATGGCTGCGTGCGGTTCGAGCCGCGGACAACACGGCTTCTGCGAACGCGAATACGACGCACTGGCCCCCACCCGACCGAACCAGGAGCCCCCCGCTTCGGCGCTGCTCGCCTGCTTCGAACAGGCGGATGGAACCCATGCTTGTCAGTGCCCGGGCAAAGCAGATCTGGTTGCAACCGACGAAGCCGACTGCGATCGCGCTCTGTTGATCGCGTGTCAGGCGCCGTGTGAATCCGATGCCGGGCAATGCTCCCCTACCGAGAGCGGTTTCGATTGCACTTGTACGGCGGGGTTCACACGCTCCGTAGAGGAAGGTCTGTGTGACTATGCGCTGTTCGAATCGTGCGAGCCCGAGTGCTCGAACGAAGAGGGCGCCTGTTATTGGAATCCTTCCGGCGGCACAGAGATCATCTGCCGCTGCACGGACGACACTGAGCCGCAGACCCTTGCCCTCGATCCCAACGTCACGGGGGACGAATGTCTCACGCCGCTGGTGAACACCTGCGGCGGTAGCGCTGACGGTCCCAACGTTTGGCCGCATTGAACGCCGGTGCGCGACGGGGGCGCTTGGGGATTGAACCGCCAAGACGCCAAGGGCTCCAAGGGGCATGAGCACTTCACGCTTTGGCTGCGGCGCTAGTGTCGTTAACTTATAGACTGTGCTCTCGTATCGCTTCGCGGAAGTAAGTCAGGGGGCACATTGGACGGCGGCGGTGTCCTTGTTGCGCGGCGTGGGCGCAGTGACTTGCATGTCGGCCGCGTTCTTGTCGCTGTCGATACACCCGCCGCCCGCACGCACTGCCGCCGTGGTGTTCGCGAGTTGCGGCGTGGGGACACCGTTCTCCGCGCAGTTGGCGGTGCCGTAGCCGACGAAGTCGACCAGCTTCGATGCCGTGGGGCAGAAGTCGTCGTTCGCCTTGTTCGACTTCATCAACGCGACCTTGCCAGCGCCGGTCGCCAGGGCAAGCTTCCCTTTCAGGTCGGGGCTAGGCATGGGCTGGCCCGCCGCCGGATCGATCGAACCTGCAGATTGTTGAAGCAAGAGGTAGTGACCTGGTTTGAGCTTGCCGTCGAGCTTCATCACCTTCCAACTCTTACCTTTGCCTGATGCGTATTGAACCGACCAACCTTTGAGGTTGACTGTGGAGTTGCTGCGGTTGAACAACTCGATGAAGTCGTTCGCGTATGTGCCGTCCGCGCTGCCTCCGCCGCAGTAAACCTGACTGATCACCACGGCAGCCTTCGACACTGGCGCAGGCGCGGCCCCAGCTGGGGGAGCGGGTGCGGCCCCAGCGACTGGAGCCGGTGCGGGTGATACAGATGCCTTACTCGCTGCGCACTGGGCCTCGAGATTTGCTGCGGCGACAGAGCCGCGCGCGCGCGCGCTTTTCGCCAAGTCACAGACGGAGGGCTCGGCAGGAGGGTTGAGCCAGGGGTTGTCCTGCCCCACCTGCGCCGTAGTATTCCCG
>DATAHU010000246.1:0-61641 GCA_036263015.1 Polyangiaceae bacterium | reverse complement strand
TCGAGAAGTATTTGCAGGAGCACACGTGTCGAAACCCAGGGGCATCTACAAGCGCGGCGGCATCTACTGGCTCAGGACGGACCCTGTCGCGGGCCGCCCGATCTCGACCAAGAGCAAGACACTCAAAGGCGCCACTGAGTTCCTCGCCGAGCGCGAGCAGCTTGCCAACAATCCGGCCTACGCAGCCTCGCACGCGGCCACTCTCAAAGACTGGGTCGGAAAGATGCTGACGGAGAAGGGGCACACTCGATCCGAGGGCACGCTCCGCTTCTATGGACCCAAGGTTGGTCACCTTCTCCGGCTTTTCGGTGAAGACGCATCCCTCTCGAGCATCACTCCGGGCAGCGTTGACGCGTACCTAGCCCGTCGCCGCGACGAGGGAGCGCACCACTACACGATCAGCAAGGAGTTCACCGCGCTCCGTCAGGTGCTCAAAATGGCGAAGCGCGCCCGCGCGTACTCCGAGGACCTAACCACGCTCTTCCCTCTGGGCTTCGGCCACGGATACGAACCCCGAGAAGCGATACTCCTGCCTGAGCACGAGGCTACCCTGAGGGCCAACCTGGAGGCACCTCGCTGGGCCTGTGTGGCCTTCATCCTGGCCACCTCCGCGCGGCTTGGTGAGCTGCAGCGGGCGACGAAACCCGACTGGGACGAGGCTCGCGCACTGTTTGCGCTGCACGGCACCAAGACCGAGAAGTCACGGCGAGTAGTCCCAATCCTCTCGGTCACTCGCGGCTACCTCGACGAGGCGCTCCCTCACCTGCCCTTCGCTTGGCCGAAGATGACGCAACAACTCCCGCTGCTCTGCGAGCGCATTGGCATACCTCGCGTCACGCCCAACGATCTGCGCAGAACGTGCGCGACGCGTTTGATCGAAGCGGGTGCCGACCCCTACCTCGTTGCGAAGATCACGGGACACGTGGATCTGAAGATGCTGCGCGAGGTTTACGACCGCTCGAGTCCCGAAAAGGTGCGCGCTGCAATCGAAGCTCAGATCGCGTCGGAGGGGTCGAAGCAATGACTCGTGCAGAAACGTTACAATCCGCGTTTTCGGGTCCCTTGTGCACGCTAGTGCGGCTGATCGGATTTCCCTACGAATTCTGCCTTGTAGCCCCTCCCGGACTCGAACCGGGATACCCGCGAAGGTCGCGGATTTTAAATCCGCTGCGTCTGCCATTCCGCCAAGGGGCCAGGGGCTCGCATTGTTGTCGGTCGCGAGCAAGACGCAAGCCCCTCTGCAACGAAACGCGCTGTTGAATTTGAACTGCGTTTTCAATTGAGCTAGACCCAAAGCGTGACCTTGAACGAGTTGCCGGTCGGAGCATCGGCGGTGATCTTACGCGTCGGCGGCCAGCAGTCCTTCCGGCGCCGCCTGCTCGAGCTGGGGTTGCTCCCCGGCACCGAGGTCCAATTGCTGAGGGTCGCGCCATTGGGGGATCCCTTGGAGCTCTGGGCTCGCGACTGTAATCTTTCGATTCGAAAGCAAGAAGCAGAGCTCCTGCATATCGAGCCCAGAACGGGAGCACGCGCGCAGTGACGACCAACGCTCGAGTCGCCGAGAGCGGCGCCGCCCCCGCCTTGCCAAGCACCACCGACGTTCAGCCACGCGCTGCACGTTCGAACGCGCCCAAGCCGCGTGCGGTGAACGCGAGCAAGAGCACGGGCAGTAAACCCGCGGTACTGTTGTGTGGTAACCCCAACGTGGGTAAGACCACCTTGTTCAACGCGCTGACCGGTGAGAGCGCGCGCGTCGGAAACTACCCCGGCATCACTGTCGAGCGGCGCGCTGCCCAGTTGAAGCTCGAAACACTGGAGGCTGAACTCGTCGACGCACCAGGCACGTACTCCTTGAGCGCCCGTTCCCCCGAGGAGCAAGTCGCGATCGCGGCTGCGCTTGGGCTCGGTGGTAACCCAAAGCCAGACTTGGTCGTCGTCGTTTTGGACGCAGGCCAGCTGACACGCAATCTGTACTTGGCGCTGCAGCTAGCGGAGTTTCGGCTGCCGCTGGTGCTGGTACTGACGATGCTCGACGAGGTGGGCGATCGTCAGCCATTGCCGGAGCGCGTTGGTGCTTTGTTCGGTGTCGATTGCGTCGGCATCAACCCCAAACGCGGCGATGGAGTACCGAACTTGCGGGCTGCCATCGAGCGAGCGCTAAATCAACGTCGCCTTTCGGACGTGCCCATCGCTTACTCGTCGCAAGTTCATGCGCTGCGTGACCGCATAGCGAGCAAGCTTCCAGACGCCTGGCGTCAGAACGTGGAGCACGACCGAGCGCTATCTCTGTGGGCGTTGCTCAGCATCAGCGATGACGACGAACTCGAAGTCGATCAGTCCCTCAGAGCCGTCTGCCTCGAGCAACGCAGCGAAGCCGAAGCCCTTGGGATCGACCTCGATCTGGAGGTCGTCGGTGCGCGCTACCAGTTCATCGAACGAGAGCTTCAGGGCTGTTACGAGACGGCAGCGGCTGCACCCGCGGGACCAGGTTGGACCGAGCGCCTGGATCGCGTGCTGTTGCACCCGGTCTGGGGTCTTGCGTTCTTCGTGCTGGTGATGCTCTGCCTGTTCCAATCGCTATTTTCGTGGGCCGATCCCGCGATTGGTTGGATTGAAAACGCAGTGACGTGGGCGGAGCAAGGGTTGACTGCAAAGTTCCCACCGAGCCTGCTGCGCGATCTGGTGGTGCAAGGCATCGTTGGCGGCGTCGGCAACGTGATCGTCTTTCTACCGCAGATCGTGCTGTTGTTCTTGCTGGTCGGTCTGTTGGAAGACAGCGGCTACATGGCGCGCATCGCCTACCTGATGGACCGCGTGTTGCGCGGTTCGGGTTTACAGGGCAAGGCTTTCGTCCCGATGCTGTCGGGACTTGCGTGCGCGGTACCCGCCATCCTATCCACGCGGACGATGGAGCGTCGGCGCGACCGCATCCTGACGATGTTGGTCGTGCCGCTGATGACTTGTTCGGCACGCCTTCCTGTCTATGCGTTGCTAATCGGTGCCTTATTTCCACCGTCCAAAGTGTTCGGCCTCGTGCCCATTCAAGGGCTGTTGATGGTCGCGATGTATCTATTTTCCACGCTGATCGCGCTGCTCGCCGCGTGGGTGCTCGGGCGAACGTTGGTGCGGGGGCACAGGGTCCCGCTGTTGCTCGAATTGCCCCGCTATCGATGGCCGAACTTGAGGACGACGCTGCGCATGATCACGCAGCGCACGCGCGAATTCATGGTCGAAGCCGGAACGGTGATCTTGGCATTGACCATCGGCATGTGGATCCTGTTGTCGTTCCCGAAGCCCGAAGCGACCTCGGACGCCGGTTCCGCTCCAACGGCTCAACTCACGAGTTCGGAGCACGCCCCTCCGCCCTCGATTGAACACACGTATGGTGGACGCTTGGGGCGAGCGTTGGAGCCTGTCGTCAGACCTCTTGGATTCGATTGGAAGCTCGCCGTCGGAGTGATCGGAGCATTTTCCGCGCGCGAAGTCTTCATCTCGACGTTGGGGCTCGTCTTTGGCCTCGATGACACGAGCGACGAGGCCCTGCCGCTGCGGGATCGAATGCGCGCAGAAACGCGCCCCGATGGCTCGCCTGCTTATCCCCCGCTAGTGGGCTTGAGCTTGATGGTGTTCTTCGCCTTGGCTTGTCAGTGCATGAGCACGCTAGGCGTCGTCTACCGCGAGACGCGCTCGGTACGCTGGCCCCTGCTCTTGTTCGCGTACATGACGACCCTCGCTTACGCCGCGAGTTTCATCGTCTACCAGGGTGGCCGTCTGCTCGGACTCGGTTGACCGGCGTCAGAAACGCCCTGCGACGTTCAGGAAACCACCCTGCGGACCCGCCGCGACGTCGAACTTCAACGCGGTGGCATCCTTCGGAGCGTCCGCTTTGTCTTGGTCGCTCATCCAAAGGTAGAACAACACGCCGCCCGTTACGGCGCCCACCCCGCCGACGACCAGCCCGACCGTCTCCATGTCCGCTTTTCGTTGATTGCTGGCTGTAAGTTCGTCGATGCGCCCCCGAGTGCACGTACCAGGCGTGCCGCATTCTTTCTGCGCGGCCTTGTACTGGTTGCCCTCGAGGATCGCGAACACCCCTGCGGTGATGAATCCCGCGGCGGCGACGCCCCCCGCGATGTACGTCCCGAGCAGCAACGGATGGATGCCGGGCGCGGGCTGCGCAGGTGGGATATCGATTTTGCTGGCCGTACAGCCCGCGTGCGCCGCGTCTCCCGCCTGAGTGGGACAGCGATCGTTCGGATCGAGCACGCCGTCTCCATCGGTGTCGATCGCCGTCTGAATCTGCGCACGAACGACGCGATTCTTCTCGCCCTGCCGCACCAAGAGGTTCTGCTCGACCTTCTTCCCTTGGTACTCGAAGACAATTTGGTGCAGACCAGGATCGACCTCCACCGCGCGTCCATCGAGCGAACCGACAGCAACCTGACCGTCGATCGAAACCTGCACGTCGATCAAGTCCCCGCCGCTCGAGTCGACCGCGGCGAACGTCACGGTTGGCAGGGCCGAATTGACGTCAGTCAACCACTGAGCGCAATCGGAGCGCACAAAATCAGGACACTGGTCCTGAACGCAAACCTTGAGCTGTTCCTGTGCGGCTTTGAGGTGACCGCTGTTGCGCTGAACCTGGGCGTCCTCGTAGGCGTGAGCGCAAGCCTGCACCCCAGACTCCGATTGGGCGTTGGCCTCGCCGCTCCAGGTGTTAACCCCCAACCACGTGGTAGCTCCCAACAAGACACCCAGACCCGACCGCTGCAAACAAACCATGCGTTCCTATCGAGATTCCGCCCTGCCTCAAGGATCGTCCTGGGCTGCAGGCCAGGGGAGCCTACCAGCAATTGACAACTGTCCCCAAAAACAATGTGCCCGCTGATGCCTCCGCTCGCACGCAATCTTGCTGAACGGCGAGCCGATCATCGACCTCGGAGACAATGTCGCAGCTCTACGCACGCGCCGCGAGCAGACTTGCCCCATCCGGCTACGTTCACCGGAGATCGAGGCCCCGAAGATCGAGGCGCCCGAACATCGAGACGCGCTTCATCGGGCCGAGGAGATCACTTGATGCACTCGGGCTTCATGCGCTTGATGTTGTTCGCATCGAAGAAAAACGGGGGATCGCACTTCTTCTTGTGGGATGGAGGGATACGTGGGGTAACGCGCACGCTCGCGCTCGCAACCGGCGCACTTGCGCTGGGAACCGGCTCCATCGTGGGCTGCGGGGGCGTGACCAAGCTCGGGGCTGGCACGACGACTGAACTGACGGTCGGCGGAGGCGGAATCTCGGGCGGTGTCGTCAGCGGCTCGGGATCCTTGCGCAAGCTCAACCACAGGCCGGCGGCGAGCAGCAAAAGCACCGCGACTCCTGCGCCAACGACCCTGCGTCTCGCCTGAGACTCGGCGCTCCGGGCAGCGTCGTGAAGGGCGGGATCGATCCCCGCGTCTGGACGAGTCGTGGGCTCGGCGTTCATCCCGCTCGACAACGGTTCGATGCCAGAATGCGGCTCCCCCAGCTCCTCCATCGGGAAGCCTTCGACTCGCGCGACGAGGTTCAAGCGCTTGTTCAGCTCGTCCCCGCCGTACTCACGAACCCACTCACCAACGGTGTGTGATGTGGCCAGCTGAGCAGACTTCTCGAGCGCGATCGCAAACTCGCGAGCCGTCTGAAATCGCTTATCGGGATCGCGTTCGAGTGAACGCATCACTGCGTCGCTCACCTCGTCCGGCAAGCTGGGCACGACGCTCTTGGGCGACGGGATGTCTGCAGCAAGCACCTTACCCAGGATCTCTCCGGCATCCGCACCCGCAAAGAGGCGTTTACCCGCAAGAGCCTCCCAAAGCACGATGCCCGCCGCGAAGATGTCGCTACGGCGATCGATGTCTTTGCCGTTGAGCTGCTCAGGCGACATGTAACTGAGCTTGCCCTTCATCTGTCCGTCGCGCGTCGCGCCAGAACGCATCGCGGCTTTGGCAACGCCGAAGTCCAGAACGCGCGCGACGCCATCCAAGCCAACGAGCACGTTCTGCGGAGAGATATCGCGATGAACGATGTTCAGCGGTTCGCGCGTCTCGCTTTTGGCCTCGTGCGCCGCGTGCAACCCGTGGAGCATTCCGCTCATCACGCTCAGCACGATGTGCGGCGGGATACGCTCTCCCCGCTTAGCGGCATTGCGGACGAGTTTGCTAAGGGCCTCGCCCTGCACATACTCCATCACCAAGAACAGCTCGCTCTGCGTCTTGACCACATCCAACGTCGAAACGACGTTGGGATGCTGGATACGCGACGCGAGACGCGCTTCGTCTACGAACATCGTGACGAATTCCGAATCCTTGGCGTACTGAGGATGAAGTCTTTTGACTGCGACCGTCCGCGAGAAGCCCACTTGGCCTACCAAGCGTCCCAAGTGCACGGTTGCCATGCCACCGGCAGCGATCTCATCGAAGAGCGCGTAGCGCCCCACCACTCGCGGGGTGGCGGTTAGATCAGCAGTGGCTTCGGTCATTTTCGCGTACATCAGCAATCTAACAGACTCGGCTCGCCACCGGTAATGCGTCAACCGTAAGACCGCGATTTTCTGGCCGGATGTTGACGATGAGCGACATTATCCTACCTTCGACCCTCGATCCGTTACCCAGAGACTTCTTTGCACAACCAGTACTGCAGGTTGCGCGCGAATGCGTTGGCAAACTCCTCATTTCACGGATTGGCGGGGTTGAGGTCATCTCGCGGATTGTCGAAACCGAAGCGTACCGTGGACCAGACGATCGAGCAGCTCATAGCTACCGCGGCAGACGCTCTATTCGCACGGAGGTCATGTTTGGTCCCGCGGGACACGCTTACGTTTTCACCCTCTACGGAATTCACGCTGCGTTCAATCTGGTCACTGGCCAACTTGGAGAACCTGAAGCGGTCTTGGTGAGAGCGGTCGAACCACTGCGCGGGTTTGACCACATCGTAGCCCGCCGGGGGTCGAGACGAACTCGTTTCGAGCTCACCAATGGCCCGGGCAAGCTGTGCGAGGCGCTTGGCATCACCAAGCAGCACAACGGCGTGGACGTCACCCAGGGTGAGCTCACGCTCGCGTGGGCTCCGCGAGTGAACGTAAAGCGTTCGCCGCGAATCGGGATCGACTACGCTGGTGCTTGGGCTCAGAAGCCTTGGCGATTCTTCGAACCAGAAAACCCGTTCGTCTCGCGGGTTCCCAAACGCAACCAATGACCAGCATCAACGACGACGCGAATCTGTTACTCGGCGTGTCGGCAAGCGTTGCCGCTTACAAAGCCGCGGAGATCGCGCGACTGTTGGTCAAGCGCGGAGTGCGCGTCCAGGTCGTGATGACCCGTCGCGCGCGGCGCTTCCTCGGCGCCGAGACACTCTCGGCGATAACCTCGAACCCGGTACTCTCCGATCTGTTCGGTGCCGGGCCAGGTGAACTTCACGTAACCCTCGCGGCACGCGCCCAGCGCATGTTGATAGCCCCAGCCACGGCCGACACGTTGGCCCGACTTGCGTGGGGTCGCGCAGACGATTTACTGACGGCGACGGCCTTGTGCTTCAACGGTCCCCTAGCGGTGGCACCCGCGATGCATCCCAGGATGTGGAGCCACCCAGCGACCGAGCGCAACGCCGCGCTTTTGCGCGCGCGGTCCGTGGAATTGCTCGGACCCGCGCACGGGCTCGTCGCATCGGGAGACATTGGCGTCGGACGCTTGCTCGAGCCCGAAGAAATCGTCGAACGGGTCCTCGCGGGTCCCAAACGCGACTTGATCGGACGCCGCTTGATCGTCTCTGCGGGCCCCACCATCGAAGACATCGATCCCGTTAGATTCGTGAGCAATCGCTCCACCGGAAAGATGGGCTTCGCTATCGCAGCGCAGGCGGCGCGGCGCGGCGCACAAGTGGATCTGGTGACGGGACCCGTAGCGCTAGAGACGCCCAATGCGGTGCGGCGCCACGACGTTCGCTCCGCGCTGCAGATGCTGGAAAGCCTGAACTCGTGTCTCTTGCAGCCTGCCGACGCATTGGTGATGACCGCCGCAGTCGGCGACTTCCGACCCAAGGAATTGCACACGGAGAAGTTGAAACGCGCAGGAGACTTCGACTTGAGCCTGATCGAAAACCCTGACCTGATCGCGACTCTTGCAGCCTCGACCGCAGCTCGAGGTGTCTTGAAGATCGCCTTTGCGCTCGAGACCGGCAGCGATGCCGGCATCATTCAGCGCGCACGGCAGAAGCTCGAGCGTAAGGGTGTCGACTTGGTGGTCGCCAACCGCGCCGACGAGGCGCTGGCGACGGACGCCAACCGCGCCCACTTGGTCAGTCGCGCCGACGTTCGTTCACTTCCCAGCATGAGCAAGTTTGCTTTGGCCGACACCCTTCTGGACTGGGCCCGCGAGCGCTGGCATAGCGCGGCTCCATGAAGCCAGCTTTGCTCTGCAGCGCCGTCGTAGCCGGCGCGATGTTCGTCGCCATGCGTCCCGAGTTTGCCGAGCAATGGACGATGTGGGCGGTGTTGGTCGCGAGCTACGGCGCGTTGGGTGCACTGGCGTCGTACCGGCTCTACCGCACGGGTGCGCTCGGCGAATGCCTGCGTTTTCGCAGCGGAGACATGACGATTGGAATCGTCCTCGGGCTATTGCTGACGGGCGCCGCGTTGGTGGCGAAACGCGTCATCGCACCTGCCGGCTCAGCTCCGAACGAATGGCTATTCCAACTCTATGCCCAGCTTGGCAACGTTCACAAAAGCCCAGCACTGGTTGGCGCCGTCGCTTTCATCGGCTTGGCCGAAGAAGTCGTGTGGCGCGGTTGGGTGCTGCGTGCCTTACAGACCGACCTCGGCGCCCGCCGCGCCGCGCCGCTGTCGGCGCTCGCATTTGGCCTAGCCCACCTTCCCACCGTTTGGACGTTGCGTGGAGCAGCCGGATTGAACCCCGCGCTCGTGTTCGCGAGCCTGGGCGCCGGCCTGATTTGGGCGTTCGTCGCGACGTTCTTGGGCCGGCTCTGGCCAGTTATCCTATCACACGTAGTATTCAGCTATTTCCTGGCATCGCCGTTGTCTGTGCTCGGGTGAGCCAGGCGAGTCTAGCCGGGAAGAAGCCCGTTTCGCAGCCAGTCGCCGCAAAAACTCAGCCCTGTTCCGAGATCCGCGTCATCTCGTCATCGGGGATGTCGAAGTCGGCGTACACGGTCGCTACGTCATCATGCTCGTCGAGCGCGTCGACCAAGTTCAGGCAGACTTCGGCGTCCCGGCCACGCACCTCTTTCTTGGCGTTGGGGATGTACGCCAAGCGGGTGTTCTTCGGCGTGATGCCGGCCGCTTCGAGCACGCCGATGATGCGCGCGAAGTCCTCGACAGTGGTGTAAACCAGCCACACGTCACCGGTGTCTTCGTAGTCGTCAGCGCCGGCGTCGACCGCAGTCTCCATGATGCGATCCTCGGACACTTCTTTGGCGAGTTCGATCACACCGCGACGAGTGAACGCCCAGCTCGCTGAACCGCTGCCCGCCAGCGCCCCGGCGTGGCGGTCGAAGATCTTGCGCAACTCCGCAGCACTGCGATTGCGGTTGTCCGTCGTGCCCTCGACCAGAAACAACGTCCCGCCCGGTCCAGTGCCCTCGTACAACACCTCGTCGTAGGAGACGCCCTCGATCTCTCCAGTGCCACGCTTGATGGCGCGCTGGATCGTATCGTTGGTCATTTGGTTCGAGCGCGCGTCCTGGATGGCTTTGCGCAAGCGGGGGTTACCCGAGGGATCACCGCCTCCGCCACGCGCAGCAATCACCACCTCGCGGATCAGCTTGGTGAAGAGCTTACCCCTCGCTGCGTCGATAGCGCCCTTCTTGCGCTTGATGGTGGCCCATTTGGAATGCCCACTCATGTCTCTTACCTACTGTGCGCCTGCCTCGGCCCGAGCTACGGCGCCTTGCGGCCCCCGCCGGCCATCATCAAGGCCGGCTCTCGGTTGTTCGTGCGAAGAAGAGGACTCGAACCTCCACGGGAGTTACCCCACCAGCACCTCAAGCTGGCGCGTCTGCCATTCCGCCATCTTCGCATGGGCACGTCTTCGTGCTTTCCTACCCGGTCACGGGGGCCGACACGCTATGCTCTGCAGCTAGTAAGTCAAGCTCCAACACGCTCAATCGCGTGCAAACCGTTTAGCCGATACGTACGCCGGGCCGGGGGCCACGCCGATTGAACAGCGTATTCAAACGGCCTTCTCGAGGTCTTGCGCTGAAGAGCCGATAGCGTCAGCCAAGGCGCGACAGAGTTCACCGACTTCGAACGGCTTCTGAACCCAACCAGCCAACGGTAACTCGTCGCTGATCCCGGTCGCGCTTCCGCTGATCAGGATCACCGGTAGCTCCGCGTTGCCTCGCTTCAACAATTGGACGGCGCCCCCCGGATCCGCTTGTATCGGCGAAAGATCGATGAAGGCCGCATCGAATGGGATGCCGCGTTCCAAGACCTCACGCAGCTCCTCGATGCTGCATGCGGATAGAACCTCGACGCCGCGAGCCGAAAGCCCCATCTGCACCATCGTCAGGACCGCCAGATCATCCTCGAGCACGAGCACACGCCGACCGTTCAAGGCCGCCAGCGAAACGCTCTGCACGGTGCGCGACGGAGCGTCACTTGCAGGCCAGCTCAACTCGAAGCGTGCTCCCTTTGCGCTCGGTAACAACTGCAGGCGTCCGCCGTGACGCGCTGCCAGTGCATGCGAGTGCGATAATCCTATGCCCGCACCCCCGGGGCGCATCGATTTGCGGCGTTCGAAAAGATCTCGATGGTGCTCGAGCGGCACGCCAGGACCGTCGTCGGCAACGCGGAATGCCACCGAGTTACCCTGACTGCTGATGGAGAGCGAGACTTGCCCACCGTTGGGAGTGAACGCCACGGCGTTGAGCAGCAGGTTGACCAAAATCTGCAGCACCGCATCAGAAGCCTCGATGGCTTGTTCGACGTCGTTGCCCGTCGCGACCAAGCTCACACCACGCACTTCGGCTTGAGGCGCAACCGCTTGAATCGCTTCGTTGGCTACGACGGCTGCGCTGCGCGCCGGGCCACGCTCATCTGGCTGCGGCTTCTTCCACTTGGCAGCGCTCGAGGTTAACGCAGCCGATGCGCCCGCGGCGATGGCCCCCCGAGCAACGGAGTAGCCGCGCTGTGCGTGCGTGTACGCGATCTCCAGTGCATCTCGCACCGGACCGGCTGGAGCTTTCGCTCGCGCCTCGTTCACCCAACCCAGCACCACCGTCAACGCGTTGGAGACTTCATGCAACGCGCCCGACAAATCTGTGTCGGGCTGGGGTCGAGGTGAGCGCTTCACGCCGAGTATCGTAGCGCTCTTTTCCAGCGTTGGAACTATTTTTCTGTGCCGCTCTCCCCTCACCCGACAAGCATGCCCGCCTATCGGCCAAACTCGAGCAGATCCGCGGGAATCATGAGCCGAAAGCGACCGTCGTCAGCTGAGCGCGCCTGTGCGACCTCGAGCACTCCTGACACACATGGCACGGCTTGTGTCTCGGCTGTCCGCTCGAAGCACAATGGGGCATCCGGGGGCAGCACCCGGCCATCCTTATCGACCAGAGCCAGGGCCCGAATCAGCACACCCGGAAAGGCGCCTTGATTGCCGTTGCGCTTGCGAAACGAGAGCAAGCCGAAATGTATCTGTGGAAAGGTAACCTCGAAGTCGAGCGTCGAGGTACCTCTGACCGAGGTTGGGGACTTGATGGCCCAGGGCAACCCCAACGCGGCAGGGGGCTTTGCTACGACAGTGAAGCCCACGGGGCGATCGCTGGTGCACTCACCACAATCCAAGTTAGTCAGGTGAAAACGACCGTCAGGCCCGGTCAGCGCAGAAAACGAGCGCGGTAGGAAAGTGGCCGGTTCATCGCTCGCCGGCAGCCCCGAGGCTTGAATCATCAGATTGGCTCGGCCAACGTCGGGATAAGGGAGGCGAACCTGTCCCGTTATTTCGCCGCCATTCGGAGGCGTATAGACGCGGCCCCCTTGGACGATGGACGTGTCGACGGCGCCACGCTCCCAAATTCTGATGTTGGTTTCGAACGTGGCATACCTAGGCGTCGAGGGGTGAACCCGTGCGCGGTAGAGCCCGGGCAGCAAGGACACGGAAATCAATCCCGAGGGTTGAATGGGAACCGAGCGTCGCAGCTCGAGGCGCGCTGAGCCTTGAGCATTGGTGAGTTCGAGTGCTTCGAACTCGACTCGCCCCGGCACGGGGATCTGATCCTTTTCCGTGGCCCACACCCAGGCTTGAAACTCGACCAAATCGCCGAACGGGCTGAAGGCTGCCAGCTGAGCGACATTCGGGGTAACCGCCTCCAATGCGAACAACGAGAACCCCATGGTCGGACGAACTTGAGCAGCTGGCGGCACCAGGCGCAGCAACATGGCATCGTTGACCGCGACGTAATCGGGGCGAGGTCCGAGCACCTTGGACAGCTTCAGATCCAGCGCAAACTGGCGCCGGCCATCGGTAGCGCCGGGAACGTCTTGAATGTCCTGGGCGCTGATCACTCTGCGCGTCGACAAGACTTCGTGGGTCACCGAGTGAACGACATCGACCGTCCAGCCTTCGAGCTCGTCGTTGAACGGGATCAGTACTTGAAGCGAACGCGTATCGGTCAACTCTTGTAGCAGGGGAATATCGCTGGGACCGTTGATCTCGATGCCCCTGAAGACCTGAGGTACGACCACGCACGCGGCACTGATGAGCGGCACTTTGCCCGCGTCGGCCCAATATACGTCGTAGATACCCTGTGGAATCGCGCTGAAGGCGTACGTGGTCTGTGGGATTGAACTGGTATCTGGAATGTTACGATCACTGATCGTCGAAAACGTCCCGACGTCGAGGCCCAGGCGGGCCAAGCGCGGCACGAAAGTAATGCGCACGCTCGGGTATTCGGTGCACGCCGGATCCAGAGCAATCCCAACCCGACCAGAAACACTAGGCGGTTGGTCGAGCACGAGCTTGGCGGGGTCGAGCGCGTCGCGCTGAATCTGGGCGAGTCCTTGCTGCAGGTGAAAACCACCGAAGCCAGTGTCCACCGCTTCGGGCACCACATCGAGTAACAGTCCAGGAAAGCGACCGCGCCGAGCTACGCACAAGCCCACGTCCAGGTCACAGTGGTCACTGCCACATTCGGCGTCACTCGCGCACGAGGGCAACACCAAAGGATCACCGCGAAACGCTGGCGCTTCGATCTCCAAGCAGCCCGAACAAGCAAACGCCCCGCAAACCAACGCGGCGCGAAACGAGTTCATTGCTGCCCCTGCGTTGGACACTCTCCGAGCGATATGTCCCCGGGAGCCTCGTGCACGGCCAACGTCCACATCACGCGCGTGGCCAAACTCTCATCGATCACCTCGAAGCGAAACGCGCTAGCATTGCTGGCGTGGGTTAACATCGCCGTCAGGGTGTGACAGCCAGGAGCACCGAAATCGGTCACGTCCGCCGTGAACGTGCGGGAGATGTCGGCGAATGTCGAAGGCGCGATGGGTTGGTCGCCGATCACCTGGGGCAACTGGCCCGGCACGACATCGAGCAGGAGCACTGCCAATACTTCTTCGTCCAAATCCTCGGAGCGAAATGGAACCTCGATGTGCAGGCTGTCTTGTCCCGTCATCAGCTGTTTGACCACCGAGGGCGAAGGGACTACCTGTGAAAAGTTGACGATCGGCGGAATTTGCACTGCGGCTTGATACTCGGGCGGCTCGTCGAGACACGCAGTCGATAGTAGAGCGGCGCTCAGACACTCCAGCCAGCTGAAGCAAACGGATGGCGCTCTTGGAACCCATCGGGGGCTCGTGGTCTGGGGGCTCATGGCTTGGCGCTGCGTTGATTGGAGCTCGACATGCTGCGCAGCGGGCGCCAACGGGCCTCAGCATACTCCACACTGGTGGCGAAGCGAATCACAGCCGCCAAACGCGGATTGGCTTCGCACAGCGCCCGTAGACCGCTCGGATTGCGGATCGCCGAAACGTCGATCTGCTCCTGGGCGCAAACCTGAGCAACACTGACCCCGAGCTCACCGGACGCGAACAGGCCTGCGCGCCACAACGCGGTATTCGTCGCGGCAAACGCGGTCTGGTAATCGATGACTTCGGGTTTGACCGTGAGCTCACGCAAGCGCCGTTGCACGCGTGGGGGCACGGTCTCCCAGAGCCTCTCGGCGTAGGCGAGCACCTCGGGGGCCGGCCGCCTCACCCGTCCCGGCGGACCGAACGCGGCCAGCACCGCGTCGAGCAGGTCGCGCACGTCGCCTTCGGACAAACCATACAACAGGGCATACTCCGGCCGCGAAGCGAGCAACATGCTCGCAAAGTGGAAGCGGAACTCCGGCGCATCTGCCAAGTCCGGACCCGTGACGATCAAACGAATGGGCTGATCCAAAACCAGCCGCAGTTGCACCGGGCGAGGACCTGGTCGGTGGTAGACGTGCACACGCGAGATCCCCATCAAGCGGCACAGGGTCGTATTCAGTTGTCCTAGTGGCGTCAGACTCTCGGCACCCAACCGTGAGCTGTCGGGCGGCGGCTCACCCGGGTCCCGGAACAAATGCGGAACCGCTTGCCAAAGCGCAGAGAGCACCTCGAGCGCGGGTTCACTCGGACCGCACAGCAAACTCAAGACCGCGTCGGGTTGCATCGCTTGCTGGGCCAGCGGGGGCGCCGCGGGCGCGCGACCGGCATCGCTGAAAACCAAGAGCGCGTGCCGAAGAGCTGCCGCATAGACGGCGTCATTGTCGGCAACCACGGCGTGGAGCAGCCGCGTCAGCACCGTCGCGTCACCGGGTTTGAGCGCCACGATCTGCCGGCACACGTTGACGCGATCGTGAGCCCGTTCGGGGCCGAGCAACGTCATCAGCAGGCGTTCACCTGCGACCACGGAGCCGGCACGCAACCCTGCCATCAACTCTTCTTCATTTCCGACCACCGATTCGAGACTCAACGGCTGTTGAAGTCTCGGCGCAGGGTTCTCAGGGGCCCTAGCGGCAGCTACGGGACCCGACTCGGCCACAGCGGGCGTACTGGGAAAGCTTTCGGGCGTCGCACTGCCGAGCCCTGGGTCGGTCGACATTCGGGCGCGCGGGCGAGCCATCGGGAGCTCCGCGGCTCGGCCCGGCTTCGGCGGTGGCCTGCGCTGCGCGACTTCGGCCTCGGTTGCCGCATCTGCCGAGGTGAGCTCGGACGGCTGTGCTGCAGCGCTGGCGTCGGGGGGCAACGTTTGTTCGGCGCGACCGGCGTGCACTGGCGATGCAGTCTCGTTCGCCACAGCTCGGGCTTCGCTGACGTCGAACTTAGATGCGCCAGATTCACGTGTGACGGGCCGCGTGTCAATCTGGACCAATGGCGGCTGACTGACGATCGTTATCAACGGCAAGATCGGTTCGTTCGCCTCGTCGGCGACTTGCTCGTCGGCGTATTGGTCGGCGCGGGGCACTGGAGTGCCGCCGCTGACTTCCCTTGGCGCGGATGACTCGGGTGGGACTTCGGCCTCGCTCTGGGTTCCCGGCGTCGATGCGGGGCGCGTGGCGTGCTCTTCTTCGTGATCTTCTGCGGCGGTGGCGGAGCCCCAGGTCTTGGCCAGGGCCGGCTCTTGCACGATCGAACTGACGCGTGCACTGAGCGGAGCTACCCATTGGCTCAACAGCGATTCGAGGCGCGATTGCCAGCGGGCTCTGAGCTCAGGCTGCTCTAGCGTCCCGATCAGTTTGCGCACCTCTTCGCCGACGTCGGTCAGCGGCCTCACCCACGCGACGCGCTCTGGTTCCGCAAGCGCCTGCTCGAACGCCGTCAGTGCCTCGTCGGCCTGACCCGCTTCAGCCAAGCGCAGCGCTTGTCCTAGCGCGATCAGTGCGTGACGCCCGTGACGGTTGGCGCAACTGGCAAGCTCTCGTTCACCTGCACCCAGCCCGACACGGCGATCCAATGCTTCGGCCAAAAGGAAGCTCTTGAGGGCGGCCAGTTCGGGCTCAGCGAGATCCCCCAATCCTCTGAGCGCCGTGATCGTGGCCAGCGCGTCCGCCGACGTGCCGGCGCCGCGGTCGAGGTACTCCAAACGTCGAGCCAACAACTGCGCCGATGCGCTGCGTGGGGCAAGCGCGGCAGCACGCTGCGCGCGTTCACGAGCCAAGTTGGGAGCGGAAGCTTGCAATGCCAATTCGGCGCTCTCACACAACGCGCGCGCGCGCTCGTCCGCTTTGCACCCCTCGTTCGCGGCGAGTCGTTCCAGCGCCAATGCGAGCTGTTCGTCGTCGCCCTCGGCGCGAGCCAAGTCGATGTCGAGCCGCAACAACCCCGACGCAGCGGGCGAGCCAGAGTTGGCAGCGAGCAGAACGCGCGCTGCGGCCGGATTGCGGCCTTCAATCAGCGTGCGTGCCGCGTGCTCGACCAAGAGCGCTTGTTGGACGGGATCGGTGACCACCCGCGCGGCGCGCTCCAGCAACGCCGCCGAGCGCTCGAATTCGTCCCGCGTGTGCTCAACCTCGGCGGCGCGCTGTAACAGCGCCACCGATTCGGGAAACTGCGCCAGTGCACTATCCAAGACCAGCGCCGCGCGCTCGGGCTCGGCCATGGCGCGGGCAAGAACCTCGCTCAGTTGCAGGTAGAGCTCGACCGAGCCCCCTTCCTTGCTGATGCGATCTTCCAACCAGCGAACGAGCTGGGGGTAGTCTTGCTGCCGCTCTGCTTCCAGCAATAGGTAGCTGCGCGCTTCAGAATAGTTTGGGTCGAGCTCCAACAAACGCTCCGCCGCAGCGGCCGCCGCGCCTGCGTGCCCCAATTCGTCGTGCAACTGCCACAACCGAACCAGCAGCTCACGCTGTGCGTCCGAGGTTACTGCGCGCGATTGCTGGGCCTCGAGGAAGGACAACTCGCGTTCACGGTCGCCACTCGTGCGAGCGATTTCGACGCCCAGCTCGATCTCTTCGTGGCCCAGCGGCCCCCACTGACCGACTAGACTGAGCACGTCCAAGGCCGCCGCATGCAGCGAGCGACGCGCAAGCAACCGGCACAGCTCGAGCGCGCGCGTTCTGCGCAAGCTTTCGGAGCCCTTGCCGCTGTCGACCCAACGCATCAACAGCGCTTCGAGCTCTTCGAAACGCTCCGTGCGTCGGTAGAGCTCCGCCAGCCGTTCGAGGAGCTCCTCGCGTTCACTGGCATCGAGCCAGGCCACGTCGCGATGTTGTTCCAACACGTCGATCGCGCGCGCGGGTTCCGCTTCCTGGAGCTCGGCGATGCGAAGCCACAAGCGGCGCACCCGCTCCGCGCGCGGCAAAGCCTGTCCCAAGCGTGCCAGCAACGTCGGATCGCCGACGGCAAGCTTCTGCGCGCGCTCGACCCACGCCGGATTGATGGGTTCGGACAACGCCCGGGCGACCTCCAACTGGCGCACGCAGCTGGCACTGTGTTGCTCGGCCAATTCGACTGCCAGCGTGAGCAGACTCTGAGCGCATTCGCGGCCCTGGTTGAGCGCGCCGATCACGGCGTCCACGACCCGCCGCGCTGCGGCAGCTTTGCCGAGCAACGCGTCCTTGCTCTCGCCCAGCGTCGCAAACTCTGCGGCGTTTGCCGCGAGCTGAATCGCGCGCTCGATTGCCGACGCGGTCACCATGGCATTGCCGAATCGCTCGGCTGCCACGCGTGCGGTGGCCAACGCCGTCGCAACGTCCTCGGGATCATCCAGACTGCGCAGCAAAGCGCGCGAAGCGTTGTCGAACTCGCGATCCCAGTGCTCGTGCGACCCCGGGTCCTCCTCGAGGATCGTGCCCAAAGCAGCACCCAAGCGCTCGATTTGATCGGCCGTGGGCTGCAGCGTGATCGAACGCAACAGCACCTCGACTCTGAGCCTCACCCCGTCGACGCCCGGTCCCGCCGTGCGCGCAGCGACCTCGAGCCAATGCGTACGCTCTTTTGGAGTCGCTGCATTCTCCGCCACTCGACCGATGGCGCGGGTGGGCTTCGATTCGTCTCCGACGGTCGAAGCCAAACGCAGCATCAGGGCGTACGCAACGCCTTGGGCGGGCACAGCTTCGAACGCATGAACCGCATGTTCCAACGCCAACGCGTGTTGGCGACGTCGCTCGAGTTGTCGCGCCGCGCGATAGTGCAGCGCGCGCAATCCGAACACGCCCAGCGCCGCACTTGCGACAGCTGCATAAGCGCGCTCGAGCGTTTCCGTTTCGTGCTCCGGAACTGCCTTCTCGAGTACCGCCAAGGCCTCCGTCTGCTCGGGGCTGATTTCGATCACCGCCTCGGCGAGCGTCGCGGCTTCGAGGTTGTAGCCGTCCCGCAACGCGACCCCAGCGCCCGCAAGCAACAACCCTGCGGCGCGCCCTGGGGGCCGTTTGCCCGCCAGTGCGCGCAAGGTCGGGACCATGTCCGTGTAGCCGCAAAAAGCGACCACGTCCTGCGCCAGGTTATCGTCACCGATTCCAGGTTCGAGGTCCGCGGCGCGCTCCCAAGCAGCGATCGCCTGGACGCGATCGCCCGCCAGGTCCCAGTACGCTGCTCCCAGATGTCGAAAAGCATCGGCTGCTGCAGTCTTGTCGCCGGCCCGCGCCGAGCACTCGGCCCGGCAACGCAGCCGCGCGATTTCCCCATCGCTCGTGCGCAGCACCGGTACACGCTGCAGGCGAACAGCGATCTCCTCGCTCGGCGCGCCGTACTCGAGCGCGCGCTCGAGTGCGTCGCAAGCCGCGTCTCCGTCGCCCGAGTTCGAATGTCGATCGGCAATCTTGAGCAACAGCGCGACTGGATCTTGTTCGGGATCGGCCACCAACGCACGCTCGAAGATCGCGACCTCGAGGGCTGGCTCCTCGAGCGTTCGCGCCACGTCGAGCAACGCGCGGTACAACGACGGCTCGAGCACGCCATAAGCCCCGAGCACGCGCTGAGCCAAGAGCCGGGCTCGCGCAGGGTCGAGCGCCACCAGACGTTGAACACCGCGGCCGAACTCCGCCGCCAAGATGCCACGCGGTCGCGGTTGCCCGAGCCACCAATCGAGGCCCTTGGCTAGCAACTTGGCGTCGGTCGAGCGCTCCCATTGCTCGAGCAAGATGCGGCCGGCTTCTGTATCGAGCGGCGTCAAGCTGAGCCAGCGCTGAGCCCAACGGCGCGCCTTGTCGACGTCCTTCGCGCGTTCCGCGAGAAACACCAATTCGCGGCAATAGCGGGCACGGGGTACCACCATTTCACAGGCGCGCTCGAACGCCAGGGCAGCGACACGCGCGTGTTGTTCACGAGCCGCTTCCGCACAACAAACGACCGCCCGCGCCGAACGCGGATTGGCGTGGCAAGCCAGCTCTGCCAGACGGAATGCAACGTCCTTGCGTCCGTTGTCGTAGTTCAAACTCGACGAGACACTGTATAGGACTGCGCGCACCGCATCGGGTGAGTGCTCGGCCATGAGCGCCAGGCCCGCCGCGCGTTGCTCGGGGCGGCCCGCGATTGAAGCCAGAGCGCTGAGAGCTGCAGCATCCAACGGCGCAAAGCGCTCCGGGCGTTGCTCTACGAGCGACAGCGCTTTGTCGGTGGCACCGTGTCGAAAATACAAACGCAACAGCCCGAGCACAGCGCCCGCCAGAGGTTCTTCGCGATCCACCACGGACTGCCACAGCCGTTCGAGTTCGTCGAAACGCCCCAGACGCCACAGGGCGCGCTCCAAGTCGTGGAGCACTGTTTCCCTCTCGGGTTCACGCCGAAAAGACTCGAGCAATGCTTCGGCGTATGCCCCGCCTTGCTCGGGTTGCTCCGCCAGTCCTTGCACGACTAGACGCAATTCAGCCAACGACGAGCGGCTCCACTGGCCGCCCTGCCACAATCCCGATTTGCGTCTTCCGAGTTCGAACGCCGCTTTGTGCTGAACCAGGTCGCCGTGCAGTGGCCCGGCTTGCTCGAGTCGCGTGATGGCCCACAGTCCAACGCTCGGGCTAACGTGTCCCTCGGTCGCGAGGCGCACGAGCAAAAGCGCGTGCCGCGAGTCCGTGCTCGGCTCGCGGCTTCGCACGACGCGCATCAGCGCTTCTTCTACCCAGCGTCCCGCGATGGGCGCCAACCACAGCAGCGCGCGCTCGACTTCGTCGGAATCCGGATCCGCTTCGAGCGCCTCGGCCAAGAGCCAGCCCGCTTGATGGGGTGAACCTTCGGCCACTAGTTTGGCGGCCGCGACCAAACTTCGCGCCCGCGCTTCACCCTGCTGCGAATCCCCCAACCAAATCAGCCGAGCTGCCAGCCAGTTCAACAGTCCCAGGGGCGACAGCAAACCGTCGAAATTGGGGACAGGGACTTGCCCTGCTCCACCGTCCACGATCGACGCAGCCGTCCACAACGGATCGGGATCGAGCCGGGTATCAGCGCCAACGTCGAGCGTCGCGCCGAGCGCAAGCGCCGGTTCCGACGCGCCGAGCGCCTCGAGAACGCGACGATTGGTCAGTTCAGCAGGCGCGGCAACTTGGCTGACCGCACCGCGCCAAATTTCATCGGCTGCATGCGCGTTTCCTGCATCCGACAAGTGCTGGCCCAAACGCTCGGAGGCCAGCGCCGAGGCAGGATCCGCCTCGATGGCTTTCAGCAAATCCTCGAACGCTGCGCGATTTTGGCCCCGCGCTTTGCGTCGACGGGCCGCCTCGAGCAGCGCCTGCGCGGCACGTCCGGCTGCTACGTGATCGGGAGCCCAACCTCTGAGCGTCGCCAATAGTTCGAGTGGCAGCGGGTCGGCAGGGTCGGCTTCGAACGCTGCGCGCAGCGCTTGCGTCGCGCCTTTTGAATCTGAAGCCCGCGCTCGCAGGACCGCGATCCGCAGCCACAGCGCGGCCGTCGACTCGGCTCCATGCTTGCGCTCGGTCAGCGCCTCCAGCGTGCCTGCAGCGAGCGGCAGCTCACCGATGCTGGCAAACCACGATGACAGCTCTTCACGCAGTTCGGGATCCTCGCCCATCAGCAAGCTGCGGCGTGCAAGCTTCGTTGCCTCGCCGAGTGCCGCACCGCGTCGCACCAAGAGCCGAGCCAGCTTCGCTGACAGCGTGCGTTCGGATTCGACGTCCGAGCGCGAGCGCGCTTGAGCCAGCTGGGCGCGGATGGTGGCCACCTCGGCGCGACTGCCCGTGCGTCGGGGAACAGGACGTTGAGCGTTCAGACGCTCGAGCGCAATCGACGAGACTGAACTCGGAGCCGTCCAGTCCGGCGGAGGAAGCGTCCCTCGCGGGAGCCCTTCGATGGAATGGGGTACCCGCGCGCTTTCAGTGGCTGAAAAGCCTGAATCATTGGAATGGTCAGAACCCATCGCTGGCTCGATCCGCCGGGCTCGTCTTCGGTTTGCTAGACGGGCTCGGTCGACAGGCTGCCATTGTGGGTCGCAAACTGCCAACTCCAAGGCGATGGAGGTGCGCTCGTAAGTCGAGAGATTTGAAATGGAAGCGTTGGCGGCCTTCCCTTTCACAATGGCGATTGTGATATCGTTCGCCGCGCGAGCCCGGGGACCCGGAATCGGGAGTCCAGTCGAGCCGCGGGACAAGGCACTTGGAGCAGATCAGCATGCAGCGTCCGAACAACACTGGTTTCACCGCCTCTAGACATTGGGGCCCCATCTCCATCGCGATTGCTCTAGCTTTGCACAGCGTATCTGCAAGTGCTGATTCTGGAACTACAAAACCGCCTGCGAAGAGCCCGCCTGCGGCGAGCAGTACGGCTCCGAGCGCAGCGCCCACCGCTGCGGCGCCAGTCGACCCGAGCGCTGGGGCGACCGCGACTGCCCCGGCGGCCTCCGTGCCAGAGCCCGGCAGTCCGTCCGCAGTTGCACCAGCCCCAGATTCGACGGCGTTGATGACGCAGGGCCAAGACGCTTATCGAGCGGGAGACTACGTGACGGCGGAGCAGCTCTTCGAGCGCGCCGACAAGCAGCAACCCTCCGCCCTTGCCGAGTATTGGCGCGCCATGTCGATTGATCTTCAGGGTCGGGCGGCAGACGCGGTGGTCGCCTATTCACAACTGTTCGGCAATCCCGACATCGATCAACTGCCCGCCAACTTGCGAGCTGCGGCCAACCAACGGCTGCAGTTATTGAACAAGATACCGGCGACCTTATTGCTCGCGGTGACACCGTCGGATTCGCAGGTCGTCGTTGACGGAGCGTTGCAGGCTGGCGCGCCTCCCTTCGTGTTGAAGCTGACTGCGGGCAATCACAAGCTGCAGGTCTCGCGCGATGGTTACACGGCGATCGACACCGCGATCGACGTCAAGGCCGCGCAATCGATGGAGCAAACGGTGCAGCTGCAAGCGGCGCCCAAGTCTGTTGCTCGCACGCAAGATTCCAACACGGAAGCGGCAGAACCCCGCTCGAAGGTCCCCGCCTACGTCACGCTCGGCGTCGCGGGCGTCGCTGCCGGCCTCGGGACGGTGTTTGGAATTCAAGCGCTCAAAGCCAAAGACGACTTCGATGCCAAGCCCACTGCCGCCACCGCGGACGACGTAGAGCGCAACGCGCTGATCGCGGACATGGCGTGGGGCGTTGCGATTACCCTCGGCATCACAGGCGCTGTCCTGCTCTCCACCGACGATTCGGAAGAAGAGCATCCGAGCGCACGCAACGGACTCTGGGTCACGCCCTACGCTTCAGCGCATGGTGCCGGAGCCGCTGCACGCTTGACGTTCTAGGCGGGGGTTGGGTTGAAGCAGCACGGGCCATGTTAACCCAGTGCTAGCTGCGTTATCCTGCATCACACACTAAGGCGTGATGGGGATAACCTTTGGTGCGGCAGCTGCCGAACATTGACCCCTTGCCCTACAGCAGGCGAAGCCAGCGTGACGCCCCTCGCCCCCTAGGCTCCCGCCTTACCCTTCTGCGAGATGGGTGAGCCCCCGGCGTTTGGCTACGCAAAGCGAGAGCACGGGCATGCGGGCATCTGCCTACATGTCTGTGATTTCCAGAGCGATTTCCAGAGTCACGGTTCGGCAGCGCCACGTCCATGAACATCTTGTGGATAGCCTGGGTGTATTTTCAGGGCATCCTGCGTTCAGCCCTGGAGGAAGTTGTGGGAAACTACTGGGGTTTTGTTCGGTAACCATACGCACCCACATGTAGCCCAACTGATTGGGGTTTTGACTTGCCCGACCCCAACAAATTGGGGTACAGCTGCCGACCTGCCGCTTTCTCCAGGCGCGCAAACCGGCTCCGATGCTGCTCGCACTGCTCACCTGCATCCCTCGTGTCACTCCGCGCAGTGAACAGCCGGCACTGCGCACGCGTAAAGCGTCCCGGGAGCCGGGCGTCATCAGCGGTGAGCACCTGTGCGGTGCGTCAAACGCAGAAGCTGCGCACTTCGCCCCAGGTCGAAGTGCCTCCGGAATGACGGGGCAGCGCGACTACGGATCAACTCGCCCCCAGCGCGATGCTCGCGCGGGGTGTCCAAACAAGTGAACATTTCCTGAAGCAACGGGAGCGAAATCGGATGGCACAATCGTCGTTGGGAACTAGGGATCAGCGTGGCATCGAGTTCAGCGCGGCTGGTGGCGAAGCACCCGCGCCATCCGGGACACGACAAGCGAGTACTTCGACTCAGCGTCCGTCCAACCAGGGAGCCAACCCAGTGGAAAGCCGCAGCTCTTCCGATAACCGCAGGCGCACGAATCGACCCCAGACCGGGGCCCGCGCCAGTTCGACAGCGCCTCAAGCAGACGAGCTGAACGCCGGCATGCCCATCGAGCGCCTGTATACCCGCCCCGCTGTGTCTCCCTTCGATGAGACCGTCTGGGAGAAGCGCACCAGCGTGATCACGAACCCCGACGGCTCGGTCGTGTTCAAGATGGAGGGACTCGAGGTCCCCGAGCAGTGGTCGCAACTCGCCACGGACATCATCGTCTCCAAGTACTTTCGTAAGGCTGGTCTGTACGGCGATGCTACGCGCGGCGAGACCAGCGCGCGCCAGGTCGTTCACCGGATCGCCCATACGATTCGCAAGGCGGGCGAAGAATTTGGCGGATATTTCGCGACCGAGGCAGATGCCGAGGCCTTCGAAGCCGAACTCACGTTTCTGATGATCAACCAGTACGGCGCCTTCAATTCGCCCGTGTGGTTCAACTGCGGCCTGTATCACGAGTATCAAATCGAGGGCAGCGGCGGAAACTGGGCGTGGAATTTCGAGACCCAGGACGTCGGAGAGACGGCACGCGCCTACGATCGCCCTCAATGTTCGGCGTGCTTCATCCAGGCCGTCAGTGATGACCTGATGGGCATCTATGACCTGATGAAGAGCGAAGCCAGGCTGTTCAAGTACGGCTCGGGCACCGGCAGCAACTTCAGCTCAATCCGCGGCAAGCAAGAGAAGCTGTCCGGCGGAGGCACGTCGAGTGGCTTGATGAGCTTCCTCGAAGTCTTCGATCGAGCAGCTGGCTCCACCAAGAGCGGCGGGACGACACGACGCGCTGCGAAGATGGTTTGTCTCGATATGGATCATCCCGAGATCGAGGACTTCATCGAATGGAAGGTGCGCGAAGAGAAGAAGGCGCAAGCCCTGATCGCGATGGGCTTCGAGAGCGACTTCAACGGTGAAGCGTACAAGACCGTCAGCGGTCAGAACTCGAACAACTCGATTCGCGTCACGGACGACTTCATGCGCGCTGCGCTGGGCGGCGGCCAATGGCAAACTCGCGCACGCACCACGGGTGCCGTAGTCGATACGTACGATGCAGCCGATCTGTGGACCAAGGTCGCCGAGGCGGCCTGGGGCTGCGCTGATCCCGGTGTTCAATACGACTCGACGATCAACGCTTGGCACACTTGCCCGAACACCGCGCGCATCAATGCCTCCAATCCCTGCTCCGAGTACATGTTCCTGGATGACTCGGCCTGCAACTTGGCGTCGCTGAATCTGACGAAGTTCTTGGACGACGACGGCCAATTCGACGTCGAAGGTTATCGGCACGCGTCCGAGTTGTTCTTCATTGCACAAGAAATCTTGGTCGACCTTTCGAGCTATCCGACCCGCGGAATTGCGAAGAACTCGCACGACTATCGCCCACTGGGCCTCGGTTACGCCAACTTGGGCACGCTCTTGATGGTGCTCGGCATCCCCTACGACTCCGATCAGGGTCGCGCGGTCGCGGGCGCCCTGACTGCCATCTTGTGCGGGCGCGCTTACCGCACCTCGGCGTTAATGGCCAAGAGTAAACAACCGTTTGCTGGCTATGCTGCCAACCGCGAGCCGATGTTGCGTGTGATGCGTCGTCATCAAGAAGCGGCTTACGCGATCAACCGTGACGAGTGCCCGGAGAGTTTGTGGCGCGCTGCGATCGAAGAGTGGAACGACGTCGTTTCGTTCGGGGAACAGCACGGCTTCCGTAACGCCCAAGCCACGGTGCTGGCGCCCACGGGCACCATCGGTCTCTTGATGGACTGCGACACGACGGGCATCGAGCCCGACTTTGCGCTCGTCAAATTCAAGAAGCTCGCTGGCGGAGGCTACTTCAAGATCGTCAATCAATCGGTGCCTCAAGCGCTGCGCAAGTTGGGCTACGCAGAAGCACAGGTGCAAGAGATCGTGGCCTACGTCTCGGGCACCAACACCTTGCTCGGCGCGCCCCACATCAATCGCGCGAGCCTCGGCAAGCTGGGCTTCAACGCTGCGGATTTGGAGAAGATCGAAACTGCCCTGCCCGGCGTTTTCGAACTCTCGCTCGCTTTCGCGCCCTGGGTCGTCGGCAAAGAGACGTACGCGCGCCTCGGCATCGACGCTCAGAAGATGGGCCAACCGGGCTTCAACCTGCTCGGGCACTTGGGCTTCAACCGCGCGCAGATCGACGAGGCCAACGATCACATCGTCGGTCGCATGACGATCGAGGGCGCACCGTACCTGCGACAGGAGCACTACGCGGTATTCGACTGCGCCAACCGCTGCGGTAAGACGGGCAAGCGTTATCTTGCCGCAATGTCTCACGTGCGCATGATGGCTGCAGCGCAACCCTTCTTGTCCGGTGCGATCAGCAAGACCGTCAACCTGCCCAACGAGGCGTCCGTCGATGACGTGCGCAAGATCTACGAAGAGGGCTGGCGTTTGGGGCTCAAAGCAGTCGCCCTATACCGCGACGGTTGCAAGGCCTCGCAGCCGTTGTCCACTTCGAGCGGTGACAAGGCCGAGGAGGCCGAGGAGAAAGTGGCGGAAGCGGCGGCACCACTTGCCGCGGTCGCCAGCGCTGCAGCCACGGCGGTACGCCCAGTGGGCCACCGCATTCGTTTACCCGAGAAGCGCCACGGATTCACACAAGAGGCGCGCGTCGGGGGTCACAAGGTGTTCTTGCGGACCGGCGAGTACGAAGACGGCACGCTCGGCGAGATCTTCGTCGACATGCACAAAGAAGGCGCCGCCTTCCGTTCGCTGATGAATTGCTTCGCGATGGCGGTGTCGGTCGGCTTGCAATATGGCGTGCCGCTCGAGACCTACGTCGATCAATTCACGTTCACCCGCTTCGAACCGCACGGGCCAGTTCAGGGTCACAGCAACATCAAGTTCGCGACGTCGATTGTGGACTACTTGTTCCGTGTGCTCGGCGTCGAGTACCTCAAGCGCTACGATTTCGCCCAGGTGAAGCCGGAAGAAGCCGACGAGGCTCCGATCGACGATCCGACGTCGAACGCGCTGAGCGAAAAGGTCGAGGCCGTTGCGCCAACTCTGCCGCCGCCCTCACCCAAAGCCCTCAAAGCCGAAGCGAGTAGTGCAAAGGCCGCTCGCGATAACCTCGAACATGGCGCCCTCGGAGCCCAGCTCGAAGAACTGATGGGCGATGCGCCCGTGTGCGATGGCTGCGGACACATCACCGTGCGCAACGGCGCTTGCTACAAGTGCCTGAACTGCGGAAACTCGATGGGGTGCAGCTGAGCGAAGCAGCGACGAGCCGTTATGCCATAGCGCCGCACAACACAACCGTTGGACCCGGCCTGTTAGCCAATGGCGGCTCGATGCGCTGCGCTCGTGCAATTCGCATTGAGCTCTAGTAAACGTGCAATCGGAGGTGCCATGAAGATCGCCACGTCAATTCGCCGTCGTTCAGAAGCTCGCGCGTCGCGCTCGCTCGCCTTGTCACAGATCTTGGTGGGTGCGTTGTTCGTCATCAGTGGATCGTCGGGCTGTCAGAACAACAACGAGACACCTCCTCCATTGCCTCAAGCCAAGCCGGCAGCCACGCCGACCGCGTTGGTACTGCAAGCGCCCGAAGAAGAAGACGCGGGTGCCGCCAAGAAGCCCGTCAAAAAAGGCGGCGGCGGCGGCAAAGCCAAGGGCACTTTGGGGGCGTGTTGTGCGGCACTCCGTCAAAACGCAGCGAGTGCCCCGCCCGAGACGGCCGGACACATGCTCAATGCCGCGGCCGCATGCGACGCGGCGAACGCTGCAGGTAGCGGTGCTGGATTCATGGGTGTCCTGGGTGGCCTGCTCAAAGGCGCCAAGATGCCGTCTGCCTGCCAGTAAGCTGCTTGCCGGTAAGCTGGCCTAGCAATCATCGCGCTACGCGAGGTCGCTGCCCATTGGCTCGACCTCGCGGGCTATTCGTCGCTCGAGGGCGAACGGCCGCTGTCTTGGGGCCTGAGGTCAAGTGATCGAAGCCCCCTTGCAAAGCCAGTTGCTCGCCGTCCTCAGTTTCGAGCCACGCTCCCGCGCCTGATTCGACGCGCCCGATTGTGAGCGCCCAGCTCGGTCTTCTCGAGCGCCGCCCCGTTGCGCACAGCACGTAGTCCTCGCCTCCCTGAAGGCAGTAGTCGAGCGGATCCTTGTGCAGCGCCCGCGCCGCTCGCACCAAGGGCTCAGCGAGGTTGGCGCGCAAAGCGCGTTCACTCAGCACCAACCGTACGCCACTCGCCTTGGCGAGGTGTCGAGCTTCGCTCGCCAAGCCGTCGGAAATGTCGATCAGCGACGTGGCCCGATTGCCCAACTCCAATCCGCGTTCGATTTGGGCGAGGGGCTCACGCCAGGCGCGCACGCAGTGGGCCATCGTGGATTTGGGAACATTATCCGCCTCTCCTGCGGCCTTGCGTTGCAGCAGCTCGAGCCCCATCGCGGCCAGCCCCACGGGAGCCGCAAGCCACACTTCGTCGCCAGGGGTAGCCCCACTGCGCAAACGGGGACGCGCTGCACGACCGAGCACGGTGGTGTGAAACTCGAATCGCTCGGCCCGGCACAAGTTGCCACCGATTAACGGGCACGCATGAAGGCTGGCAATGCGGCGCTGCCCGCGGGCAACCGCCGCGAGTTGGGCGCGCGAAACGCCGCGCGGGACGCTGAGCGCACATAGGGCAGCAACGGGCATTGCGCCCATCGCCGCCAGATCGCTGAGCGCCGCGCTGTAAGCTCGCGCCGCAGCGTGCTCGAGGCTCAACCAAGCGAGATCGAAGTGCACGCCCTCGACGTTGCTATCCACGGACCAAACATAGGAGCCCCGAGCCAACTCGAGGACGGCCGCGTCGTCGCCAATGCCCACGCTGATCGAGCGCGATGCAGGCAACGCCAATCCGCGCTCGAGAATCGCGATGGCCCGAGCTTCGTCCAAAACGTCAGCCGTCGACATCGCGCGATACTAAACCGCAATCGCGCTTTCAGCTGCGAGCTAAATGCCGCCCTGGACTTGGGGCCCTGCACACGAGCTCAAGGCGGGTCGGAGACGAAACCGCCACCCGCCGCGCCAACCGGGAGCTCGACCACGAACACCGCTCCCCTGGGTTGATTGTCTTGCACGCGCACGGTGCCGCGATGAGCGTCCACCAAGCGCCGGACGATCGAGAGACCAAGCCCCGTGCCCCCGACTTCACGCGTACTTCCCGAATCGACTTGGTAGAACGGATCGAAGATCTTCTGCTTCTCGGTGTCGTCGATGCCCAGACCGGTATCCGCTACGACGATTCGAATCGCTGGTTGGCGGCCCGAGAACAACACCGCACCGTCGATGTCGTCGGGGGCGACACCCAAAGTGCCCATCTCCAGCCGCACGGAGATCGCACCACCCGACGGTGTGAACTTCAGAGCGTTATCGAGCAGATTCAGCATCACTTGGCGCAAACGCATCGGATCGCCTGCGATGTGGGAAACGACGCCTTCGCCGATGGTGACGCTGCAGCGTATCTCTTTCTTGCGCGCCTGCGGCGTGATCGTTTGCACCGTCTCGCGCACCAGCGACGCGATGTCGACCTCCGTGTAGTGCATCGCCATCGTGCCGCTCTCAAGCTTCGAGAGATCCAACAAGCCGCTGATCAGTTCGAGCAGGTGCTGCCCCTTCTCATGGATTGTCGTCACGAAATCGCGTTGATCGTTGGTCAGCGGACCGCCGATGCCTTCGCTCAACATCTCACTGAAGCCGATGATCGACGTCAACGGTGTCCGGAGCTCATGCGACACCGTAGCCAGGAAGTTGCTCTTGAGCCGATCGAGCTCCTTGAGCTGATCGTAAGCCTCTTGCAACTTCTCGTTCTTCTCGGCCAAGTCGCGATAGCTCTCGCGCACACTGGCCAAATGCATGCTACTAGTTAACAGCGCCTTGTGACCGCTGAAGAGAATGAGCTCGAGATTGCGCTGCAGGTGCTGCGCGATCTGCGCCACGGTCGAGGAGCGCGCACGCGGCATCGCGGCCAGCAGCTCCTTGACCTTCTCGGGATCGACGCCTGGGACGTTGAGCAGATCCTTTGGCACCTGCTGCACCGAAGCCGGCAGATACGGACCTAGCACCGCCTTGCCGATGATTCGCCCGTCGTGCCCGATGGCTGAGACTCGGTACGCGGCGCCGGTAAAGCACTCGAACACCACGTCCTGCCCGAGGCTCGGCTCGATGGCTTTGACCTTCTCTATTATCTGATAAACACGTTCGCGCCCTGCCGGAATCGTGAGCAGGTAGCGATAGATCTCCGGTTCGTGACGCGCCTCTACCAGCAAGCCGCGTTGACTGAACACGCGCAATGGCACACGAAACAATTCGAAGAAGCTGCCCGCCAGTTCACCGAGCGCGGCTCGATCGATCAAATCTTCGAGGCTGATCGCCCCGAGGGTGAGCTCGTCGAGGCGGGAGGACATTGGCTCCGTCATTGCTTAGGGCCCGCTCCCCGCTTGTCCTGGGATACCCCCGACGCGCGCCGCAACTGCCGCTTCGGCATCGCCTGGCCGTCCCAAGCGCTCGGCGACTTGCGCCAGCAGCGCGTTACCATCGATGCCGAACTTCGCCCGCAAGCCGTGTTCTTTCTCGAGCTTGACCCACGCCAATTGCAGAGCACCCAGGAACGTCTCGACTACACCTTCGCCGCGCATGGCGACCGCCAGGTAAACGGGCTCCTTGCCCTTGGCGGCGAGCTCTGCCAGCTCTTCGCGACTGCGGACATTGGGCAGGTCGCGCTTGTTGAATTGGATCACGACGGGCATGTCCTTCAACTGCACACCGTGGGCTTTGAGGTTGTTCTTCAGATCCACGAACGAGGCGCCGTTGTTACGGGTCTCTTCCACTTGCGAGTCGGCAACGAAGACCACGGCATCGGCGCCTTGAACTACGAGCCGTCGCGTCGAGGCGTGGATCACCTGCCCGGGCACGGTGAATACCTTCAAACGAATCGAAACATCGCCGCGAGCCTTGAAGGTCAGCGGCAACAGATCGAAGAACAGCGTGCGGTCATCACGCGTCTCGAGTGTCAACAAGCGGCCCGCAGTGCCCTCCTGAGCCACCGCGTGCAACGCCTGCAAGTTCGTTGTCTTCCCGCTGAGTGCAGGCCCGTAGTACACGAGCTTGATCGTTATCTCTCGGGCTACGAAATCGATCTGCAAGGAAAGGTGATCTCCAACCAGGGCGGCGCTAGCGAGCGCTGCCCTGCGAAGTAAGGTTACGGCACGCGGACGCGAACGACAACCCAACAGCCTCATCAAGGGGCGCCAACTTCGATAAGGCGTGCCCCACGCGGATCCAAAGCACGGCGCTCAACGGAGGTCGGCTTACCTTCGAGCACCCACTACGACGCGCGCTGAGCACCTGACATCAACGACCGTTCTGACGGCATTCATAACCTGCTCTACCCGACAATCGCGCGCTTGGCGGCGCAAGCCTGAGCGCACACGGCACAGCAGGTCAGAGTGCCGACCAGAACGCACGCGCGTGCACGATCGCTGCTTGCACGCGCTCTCGCGCAGGCCCGCCCACCAAGCGGCGGCGCTCGACCGCAGCCCGCGGATCCAGCGCCGCGCCGACGTCGGGGTGCGCGAGCTCGGGATGCAGTGTCGCCAGAACGTCGGGCGCTAGCTCACCCAGTTGCACGCCGCGCTCCTCGGCAACCCTGACGGCTTGTCCGACGATGTGATGCGCTTGCCGAAATGCAACTCCACGGGTCACCAGAAAATCCGCCAAGTCGGTCGCGCACAGATGACCGCCCTGCAAGGCAGCTTCCAAGCGAGTGCGGTTGAACGTGCAGGTGGCAATCGCACCGGTCAGCGCGCGCAAGGATTGAAGCGCGTTGTCGACGGAATCGAAGATGGGTCGTTTGTCTTCCTGCAGATCGCGGCCGTACCCAAAGCACAAGCTCTTCTCCAAAATCAGCAGCGCGTTGGCTTCGCCGATCAAACGCGCAGCTTTGCCTCGCACGAGCTCCGCAACGTCGGGATTCTTCTTTTGCGGCATCATCGACGAGCTCGTCGAGAACTGGTCACTCAACGTCATGAAGCCGAATTCGTAACTCGACCACAACACGATCTCTTCGCCGATGCGCGACAGATGAACACCCAAGATGGCCAAGGCCGAAGACACTTCGAGCAAGAAATCGCGACTGCCCGTAGCGTCAATCGAATTGGTCATCGGGCGATCGAAGTCGAGCTCGTGAGCCACCCAATCGCGATCCAAGGGGTAGCCGCTGCCTGCCACGGCGCCTGCGCCGAGCGGACACTCGTTGAGTCGTTTGCGCGCATCCTTCAAACGCAAGGCATCGCGCTCGAGCAACTGGTTCCAAGCCAAAAGATGGTGCGACAGGCGACTCGGCTGCGCGCGCTGCAAATGCGTGTACGCCGGCATCAGCACGTCGATCTGCTCGCTGGCACGGTCGCACAGCACGTTGCCCAAGTGGGCAACGCAGCCGATCAGTTCGTCGACGTGACGGCGCGTCCACAGCCGCAGATCGGTCGCGACTTGATCGTTGCGTGAGCGCGCCGTGTGCAGTTTGCCACCCACCGGACCCACGATCTCCGTCAGGCGCGCCTCGATGTTCATGTGCACGTCCTCGCGCACGGGATCCCAACGCATCTGACCGCTCTCGATCTCGCGCCGCACGGCCTCGAGCCCATCGACCAACGTGTTGGCTTCTTCTTGGCTGATGATGCCAGCGCGCGCTAGCGCTCGGGCGTGAACGCTCGAGCCACGAATGTCGTCAGGCCACAACCGTTGATCGACGTCGACGCTCTGATTGAGGGCCTGCATCGCCTGATCGATTGCGGCATCGAGTCTTCCACCACGCGCTATGCTCATTGTCGTCTCATTTCAAAGGATCGCGCTCAGCGCGCCATTCTCCAAAGCTCTCATTCGGTCCAAGAAACGTCGATAATCGCGGCCGGGCTTTTGTCCGGGCTTCGCACGCAATTCGAAATCCGTGAGCCGCGTCGAAGCAAAGCGCACGCACGCAAGCCCACCCTGCGACACGAGCGCAGCGCGCTCAGCGGCCCCGAGCGGCCGCAGCCGCTGATAACCTTTGAACAGCCCAGCCACGCGATCGAGCTGGAACTGTGAGGTGTAACACCAGGCCAACGCGCACACCATCAGGTCATAGATCAAGACGCCCCGATAGGCGCTCTCGAAGTCCAAGAGCGCAGCCAACTGAGAGCCTTGCCACAGGACGTTGTCGCGGAACAGATCGCCATGCACGAGGCCCATCGGCAAGTCGGGCCGCACTTGGCCGTAACGTTCGAGTCGCTCACGCAACAGCTCGAGATCGGCGTCGTACGCGTGCGTCTGCTCCGACACGTTACGGATCCGCGCCGCGATCCCCGACACCCCGAAGCGGCCCTCGGGCAAACTCTCGAACGATTGCGACGCCAGGTGAACACGCGCCAAGGCCTCGCCCAGCCGCTCACAGTGCTCTGGCGTAACGCGCGCGTGGCACAGACTCTCCCCCTCGAGCCACGGATAGATAGCAAACGGCTTGGCTCGATACAGAAGCAGACCGAGCGCGCGCGAAAGGCCAGCGGCCAATTCCCCGCTCGCGCGGGGCACGAGCGGCACGGCCGTCGGCACACCGGCCCGCGACAAGGCTTCGAGCATGCGCGCCTCGGCCGCGGCGCCGCCCGCGTCTTGCTCTTCGTAGATGCGCGCAAAGAACACGCGCCCAGCCTGCGACTCGAGTCGAAAATTGGAGTTCACGCTGCCCAAAGCCAAGGCCTCGACGCGTGTGATCTCGAGCCCATACTGCTCGCCGAGCAACTTGGCATCGGACAGTTCGAGCGGGGTGAGCAAAGCCATGGCGCGCGTTGTCGCTCCCTATCGCGCACGGGTCAAGCAGAGCCCCGAACCACGCCGACTGGGCCCGCGGAATCTTGCCCGAACTGGAAGCCAGCCGTACTCCATGGGTGCCTGCTGGCGTTCGTGACGGCAAGGCGCTGCAGCTGGGTTGGCGTGGGGCGCGATACGCGTGTATCTAGCTTCTTTCGGTCGCTCGATTTTCGTACTCGCGGCCGCCCTCCCTCGTCAGAGCCCGGATGCAAGAGATAGTCGGAAACACCGCAGGCCTTTCGCCCAATGCTCGGCGTTTGCTCGAGCGCATCTATCGTCGACGCGTCCCCCTCGACGACATCACGACCCCGGAGTTGGTTCGTTCGTTGGCCGATGCGTCGCGCGAAGCCAAGCGCCAAATCGGCGCCTTGGTGCATCGCTCGGGTGAAGTCGAGTGGGTCATCGTGGGCTCGGCGACGGGTTTGATGTTGCCCGACATCGGACGTTTGCGCGCCGCTCAGGGTCGTTTTCGTGCACTGCGCCTGGTGCACACTCACCTGTACGGCGAACCGCTGACGCGTGACGACTTGGTCGACTTGACGCGCTTACGCTTGGATCTCGTGTGCGCGATTCAGTTGAGTCCCGCGTTCGAGCCGCGAACGATCACTTGGGCCCACAACGTCCCGGAGTCGAGCACTCGAGCCCAAGCTTCAGCGCCAGCAGCGGCGCCGAACCAGGATGGGGGCGCCAGCGGTGAAAATAGACCCGTTGCCCAGAAACCAGAACGCACCAATCCCGGCTATGCCGTCCTGGGCCCGATCCCCTACGGACACCCATTGCCGAACTTCGGGCAGCTGATCAGCTCGCTCGAAGCCGAGTTCTCCAAGGCCACGCAGACGCGCGCCGTACGCAAGGAGCGTGCGCTGTTAATCCATGTGGCGGACAAAAAAGTCCCGGGGGCCTTGGCTCGTGCTCGCGCCAGCATGGAAGAGCTGCAGAGCTTGGCCATCACCGCGGGCGTCCAGGTCGCAGACACCATCATCCAGTTGCGCGACCGCATCGATCCGAAATGGGTACTCGGTCGCGGCAAACTCGAAGACGTAGTCATGCGCGCGATCGAACTCGATGCCGGGGTCTTGATTTTCGATCGCGATCTGACGCCCAGCCAATCGAGCTCGATCGCCACCCACACCGATCTCGGGGTGCTCGATCGCTCGCAGTTGATCTTGGACATCTTCGCGCAACGCGCCGAGACGCGTGACGGCAAGCTGCAAGTTGAGCTGGCACAACTTCGCTATCGTCTGCCACGCTTGTCGCAGAAGGACGATTCACTCAGTCGCTTGACGGGTGGCATCGGCGGGCGCGGCCCTGGTGAGACCACGCTCGAAATCGGGCGCCGTCGCGCGCGTGAACGCGTGACGCGGCTGGAGCGCGAGCTCGATCAGCTCGCGCGACAACGCCATGAACGGCGTCGACGTCGCCAAGAGAGCGACCTGCCGGTGGTCGCGATCGTGGGTTACACGAACGCGGGCAAAAGCACGCTGCTCAATACGCTCACCGGCGCGGGCGTGTTAGCCGAGGACCGCTTGTTTGCGACGCTCGACACTCGCGCACGCCGCTTGCGTCTGCCCAGTGGTCGTTTCGTGGTGTTGACCGATACCGTGGGGTTCATCCGCGACATGCCGAAGGACTTGTTTGCCGCCTTCAAGGCGACCTTCGAGGAGGCGGCGGACGCCGATCTGCTGTTGGAAGTGGTGGACGCGAGCAATCCGGAGCTCGACGAACACACGGCGACGACTCAAACGCTCCTGGCGAAGCTCGATCTCGAACACCTGCCGCGACTGGTCGTGAAGAACAAGGTCGACCGCCTATCGGAGGAAGAGCGCCAGGTCGTGCAACGCGACCAGAGCTGCGTCGCGATCTGCGCCCACGACCGACAGAGCACCGAGCGCCTGCTCGAGCGGCTCGAAACGCTGCTGTTTAGTGAACAAAGCTCCGTCGCGCCGACGGAACTCGAGTAGCTCGGAGCGGCCGCGCTCGCTGCGGCCCTCGAAGAAATCCGAGCGAGTACGCAACTCGGTCAGACTCGGGCCGACCAGGGAGCATGTCACTACGAGATCGCCGTGGCCCGCGCCGCACAGCCCATCGCGTTTCTGCCTGCGTGAGCCGAGCGGTACTGATTTCGCTGCTGCTCGTGCTGGGCTGCCAGGGGCCGCTCAGCGGCGGCATCCGTGCGTTCGAGGAAAGCCGTTTCGTCGAAGCAGCGAGCGAGCTTCGAGCCGCCCACCCGGACTCGCTGGATCGCGACGAGTTGGCGCGCTGGGCTCTGTACTTGGGTCTGAGCGAGTTGGCTCTCGGTAACTTACACAACGCCCTACCGCGGCTCTGCAGTGCCAGGGCAGTGCTCGAGCGACACCCGGATGCCCTGTCGCTCAGCGAGCGCGGCGCGCTCGAAAGCGCTTGGCGCGCGCTCGGCAAGATGCCAGCCGAGGCGTTATCCTTGGGCACAGCATGCGGCCGCACGCCTGGCTCCCGCTGAACCGCGCTGGCCGCATCGGATCACTTCACGGTACCCACGATCCGCTCGGCGCTGACGACTTCGTCCCAGGCTGCTTCGTAGCCGTCGTAGTGCACGCGATAGCGCTCGGGGGGTACCACGTCGAGCACGACCGCTTTGTAGATCGAGCCGCGCCAAGTCACGCGCACCCGTGCCCCCGCTTTGAACAGACTCGCTTTGCTGTCCTCGGGCTTCTTCATGCCCATGGCTTGCGCGACGTGTTCGCACATGGGCGGCGGGGTCTTGGGCGGTGACTCGATGCGCGCCTTGATCTCGTCGAAGCCCACCTCGGTATCCCAACGCACCTCGTAGCCGTCGAAATGCACGCGATAGCGCGTGCGGCCCTTGCGAGCAATCACGTAAGCCGGATAGTCGGCGTCGCACCAGTGGACCAACACGTACTCGCCCACGCGATACGATTCGCGGCAGCCCCACGCCAGGCTGGCCAACAGTGCGGCGCTCAGGAGCCGCTGCTTCGCGCCCGCCATCCAGCCTCTGTCAGTGGTAGGTTACCGTCTTGAATCCAGCGGGTGACCAAGTTGCAAGTGTAGCGAAAGGAGTGTTCGAGCACCGTGCGCCTCGCGGCAAATCCCGGTGGATTATGCAATAACAGCGTGGCATCCGCTGCTTCGGGCTCGATCACGATGACCTTGACGCCCTGCTCGCGCGCGCGAGCCACGGACGCCTGCAGAAGTCCGTGCAACTTGATCCGGTGGGCCTGATTGGCGACCCGCATCGCCCCTTTGTCGCGCAAACTCGTGTGCCCCTCGCGCGAGCGGGCCCCCGTATCGCTCGAGCTACCGTCGAAACGCACGGGCACCATTGGATTGACGAGGATCACGATCTTGGCGCCCAGCTCGACGGCGACGTCCACGTGCGAGACGTGCGATGGCTCCGGATTGAAATAGTGACGCTCACCGATCCGGACCGGCGCGAACAGCGGGGGTGTCGCCATCGATGCTACGCAAGCGCGAGCGATTGGCACGTGTTCGGTTCCCGGCGCACCGAAGAGCACTGCATTTCCAGTGTCGAGATCGTGGGCAATGATTCGCAGACAGCGCCTTAGCCCCGTAAAATGCAGCGGCACATTGCGGCGCACGAAGGTCTCTTCGAGAAAACGCTCGTACGCATCCAGAGAGAACAGCCCCGCTGGCACCGAATCGTAGAAGCGAGACAACTCCTCCCAGAGCACCTGGGGCGCCGCGGGCACCGGCCTCGACAGAATGCTCTTGGAGCCATGACCAATCGTGCGCACGAGCGCTTCGATGGTCTTGCCCCATTGGGCCAAGTCCATACGCAAGATGTGCTTGCGCTCTAGCGGAAAGAAATCGTCCGCGGGATCGAGGAAAGCCCGATAGATGCGCTGGGTTTCCGTCCCGGCAGCCAGCGCCGCAGCCAAGTTGGCGCCACTCGAGGTCCCGACGTAGATCTCACAAGCCCCGCCTTCGAAGCCCTCGATGCATTGCTCGAGCGCCGCAATGGCTGCAATCTGGAACATCGCGCCGGGCGCACCTCCGCCCGGCAAACAGAGGCCGACGGGCAGCTTGGTCTCGGTGGACGGCACGACCCGGCCTGATAACAGAAAGCCGAGTGCTTGTGATTGCGCGCGGATTGGGGTCGTGATTTTCCCACCGGCGCCTCAGGGCCGTTGCGCTTTTGAACCGCGGAGCTTCAGGCCTACAGCGCGCCAGAAATGGCGACGCCGATCATGAATCACTCGACTCGACGCCTGCTACGCGCAGCGGCTTCGGGTCCGGGTCAATGCGTCGAAACAGAAACCAGCACAACAATATCGACAGCACGGCCAACCCGCGCCACAGCCACGATTGCGTCACCTGGACCGAGACGTCGCTGATCAGAAGAACGATCGCCGCGCTGTTGAAGGCGGCGTGAGCCGTGATGCTTGCCCACAAGCCAGAGCTCGCCGAACGCAGGTAGCCCAATGCCAAAGCCACTACTCCAAGCGGTAACCAATCGCGCGCCGAGGCGTGCGAGAGGGCGAAAGCAATGCTGCTCAAACACAATGCGCTGAACCGACCGACGTTGCGCTCATACGAACCGAGGATCGGTCCACGATAGAAGACCTCTTCGACAATTGGCCCGAGCAGCCCAACCACCAAGAACAGCGTCGCAGTTTCGAGCAAGTTGTCGTGCTGGAGCAACGCCTCTTGCGCCAGTTGTTGTTCGATGGGAGTTGGCCACATCCACTCGATGAGCTCGCGCAAAGCGTCGGCTGGTATCTTCAACGCGAGTCCAACGAGTAAGCCAAGAACCAAAGCACGCGCAATGCCCCAGGGCCGCGTCGAGGCAGTAGAGGTCCCAAACCAGGACGTGTGCGACGACAACTGGATCAACGACAGCCCCCCGAGAATGGAGATTTCGACGCTGCCGAGCAGCCAAAGATTCAGCGCGGGGCGGTTGCTGCGCCAGACCCCGCGCGGCAAGTCCAAGCTGCCGAGCCAAGAGGCCGTCGAGGCCAAGCCGAGTTGCAGCAAACAATACGCGATCAGGCACCAGGCAGTCGTCCGCAGTGTCTCGAGCGCGCGCCGAGTTTGCGAGATTGAACCCGATTCGTTCATTTGAACTGCCCGCGAGTGGCGAGAAAGCGGGCACCCTTCAACGGCGCACGTAAGGCATGACGCCGCGCTTGGCCGTCGTGTCTCCCGCCATGCGCGCGTTGAGATCCGGATAGTCCGTCGTGTAGTGCAGACCGCGACTTTCGCGGCGCGTCGCGGCACAGGCGACGATCAGTTGCGCGACGGTCGCGATGTTGCGCAGCTCGAGCAAGTCCCGCGTGACGATATTGTTCCAGTAGTATTCGCGGATCTCCTCCTCGAGCAGGGCGACTCTGCGCGCCGCGCGACGCAGACGGCTGTCGCTTCTGACGATACCGACGTAGTTCCACATCGTGCGTCTGAGCTCGTCCCAGCTGTGGGAGACCACGACCGCTTCGTCACTGGGCGCGGCCGAGCCGACGTGCCAGTCCGGCACTTGAGGCAGCGGCGCCTCCCTGAGCACCGGTCGCTCTTCGGCAAGCTTGGCAGCCGCGCGTTGAGCAAAGACCAACCCCTCGAGCAACGAATTGGAGGCCAAGCGATTGGCGCCGTGCAAACCCGTGCACGCGGTTTCACCTACGACCCACAGGCCAGGCAAGGTGGTGCGCCCAAACAGGTCGCTGGTCACGCCGCCACACATGTAATGCGCGGCGGGCACGACGGGAATCGGCTGGGTGGAGATGTCCAGGCCGAGCCGCGAGCAGTACTCGCTGATGCTCGGAAAGCGCTCTTGGATGAATTCGCGCGAATGATGCGTCATGTCGAGCAGCACGTGCTCGCTACCGCTGCGCTTCATCTCGTGATCGATCGCGCGCGCGACGACATCACGCGGCGCCAGATCCTTCATTTCGTGATAGCGCTGCATGAACGGCTCACCTTCGGGCAGCCGCAAGACCGCGCCTTCGCCGCGCAACGCCTCGCTGATCAAGAAGTTCTTGGCCTGCGCATGAAACAGGCACGTCGGATGAAATTGGTAAAACTCGAGGTTCGCGACCTCGGCGCCAGCGCGATACGCCATCGCCACGCCGTCGCCGGTCGCGACGTCAGGGTTGGTGGTGTACAAGTAAACCTTCCCCGCGCCGCCCGTCGCGAGCACGGTCGCCCGAGCGCGAATCGTGATCACTTCGCCGGTTTTCTCGTCGAGGACGTAAGCACCGACGCAGCGCTCGGGTCCGCCCAAACGGCTCAGCATGATCAGCTCGACACCCATGTGCCACTCGAGCACGCGGATGTTCTCGCTCTGGGCGACGGCCGTTAACAAAGCGCGTTCAATCTCGCGTCCCGTGATGTCGCCCGCGTGCACGACCCGGCGTTCGCGGTGGCCACCTTCGCGCCCCAGATCGAGCTCGCCACCTGGCGAGCGACTGAACTCGGCGCCGATGTCCATCAACCAGTTCACGGCCTCTGGCCCACCGCGAACGCAGACGTCGACCGCGTCTTCGTGACACAGGCCGGCACCTGCCTGAAACGTGTCTTCGTCGTGCTTTGCGAACGAATCGTCGGCAGCGAACACGGCTGCCACGCCACCTTGAGCCCAGGTCGTCGCAGCATCATCGGGGCGACGCTTCGTAACCAGTGTCACCTCGCCGTGTTGCGCAGCGCGCAACGCAAACGTCAGCCCTGCGATGCCGCTACCGATGACGAGGTAGTCCGTTTGGATACCCATGGGACCATCATAGGATCAGCAGCGCTCGCCATTCAAAGCACGGCCGCCAATCAGCCCGCCGGTCTTTGCCTGCCAAACGTCTCAGCAGATCTCAGAACCAGCGAGCCCCAAACCGCATGCCGCAAACGCGGCACCACAGCCGCGGGCGTGATACAGCTCCCGAAACGCCGACGTGGTCGGCAACAGGAGGACTTGCATAGGTGAAAATCCTCGTAGCAGTTAAACGCGTAGCCGATCCGGACAACGCCAATCGGATCAAAGTCGGGCCCACACAAATCGATACGACGGGGCTCGAATGGAAGATCAATCCGTTCGACGAGTACGCACTCGAAGCGGCCCTTCGCCTGACCGAGGACGGGGCGAAGAACAAGGACCGCCTGGGCGAAGTCATCGTCGTCACGCTGGGTCCGCCGGAAGCCGACGCCACTTTGCGCTCGGCGCTGGCCACCGGCGCCGACCGCGCCATCCGCGTCAACACGAGCGACGCCGCTTTGGACGGCAGACTCGTTGCCAAAGCCTTGGCCAAGGTCGTCGAGCAGCAAGCTCCCGATTTGGTCTTGATGGGTAAGCAGGCGGTCGATGGCGACAGTAACTTCGTGGCGCAAGCGCTGGCGGAACTCATCGACTATCCGATGGCCACCTTCGCCGCGACCATCAAACAGGAAGCGAGCGGCGTGCTGGTCGGTCGCGAAGTAGACGGCGGCACCATGAACGTGCGCTTGCGCTTTCCTGCGCTCGTCAGCGTCGATCTGCGCATCGTCGCCCCCGACAGTGTTTACTCGTCAGCCACCGCGCCGACGTTCAAATACAACGAAGGCGTTCGCTTCGCGCCGCTACCCGCAATCATGAAGGCGAAGAAGAAGCCGCTCGACGTGCTCGAGCTGTCGGCCCTGGTCGGCGGGGCAACGCTGGCGACCCAGTACGTGAAGTTCACGGCTCCGGCGGGCAGGAAAGCCGGCGTCAAAGTCGCCTCGGTGGCCGAACTGGTCGCCAAACTCAAGAACGACGCGCGCGTGCTCTGAGCGACGCCAATCGAGGAGATCTACGGATGACCAATGTACTGGTAGTGGCAGAGATTCATGCCGGTAAACCCAAAGCAGCAACGCTATCGGCAATCACGTTCGCAAAACAGGCCAATGCCGCGCTGGGCGGCAGCTTTTCGGTGCTGGTGCTCGGCGGCGCAGGTGCACGAGCCGCAGCCGAGCAGCTGCAAGGATTCGGCGCCAGCAAAGTCCTAGTGTGCGAGGACGCCTCGCTAGAGAATTATTTGGCGGAGCGTTACGCACCGACGGTCGCTGAGGTGGCAAAGGGCTTCGGCCTGGTCGTCGCGACGGCGACCAGCTTCGGCAAAGACCTGATTCCGCGCGTTGCGGGCCGCGTCGATGCGAGCTACGCGGGCGATTGCTCGGCGGTCAGCGCCGTCGACGGCAAACTCGGGTTCACGCGCCCCATGTACGCGGGCAATGCCTTCGGCACGCTGACCCTGTCGACACCGATTCAAGCGGCGACAGCGCGTCAGAGCGAGTTCAGCCCGGCGACCCCGAGCGGCGGTTCCTCGGCCATCGAAAGCGTGGCCCTGGCTGCGGGCGGCAAGGCTGCGAGTCGCGTCGAGTTCGTGTCGCTCGAGAGCGTCAAGAGTGAACGGCCCGAATTGACCGAAGCCAAGCGAGTCGTCTCGGGCGGGCGCGCCCTGAAGGAGCGCTTCTTCGAATTGCTCGAGCCGCTGGCCAAGCAACTCGGCGCCGCAATCGGCGCCAGCCGCGCGGCATGCGACGCCGGATACGCTCCCGGTGACTATCAGGTCGGGCAGACCGGCAAGATCGTTGCTCCCGAGCTCTACATCGCGGTCGGCATCTCCGGTGCGATCCAGCACGTGGCGGGCATCAAGGGCGCGAAGGTCATCGTGGCGATCAACAAGGACGGCGACGCCCCGATCTTTCAAATCGCTGACTACGGACTCGTTGCTGATCTGTTCGAGGCGGTGCCAGCACTGGTTCAGGCGCTCAAGGCGTGAGTCTGGACCGGCCGGCAGTCGCCAGCTCAATCAGATGAGCTTTCAACCAGCTTGACACTAGACGCGCAGGGTCTCATTCTGCGCGCCCTTCGTGGATGCACGGGGCGTAGCGCAGTTTGGTAGCGCGCACGGTTCGGGTCCGTGAGGCCGGCAGTTCAAATCTGCCCGCCCCGACAAGTGCAAGGGAACGCCGCTCGAGAAAACCTCGAGCGGCTTTTCTCTTTGCTGGGTGCCTTCTCGGCAGGGTCACTTCAAGGTAGTCAGGCAGTCCGATGCACATCCGCGACGTCTTCCGCACGCACCGCCTGAGTTGTTCGTTCGAGTTCTTCCCTCCCAAGTCCCCAGCGGGAGCCGAAGCGTTGTTCGAGACAGTCCGACAGCTCGAACCGTTGAAGCCGGCCTTCGTATCGATGACCTATGGTGCCGGCGGTTCGACGCGCGACCTGACTCACGATTTGGTTCTGAGACTGAAGCGCGAGACGACCCTCGACCCCGTCCCACACCTGACGTGCGTCTGCCATACGCGCGCGGAAATGAGGCAGATCTTGGAGCGCTACGCCGTCGCGGGAGTGAGCAATATTCTCGCGCTGGGCGGAGATCCCCCGCGCCACTTGGCCAATTATGATCGCACCCAGGACGAGTTGCAGCACGCGCGCGACTTGGTGGCGTTCATTCGCGAGTTCGATAGCGAGCGCGCCGCGAGCGGTACGCAAGCCTTCGGCATCGGGGTGGCTGGCTTTCCCGAGGGCCATCCGGCAACCCCCAACCGACTGACGGAGTTGGATTACTTCAAGGCCAAGGTCGACGCGGGTGCGGACTTCATCATCACGCAGCTATTCTTCGACAATCGCGACTTCTACGACTTTCGAGAGCGCTGTGAGCTCGCGGGCATCAACGTGCCGATCATCGCGGGCATCATGCCCGTCAGTAGCGTGGACGGCATGAAGCGCATGGCGGAACTCGCCCTCGGAGCGCGTTTCCCGGCGCGGCTTTTGCGCGACCTGCGTCGTTGCGGTGACAACCGTGAATCCGTGGAGCGCGTCGGGATCCATTGGGCCACCGAGCAGTGCCTCGACCTGATCGATCACGGCGTGAAGGGTTTGCATTTCTACACGCTGAACAAGTCGACAGCGACGCTCGAGATCTACAAACACCTGGGTGTGTCGGACAGCACAGGACTGCAGCAACGTTGAGGCGAACGGCGGCGCGCGGCGATAACTCGCGACACAGCCTTGCCCCATGCGCGACGGCAGCGCGCAGTTTTCGATCGCGGTGGTTGCGTCTCGGCAAGCCTGCTTGTCCGGACATGGCAGCGACCTCGAGTCCGCTCGCTACGACGCAACGCTGTCCATGGCCACGGACAAGCGCTGCTAACCAGCGCCCGTCTGCATAAAAATCTCAATGATTTCAGATGGTTGATAGTTATGAACAATTAAGTGGCACTGTAACCGAATCTTGCTTATAGTGTGATTGCAATTTGTTGGTTGCTGACAGGAGTCTCACGAGTGCCCATCGAACTTCCTTCCGTCCGAATCCTCATCGTCGACGACGATCGTCAGATCTGCGAATACATGCAGACTCTGCTGGAACGTGATGGCTTCACGGTCCGAGCGCTTACGGATCCGACTTTGGCGGAAGACGAGGTCCGCCAAGGCGACTACCACGTGATCATTCTGGATCTGATGATGCCGAAGCTAGACGGCATCGAGGTGTTGCGTCGCATCCGCAACATCGACAAAGACATCGCTGTCGTCATTTTTACGGCGCATCCGAATTTGGATTCGGCGATCGCCTCGATGAAGCTCGACGCGGTCGATTATCTGAAGAAGCCGTTCAACGTCGACGAGTTCCGCGAGGTGCTCGCGCGCGTCATGCGCAAGAAGGGCTTGGCGCGCACTCCGGAAGAACAGCTGCACAAGATCATCGGGGACACGATCCGAACTTTGCGAAAAGAAAAAGAGCTGACGCTCAAACAGATGAGCCGGCGTACCGGGCTCAGCATTTCGCTGCTGTCCCAAATCGAGCGCGCGGAATCGAGCCCCTCGATCTCGAGCTTGTACAAGATCGCGGTCGCCCTCGACTCGCGAATCCAAGACTTGTTCGGCCGGGAGTAAGCCTGCGGCTTGGTCGCATCCAACGAGCGAGCGGGGTTGACAGCCATCGACTCCGCTCGGCATAGTGCGCCCCCTTTCACGCCGAAGTAGCTCAGTCGGTTAGAGCAGTGGCTTCATAAGCCACGTGTCGGTGGTTCGAGTCCACTCTTCGGCACCAACAGAACGCGTCAGATTGCGGGCCGTCGCGTCGGCAATCACAGCCGCGGCTCAATGGCGTTTGACCGACGGCGCGCGTGTTCGCGACGAGAGCAAACGCAGCCCAGGTTAGGGGCGCAACGCTCGAGCGCCGCGTCCCCAGCTCGGCGGTCGCGTCAGGCCGCGAAGTGCCGTCGAATCGCGTCGACGACTTGGTTGTAGTCCGCGGGCAAGTCGACTGGGGGGTTGGCGCGACGACTGACGACCCCCTCCAACGTGCGCTCGTGGTAGCGCGCCTTGAACTCCGTAAACTTGAGACCGTGCGCAGTCGATACGCACACGACGCGGTCAGTGTTCTTGATCACGCCACGGTGCAGCAGCTTCTTCATCGCAGCCAGTGCGACGGCGGTGTGCGGGCACGTGTACATCCCGGTCGCGTCGGCTTCGGCAGCGACTTCGGCAAGCTCCTGCTCATTGGCTTGCTCGACCAAACCGTTCATGGCCTCGAGCGCCCGGATCGCACGGGGGGCACTCACCGGGTTACCGATTTGAATCGCGCTCGCCTGCGTCGGCTTCGCCTTGATCGGCTCGACCGTGGTGCTGCCGCGTGTCCACGCCAGATACAGCGGATTGGCGGCTTCGGCTTGCGCCACGACGATCCGTGGAAAGCGATCGATCACCCCCAAGTCCCTGAGCAGCTGGAACCCCGCATGCAGAGCGGATGCATTGCCCAAGTTACCGCCTGGGATCACGACCCAGTCGGGCACCTGCCAGTCGAACTGCTGCACGATCTCGATCGCGACCGTCTTTTGACCTTCCAGACGCAGCGGGTTCATCGAGTTGGCGAGATACACGATGCCCTCTTCGGCCAGGCGCTGAATGATCGCCATGCAACCGTCGAAATCGGTGTCGAGCCCGAGGACCAACGAACCGTGCGCGATCGGCTGCAAGAGTTGCCCAGTCGTGATCTTGCCGCGCGGCAGTAGCACCACCACTGGTAACCCCGCAGCAGCACCATAAGCGGCCAACGACGCGCTGGTGTCGCCGGTCGATGCGCAAGCCACGGCCTTCACTTTCAAGCCCTGGCTGATGGCATGGCGCACGACGCTCACGAGCACCGTCATCCCCAGGTCCTTGAACGACCCGGTGTGACTGTTGCCGCAAAGCTTCACCCATAACTCGCTCATCCCGAGCTGCTTGCCGTAACGCTCGGCCCAGAACAGGTTCGTCTGCCCCTCGCTCATGGAGACGATGCAATCGTCGGGGACCTGGGGCATCACCCATTCCCGCTTGCCCCACACGCCAGAACCATACGGCCAGCGCGTGCCGCCATAACGCTGCTCGAACAACCTCATCCAGGCAGAAGCGCTGCGATCCTTGAGCGCGTCGACGTCGTGCTGCACCATCAGCAAACCGCCGCAGGTCGGACAACGGTACATCGGTTGGGTTACGGGCCATGATCCCGCGCAACCTGAAAAACACTTGAATTCGGCTGAGTACGCCACGGCGCGGACTATAGCCATGGGCGCGCCGAGAGCGACCGCAAACGTCGCAGAACGGAGATCGGGCCGGCTTCGCTGCCGAAAACTGGCTCCCGCGTGCGGGACCATGCATGGGTCTCGTCGATGAGACGCAGCCGAACCCTGCTGGTACTGATGGCAACGTTTGGATGTCAGGCGACGCCAACAAAAAGCGACGTGCTCGCAGAGTTGCCCCCGCCACGTCTGGCCGCGCTCGCGCAGAACGAAGCCCGGGGAGAATTGTCACTAGCTCCGTCGAGCAGCGGGCGAGTCGAGTGGTTTGCTGGCGCGCAGCGAGTTGCGACCCAAGACGTACCACTCACGGGTCAGATCCACATCGATGAGGAAGGCCGCCTTTTGGACTCGCAGCTGACGCTCGACCTGGGCAGCACGGCAGAGGCGCCAGCCTGGGTCCGAGCGCTCCCTCGATCTGCTCAAAGCCTCGCTTTGGATTGGGGACCTATCTCGCCGTTCACCACACAAGGTCCTCCGTGTCAGCTGCGCTGGGGCCAACATCGAGGTGAACTGCCTTCCGAGTGGATTTCGCGAGCCGCGGGAAGCCGCAAGCGCCTGACGCTACGCACGCGGCGCGCTGTGCCGGTCGCGCTGCAGGACTACGCCCAGGTGCAGTCAATCGAGTTCGACGGCGCCCGCAAGACCCTCACCGAGGCGCGCTTGAGTCTGGTGCTCGAGTTGCAGAGCGAGTCCGGGGCGGAACATTGAGTTCCCGCACGTGCAACTTGGCGCTCAAACTCAACGCGTAAGTTTTGGCTTTTCTCGCGGGCCAGGCCATGCTCAACGCGCGGTGGCTGAGAACGAACTGTTGGACAACGCGGCGCTGCGGGCCGTCGATAGTTGCCTCGAACAGGGCGATCTGAGCGAAGCCCAGCGCCGACTCGCCCAGCTCGGCGCCGAGTCCTACCCGGCCGCAGCGGTAAGCTACTTGGCGACTCGTCTCTTGTATTTGCGCAATCGGCTAGATCCGCAAAGCGTCGCCGAGCGCATGCGCGATTTGCTGCGGCAGCACCCGAACTTCATCGAAGCTCGGCGCTTGCTCGGCGCGGCGTCAGGGGAGACCACGGCGTCGACCAGCGAGATGGCCCCCGTCGCCGCGTCCATCCCTTCGCGTCCAACCGAGCGCGGCATGCCCAGCGTCATGCCACCGGCAGGGCCCTATCTTCCTAGCGAACCCCCAACCGCGAAGCCCACCTACCGACCTCCGAATTGGCCCCCTCCCGAACTGGTCGGGGCGCTCGAACGCAACGAAACGGATCGCCCTACTGCGGTCGGCACCGAGGACCCGAGCGCGCACCAAATCGTGGTCGACACGCGAGGCGCGCACGGGTCGCCCGTGCGAAGCGCATCGTTGGGTGTTCACTCTCAGCGCGCACGGCCGGAAGGCACTTATTCGATCAGCGCTCGCAATTCGGTGCCGCCCGCTCCTCCCCCCACGCCCACCCCGTGGCGCAAGCCGAGCGACTCGCAGCCGATCGCCGCAGTGAGCCTTGGCACCGGCGTCTACTCGCAGCCCGATCGTCGTTCACCCATCGCACGCTCACCCGAGGACCGCCTGGTGCTGAGCGTGCCGCCAGGCGCAGCCCGGCACCCGCGCACAATCCCGCCAGGTCAACGTCCTCTGCAAGAGACCTTGAGCACGGGGGAGCTTTGGCCGAGCGTCGAGCGTCAGATCCGAGCAGGAGAGCACGCCGAAGCGATCCGGTATTTCGAAGAAAGCGCCAGGCGCCAAATCAGTCACTTGCCACCGCTGGTGCCCGAACGTGAACACGAAGTGCTGGCTCAACTGGGCGCGGAACTGCTGAACAGCTCCTGGATCACTCACCAGTTCGCGCCATTCGATCTGTCGTTGCAGAGCCTATCGCGTTTGCAGCTCGCGATCGGCACGACGTACGGACGAACTCCCCCGGAAAAACCAGCACCCGCCTTGTTGCTCCTGCTCGGTAGTTACATTGGCGAAGCGCTGCGCATGGCGCATCGCGGGACGTGGCAGACGCAGACCACTGCGAGTTCCGCGTTGCTGAGCCACGTGCGGGCCGGGGCCCACGAATGGCAGCCTTATGATCTGGTGCGAAGCTGGCTGCAGCGCGGGGGTAACAGCTTGCTCGACGAGTTGGGCCCGTCGATGGCCCGCCCCGGTAGTGTGGCTTGGCAAAGCAGCGCACAGATCAAGGTGATCCCGCATGTTGCCTGGGAAGGCGATGTCGATCGGCATTCCGCCAGTGGCTTGGGCCAAGCCCTGTGTAGCTCGGTCTGGTGCGCTTGCTGCCGGCTATGGAATCGGCGCGAACTCGATCTGTCGCTCGAGAGTCTGGCCTCTGCCGATTGGTTGTTTCGTATCCTGGTCGATACGGCGCACCCATTGCGCGGTGATGAGCCCTGGTTGCAACGCATCACGCTGCACTTTGGGAGCTACGCGGCGGAGGTGTACCGCGCCCATGCACCGGCGAGCTGGCTCGACAAGGAAGCCTATCCCGACGCCGAGCCGCTTGCGCTCGAGCTGCCAACCGGTCTTGTCGTTTCTCCCATCGCTTACCTCACGAACTGCGCGGTTGCGAGACGCTTCGGAGTGATCGAAACTTGGGTGCGCTCGCTACTGGCGTCTCCCGACAGTGCGCCGATCTAGCCGCCGCACGCGCTACGGCATGGACAAATCGGCGTCCCGGCGCCAGGACAGACGTGCTAATGACCAGCTCCGACGTGTCGTACGATCCTTACTCTGCCCTGCCATTCAGAGGCGGCGAACTGATCGCAGACAAGTATCGCGTCGATAGTCTGCTCGGCGCGGGCGGCATGGGCTTCGTCTTCAGCGCGACCCACGTGGATCTCGATCGCAAGGTCGCGATCAAGTTGATACGCCCGGAATTGGCCTCGGACGAAGCCCAAGTCGAGCGGCTACTGCTCGAGGCTCGCGCCGCGGCCCGGATCCGCAGCGAACACGTCGGCAAAGTGCTCGACGTGGCGCGCTTGCCCAATGGTGCGCCGTACATCGTGATGGAGATGCTCGAGGGCTGTGACTTGAGCGTTTACCTGGAGCACAACGGGAGGCTCCCCAGCGCGCTGGCCGTGGATTTGGTGCTGCAAGCTTGCGAAGCCTTGTCCGAAGCGCACGCAGCCCGCATCGTGCATCGCGATCTGAAACCAGAGAACCTGTTCGTGACCGAGAACCCGGACGGCACGCGCAGCATCAAGGTCTTGGATTTTGGAATCTCGAAGGAACTAGGCGACGCGACCCGACGCGCGCTGACGAACCCCACGACCGCCGTCGGCTCGCCGCAGTACATGGCCCCCGAGCAAATGCGCGCCGAAGCCATCGACACGCGCGTCGACATCTGGGCCATCGGCGCGATTTTGTTCGAGCTGCTCAGCGGACAGAAGGCCTTCGATGCCGATACCCTGCCAGCCGTTTGTGCGCGCGTACTGGGTGATAACCCACCGCCGCTAAGCTCGATCGTCGCTGAGGTGCCCGCGGGGCTCAGTGAGCTGGTGGCTCGTTGCTTGGCCAAGAATTTGCGCGAACGCGTCCAAACGGTCGTGGAGCTCGCCGAGTACTTGGCGCCGTACGGCAGCGGCCAAGCTCAGCACTCGGTGCGGCGGATCCGCGCCACCTCAGGCCCGCAGGGCGCGACGGCCGTCGAGTTCGCCCAAACCTTGATGGCCGGCGATTCCGTTGATCGCAAAGCCGCGTTCGCTGACGTGACTCCCGTTCACGAGGGGCAAACAGCCACCGCCGAGGCGAATTGGAGTGACTCAGAGTCGCTGGCTCGTCGAGGCCCGCTGTGGCCCGTATTTCTCGGAGCTGCTGCTGCGGCTGGGCTTGGTATCTTCCTGTGGAGTTGGTCACGCGTTCCGCCGGAGCGCGCACGGACCGCGGCCGCCCGTGGCGTGGCGTCCAGTTTCGATCCACCGCTCAACGCCCCCACCCTGCCGGCAACCCCCGCCCAGAGCGCCCCCCAAATCCCAGCGCCCCCTACCACCACCGTGCGTTCAGAACTGACGGGCTCGGTTCCGAACGTGACTCCCGAGCCCTCTGCGTCTGGGAATATGGCGCTAGGCGCGAGCAGCTCCAGCCTCGCATCGACCAGTAATCCGTCGGGCACCGCGGTCGCTGCCCCTGCACCCAAGCGCGCGAACAAACCGAGCACATCCCAACCTCGAACCATCACGTCGGGCGATGCTTGGGACCCGAACAATTTCGGCAGCCGTCATTGATGTTTCGAGTTACCAATGAAGCCGAACTTCTACCGCCGTGCTCGTCTCCTCTCGATTCTGACCACGAGCTTGCTCGTGACTCCCGCGCTGCGCGCTCAGTCTACCGACAAGGCTGCGGCAGAAGCGCTGTTCGACCAAGCACGCAGTTTGGAGACCAGCGGCGACTACGCTGCGGCGTGTGCAAAGTTCGAAGCGAGCCAGAGCTTGGATCCGGGGGTGGGAACGCTGCTCTACCTCGCGGACTGTTACGAGAAGAGCGGTCGACTCGCGAGCGCTTGGGCAACCTTCCACGAAGCGGGAAGGCTTGCCACGGCGCGCGCTGAAGCCGAACGCGCGAGGATCGCCAGCGTGCGAGCCCAGGCACTGCAGCCGCAACTATTGCAGCTGCAAATCGAAGCCACGCCGCCACTGCCAGCGGGTTTCGAACTGTCGCGCAATGGCGTGCAGGTCCCTGCCGCAGCCCTCGGCACGCCGATCCCGGTCGATGCGGGCACCTGGACGATTCGCGCCACTGCGCCCGATCATCAGAGCTTCGAGACCACTGTTACCTTGCAGCAGTCCGGACCAAAGACTCCATACGTTTTGCGGATCCCGGCGCTCACACGAGCGGTGCCGAGCCCCGCCGAAACGAAGTCGGCTCCCCCTGCCGTGGTGCTGCCGGCTCCACCAATACCGAAACATGAACCGCCGCCGGCGGCGCGGGACGAGCCGAGCACCGACGCCGACGCGCAACGCACCGTCGCTTGGATCGTCGGTGGCTTGGGTGCCTTGGCGCTCGCCAGTAGCGGGATCTTCGCGGTCGTCGCCAACGAGACGAACGAGAGCTCGCTCGACCATTGCCGGCGCGATCAGCCCAATCGCTGTGATGCCTCGGGAGTGTCGCTGCGCGACAAAGCGCTGACGCATGCGACACTCGCGACGGTGAGTGCGACGATCGGCGTGATCGGTCTCGGCGCTGGCGCTACCCTCTACTTCACGGCGCCGAGTCCTGCGAGCCACGGTGAGTCAGCGTCTGGTAGTGGCCTTGGAACAACGTTCGTGGGCGTGCGGGGGCGCTGGTGATGAACGCGCGGCCTGCACGCTCATACCGCGCGTGGCCCGTGGCGCTCGTGCTGCTGTGCTCCACTGCGAGCGGATGCGCGAAGTTGCTCGGCATCGAAGCCGCGCAGTGCGATCCGAAATTCTCTAGCTGCGTGACCGCGACACGTCCGGATGCCGCTACTTCGGACGCAGCGACGGTCTTGGCAACGAACCCAGAAGCAGGCCAACCCGTCACCCCGCATCAAGCCGCCTGTGAGACCTATTGCTCGCTCATTCAATCCGCCTGCACATTGGACAATGCCCAATATCTCTCGGAAGAGTCATGCCTCGAGATTTGTGGCCAGCTGATGCTGACCGAAGCCGAAACGAGTGACGCCGGGCTGACGACCAACAACACGATCGAGTGCCGGATCCGCGCGGCCCGCGCCGCCAGCGAAGTGGGTGAAGTGGCCGATTCGTGCGTCACCGCTGGGATGTGGGGCAACACCGAGTGCGGTGAGCCGTGCGAAGTGTACTGCAGCATGATGCAGCTCGGCTGTCCGACGCAGTTCACGGCGTTCGATGACGACTGCCTCGGCGCTTGCAGCGAAGTCCCTTGGAGCACGATGGCCTTCAGCGCCAACGTTGCAATGGGCAACACCCTGCAATGCCGGATCAATCACATTCGCCTTGCGACCGTGCAACGCAATCCAACGATTCATTGTCCGCACGCGTCAGGACTCGGCCCCTGCGGACCCTGACCGGTGCATTTTTCATCGATCGCCAAACGCCTTCACCAGTGCAGCTGCAACGGTCGGCAGGCTCGCCAGTAGCCGCGGCTCAAACACTCGCTGCGTCAAAGACGAAGCGAAATGTTCAACTCGGCCGTGTAGTTTAGCGCGGCGTGAACATCTCGGTCATCGAACTCGGTACGACGAGCTTTCAGCTGCTGCAAGCTCGCCGCACCGACGCGCGGCGCGTCGAGCCGTTGTACGCTGACAAGCGCTACTTCCAACTCAGTGCCGGAGCCCAAGCCAGCGCGCCGACGAGCGAAGCGCTGCAGAGCGCGGTCTCGACGCTGCGCGAGGTGCTGGCTACGGCGCCGCCCAGCGCGCGCGCTGGTGGCGTGGTCGTGATCGCGACCGGTACGGTACGCGAGGCTTTGACGCATCCGGCTTGGTCCGAAGCGTTCAGCAAGCAGACGGGACTCACGGTGCGTCTGCTCTCGGGCGAGGAAGAGGCGCGCTTGAGTTACTGGGGCGCGGTCTCCGAGCTATCCACGGAACCGCAAAAACTCGCGGTGGTCGATTTGGGAGGAGCCACGACCGCGATGGCGTGGGGTACCGGAGAACGAGTCGACCGCGCGGCGAGCGTGCGCTTGGGCGTCCTGACTCTGGCAGAGCGCTTGGCTCAAATGCCGAAGCCGGGACAGCTCGCGATCGAGCAGATGGCGGTGTTCGTTCGCAGAACGTTCGAACCGCTCGTGCCCGTCGACGATCCCTTGAAACCCGACATGCTGGTGTTCGCCTCTGGGGTCGCCAAGCTGTTGCTCAGCCTCGTCTACAGCTACGGGTTGATCTTCAATGGTAAGCTCGTCCCCACCGACGCACTACACCGGCTCGTGCCGAGACTGCTGACCGCGAGCGTGGCCGAGCTGAGCGAGCGAGGCGTTCCAGAGCCGCGCATACCGAGCGTGGGACCCACCGCCGTCGTCCTCAGCGTGATTGCGGACTTGTTCGAGGTCGAACGCTTCCTGGTCGGCAGCAACGGTCTGCGCGAAGGCGCAGTGCTTGCTGCAGAACAACTGGGTCTGCAAGCTTGGCCGGCAGAGCTCGGCGCGGCCTGAACCCGAGCGCGGCAGTCTCAACGCTCCACTTCGAGTCGGCGCGCTGCAGAACGTGCCGCTCGCTTGCGCGCCCCGAGCTCGACTCGGAATGCGGTCCCTCCGCCCGGCGCCGCCGCCACTTGAATCGTGCCGCCCATGGCTTCGACCCAGTGCTTGACGATCGATAACCCAAGACCCGTACCGCCGAGACCGCGACTGCGCCCGGCGTCGATGCGATAGAAACGCTCGAAGATCCGGTCGCGGTGCGCTTCCGGAATGCCGGGGCCATTGTCGACGACGCTGATCGCCACGACCTCGGCCTCGCGGTGCGCCTCCACCGTGACGCGCGATTCGGGCGGGCAGTACTTGATGGCGTTGTCGATCAAGTTCCCGATGACGTGGTGCAGACCCCGCGGGCTCGCCATCACGACCAAATCCGATTCGACGTTGCAGACCAGAGTCGTGCCGCGTGAACTTGCCGCAGCAGCCAAATCGTTCATGATGGCCTCCACCGCCGACTTCAACTTGACGGGTTCGGGTTGAACTTGGACAGCTCCGGATTCCACGTGGGAGAGCGCAAGCAGGTCGTCCACGAGCGCCTTGAGCCGCAACGCGTTGCGCCCAATCATCTCCATGAAGTTCTTCTCGGCGTCCCCCGTGACCGCACCGATGTTCTGTAAAGTTTCGACTGCCGACAGGATCGCGGCGATCGGCGTGCGCAGCTCGTGCGAGGCGTTGGACACGAACTCCTGTCGCACGGTCTCGAGTCGGCGTTGCTCGGTGACGTCCACGAACACGGCGATTACCCCGTCGCCGCCCGCCAAACGACGCGCATTCGCCAAGATCTTCCGTGCTGGATTTTGGCGGGACACGAGCTCGACGGCTTGATGCTCGTCCCCTGGGGGATTGCGCAGCAGTTCGACGAGCTGGGGGGCATCGAAGACTTGCGAGACCTCCTTGCCCACTGGTTCTTCGGCGACCGTCAGCATGCTGGTCAAGGCGCTGTTTACTAGACGCACTGAACCATTGGCATCGACCAACAGCACGCCTTCTTTCATGCTGGACAGCACCCGCTTCAAGCGAGACTTTTCGTTTTCGAGTTCGAGCGTCACCAGAGCAGCCGTCGTAGCGTCCGCTGGAGCCATGGCACGCGTCACCAGGATCGCCATCCCCGCTATCGCGAGCGCTCCCAACACCGGCCACAGCGGTGTAGTGCCGTGATCGGGAGAGGTCCGCGTGGTCTCGACCCTCACGACTCCCGTCACGGCCCCGCCGCTCAGCCAAGGCACCGCCGCTGAGGCACTGATCTCCGCGGCCGATTTCGCTTCGTCCACGCGCGACGCGATGCCGACGCCAAGCGCCTGTTGCTCTAGCCCATCGAGAGGCGCCGGGCTCTTGGTTGCCCCCGGATCGCCTGATGTGGCCAGCACTTGCCCATCGCGGGCCTTGATCGCGATCTGAGTTCCGCTTGCCGTCGCCAGCGCTCGAGTTAGGCGTTGGAGGTCTGCATTCGAAAGCTCCGAGGACTGGCTCGCCAAACGATCAGCGATCAGGCGCGCTCGAACTTCCGCCTCCGCCCGCAGCTGTTCTGCCGCATCGTTTCGCCTCTCATAGTCGCTATAAGTAAACACTCCGACGAAAACCGAAAGCGCGGCACCCAAGGTCCAAAGGAAGATCCATGCTTGTGAACGAGCCATGATGAGGGAAGCAAATCGGTCGAAAGCCCCGAGTTCGAGGCTCTGTTTAGCAGGGGTCTATCGCCCAATTGGGTTTCAACCTCAGCCGGGCCCACGCCGAAGGGGGCTGGGGCCTGGCCCACAGGCCGTACCGGATTGACCTTCTAACTGCGCAATTATTTGGCCATTTTCATCCTGCAATGTCATCCGTCGCAGCGTACTTTTCGATAACCGATTCGTTGTGCGGATAATAGGTCCCGTTGATGTCTGACCCCCACAAGACGTGTAGCATCTGCGCCAAGGGTTTCGTCGTCCAGTTCCGCTACCAAGCCGAGGAACAACGAACGGACGATGGGAGCATCGAAGCTCGTTTCTTCTGCTCGCAACGCTGCCTCGGGCAAAGCCACCGAGCAGTCGCGGCGGCACGTTGCGATGTTTGCAGCGCCGGGTTCTCGGTGACTCACGCAAGTCAAGTGTTGTACTTGAAGGGACGACGCACTTACGCGTGTTCCGAGGAGTGTCGCCGACGGCTGACGGCTGAGTCCTTGTTGCAAGCCCAACAGCTGGCGCCCGTTCGCAACGACGGCGTAAAGCCGGTGCCTCACGCGACTCCCAGCCTCGTGCAAACGCGGAGCGCTGCCGAACCCCAGCCACAACTCGTCGAGGCAACGCCGGTTCAGGAGCAGCAGGCCCCAACTCTGGGCCCCAAAGTCCTAGCGGTCTTCAATCACAAGGGCGGCACCGGTAAGACAACCACGGCAGTGACGATCGCGGCGGGTCTGGCCCGCCACGGACATCGCACCTTGATCGTCGACACCGACGCCCAAGGGAACGTCGCGGTCTCGCTGGGTTTGAACAAGATCACCCGCTCGCTCTATCACGTGCTCGTGATGGGCATGCCGTTGACCGAGGCGATCACGCAAGCCCGCCCGAATCTCGACGTACTCGCCGCAAACGAGACCTTGGCCGCTGCCGAGCTGTACTTGGCAGGCCGACAGAACCGCGATCGGATCCTCGCGACCCGTTTGGCCCAGGCGCGCGACAACTACGACTTCATCGTGGTCGACTGCTCGCCGAGCTTGTCTCTGTTGAACCAGAACGCGCTCGTGTTCGCCGACTCGGTCTTGTGTCCCGTGGCCTGCGACTATCTGTCGCTCGTCGGTGTGCGCCAAGTCGTCAAGACGATCAAGAACGTCAACCGTCTGCTGAGTCACCCTGTTCAGCTGTGGGGCGTACTGCCGACTCTGTACGACAAGCGCGCACGCATCTGCAACGAGGCGCTGGAGACATTGCGCGAGCACTTTCAAGAACGCTGCCTGCCACCGGTGCGCTCCGCAATTCGCGTCAAGGAAGCCCCGTCGCAAGGCAAGACCGTGTTCGAATACGACGCCGACTCGGACGTCGCAGCGGACTACAACTCGACCGTGGAACGCATCCTCCGAGATGCGAGCGAGTCTGGAGCGAACCTGAACCTGGCCACTTCGTCCTCGCGCAGCGCGCAATCCGGCGCAGCACGCGAGCCGATGGTGGCCATTGCTTGAACTGATTTTACCGTATTGGAGGAGTCGTGACCGAACGAGGAGACCTGAGACAAGCGACCGCACGCGTGTTGGATCGCGACGAGGTGGAAGGCGTACTGTCTGGCAGCTTCTACAGCCCGCAAGGACTGCAGAAGGTGCCGGCGGACGAAGCACCCAATTCGCGAACCAGCAAGCCTGCTCACTACAAGGTGATATGCATTTCGATGTACACCGACGACCTGAAGCGACTCGACACCATGGTCGAGGAACTCAAGGGTCGCGGTTTGACGAAGGCCAACCGTAGCGCCCTGATTCGCTACGCGCTCGCCGAAGTCGACCTCGATCGCGTTCCCAAGGGTCTCTGATGCCCAACGGGGGTTGGACCTCGAGGGCCCTGGCACTCGAGTGCCTTTGGCATGCAAGAGGCTTTGGCCCCCAACAGGCTTTGAGCGTAGGTTGCCGAGGGGCGACGGGCAAAACTGCTGGAGCATCCCGGCGGGAAGCCATCGAGGAGCGTCGCGAGTTTCATGTCAAACGCCACGCGTCGCTGGCAGCGCCAGAGCGTCGATGAATGCGTGCAGACCGCGGGTGTGTCCCGCGCTGCAGCGGAGCTGTTCCTGGCCAGCGACGTGGTCGATCTGCACGTGGACTCGTACATTTGGGTGCGGGTCTTCGGCTACCGACTCGATCGGGAACATGGGCCGGGGCTATTTGCAGGGCGCTACTACAGCCAGGTCGATCTGCCGCGCCTTTGCCGCACTGGGATAACGGGCGCGACGTGGGTCATCACGACTAACCCGCTGCGCGGCTCGCGTGCTCGCAGCAGGGCCTTGGCGCGCAACTTGGCGGCCCTTGGGGGCCTATTGGGGAGCGCCGCCTCCGACGTCGCATTGGCGGCCAGCGCGAGCGACTACCGGCGCATCGTCGACAGCGGCAAGCACGCAGCATTCATCGGGCTGCAAGGGGGCAACGCGTTCGGCAGCGAGATGCAGTTGCTCGATGCACCGCCGAAAGAGCTCATACGGGTGACGCTCTTGCATTTGAACTCGTCGCCGCTCGGCCGCACGAGCGCCCCACTGGCGAACCTGCAACGGGACCCACTTACGCCATTTGGATGCAGCGTCGTCGAGCGTCTGAACCAAGCCCGGATCTTCGTCGACCTCGCGCACATCGACCGACGCGCCTTCCAGCGCGCACTGGATGTTCACGATCCAAAGCTACCGCCCATCGTCACTCACACAGGAGTCGACGGCTGCTACCCGCATTGGCGCAACTTGAACGACGCGCAGATCCGCGCGATTGCTCAGCGCGGCGGAGTGGTCGGCATCATGTACCACACGCCGTTCCTGGGCCCGGGCTTCGAACGTGGATCGCTGCGCCTCGTGATTGATCACCTAGAGCACGTGATTCGTGTTGGCGGTGAACACTGCGCAGCGCTCGGCAGCGATTGGGATGGCGCGATCGTTACGCCGTCCGACATGCCAACCTGCCGCGAGTTACCGCGCTTGGTCGACGAAATGTTGCGCCGGGGCTGGGCCCACGAACGGATTCAGAACGTACTCGGCTCGAACTTTCTACGCAGCCTCCGCGATCTGAGAGGCTGAAGCAGGAGCGGCACGGAGCAAGCCTCGGCGGCTTGCGGCCCAGACCGGGCCGTGAATCTCAAGCGCGCAGGGCCTCTGGCTCTTCGCTTTGCACGCGGTTCGGGTCCAAGTCGTCTTGCCAATCGCCGTCATCGTCCGCTTCGCTCGGCAAACCGAGTTCATCGCGTTCTTCGGCGCTCAGCGTCGGCAGGCGACGGCGACCTTGAGGGCCCTCGTCGACGAACTCCCTGAGCACGTCCATGCCGCGCACGGCTTGGAGTTTAGCCAAGGCACGCACCTCGACTTGACGAATGCGCTCGCGCGTCAAGTTCATGATCGCCCCGACGTCTTCGAGCGTCGTGCCACCCCGATCCGCGATGTCGAGCGCGCAGGACTCGCCCATCTGCCAAACCTCGATGTCCGGAAAGTTGAGTTTGATGGCGCCCGTGCGAGGCGAGACATCGACGAACAGGTGGTGCTGGCAGGAGACGTAGGGGCAAGGCCTGGGACCGTCGGCACATTCGATGCGGCTTCGAGGCTTCCAGTAGTCGTCCTCGGGGAACATCATGCGACCCAGTTCCAACTCCCGCTTGGTCATGCGCTTGACGCTAATCGTCCGGGCGCGAACCGGTCGTTTGCGGCGCGAACGACGTTGCTCACGCGTGACCCCATCGCCGGGCAACGCCTCTGTCACGCCCTCTTGCAGAGCAGCAGGATCGAGTTCTTCTGGGATAGCCGCAATCTGTGCCGTGCCGTATTTCGTGACCATGTTGTTGCCTCCGCCGTGCGTAGAATCGATCGCATCTTGCGGCGCTCCTCGGGGCGAGGAAGCAGCCGATAATCTGCCGCCAACAGGCAGCGGTTAGTAAAGCGAAACCCGCAGGACGTGGTGTCCGGCGAGTGAGGAACTTAAGCCGCGACGGCTAACGCTCGACGACCGCTGACAGCTCAAAAACGAACCCAACAATTGGCCAGATGTATGTCCAAAGGGGTACTGTTCTTCCAACGCTGTCAGTCTTGCTTCGACCATTACCGCCTCGATGTGCGGCCAATATAATCTGTTGAGTGGATCGCTCGGCAAGCCCGCAGATCACGAAAATTTGCGACAAAAATAAACAAAGCCAGCCATGGCTTTTTCGTCTGCAGGGCGGACATTTTTTGTCAGATGCTGACAGCCCGCCTGATGGTGTTAAGGTGCCGCGCGCGTGCTCTCGCCGACCCTCTCAGCTCTGCCGACGCGGTCGTGGCTCACACCACGAAGCGCACGTCGTGGGCTAGGGCCTGTCGCACGTCTCTGTGTTTTGCGAGGCAGGACGACGCGGCCACGAGGTGCGGCGGCCTCGTCTCTGGGCGCCTCTGCGGACCCGAGGCCGCTCGTGGGACTCGCTCATCGGGCGCCCTTGTCGCTCGCATGTTTTGTCTATCGTCGCGCATTGCACTTGGGACACCCCCTGGTCCAAGGCCGGGCCCGATGAACCCGTTGTATCGCGACGTCAAGGCCAGCGGGATCCGACTTCGCGTTACCGAGGTGGGCACGGGCACCCCCTTGCTGCTGTTGCATGGGCTCTTCTTCGACCGTTCGAGCTGGTATCAGACTCAAACTCACCTGGCCCAAGATTTTAGGGTGATTGCTCCCGATTTGCCAGGTTTCGGCGAAAGCGAGAAGCCCTCCAGTGCGCGCTTCGGGTATACAGTCGAAGCTTACGTCCAGGCCATCCTGGATCTATTTGCCGGACTTCGACTGGGCCAAGCCTGCATCGCTGGACACGGACTTGGCGGAGCGATCGCGCTGTCGCTCGCTAGCAGCAACCCCGAACTCGTGTCTCGCCTCGTGCTAGTGGATTCGCTTTGTTACCCCACGCGGCCCGACCGAGCCCGTCGGGTCGCCAGCTTGCCGTTGTTGGGTGGCACCCTGTTCAAACAGCTATGGGGCAGAGCACTGTTCACGAACTACTTTCGCAACGTCTTATTGGGCCCTCGAGCGCAAGTTCCGAGCGAGCGCATCACTCATTATTACGAGACCTTCAACACCCCCTCGGGTCGCAACAGCGCGCTCGAGGTACTGCGCGCCACTCTCGACGCGCGCACCGTCGAGGTCAAGCTCAGCCAGGTCGGAGTGCCAACGCTCGTGCTGTGGGGACGCCACGACGCGCTGTACCCCGCGGCCTTCGGTCAGCGCCTCGCCAAGGAGATTCGGGGAGCAGGCTTTCGTTTGCTCGACACGGGTCATACGCCGCTCGAAGAAGCCCCGCTCGAGCTGGCGGAAAACATTCGCCGCTTCTGCCGACCCAGCTGAGCGGTAGCCTCGCAAAGTCGCAGGGGGCCGAGACGGCCTCGGTCCCGCTGAGCGCTCAGAAGGTCGCCGTCGGCGGCTTCTTCGGTACGCTTGGCTTGGGCGCGGCGGGAACCGGCACTTTGGGTTTGGGTGCCGGTGCTGGCGCGTGAGGTTTGGGCTTGTCGGGCGGCGGCTTGTCGGCCGCCGGCTTGTCGGCTGCAGGTTTACGCGGAGCGTCCGTTGCCTTGGGCTCGGCCGCAGGTTTGCTGGCGGGCTCAACCACAGCCTCGGCATTAGCGCGTTCGTTCGTGGCGCCAACGGCAGACGACGACGTCACGGGGCTCTCGCTCACGGGCGTCGGAGCCGGGGGTGGAGGCACAGCCGCTTTGTTTGGCAGTGCGGAAGGCACCTGCGCAGGCTGCAGGTGAACGGTCGGGATGGGCGCCGTAGCGTCCGCGTCGGGTTTGCGAAAGAAAGTGACGATCACGGCATAGACCGCGAACGCCAGGGCGATCCCGACGATCCGTGCAACCCAACGCATGTTGCGACGACGTCGCTCGACGACGCGCATGGACTCGGGGACCGCGCGACGGGCGCGCTGCGAGGGCGGATACAGGGACGCAGCGCCCCGAGAATCGGGGGGCTGTGAGTCCGCGGGACGCACCGCCCCGCGACTGGACGCGGCGGGCGGAACGCTTTGGGTCTCAGGTGAACGCGATGAAGCCGCGGGCGGGCTCGACTCGGTCTTGGGTGAGACGGAACGGGCGGCTTCAACGCGCACACGCTCCTTACGCGCTTCGTCGGCTTTGCGCGCTTCGTCGGCCTTACGCGCTTCGTCGGCCTTACGCGCTTCGTCGGCCTTACGCGCTTCGTCGGCCTTGCGGGCTTCGTCGGCCTTGCGGGCTTCCTCGGCCTTGCGGGCTTCCTCGGCCTTGCGGGCTTCCTCGGCTTTACGGGCTTCCTCGGCTTTACGAGTTTCCTCGGCCTTGCGGGCTTCCTCGGCTTTACGGGCTTCCTCGGCTTTACGGGCTTCCTCGGCTTTACGCGCTTCGTCGGCTTTGCGCGCTTCCTCGTCGATCGGCGTAGGTCCGAGCGACGTTGGTCGCAGCGTGGAGCGCTCCGACACCATCGGCATGATCGAATTGGGCGGTGGCTGGGGCGGAACCGTCGGCGACCACGGCGTCGTCGATTGAGTGGGAACGCCGATGCGGGTGACTCCCTTCTCCCGCCGGGCTTCGGGCTCGACCTCGTGCAGCTGGTTAACACTCCAGTCCACTGGCGGCGCGGGCAGCGATCCCTCCGGCGGAACCAGGCTGGGACTACCAATGCCCATCACCGTGCTACCGCCAACGCGGCCCGGGGCTTGCCGCTGGACGAGCGCCTCAGCGACTGCGCCGAGGGTGCCCTTGATTGCCTCCGGTGCGGCGACGGGTTCCATCGCGGGTCGCGCTACGCGAGGCGTCAAAGGAGCCGGCTCGCTCGATCCCGAACCGAGTCCA
>DATAHU010000245.1:0-5779 GCA_036263015.1 Polyangiaceae bacterium | reverse complement strand
GCTTCAGCCAGCGCCGGGACGACTTCCCAAACCACCTGCTCGATGACGTCGCGGGAGAGCTTGAGGACGCCCTGAACTTGATCCGGTGTCAGACCGAGACCCGAGAGGCGTCCCTCGAGGCCATTGATCGAACCATTGACGGCTGCTGGCACCGCCGAAACCGCCCTAGCCTGTGCGGGTGCGGCCGCCTGTGCAGGGACCGCTGCGGCGGGCGGCACGACGATCGGCGCGAGGGCTTGAGCCCCGGGCTGCGGCTCGATCGTGATCGCGTCGGGCGGTTCCGACGGACCTACGGGCTGCACGGGCGCAACAGGTCGCGCGATCGGCGTTGCCGCGATCGGCGGTTGCGCGGCGCCCGAGCCGAGTGGCGTCGAACGCGGAATTGGAACGGGCATCGCTGCGGGCGGCTGCGGCACGACGGCGCGCGCGGCGACGGGCTGGGCCACGGGAGCTTGCACCGCGGGCTGGGGTGCGCGCACTGGAGCAACGCCGACGCCCGTGACCAGTGCTCGCACGCGATCGATCAAAGTCTGCGTGTCGAACGGCTTGTCCATGTGGTCGTCCGCGCCGGCGGCGGCGCCGCGACCCGGATCGAAGGGGTTCTGCTTGCTCGACAAGAGCAAGACGCGCGTTTGGGGCGATACGCCCTTGATGCGCTGACAAAGCTCGTAGCCGTTCTCGCCGCCAAGCGCCGAATCAACGACGGCAACGGTGGCGCCGGATTGTTGCAACTGCTCCAGCGCTTGACTGGTGTTGGCAGCGAGCACAGTGCGAAAGTCCTCGCCCGCGAAGGTGATTTCCATCACCTTGCGCATCGTATTGCTGTCATCAACGGCCAGGAGCGTAGTCAAAGCGCCTCCCCTTTGGGGTGTACTGAGAACGGGGCATGGATCATCGAAGGTGGCCCCAGGTCTGTCAAGGTTGGCCCATTTTCCGCTACTTGCCATTCCAGGCCCAGTTTTCGACGCGAACTTTGAGTTTATGTAAGTCGCGCCCCCGTCGACGACGCATCGAGCCAAGCCCCTTCTGCCGATCTCGAGCGACTCGCCCCAAGGCGGGAACCCGCTTGGTTCGCAGCGAAGCGAGAGCCGCACGGCGTAAAAGGAGCGGCGTCTGGCTCCGCTGCTTGACCCGGCCCAGGGTGCCGGCTAAGCCGCGCGCATGCGCTCCCGTCCCCTTGCTTCGGTTCTGACGATCACAGCGTCGCTGTTCGCCTTCTCGGCCCGCCTCAGCGCCGAGCCCGCCTCTCAAATCGCGGTGGTCGACACGCAGCGCGCCGTGATGGAGACCGAGGACGGGATCCGCATGCAGGCGACCCTGCGCAAGGTGTTCGACGCGCGTCAGCTCGAGCTCGACAAGAAGCAGAACGACTTGCAGAAGGAACGCGAGAACCTCGAGAAGCAACGCGGCGTGTTAGCGCCCGACGTGCTCCAGCAGCGCGCCGAAAAGTGGCAGACCGAGGTCGCGACGGTGCAGCAGATGTTCGTGGACTACAACCGCGAGCTACAGAAGAAGCAAAACGAGCTGATGCAGCCCATCCTCGCCCAAGCCCTGCAAGTCGTACAAAAGCTCGCGACGGCCGAAGGCTACGTGATGGTGATCGACAAGCAAGCCGTCCCCTACGTGCGCCCCGATCTCGATCTGACGGAGCGGCTCATCAACGCGTACAACGCGGGACCGTCAGTGTCGGCGGCCCCCGCACCCGCGGCACCCGCTGGCAAAGGGCCGGCCGCGGTGTCCAAGGGTGGCGCGCACTGAGCACAAGGGGCTAACGGGGACGAACGCTCACTGCTTCGCAACCCGCGCGGGCAAGAACGCGAGCATCACGTCCTTGTTCGCAAGCAAGCCATTCGGAACGAAGAGCACCAGCTCGAGCTCTCTCAGCACATTGACGTCTCAAGTCAATGTACGAGTGGTCTTCCTCGCATAGCAAGTAGCTGGCGCGGGTGTGAGACTCGTCAAGTCACGGACAGGTACGGGTTCGCTCTTCGTCCAGCAGCCCTTGGCCGCGCTAGAACTCACCCGTTAGGCTATTGCCAACAGGTGAACAGCCGCGCTTCCAGCGCCCCGCCAATGGACGCTTAAGCTGACGAGCGGCGTCACGGTGCACCTGATACGGCTTGCCCTCGCAGCTTAGCTTGCGATTGGGCTGAAGGGGTGGGTGCCTTGTCCGCCTCTTCCTCCAGGCCTAGCGGATCAATCGACTGCAGCGCGTGTCCCAATACGTAAGCGTACAGGTTCGCGTCCGATTGACCCGGGAGGTGCACCTCCAACGGATCCGTGCTCGACCAGCGCTGCAACGCCGCGTTGTAAAACCGCTTGCCGAAGTAAGTTAACTCATCCTCGACGTCCTCTTCCTTCCCAGTACAAACGGTGTCTGATGCGGTTTCGGGCGCTAGACGCGTTTACCCGAGGCAAGTCACTCGGTTACAGTCATTGAGCCCCCCAAACGCATCAAGGCGCTGCCAGCGCAGCGCCTCACCGATACATCCGCCCGATGTTCATCTTCAGCGCTGGACACCGGGTGCTTCTTCAGACCCTCGGGGAGCGGCTAAAAGGAAGAAATCCTGCCCAGTCTCAGACCGAATTGAGCCGCTGCTTCCAGTACCCGGGCTTTCGCTTCAAGTGCATGATCGCGAGGATGACCACTTCGTCTTGCAGCAACACGTACAGCACTCCGTGCGGAAAACGCCCCAGCAAACAGCGCCGCACCGGCTCATCGAAGACGGGGTAAGCCTCTGGGCCCATGCCCACTCGCTCGATCTTCGTCAGCACCAGGGGTTCGGAAGCGACCGGCAACGGCCTGGCCTGCGTGCTCCAGATACCAGTCGTATTCAGCGAGGAGCTCCGCTTCGGCTTCCTCGATCAGTCGAATGGGATAGGCCTTCACCTGGCCTTCACCTCATCGAGCCAATAGCCGACGTTTGCTCTCTTCCCAAGGAATTAGCTTCGCTTTTCCTGCCCGGACGCGAGCCAATCGCTCACGCACTTCGTCTTTCCAGGCTGTCTCGATTTCCTCATCCATCTCGAGTGGCGCGCTCTCGAGCAAACGCTCCACGACTTCAGCTCGCTCTGCTGGCTCGAGCTGCGCCACTTCGTTGATGATTCGCTCGACGCGGGTCATGGCCTCAGCCTAGCAGGTCCTCGACACCAAGACATCGGGCCGCGCCACGCCGGGGTATTTCCGTCCCAACGAGCGCGTGGGAGGGCCAGGGTCCCACGCGTCGTGACGCCGTATCGCAACGGGGTGGGCGGGAAGCGCTCCGCGCCGCCTCCAGTCCGGCTAACGCCGCGCTGGCCTGCCTGGCTGGCGCGCCCAGAGCGAGAAACCTAAGCCGGAGTGACCGACCCAGATTCGGTCACCGACGCCATCACTGCCCTCACGCGACCTCGTCTCGCTCCGCGTCCCGTGCAATCAAATCCGCTCCAGGGTGCGTCGCGAGTGAATCGCCTTGAGCTTGCGTAGGCTCACCTGGGTGTACACCTGCGTCGTCTCGAGGTTGCGGTGCCCCAGGATCTCTTGAATGTGCCGGATGTCCGCCCCGTTCTCCAACATCAACGTCGCCATCGTGTGCCGAAATAAGTGGCACGACCCGCTCTTGCCAAGCTCCGCCGCTGCCACGTACCCTCGCACCTTCTGCGTCAGCCAGTCTGGATCTAGCCGTTCACCTAGCGTCGACACAAACAGCGTGCTCTCCTCCGCCCGCGCCGCCTTCACCAACTCCTCTCGCGCCCCCGTTCGGTACCGCTCCACGTATCACTACCGACAGCGAGGGCGTTCATTCCCAACACGATAACCAGACCGCGCTCAGGCGGCTAAAGGGGGAAGTCACTCATCGAGGCGCGGCGGCGCACCTCGGCGCGCTCCCCAAACAAACTCGATGAAGGCCACGTCCTGTTCGTCGTCCACCGTGTAGTAAACATGCAGCCGTGTCGTCGCCGTCAAGCGCCGCCACACCAGCTCGCCTGCGAGCCGCCCGTACGGCTTGTGCACCTTCGGCGCCTTCTCGATCAGCGCAATGACGTCCAACAGCTCGCGGTACGCCTTGTCCGGATTGTTGCGGCGGGTCTCACGCCACCACTGCACTTCCTTCTTGGCCTCAGCTCGGCCTTCGACGCTGTAGGGACCTTCACGACTCTGCTGCGAGCTCTGCCATCACGTCGACGGCGTCAAACGTCGGTGCTCCAGCACGACGTCCGCGAATGGAAGCGACGATCCGCTCGCGCACATACGCCCGCTCTTCGTCGCTCATGTCGTCGTCGCGATCGAAAACTCGATCACCACCATCGTTCGCGGGCACAAGCTCGAGCACTGTGCCCTCCGGCAAATCGGTGGGCTCGTTCATCACGAGACGGCCGTTTTCGACGCGGGCTTTCAAGGCGTGCATGACGCTCACTGTATCACGCTGACCCATCATCCACGACGCTCTCTGTCAACGCCGCGCCCCGCCGGGGTATTTCCGCCCCAACGAGCGAGTGGGAGGGCCAGGGGCCCACGCGCTCGTGACGCCGTAGCGCGACGGGGTGGGCGGGAAGCGCCCGCCGCCGAAGCCCTAGTCCGGCTAGCGCCGCGCTGGCCTGCGTGGCGCGCCCAGAGCGATACACCCACGCCTCGCGCCGAGCAGAACCCCCGCCGCGTCGCCCCAGCCACGTCTGGCCCAGCGCCAGGTTAGCCGGCGACCGACCCAGATTCGGTCACCACCGCCATCACTGCCGTCACGCGACCTCGTCTCGCTCCGCGTCCCGTACAACCAAATCCGCTCCAGGGTGCGTCGCCGAGTGAATCGCCTTTGATGGATCTCCTCGTCACTCAAACGACGCGACTCGGCTCGCGCGTGGGTTGAGCTTGCGTAGGCTCACCTGGGTGTACACCTGCGTCGTCTCGAGGTTGCGGTGCCCCAGCATCTCTTGAATGTGCCGGATGTCCGCCCCGTTCTCCAACATCAACGTCGCCCCCGACGCAAACAACGTCGTGGCGCACGGGCGGACACCTGGGGTCATCGTCAGCGTTGCCCACTGGGACGACGAAGAACGTGCACTCGTTCTCGGCGTATTGCTCGAAGAGCTTCTGAGCTAGGTGCGTTCACTTCCCGGCAGTCGCAAACTGCGCGCCTTCGTCGTGTTCGATGAGGTGTACGGCTTCATGCCTCCCCACCCCAGCAATCCACCAACCAAGCGCCCACTGGTGGCGCTCATGAAACAGGCGCGAGCCTTCGGCGTGGGCGTCGTGGTTGCGACGCAGAACCCCATGGACCTCAACTATCGCGCGTTGAGCAATGCCGGGCTGTGGTGCATTGGTCGATTGCAAACCGACGCCGATCGCAGCCGCGTGATCGATGGCTTGGCCGACGGCGGCCGAGGCACGGACCAAACGCTGCATGAGACGGTGAAGCGCATTGGGCCGCGTTGGTTCGTGATGCGCGATGTTCACCAGAGTGGCGCACCCTTGTTGCTGCAGGCACGCTACGCAATGTCGTTGCTGAGAGGGCCAATGACGCGCAATGAGTTGAAGCGCGCGTTGGAGCGGCAAGCGGGGGCTGGGTTGGCGAGCCACGGCGGCGCGGTTTGACAAGGTGGCATCTGGGGTCAACCGGAACTCACGCCACCGCGACCTGAACGGAGTGCATTGTTGGCTGCGCTGCTGGGTGAACTGGTTCGCAACGTCGCGCTCAACCCGTATACTTGGCGCTACGGTTGCGCTGCGGAGCACGACCGGGACATGCGATCGATCAGCCCACCCGTAAACCCATCAGGGCGCGCCGAACTGAGCCAGTCTCCA
>DATAHU010000244.1:0-53701 GCA_036263015.1 Polyangiaceae bacterium | reverse complement strand
AATACGGAGCGCTCTCGGAACTGGCGATTGCATTTTCCGAGGCACTGAAGGGCGAGGTCTCTCCAGTGAGTTGGTTCAAGAGCGCGTTCAAGATGATCCTCGCGGTCGTCAAAGCGCTCGAAACCGAGGAACGCGGGGTCTCGATGCGCGCCTGGTGCTACACGACGGTGTACGACGCGATGGGCATGGGCGCGCCAGCCGCGCAAGTCTTCAACGGGAGCCTACGTGGTCCGGAGCAAGACGCAGTCAATCAGCAAGCCTGGGACGACAGCGTCGCCCAATGCAAAGAACAGCTGGCTGATGGCGCCAAAGGAGTTGCGTTGCGCAATCGCGTGCTGCTGCTCATCGCGAAGTGTTCCGCTAACCCGGGACAGGCCGTGACCGAACTTTGGGCCAACGCGTGCGAAGCCTCAGAAGACCGCCAGCTCTTGGCCGCATTCCCCGTACTCGACTGGCCCGAGCCCACACGCTGAGCTCGGAGCTCGGCGGCCCGGGCCGATGCTAACCCTGCTCAAAAAGGCTGGCGTTGGCTGTTGCTACGCGCTGGCTATGAACGAACGCCAAATTCCGAGGACTGGGGCCAATCTGGTCGCCCAGGGGGACGAGTTTGCCTTTCCGATACGCAAAGGCACGGTAACCATGCGCCGCTAGAAAAGAACAGACTCGAGCGCGAGTCCCGGGGCTGTGACGGTCCTCCGTTTCGACGATCAAGGAAGGTTTGTCGCGAATCAGGAGTCGCACAGCTCCGGCGATCACCGCCTGCTCGTGACCTTCCACGTCGATCTTGATCAGGGAAACTTCGGCGAGCGCAAGGTCGTCGAGTTTCAAGGTCTTGATCTGCTCGGTAGCTATCCCCAACGCTAGATTGGCCGTGTTCTCGAGCTTGTTGGTTTGCTCGATCGTCGAATACCCAATGTCATTGCGAGGTACGCGCAGTTCCGTTGTGCCAGCGACGTCGGAGACGGCAGCGTGATGCACCGTTGCGCCCAGCGGCCCCAAGCCTTTGCGCAACACGTTGGCCAACGAGCTCTGGGGTTCGAACGAGTGAACCGCTCTGCCCAAGCGCAACGCCTCGAACGAGAAAGCCCCCCAATTGGCGCCAACGTCGACGAAGGTCCCGTTCTGATCGCACAGCTGTTCGATGAGCTTCAGCTCCGGTTCCAGGGGACCACGCAGGAGGCCGCGCAGAGCCCACCAGCCCCTTGGCCAGCGAGCGAGGCATTGCCGCTTCAGCCAGTACTTCATTTGCTTCATTGCCGAGCATCCTAACGGAACGTGAACAACAGCACCACACCAGGCTGGAGGTCGCGTGCCCGTGCGCTGGGCGTCCTAGGGGTCAACACCCCCGGATAGCAGCCAAACTCGTAAGCTTACCCATGGTTACGGGTTTCTTGCTGGGCCCTCGTGAGTGAATCCAGACAGGGCGGCCCGTTGTAGTGCCGTAGGGTTACACTGCCCACACGCGACCGACCGCCTCGCAACGGTCGCGTGCCGATGATATGAGGCCGCATGCGACCTTCGCGCTGGGTGCTCGTGACTGCTGCTACTTGGGTTAGCCTCGTCGGCTGTAGCAAGACCGCGCAGGACGGCAGTTGTGAGGCGGGTTCCGAGAGCTGCGTCTGCTACGCCAACCACACTTGCAACGCGTCGTTGGTCTGCCTCTCGGACCATTGCGTCGACGTCGACGGCACGGGCGATGCGGGTGCGGCAGAACGAGATCGTGCGGCCGACAGCGCGGATGGCGCCGCGAGTGACGACTCCGCGGTAGGGCACCCGGGACAGAAACCGAGCGGCAAAGGGCCGAGCGCCGGATCGTCGGGGAGTAACCCGGAGAACTCCGCGTCGATCGACGGCAGCGCACCCAGCGAACCCCGAGCGGATAACCCCCAACCCGACGGCGAGGGGCCCAACACGACTCAGCCCGACGGGCCTGGCAGAGCGGACGACCCCGTTGCGCCGTCCGACGCACCCGCAGGCGACGACGCTTCAGCGACAGACGCACCCACGAGCGATGACCCTTCGAGCACGGAGCCGCCCCTCTTCGATCCGCCCGACGCGTCGGCCCCGTCGAGCACTGACGAGACTACGAGCGAGCCCGTGCCAGAGCCGTGCTCAGGCCCTGATTGTCCCATCCTGCTCTGTTCACCTGGTGAAACCATCTGCAGTGTAGACCGCTTGGCTACGTGCAATGCGCAGGGCACGGATTGGGTGATCAACGACTGCCCAGAGGGCGAGACTTGCTCCGGTTCGAGCTGCAAAGGGCAACTCTGCGAACCGGGCAGTTACTCGTGCGACGGCACCCTCCTGTTGTCCTGCAGCGGCGACGGCACCACGTTGTACACCTCGCAAGACTGCGCGACGGCTGACAGGCTTTGCCTCGATGGTCGCTGCGTAGACGATTGCACTCCAGGCGAGAAACTCTGCACTCCCTCGGGCATCCAAGTCTGCGGTCCCACGCAGCAGTTACAATTTCAGAACGCGTGCTCCAAAGAGAGTTACTGTGATCCCGAGACCGTCAGCTGCAAACCCAAACTCTGCGATCCAGGCCCGGCCTGCGACGGCAACAGCGCCACGACGTGTGACGAACTGGGCGCTGGTTTCGTAGGTTCAGCGACGGATTGCGCGGCCAGGCAGTGTGTGGCAGGTGAATGCCACGATCCGCTGTTTCTGGAGAGTTTCGACGACCCCGCGTCGAGTTGGGAGAACTACGACGGCGAGGACTACTTGACGTCGGATACCACCGACACGCCGCAAGGCTCAGGTCAAGCCTTCGGCATTGCGCACCTGGTGTCGTCAGGGAACCAATTCGATGGTCCTTACCGCGTACTGGACGCTGCGCTGAAGCCGACGCTGATCAGCTTCTGGGCCAAGTCGATTCCAGGTTCGGTCGGAACACCGACTCTGTCCTTCTCGAGTTCGACCGGCGGCACTGGTGACGTCTTCGAGTTCGACTTTGCCGCAGGCGATCGCATGATCCTCTCCTCACCAGAGGCCCAGGCCGGGGACTGGCAAATGCCCGGTTCGTTCGTAGACGATCAGTGGTACTTCATCGAGCTTCGAAACATCGATTGGGAGACAGGCACTTTCGATTGGTTCGTCGACGGCAAAGTCATCAAACGCGACGGCTACTTCGGCTCGAGTGACGGCATTCAACGCATCGATCTTTACGGCGGCGCTTACGGCACGTCGTTTCTCGCGATGATGACCCTGGACGAGCTCGGGTTCTACTGACTGGTCTTGCGCTGAATGGGAGACGCGCCACTGACCAACGGGAGTTGCGATCGACTCCCATGGCCGTTTCGGGGCCGGCAGCAACCCGGTTGCGCTCTCGGGCCACGAGTGCGACACAAGAGCACGCACCCGAGAGTCCTCGATGACTTGGTCCCAATTCAATCCACCCGAGTCCGGCAATCTGCCCCGCCCCGGCAGGAAGAAGCGCAAGCGTTGGGTGGTCGTGTTGAGCGGGGCAATCGTCGTCGTGCTTTTCCTCTTCGCTCTGCCGGCGTTCACCCCGGGCTGGTTACGCGGTGACTTCGTCGATGCCACCGTCGTCCCCGAAGCGGATGGTCATGACCGAGTGTGGATCGTGGCTGATGGCTCGTTCAAATACATCGTGACCACGGAGTCCCCCGGCGAAAGCTCGACCGGTCCGGGATGCATGTTTTGCAAGGCATGGTTGTATGCCTACGATCCGTCACGAGAGCTCGTGGTCGGGCGCTTCGAGATCGACGATCCGGGCGTCGTTTTGAGTCGCCACATTGCCTTTGCCGACGACAAGGTGTGGGTCATCAGTGATCGCTATGACGACGCCCCTGCGAGGATCGATGCGTACAACCCCCACACGCTCACACCGTTGTTCGACACGAGCGGGTTTCTGAAACAGCACCCGGAGCTGAGCGCTGGCATCACGTCACTGAGGTACGAGAACGCGAACACGACCGTCGACTTCGAGTTGAGGGACGGAACTCAACGCACGTTTGCGCTGGACAAGAACGCGTTCGTGGAGCGCTCTTTCCCCCCGAGCGACGCCCAACGCCCGCAACTTCGCGCGCTCGACACCGGCAGTCGCCAGGGGTTGTTTCGGGATAACGAGCGACTGGGTAGCGGCGTCTACCTCGAGGGAAAGATCTATTGGCAGAACGCCAGCGACCTGTTCATCATTCACGTGGACCAAGTTGACAAGAAAGCCAAACGCTTGTTGACGCGCGTGGACGCAGAAACCGGACAGAACGTGTGGACGGCAGGGTCTCTTTTACCCGCGATGAACATCGACTACGACGAAGATCCGTTCTCCAGCGTCGCCAGCTCGAGCAATAACCTCAGAATCACCACGACTCCCAAGGCAGTGATGGTCGTGATGGACGCCGTGGGGTTCATCGGCTTCGAGTTCGCGACGGGTAAATTGTTGTGGAAGCGCGAACTGTGAACCAACGCCGAGTTCGGCGTTTGCGAGCGTCGAACGAGGCAGCGGCACGCCCCGAAACACTTGCCGCGCCTCACAGCAGAGGCCCGGCCCCATTGGCTCTGGTGGCCATGCTGCTGATTGCTTGCGGACCACCCATGCCGCCCTATGTAGCCAAGACGACGCCGATCGCCGTCGACAACGGCCCGATCGTCGTGTTGGGGGATACCCAGCGAACGTCGTTCTTCGAATTGCTGGTTGGACGCGAGCAGAACGAAGAGGCGCGGCTGGCCTTGGTGCAGAAGATCGCGGCCGAGGAGCGCCCCGCGTTCGTCGTGCATTTGGGCGACATGGTGGCGCGCGGTGCGGACAGCGCCGAGTGGGAGTACTTCGATCGGCTGATCTCGCCCCTGACGGCGCGGGGTCTTCGGATCTTCCCAGTGCTCGGCAACCACGACTATTGGGGCAGCGATAGCGCTGCGCTTCGGAATGCGCGGAAACGCTTTCCGCAACTAGTGAACACCTGGTATGCACTGCAGCATCACGGCTTGGGCCTCGTCTGGCTCGACTCGAACCTCGAAGGGGAGCAAGCTGGCAAACAAGCCGCTTGGTTCGAACGAACGCTACGCGGCTTCGACTCCAACGCCGAAATTCGCGGCGTGCTCGTGTTTTCGCATCACCCCGCGTTCACGAACGGCAAAGGCCGTGCCCCGGACGAATACGTCACCGGCGCGCTGCTGCCGCTCTTCTTCAAGGCCAAGAAACCAGTGGCTTGGTTGAGCGGTCACGTTCACGGCTACGAGCTCTTCACGGCGAACGAACGAACGTTCTTGGTGAGCGGCGGTGGCGGCGGACCACGCGTCAGTTACCGCAACAGTGACGCGGCGTGGCCAGTCGTCGACTACACACCCAAGGACGACGGCGTTCGCGCCTTCAACTACGTCGTCATCGAAACTCGCGCCGACTCGTTGCTGTTCACCGTCAAGTGTCTCGGCACCGCTGGCGTGGTCTGCACCAACGGCGTCCTAGAGCAGTTCTCCATCGCGCTCGCGCCGTGAACATCCGTTTGCGTCGAGCGCGATGCTGCGCGAGTCGGCTAGTTCCGCGCCACCCTGCCCCCCAATTCGCTCACGCGGCGTGGCGTTCGAACACCGTGGCGTGCACGCGCTCCGCGCCGATGGCCGAGACGATCTGGTGAACCCAGAGCAAGTCTTCGCCGTCTGCGAACACCTTCGTCTCGATCTTTGCGGTGTCGAACACGAACATCGGGTTGGTGTACGCGAGATCGATGCTCTTGAATGGCCGCTTCAAGCCCGCGCGCAGACGTTTGTCTGCCCCCGTGGCCAGCGCTAGCTCGGTCCGCGCGCTCTCTGCGTGGCTCGCGACGTCGATGTAACACCACTGCTCGGCAACCTCACACTGGTGGCGTTCGACGCGGAACGTGTGCGTCCCGGTGGCGATTGGCTCGAGCGCTTCGGGCAACGTTGGCATACGTCTCTTTGGCAAGGGCACCACGCGCTCGGTCGCTTCCAAGCGCTCCATCACCGCGCTCGGCAATGTGCCGGGACGCGCGTCGAAACCCTTGTCATCGAGTAAGTTCACCACACGCGCGACCGCGCTGGCCGCCGCGAACACTTCGCCATCGACCACGAGTTCGTAGCGTTGACAGAGCAGTCGCCCATTGCCGTGAGCCACCAGCGGACACACGCGCAAAGTGAACGCTTCCGCGTCGAAGAAGCCGAACTCTCGCGGAAATTCGACGTGTTGGTTCAAGATGACCACGCCGGAGCGAAACTCGCGGATCAGCTTCGGGAAGGCCACCACGTACTTGCGCATCCAGGCAGCCCAGCCCGTCATCGTGAAGCCCAAGACTTCACGTACCAGCACTTGGCGCGGTCCAAACAGCCGAGTATCGATCGGGATCTCTAGTTCGACGGTGCGCATCGTTCAGCCCCCCGCCAGTGCGGTGATCACATCGAGCGTGTCGCGCGCGCCGATGTTCATGGCTGCCAAGTCGGTGTCCGGCTCGAGTTGTTCGCGATTTAGAAACAGCCGGTGGATCGAGCGGACTGCTCCGCCATCGTCGAGTAGCGGCGTCCGCAGTTGGGGAAAGCGTTGGAGCAACTGATCGAACGCGACGCCCAATGTTGGAGCATCTAACTCGATCTCACGCTCGTAATCGACGGCGCGCAGTAGTGTTCCTGAAAACCGAACTTTCATGTTGTGTACTCCATGCGGGAACGAGTGACCAGGGAAGAACCCAAACCCACTTCCAGGATGTCTTGGGCTCCAGCTCCCGCAAGCAGGCCCCAGAAATCCCGAAGTGTACGTTCAAACGGCAAGCCACAGCGCAAACTATCCCCACCAAGTAAACGCATGCAGTCATCAGCGACGCGCTGACATTGCTCGCTGACGAAGTACTTCGTCGCAACGATGTCCTCGTCCCACAGCGCGTCGTGCTCAGCGCGCGTCACACGTTCGAGGGTTGCCCGCGTCATGATCTCGGCAGCCCGTACCGCGGCGGACATACGTCCGAGCCGCGCCTGAACGTTCGAGAAGTCGAGCACGTTTTGTCCGTAACGTTCGCGCGGCGACAGGTGACGCACGAGTTCGTTCAGCAAACCGCGCAGTCGCCCGAGCGGCGCGCAGCACAGCAGCAACCGTCGCTGGTTGAGGAAGCGCTGCGCGTGGCTGAGCGCGTCCCGCTCGATCAGCACACGCGTTGCCGGAAGCTGGACATCGTGCAACTTCAAGCGGGCAAGTCCGGCCGCACGCACGCCTGCAACCACGAGCGGCTCGAGCTCTACTCCAGGGTCGCTGCGATCGACGACCACTGCGGCAAGATCACCAGAGGCCTTGCGCGCGTAGACCACCAAGCAATCAGCCAACAGCCCGCCCGTGATCATCGCCTTTTCGCCGGCCAACACCCAGGCGTCGCGGTCGGCTAGCAGAGAGGTCTGCATTGCGAACGCATCAGTCGCCTCGGTGTAGGCGAAAGCGCCGAGGCGCCGCCCCTGGATCAATGCCAGACCATGGCTCTCGCGCAAAGCTGGACTTGCGTTCTCCCAGACGTCTTGCGCTACCGCCGCGTGCAAACTGAGCAGCAGCGCAAACGAGGCGTCGCTCGTGACTCGGCCAATCTCGATCAACAGTTCACCCCAGCCCTGCAGGCTTTCGCCCGCACCGCCCACTTCGCGTGGGAAGCCGTACCCAAGCAGCCCGAGCCGTGCTGCCTCGAGTAGCGTCTCGCGGGCTATGGGTCGGGCCTCGGCATCGAGCGTGACCGTGTGCGGAGCAATCTCCCGCGCGATGAACTGTTGCTGGTCTGGGGTTAAGCGCGACGGCTGCGACATTGTCACCTCGCGCAGAACTACGAGGTACGCGCCGCGAGGTTACGCTCGGTTACGTCTTTTTGTCTCCGCTGGACACTTGGGAGTGAATACAGCCAAGCGTCCCCGATGCAGGAGCAGTGAGCGCCGACAGCGAGTTTTTGGCTCATCCGTCCGCGAGCGTTCGCGAACGGCCGCGCTTCCTGCACGCTGCCAACTCGCGAAACGCCGACCCCACTGAGGCGCGTGCCGGGATCCCCGCGCCCAGGGCGTGCACGGCTCCAAGGCATGCTTGTTGCGTAGTTGCGACTCCGAATGCCAACCAAATCCGAGCCGGGGCCGAGCGTGACGCAGCTAGACACGAAGCACACCGCGCGCGTGAAGGGTTACGCCTCTCACCGAGTCAAGACGGGAGAGTCGTTACAAACGCTGGCAGAACAACACGGTCTGACTTGGCAAGAGCTCGCTCGCTTCAACTTCGGCACCGACGACCCCACAGAGGTCAATCGACGTTTGGCGCAGTACGTCGGCTGCACCAAGCGATCCGCTGATGCCAAGAGCTACGTCTTCGACGACAGCGACAAGCCGGGGCTGATTCACATCCCCAAACGTCGGCTCGAGCTCAAATTGCAAACGGGGTCGCATCGTATTCAGGTCCAGCGCCCAAAGATCTGGAGCCGTATCGAACTCGGCACCGTCGACGAATTTGGCCATCGCGTGGGCAATCTCGGTTTGGTCTGCAAGCGCGAAGGCAGCGGCGAAGAGACGCCGATACACGTCGACGGCAAGGGTCATGCAAAGCTCGACAAGCTTGCCTGTGGCAAATATCGCATTTTGCACGCTGACGGATCCCCTGCGCACTTCTACGATCCCCGAGTAGGCGACCGTGCGCATCCCAAGAACGAGACGAGCGGCTTGGTCGAGGCGGTGATCGAACTCAGCGCCGCGCCCTCCGGCATCACGCGCATCGTGGTCAAGACCTGCGATGCCAAGACGCGCGAGGCCCGACGCGTCTTGCAGGAAATCTATTGGAAGGCGAAGACCAAAGGGAAACTCCAGGGACGCGGCCAGGAGAGCCAAGTGGACGAGAAGCGCTCCGCTCACTATTGCCTCGACAACTTGTTACTGGCTGCCGGCTGGAACGCCGAAGGCGAGCTCAACGTCGAGCGACTCGTCGCTACGGTGTTGCCGAGCTTCTTTGCCGACTATCACCCGGTTGTGCTGGGTCGGGGTTATCATGTACTGTTGCTCGAATTCGATGCGCGACGGATAGCGCTGGTCGATTCGGACGGCCAAATTCAACAGTATTTCGCGTTGAAGGAGGGCGTGGAGCTCATCGGGTTGTACGGCGCCTATGCGATGTTCACCAACCTCTGGGATCACACTTTTTACGACATGCTCACGCTGCAGACCATGCTGGCAACGAAGCCGACGGGGGGCGAGGGGCCGGTTCCGTTGGACGAACTCGTCGACACCGGGGCCAGCTTACGCGGCGCAGTCGAGCTCAGACGTGGCCAGGTGCAGATCGTGTATGCGGTGCCAACTGCCATGCAGTTGTTGGCTCTGGCGCTATTCGGCGGCAGCGGTCGCCTCGAAGACTACGGCCAAGACGAGGAGTTGAACGCATCGATTCACAAGCGCAACCTCGAGGTCTGCACCACAGTGCGCCGGGCATACGATGAGGCCTATGGCCCCCGCTATGTCGACAAGGTCAAGGCCAGGCAGAATGAACAAGAGCTCAGGGAGCTCGGTCCTCCACTTGCGCCGTACGAGATGCCGAAACCCGCCGGTGTTTCGGACGAGCAATTTCGGGACATCTGCAGCGCTCTAGCCGCTGACGAGTACGGGCTGTGGAACGCAATCGCGTTGCGACTCGATGATTTTGCCAAGCGCGTGTCCCAGGGGGCGCCTTACCTCCGGATCAAGCCCAAGTGGACTTTGAGTGCGGGCATGGCTGAACACCTGAAAAAGGGGCCTCTCGCGCCCCTGCTTGGCATTGAGCGACCGATCATCGACGCGCTCAAGAAGCTCAAGGTTACCGACGAGGTCGAACTCGAAACGAGCATCGATCTACAGCTCGTCGCCAATCAGATCCACGTGGTGGTCAAGCCGGATGCCGCAATCAAAGTCAAGCTGCAGGCGTCGAATAGTCCCAGCGCCGAGTTCCCGAAGTATCCGCTCGAGTTCACTTACAAGACTAGCCTCAGCGATCTGAACAAGCAGTCGTTTGGCGTAAAGATTGTGCGCTTCGCGCTGGAGGGCGACACGGCGGGCAAACGCAAAATCAGTATCGATCTCGGACGAGGCGCGGTCGTCGAGTCTGAAATGAACCTCAGCAAGGCCACCTTCGGCGGTGGTTTCACGTTCAAGTTCAAGGACTTGCTCAAGTCGATCAAGGAGGATGACAAGCGCGACGGTTACACGCCTTCCAAGGAGATCACCTGGCTCTCGTACCTCGAACGGCTCGAAGTCCAGGTGCAGGTGGGCATCGCGGGCAACCCCGATGAGATAGCGCTGGCCATGATCAGTCACGCTCCGGGCTTCTTCGAACTGCGTCCCGAGAGTGAACTACTGTCCGAAGATACACGTTGGGCAGATCTGATCCTGGACGAGCAGCACTCCCTCAGCGTCCTCGGCTGGGACTGCAACCTTTGGAACGGCAAGTACCACGCTGCGTTCCAAGACCAACTGCCTAGCAGTCTGCAGCGTTCTGCTGATGAGCTCAGCCCCGCAGAACGCGTCGCGATCGTCCATTTGGGCTTCCACTGGTTCGAGGACTACGCCAAGGCCTTCAAGGCCGCCATCGCCAAGCACAAAGATCCGCACGCATCGCTACAATGACGAACAGGTCGCCACAGGCCTTGCTGAGCTACCAGAGGCCGTTCTTGGGGTCGAGGCCCTGCTCGGTGCTCGGCGGCTCATCCCAAACGGGAGGCGCGGGCCGCCTCTCACTTCGCGGCTTCGCAATCCGATTTGTAGCCCGCCGCGCAGGCCTTCTGCGCGTAAAGCGACGCTTTGCTCTCGTCCTTGGCCAGCCCCTCCGCGCCGTGCTGATACAAGTCGCGCAAGGCGTGACACGCAGTGTTTACCTTTTGCGTGCACGCCTGCTCGAACAATGCAGCAGCCCGCGTTGGATCCTTCGGCGAGCCGCGGCCATACAGGTGTAAGACACCGAGCTCGTAACAGCCGTTGGGATCGTTCGAAGCGCAGGCCTTGGAAAGCACTTGCCCGGCGATGGCGTAGTCGCGCGTGCGACCATAGGTGCCGAACGCGTACTGAATGCCGAGCAACGTGCACGACGCCGCGCGCCCCGCTTCACATTCCGTTTCGACTCGCTTGGCGTAAGCTTCCTTGTCGTTCACTGCCTCGTCGAGTCGCACGACGTCGTCGATGCGCTTGCAGCCCAATAGGCCAGAGCCACACACGAGCGCAAGCAACCCTGCCAATTGGTAGCAGCTGGACATCGCTAGCCGGTATAACACGGATGGCTGCTCTTGAACGCCCGCTCATTCGCAAGCGTCGGTGCCCAGCACGAAGAAGCGGCGATCGGTGCGACAGCTCTGGCTCTCGAGTGTCTGCTGTCGAGCCGACGAGCGTCACGCCCCACGACTCGACAGCGCGAGCTCAGGTGTTGAGCCTCACCGCGCAGGACCGAATCCGAGCGTCTTGCACTCGGTATCGCAGCTATCGTCGTTTTGCTGATTTCCGTCGTCACACTCTTCGTCGCCGTTGACGATGTGATCACCGCAGTGTGGTGCGAGCGTACAGTCCTTGTTGCAGCCGCCGTACTTGCCGTCATTTTCTTCGCCGTCGCACTCTTCGCCGAACTCGGCGTCGAGCATGCCATCACCACAATAGGGCGGCCGCACGCAACCCGGCGCACAAGTGTCCTTGCCAGTGTCGTAGGCGTCGACATTCAAGCCGTTGTCACACTTCTCGTTGTCGGGATCGACGACGCCGTCACCGCAACGTGGACCGAGTTCGCAGTTCTTCGAACAATGTCCGTAGCCCTCACCGTTCTTCTTGCCATCGTCGCAAGCTTCGTCGCCCGCAGCAACGCCATCCCCGCAGGTCGTCTTGCACTCGGTCGTGCTGGGATTGAAGCCCTTCAGGGTCAACCTGAAGTTGGACTCGTAAGTGTGGCGCTCGGCATGGAACAACGCGATCTCGTAGACGCGTCCCTTCTCGAGACCGAACTTCTCGGCTGCCGCGTCGTCGAGCGTGACGTTGCCCAGGGTGCGCTTGTGAAGGCCGCCGATGTCGACCACCAAGTGCCCGCCAATGAAGACCCAAACATCGTCATCACCCGAGAACTCCAGGAACTCACCGCCTGTAAACTCGAACCAATGACGGAGCTCCGATGTGAAGCCATAGTTGTAGTGGGCTTCCGCGCTGGTCTCTTCCTTGCCGAGCGCCACCCAGCCCTTGTCGTTGAGCGGGAACAACCCATCGCCAGCGCTCTCGAACATGAACGTGCCGTCGGTCTGTGGCGTGAACGTGAGCGAATCGAGGTAAGGGATGTTGGTGTCCGCATCCCGATACCATTCGTCGAAATCCTTCTTCGACGTGGTTTGCTCTTCGAAGGGACACTCTGCCGCGGTGAACGAACCGCCAAGCTCGCAAATGCCGGTATACACGGGCTTACCGTCGGGTCCGAGTTCGTTTTCCACCAGGCCCGGGGTGGTAGCGTCGCCGGAGTAACTCTCGAAGTCGGGATGACGCGCGTCAGCCGGCTTGTGAATGAAGTCGCGATACAGGATCGGAAGGGTCAATTCCTTGGGCGGATCGGGCATCGGGACCTCACAAGTCCAGCCCTTCTCCAGCTTGCAGGTCGCACTGCAGCCGTCACCACCAACGCTGTTGCCATCGTCGCACTCTTCGTCGTCGCCAGCCAAGCTGAGACCGTCACCGCACTTGGAGAAGCAAACGCCGTCCTTGCACGAGGGCTCGAGGGTGCAACCAGGGCTACAGCCGTCGCCCACGATCAAGTTGTCACCGTCGTCACAGGGTTCGCTGCCTTCGACGATCTCATCGCCGCAAACCGCTTTGCGACAAGCGTCGCCCGGCTCGTCGCAGACCCAACCGCGTTCCAAGCTGCAGCTGGCGGAACAGCCGTCTGCATCGTCTTGATTGCCGTCGTCGCAAGCCTCGTTACCGACGACCAAGCCGTCGCCACAAGTCTCTCGACAAGGTGCGCCCAAATTGGGACAGGTCCACCCCTGTTCGGTCACGCACTTGGCGTCGCAGCCGTCGTCAGCATCGACATTGCCATCGTCGCACGTTTCGGAACCGGTGAGCGCCGAGTCCCCACAAGTGACCGTCGAGACGCAGGCTTCACCCGGCTTCGGACAGGCAAAATTCTTCTCGCGCAAGCAGCTCTCGCTGCAGCCATCACCGGGGTCGCTATTGCCGTCGTCACATTGCTCGTCGCTGGTCTGACGTCCATCGCCGCAGAAACGAATGTGTTCACAAGCTCCGGCTTTTACCCGGCAAGCAAAGCCTTTCTCGACTTGCGTGCAGTCGGCGCTGCAACCATCTGCGCCTTCGGTATTGGCGTCATCGCAGGCTTCACCCGGATTGACGCGACCGTCACCACAACGAGGCGCGTCGGGTCCGATCAGCACTTCCCCGTTCGGCACTTGGTCAGTCGGAGAGCCGCCGTCTTTACCTTTTCCCGTCGTGGATCTCTGTGTGTCGGTCCGTTGCACGGTACCCGATGCGCACCCTGCAAGCAGTGCGAGCGACAGCAGGCTCAGGGGCGCGTTGATTGGGAAAGAGCACTTCTTCGGCGGGTTCCAAGTTCGCACACGAACATGCTACTCGGGCGAGGCACGAGGCACAGCCTTCGCCAGGAGCCGCGGAAAAATATGCTCACATCGCCTGCGTGCCGCATACGGGCTCCAGAAGCCGCTCAAAACCCCCAACCAATTCGGGTATTTACGCGCCAAGTGAACGGATCGCCCAGGAGCGGGAGCTGAAGCTCGACCCCTGAACCGAGAGATCCATCGATCCACGACACTCCCACAGATCCATCCGCGATTGTCGGACTGCCGGGGTGGGCCGCATCCCCGACCGGCAACTGCAACGCTGCTCGAGCGGTGGCGCTCAATGATGCGAGCACCCGCGTCCCCGCCATAACTTCACTTGCCAGAGCCGGCGCCACCATCGGTGCTACCAATGGGTGAACACCGTGGGCGTGGAGTGAATTCATCCCAAGCGCGTAGTCGTACGCGACAGTCGCGGCCACGAACGTCCTCTGATCGTGCAGCTCCAACCAACCCATCGGCGATACCATCCAGTGCCCCATGCCGAGTTCCGCTTGCGCGTCACCCACTGGAGCCTCCAGGGCTGCCGCGACTCCGACCTGCAGCCCTGTCTCGCGGTACAACGCTCGACGCAACGAGACCATGGGGTCCCCAACTCCAACACGTTGCAGGCCGTTGAACAGAACGCGCTGCATCCCCCAACGGCCGCGAGCACTCCAGTCGCCCGAGCGCCATTCTGCACCCGCCCATAGCGATTCGAAGTTACCGACGTAACGCGACGTCGAAAAGGCCCCAACCGTGTAGCCCAGATCGAGGCGCGTGCCCTGCGCCTGGGCCGGTGTGAACCCCGAGTGACAAGTTTGAGCCCAACAGCGTGACTCTAGCGCGCAAAAAGCCAACGCTGCCGCGGTCGCCGCTCTCAAGGCGCCCCGCACGCCAGCCATTCACCGAGTTGTTTGCGTTCGCGATCCGTGGGCTCCGGGTAACCCGGAGGCGGCATCTGTCGATTCACTGCTTCGGGTCCCGCGGCGGCCACTTCTTCGAGGTGAGCGCGCGGTGTTGCACGAATCCCCGCCAGGCTATCGAAGTCGTGGTCCAGCGGCGCGCCGTTGCGGGCGCCACTCGGCAGCTGACTCGAATGGCACTGGACGCAGTAACGGGCCATGAAACCCTTGCCGAACGATTCGTAGTCGAGCTCCGAATCAGAGCCACATTTAGCGCCAGTGGGCGCTCCTCCTTCAGCAGATCCAGAGCAAGCGAACACGGCTTGAACGATGAGCAACAGCGCAGTCAGGGAGAGCAATGAGTAACGCACGGGCGCCAGATAGTGCGACTCACGAGAAATGGAGTGTGGCCTTTTTTCGCAGGGCAAATCAGCTGGGCCGATTGCCCCGATTTGGGAAAGCTCTAGGAACGGCGCCGTGTTAGAGGAACGCTAAGCACGGACACGGACCACGCCATGACCTCCCTATCTCTGACGCTCAAAGATCCGAATCTATTTCGAACCGCGTGCTTCATCGCGGGTGAGTGGTGTCAGGCCGAAAACGGCAAATCATTTCCGGTCACGAACCCGGCAACGGGCGTCGCGTTGGGCAGCGTTCCCGATATGGGCGCGTCCGAGACGCGTCGAGCGATTGCGGCGGCCGAGGCTGCGCTGCCAGCCTGGCGTGCGCTCACGGGTAAACATCGAGCATCACTCTTGCGCAAGTGGTTCGATGCACTGATGGCCAATCAAGAGGACTTGGCGCTATTGCTCACGAGTGAACAAGGCAAGCCGCTGAGTGAGGCCCGAGGTGAAGTCATCTACGGTGCGTCCTTCATCGAGTGGTACGGCGAAGAAGCCAAGCGCATCTATGGCGACGTGATCCCCTCCTATGCGCCGGATCGACGTTTGATTGTGTTGAAGCAGCCCATCGGCGTGTGTGCCGCGATCACGCCCTGGAACTTCCCCAACGCCATGCTGTGTCGCAAGATAGCGCCGGCGCTCGCCGCAGGCTGTACGGTGGTGCTAAAGCCCGCCGAACAAACGCCCTTCTCAGCGCTGGCTGTAGCCGTCTTGGCAGAACGCGTCGGTATCCCCAAGGGCGTGCTCAACGTCATTACGGGGGACGCGCCGAGCATCGGAGGCGAGCTCACGCGCAACAAGGCCGTGCGCAAGCTGAGCTTCACGGGCTCGACGGAGGTCGGCAAATTGCTGATGCGTCAGTGTGCAGACACCGTGAAGAAGCTCTCGCTCGAGCTCGGGGGCAACGCGCCTTTCATCGTCTTCGACGACGCAGATCTCGACTTGGCCGCAGACGGAGCGATCGCCTCCAAGTTCCGCAACGCCGGCCAAACCTGCGTCTGCGCGAATCGCATTTTCGTGCAAGACGGAGTCTATGAAGCGTTCACCCAGAAGTTCAGCGAACGCGTAGCCAGGTTGAAGGTCGGCAACGGCATCGAATCCGGCACGACGATCGGACCCTTGATCGACGACGCCGCGCTCGGCAAAGTGCGCGAACACGTCGAAGACGCAGTCGCCAAAGGGGCTCGCGTGACGCTCGGCGGCAAACCGCACCCAGCGGGTAAACTGTTCTACGAACCCACCGTGCTCACGGGTGCGACGAGTTCGATGCGCCTGGCTCGCGAAGAAACCTTCGGACCGGTCGCGCCGCTGTTTCGCTTCAAAGACGAAGCCGAAGCGATCGCCCTCGCCAACCAGACTGACTCTGGCTTGGCGGCGTACTTCTACGGTCGCGACATTGGTCGCGTGTGGCGTGTCGCCGAAGCGCTCGAAGCGGGCATCGTCTCGGTCAACACCGGGAATTTCTCGATCGAGGTCGCGCCGTTCGGCGGCGTAAAAGAGTCCGGCATCGGCCGTGAAGGGTCGAAGTACGGAATCGAGGACTTCCTCGAAATCAAATACGTGTGCTTGGCGGGGCTCGATCGCTGAGCACCCGAGTGCTCGTCAGAGCGAAGTTCAAGGACTCAAGACATTGAGCGCCACCAGCGCCGCGACCGCCACCGCGATCAACGACTCTCCCGCGATGAACCCCGAGGCGAGCGCGATGTTGTAGCGCTCCGCCTTCGTCGGACTCACTTTGAAGAAGATCCAAGCCATCAGCGCGCCCAGGAACATCGAAATGCTGTTCCAAGCGGGGATCACGAACGCGATGCCGACGGCCGTCGAAGATAGCGTGTACTTCTTGAGCTGCTTCGGCACCAGATCTTCGATCAGCGCCAACACGATGCCAACGGCGCACCCAATCAAGAGCCCGGCCTGTGCGCCGCGGGGTAACGCATCTAGGCCCTGAGCAAGCACCTTGGCCACCCCAGCCCAGATCTGCGCCGCAGGGGCGGGCCAACGATCCCCGCCGATGTCTTCGGGTTTGATCAACAACAGATAAGCGGGCACGACGAACAGCGTGCCGGCGACGACGCCCCAGAGCTGCGCAATCAGTTGCTTACGGGGATTGGCTCCGAGCAAGTAGCCGCTCTTCAAGTCGGTCAATAGATCTGCCGAGTGAATCGCGGCACCGCCCGTGAGCGATGCCGTCATCAGGTTTACCTTCATGTTGGCGGGGGCCAACAAGCCGTAAACCAACTGCGTGATCTTGCCCATGGCACCAGTGGGCGTGATGTCCGTCTCGCCCGTCGCTCGCGACGCGATCAGCGACAAGAAGAAGGTCAACACGACGGCGAGCGCTCCCATCCAGGGCGAGATGTCGAAGAAAACCCAGCCCAGAATCACGCAAACCAAACCCGAAAGCCCAACGCCCCAAATGAACCAACTCTGCGGCGCCTCCACGGCCTCGAGCGGATCGTCGGCGGCGGTGCGCCTGCCGCCGAGCAGCTTTCCCAGACTCGAAAACGCCCGCGCCGTCGTTTGCCAGCGCAAGAAGAACATCGTGAGACCCGAGCTCACGAGCAATCCAACCCCGGGCCACAGCGCCCACGTCTGCCTGAATTTCTCGGGGTTGATCCAGGCGGGATCTTGCCCCAACACCCAAGGCCCCACGATGCCGTAGCAGACCACCGCAGCGACCAGCAGTGACAGCGCGACGCGCATTCCGATGATGGCTCCGGCCCCGATCATGATCAGCGATAACTCAGCGCCGATCGTCAATCGCTCCAAGGACTGACCCCCGAGTTTGGCGCCCTTGGGCGTCCACATCGCTGGGATGTTGAACGGCATCCAGCCTGCGTGAGCCTCACGGAACCAACCGATCAGTGCGCCACCGATGGCAGCAAGTGAAAGTCCCCAGGCCTTCTGCGTCGCGTCCCCGTCGTGACTGTGCATCGCACGCAACGTCTCGGCCGTGGCTTGCCCGCTCGGAAACGGCAGTTGATCGATGTTGATTTGTTGGCGCTTCATCGGGATCGCCATGAACACGCCCAGGAACGACACTGCGCCGGCCCAAAGCGCGAGCTGAATCCCGGACAACGATTCGCCACTACACAAGTAAAGCGCCGGCACCGCCCCGACGAAGATCGAGCTCGACATGTAGCCCGCCGCCGAGGCCACCGAGGACATCATGTTGTTCTCGAGGATCGTGAACTCGTTCTTGCGCAGGCCCGGGAAGATGCCCTGCAGCGCCGAGAACAGGGCGTAGGCCAAGATGCACGCCGTGATCGTGACGCCCAGCCCCCAACCCGTTTTCATGCCCACGTAGAGGTTCGAGAGCGCCATCACGCCGCCCAGCACCATTCCTGTTAACACAGCACGTAAAGTGAGCTGGGGTACCTTGTCGCCGACGTAGACGTTGCTGAGCCACTCGCGGGCAACGCTCACGTCATCGGGCGGATCGCTCGGTTTGGTGTGGCGCACGCTGGATTCGTCGGGCGTCTCGAGCCGCATCCCCGAGGACGGCGGTTCCGGAGCTTCCGGGGGCATACTCATGCTCGAGAGTTTACAGGAGCGGTTTCCAATCGACTAGCTGCGACACGAAGTCTTCCCCCATCTCGGCCTTGAGCCGCGCCGAGCGTTGCACGGACTTTCCGCGCATGAGTAACGGGGTCAAGGGGGGCGGCAGGGCGGCTTGCCATTTTTCGAAGTCCATGCCGCCCGTCCAGCGCTTGAACCAACGAACTCCGAAGCGCACGTGCGCGACCTCCTCTCGACCCACTTGCTCTTGCAGCACTGCCCCGGCCTCGTCCCCCACGCGGCGAAACCAATCCGCGAAGCGCGGCGTGTGATCCAGGTTGGCTGCCTCCAAGCCCATGCCGAGCAACGCCACGAACGACACTGGACTTTCGCAAGTTGGGACACGCTCCCAAAACCAATCGCGCACGGGGAAAGCGCCAACCCGAAAACCGAGCGACTCGATGTGGCGTTGGTACATGGCCATGTGCCGCACTTCGTCGTGGGCAATGCGCGCAAGCCCGTGCAGGAACTCGGGCGGAGCATCGGGGAAACGCAAGATGGCCCAACACATCAACTCTGCGGCTTGCAGTTCGTGGTGCCAAAACTTGTGGAGCAGCTTTGCGCGATTGACTGGCTCTTGCATCGCCACGGCGCGCAGTGCCCGCGGCCTGGCCATGCTGACCGTCAACTCCGAAGGCCGTCCGGGCTCACGCAAATCGCGGCTGACCGCCACTGTTTCGAGCTGGGACGGCGCGGCAGGCGGAGCACACTTCAGTGCCAAATCAGAGCTGGAAATGTACTCGTACGCCCAAGCTTGCAGCGTGCCAGGTACCGGAACGGACATGCGCGCTATCTACGCGGGCGCGCCCCAAACGGCAAGCCATGGTGCCCGGCGAGGCCAAAGCCACTCTCGATCGACGGCCCGCGGATTGTGGTGTACGGACGCCAGATGATCCAGGGCCGACAGCTCGAACGAAAGCTGTTTCGCACGTTGAAACAGACTTGCGAACGTCATCAATTGCTCGTGCCAGGCGATCGCGTGGCCGTCGCTGTGAGCGGCGGTAAAGACAGCATGACGTTGCTCGTGCTGCTGCAGATGTATCTGCGGACGCTCTCGTTCCCAGTCGAGCTGATGGCGTTGCACTTGGATCAACAGCAGCCCGGATACGACGGCAGTTCGCTCATCAGCTGGTTGCAGGAGCAGAACGTACGCTTCGAGATCCTGAGCGAGGACACGTATTCAGCGGTAACCTCCAAGCTACAGCCCGGGCAGACCTACTGCTCTTTGTGTTCGCGGCTGCGACGCGGCGTCCTGTACACCGCGCTCGATCGCCTAGGCTTCAACAAGTTGGCGCTGGGTCATCATCGTGACGATGGCCTAGAGACCTTACTGATGAACTTGTTCTACTCGGGCAAGTTGCAGGCCATGCCCGCCGTCTACACGACGGAAGACGGCCGCCACGAAGTGATTCGTCCCTTGATCGATTGCGCCGAGAGCGAGATCGCCGAGTTCGCGAGCGAACGCGCTTTTCCGATTCTCCCCTGCAACCTGTGCGGCTCGCAGCCGGGACTGCGTCGAGATCGCATGAAGCGCTTGATCGATGATCTCGAGCGCGAGCAACCCGACGTGCGTAGCATCATGGCCAACGCCGTCGCCAACGTGCGCCCGAGCCACTTACTCGACGTGGACGTCGCTCGCGCTTGGCAAGAGCGGGATCCGAACATCCGACCTCAAACCCCGCACACTCCCACCGAACGGCGCTTGGCGGCGGCCCCTGTCCTGAGTCACGACCCGAGTTCGCCGCGCACTGGGGAGCCAGCACGCGAGCAACGCAAACTGCCACTGTTGTGAACCCTGCCAGAACTGACCCGCGTCGAACCAGAAGCCCGAACCCTCTGCCGACCAAGGCAGACTCAAAACAGTCCGGCGAGGATCTCGAAAGAACGTAAACGCGCCGCGTGATCGAAGATCATGGCAGTGGTCATCACTTCGTCGACACGAGTCGCGCTCACGAAGTCTGCAACACCTTGCCGTACCGTTTGCGGATTGCCCACGACTGCGTAGCGGAACAGCTGTTGCAGCGCGTCGTTCACGCCGGGCGCGAATTGCGAGCGCTGGGCGCTTTCGAGCGGCGGCGGCAGTTGGCCAGGGCGACCTGTCCGCAGGGCCACGAACGCTTGCTCGAGCGAGGTGAACAAGCGGCGGGCTTCAGCGTCCGTTTCAGCGGCGTAGACGTTGATGCAGGCCATGGCGTACGGCTTTTCGCAGCGCGCCGAGGGAACGAAACGCTGTCGATAGACATCGAGCGCTTCGAACAACAGCTCCGGCGCAAAGTGCGCTGCGAAGGCAAACGGTAACCCGAGTCGCGCAGCGAGTTGCGCGCTGAACAAGCTCGACCCCAGCAGCCACACGGGCACGCGACTGCCGGCACCGGGCACGGCGCGTATCATCTGATCTTCCGCGGCTGGCTCCAGGTAGTGCAACAGCTCCGACACGTTCTCGGGAAAGACGTCCGCGGCTTGAAGGTGCTGACGTAGCGCGCGTGCCGTGGGTTGGTCGGTACCTGGGGCGCGTCCCAATCCGAGATCGATGCGATCGGGATACAGGGCCGCAAGGGTGCCGAACTGTTCGGCGATCACCAACGGAGAATGGTTGGGCAACATGATGCCACCGGCACCGATCCGAATGCGTGAGGTGCCCTCCGCAACGAAGCCCAGGGCGACGGCGGTCGCCGCGCTCGCCACTCCGGGCATGTTGTGATGCTCCGCCATCCAGAACCGCTTGTATCCCCAACGCTCCGCGTGTTGGGCCAAGTCGCGCGAACGTCGAAGTGCAATCCCAGCGTCGCTCCCCAAGGCGACGGGCGCCAGATCCAGAATCGAAAGGGGAACCATGTGTCCCATTATGCCCGCGCGCTGCTGTCTGTCGACGCGCGAACGACAACGAGCCGTTCACTTCTCACGCAATAGCCCAATCGGCTCGGGCGCACGCCGGGGACTCGAAGCAGAGCCCTGCCGTAGGCGCTTTGCCCCACTGGGACAATTCCCGTTGTCCATCGCGTCTGCCTTGGCCGCCCAACCGCGACGCATTGTACGCCTGCGATTCGCATTCGGGTCTCGGCATGCTTGTTGCTCGTGCAGCGCTCATTTCGGAGACCTCATGAAGACTATCGCGACCATCCCAGTTCTCATCTTGGCGTTCGCTGCGTGCGCAAAACATCAGCCTGCCGAAGATCCCTCAGAGCACATTTCACACAATCAAGACACCTCGAGTCATGCCAATCGTGCAGACGACCCGGACCGCTCGGTCGACACCTCGACGCCCGCCGATCCACTTGCGTACGCCGACGACTCAGAGCCCGCGCCTCGAGCGACGAGCGACTCTAACGCAGGGACGATCGTTCCGGACTCTGCCCCCGGTCAACTAGAGGTGACAGCACCCGACGAGAAGTACGGTTCGCCCCCGGTGTTGCGGGCCGACAATACGGGCATCAACGAGCGCGATCGTACGGGCGCCACCAAGACGCCGTTGGACCAGTCGAACGCGCAAGCGGACGTGCGAATCACTCAAGCGATTCGCAAAGCCGTGATGGCCGAGAATTCACTCTCGTTCACGGCGAAGAACGTCAAGATCATTACCGAAGGGGGTCACGTGACGTTGCGCGGACCGGTGAACTCGTCCGATGAGCGCGCGAAGATCGTGGCCTTCGCCAAGCAAGCCTCGGGGGTGTTGTCGGTCGACGACCAACTCGAAGTCAAACCTTAGGACCGATCCGAGATCCCAAGTCTTTAGAAACCCCAACCGAGAAAGCAAAAGACAATGAGCAAGAATTCTGTCGTAGGCATCGTCAACACTCAGGCACAGGCTGAAGCCATCGTAGCCGAACTACACGCCCTTGGAACCTCCTCAGCCGACATCTCCGTGTTACTGCCCGACAAGCGTGGCAACGCCGACTTCGCGCACGAGAACAACACCAAAGCGCCGGAAGGTGCCGTGATGGGCGCAGCGGGCGGCGGCGTGCTGGGCGGAACCGTCGGCTTGCTTGCGGGCATCGGGGCCCTCGCCATTCCAGGTCTGGGCCCATTCATTGCGGCCGGTCCGTTGATGGCAGCGCTCAGTGGTGCGGCTGCAGGCGCTGCCTTGGGCGGTGTTGGCGGCGCGCTCGTGGGCTTCGGCATCCCCGAGATTGAAGCCAAGAAGTACGAAGGCAAAATTGCCGGCGGTAACATCTTGCTTGCCGTTCACGTCGACGACCGCGCCGAGCAGAGTCGTGTCAGGGATATCCTCAAGCGTGGTGGCGCCGAGGACATCTCCACGACGGGTGAAGTCTCAACGCCAAAGCGCGTCGAAACGACTCGAACGGCCAACTGAGAAAACCTGGGCTCGTAATGGGGTGTGCGACGCTCGCGTTGCACGCCCCATGTCTTTTGTACGCACGCCCATCGCGTTTCAAGCAGGTCGTTCCCTCTTACTTACTTGGTGGCTGCACGTTCACCACCCGCGGCGTGTGGCTACGTGCAGCCTGTCAAACGAAGGTGCAAACAACGGACCACCCAAGATCATCGCGATCGCGTCCCAGGCTGCGATCCTGCGTGGGCTTTGGCTTTGCCGGGCTTCTTGGATCGGGCGCGTGGATTTGCCGCCTGCGTCGCTTCCTGATTTGGAACTGCCGCCTCAGCGAGTCGCGCCAGGGGCGTCGCAGACCGCTTCAGATTGTCGAGCTTGGCCGTAAGGCGTTCGCGCACTTGCTTGCCCTCGTCCGAGACGAGGAACAACGTCGAGCCAACGCCCATCGCGACACCAGCGCAAACGAGTCCCAGGTTTTGAAGCGCTTTGCTCTTGGGTGGGCTACGCCACCACGCATTCAGCCCATTGCTCGAGCTCCACGTGGTGCTCTGGTTGATCGCTTGCGCAGCCACCACGCTGCCCAAGGTCGCTAGTAGCTGCTTGCCGAAAGTATTGAATGTGGAACCCATGCACCCGAGCCAAGCACGTTTTGGGCCAAGACGGCCCGAAACGCAGCACTCAATCAATGGGCGGAGCGTTGGCAGAGGAGCGTTTTGCGTTCTTCAACCAACCGTTGGACACCAGGAATTTCAAATGCACATCGCCCTCGACCACGTTGAGCCCAAGGTTCGTGACCGGTGTCGTGATCAAAAATGCGCCATTGATTCCATGAGCCTTGCGCGCGACTTGTCCGCTAACTGTGGCGGCGCCCGAAGTGGCTCGAATCAGTTCGAACCAATCGTCGTGGGGCTGCATCCGAAACCGTGCAATCGCGTCGACGGGATTGTCGCCAAGCAGCAACGAAGGCAGCGTCTGCACCAGCGCCGAGTCGCTCAGCACCGTCAGCAGTGCTCCGAGGCGATTGGCATGCATCTGCACGGTGCCCGCGGCGCGCGTTTGGCTCTGCGTGCCAATCGTCAGATCGTCGCTCCTGAACGCGGCGTTCAGAGCCTCGGTCGAGTGATTCGCCAGCGCTATGGTGGATTGGCTGAGATTGAGGCGCAGGGCTTCGAACCTCAACGCATCTTGCCCCTCACTGCTCGAACCAAAGCGCGTGTCGAAGTGAACGCCCCCGCGCAGCCCAAGGCCGCCGGCGCGCAGGGCAAGCCCCTCGAGTTCGATCAGGGTTCGCCCCCGAGTCCTGGCGAAGCCGTCACGTTCACCTTGTACCTCCAGTGTGCCGCGGCCGCTCAGATGTTCCACGGACCCAAGCTGCAACACATCTTTGAACCAACGCAACTGAGGCACGCTCAGGCGGGTGGTGCCGAGCCAGGCGCCGCGAATCAAGGGTGGCTTCCCGTCGGGCGCGACGTCCAAGCGAGCCGACACGCCATCGAGCCATGGATTTTCGAGCCCCGGCTCAGCGACGACCGGCTCCAGCACCGCGCCAGGACCTTGGACCGCGAGCTGCAACGGAGCGCTCGGCAGTTCCCGCGCGGCCTGCAGCTGCACCCTACCCAAGTTGCGCAAACGCACACGGCCCAGTTCCAGCGACAGCTCGTTGGCGCTCAGCACGAGCGCGGAGGCCGCCTGTAACTCAGCATTGTCCACGTTCAGATGCATTTGTAGCGCGCCGGTGCCGGTGACGCGATTCAACCCTAGGCCGTCGTTCGCCCCCGCTCCGCCTGCGCCCTTCAGGTATACGTTCACGAAGCTCAGGTCCATGCCGTCAAGCTGCCCGACGACGCTGCCTTTGACGTTCCGAAAGGGCTCGAGTCCGCTGACTTGTCGGGGATCGAAGCCACGTACGTTGGCTTCGAGATGCAGCTGCGCTTCGCTCGCCACGACGGTTTGCGCAAGGCTGAGGGAGCCGTTCAGCTCCAACGAAGAGGGGGGCACCTCGCAGTAGCGACCGGGTCGCAGCAAGAAGCCACCCATCGCCACCCCTTGCCCGCGGAAACGGTATTCGAGAATCCAAACCTGCGCGAGCTGGGCCACGACATCCTGGAGCTGAATTTCCCAGAGCCGATTGTTGAAGTCGGAAACGGGCCCGGGATCGGGCCCTACGAAGAGTGGCGGATCAGAAAACTCTGCGATGCGCGGATATCCCGCCAACCGTGGGCCCTGATCACCGACCTTGCTGAGCTTGTGTCGCATCCGAAAGTCGACGCCTTGAACGTCGACCCACAAGGCATGGAACTTCCGATTGAGCAGCGGCAGCAAGTCGATGTCTACTTGTCCGTGTTCCACGTCGATCGCGGCTTGGATGTTGTAGTCTTGGACGCGCAGAGCGAGCTTGGAGAATTCGACTCGCCCGGGCCAAGGGCTCACTGCCCACTGATAGTTCACTTTGAGGTCGTCGGAAGACGACGCCAGACTGCGTAGCAACGGCGTGAGGAGCAGCAGGTTTGCGAGCAGCAAGTACGCCCCTTCCAGCAGCGCCAAGACCAACAGCACCCGAGACACCACTATTCGCAGTGGCTGCAAGTGAGGCCATCTCGCCACGCGCTGCCAAATCCCTTTGAACGCGGCCCAGTGATTCTTGCTCCAGGGCTCGTTGCTTTGCACGTAGCCCTGCCACGCAAGAGTCACGCCGTCCTCTGGCGCCCTTCAATAGAGGTCTGCTGTGGCGAACGAGCAGACGCAATTGATCACAGTCGAGGCGCACGGCGTATGCGGCTCTGGTGCTCTGAATCAGATGACGCTGACGACCACAGCTCCAAGAGACGCCGCGTGCGGTCCGGCCGCGCTCATCATTGCGTGTTTCGGATAAACGACCCGAGCACAAGCAACCCGGCACGCTGCTTGCAGTAATGCAGCAGCCCGCTCTGCCTCGTCCCACCCAGGACGTCGCGCCCGCGTGATGGGAACGCTTCGCCGCGGGATGCCTGGGTGCAGTAGCGCCCCGACATCCCGCGCATCACCGCTGTTATCCTAAAGGATCATGAATGACGACCAAGAGTCCCGACAACGACCAAGCCAAGAAAAAATCCCAAGCGCAAGCCGATGCGCGGCGTTCGAGCGCAAAATCCACGGCTGCCGCTCCCCCGCACACGGACGACTCTGACCCGCAGAGCGCCAAGCAACACGGCTTGGAATCACTCGCGGCGGCGATGCCCTACAACGCCAGCAAGGAAAGCGAGTTTGGCGATTCGGTTCGGACGCCGGTCACCGGCACCCACGTCAAGAGCAACGATCTGCGGGTCGGCGGGAGCACCCTGAGCGAGTCGAACAGCTCCGCCAAGACGGGCTCGGGACAACCGACGTTGGCCTTCAATACCGGCAACATGTCACTCGACCGCGCCCGCTCCGACAGCACTCAGCGCCCGTTGACCACGAACCTCGGAGTTAGCATCGCGGACAATCAGAACTCGCTGAAGGCGGGCCTGCGAGGTCCTGCGTTGTTGGAAGACTTCATCCTGCGTGAGAAGATCACGCACTTCGATCATGAGCGCATCCCAGAACGCATCGTCCACGCGCGCGGCTCGGGAGCGCACGGATACTTCGAGAACTACAAGGCGATACCCGAAATAACGCGTGCCGCGGTGTTTTCCGAGCCCGGCAAGCGTACGCCCGTCTTCGTGCGCTTCTCGACCGTCGTTGGGGAACGTGGATCCGCCGACACGGCTCGTGATGCTCGCGGCTTCGCAGTCAAGTTCTACACCGAAGAAGGCAACTGGGACCTCGTTGGCAACAACATTCCGGTGTTCTTCATTCAAGACGCAATGAAGTTTCCGGATCTGGTTCATGCTGCCAAACCCGAACCGCACTTCGCGATGCCTCAAGCGGCGACCGCGCACGATACATTCTGGGACTTCGTGTCGTTGATGCCGGAATCGGTGCACATGCTGATGTGGGTGATGTCCGATCGCGCGTTGCCTCGCAGCTACCGCATGATGCAGGGCTTTGGGGTGCACTCCTTTCGCTTGGTCAACGCGCTCGGGGAGGGCACTTTCGTGAAGTTCCATTGGCGTCCCAAAGCCGGAACGCACTCTCTGGATTGGGACGAGTGCGTGAAGATCGCGGGTGCAGATCCAGACTTTCACAGGCGAGATCTCTGGGAAGCGATCGAAGCGGGCGCCTATCCCGAATGGGAACTGAGTTTCCAGATGTTTACGGACGAGCAGGCGGAGAAATTCAGCTTCGACGTGCTGGACGCCACCAAGATCGTACCGGAGGAGTTGGCGCCTTTGACGCCCGTGGGTCGTATGGTTTTGAACCGCAATCCGAACAACTTCTTTGCGGAGACGGAGCAAGTTGCCTTCTGTACGGCGAACATCGTACCTGGTATCGACTTCTCGAACGATCCGCTGTTGGCGGGTCGCATTCATTCGTACCACGACACTCAGCTGTCGCGCTTGGGAGGTCCGAACTTCCACGAGCTGCCGATCAATGCGCCGCTGGCGCAGGCCCACAACAACCAACGCGACGGCATGCACCGTCACACCATCAATCGCGGAAGAGTCGCTTACGAGCCCAATTCGCTCGGCGGGGGATGCCCTTTCCAAGCGGGTTTGACTGGTTTCTCGTCGTTCCGCCAGCCCGTGGAGGGTGACAAGGTTCGCGCCAAGCCAGAGCGCTTTGCGGATCACTACACGCAAGCGCGCTTGTTCTGGAACAGCCAAACACCGATCGAGCGAACACACATCATTCGCGGCTTCCGCTTCGAACTGACGAAGGTGCAGGTTGCGGCGGTCCGCCGCCGCACGCTGTCGATGTTGGCCAACGTCGACGCGGGGCTCGCGGAAGCCGTCGCCTCCGGGCTCGGAATGGAAGTGCCCGAGCCGATGCCTCTGGCGAGTCGGAACCTGCTCGAGCCCGAGATCTCCGTCTCTCCCGCTCTCTCTTTATTTCATCTGCCCGGAGAAGGAGGAATCGCCACGCGACGCGTCGCGATCCTATGCGACGAGGGCTGCGATATCCAGGCTGCTCGCAGCCTACATGCCGCTTTGAGTGAACAAGGAGCTGTTGCTCGCTACGTCGCGGCCCGCCTGGGTTCCATCAAAGGCTCCAACGCCGAATCGGCGGAAGGCGACAGCCTCGAAGTCGATGCCACGTTCGAGACGATGCCGTCGGTGCTGTTCGACGCAGTTGCCGTGCTCGGTGGCAAAGCTGCCGTGCAGCGCCTCGGCTTGCTCGGTCAAGCTCGGGAGTTCGTCAAGGATCAGTACCGGCACGCAAAGCCGATTCTGATGCTGAACGAGGGCAGCGACTTCGTGCAAAGCTGCGGAGTGCCCGCCACGTTATCCTCCGGCGAGCCCGACCCGGGTCTGATCCGTTCGAACGACGTGCAGGAAGCCTTGCCACGATTCATCGCGGCGATCGCCCGGCATCGGCATCACGAACGCGAGTTGGATCCGCCGCCCTGCTGAACTGGTCGGCCGCCAACGCGGGTCTCTGACGTAGGGCGACGAGCGGCGCAGACTGCCGTTGTTGTAAGCCCGGGACGAGCGCGTTACCGTTCGCCCTCGTCGTATGCCTTTATCGCCGAAGGATGGCTCACTTTCGATCCTGATCGTGCGCGCGCTCGTGGCAGGCGCGGGGGCGCACGGCATCGATAGCGCCCGCCTGAGTGAGGCGACCGGCGTGGCGCGCGAACAATTCGAGCCTAGGGCGTTGGCCGATCCGGATGCACGCGTGCCAGGAAGAGTCGCCTTGGCACTTTGGCACGCACTGCCCAAAATTACCGGTCGAGAGCACTTCGGGCTGTGGTTGGCAGAGCTGGTGGGTGCAGCTCCTTTGACGGCGGCCGCGTGGTTCATCCTGAGCAGTCGCAATCTGGAAGAAGGGCTCGAACGCGCCATCCGCTTCCAACGCCTGCTCCACGATCAGGCTCAAAGTGAGCTCGTCAAAGACGGCAATGAGATCACCTACCGCCACCAGATCGGTGACAGCTCGTTCCGAGCGCCCAAGGACGCCATCGAGTTCGGGTTCGCTCAAGCCGTGCTTTTGGTGCGGCGCGCAAGCGGCAAAGCGCTGACGCCCGCTCGTGTTTACTTTCAACATACCGCACCAGCGAACCTCGACGCCCATCGAGCGATCTTCGGCAACAACATCGTCTTCGGGACTGCAACCGACGAGTTGGCGTTCGCCTACGACGTGTGTCAGGAGGCACTTAAGTCGCGCGATGATGCGCTAGGTGAACTCATCACTGCTCACGCACGCGCTTTGCTCGAGCGTTTACCCACTGACGCCACGTGGACGACGCGCGTGCGCCGCTCTATAGCGGATCAGCTGCCGCGCAACCTGCCGAGCGTAGAGGGTGTTTCGCGTGAGCTCGCCTTGCCCAAACGCACCCTGCAACGCCGCTTGGCCGACGAGGGCACGAGCTTCGAAGAAATCCTCGATGACCTGCGCCGCAACTTGGCGGAGCGCTATCTGGGTGAACAACGAGTCAGCGTACAAGAGGTGGCCTTTCTCTTGGGCTATTCGGACTTGAGCGCCTTTCACCGTGCTTTCCAGCGCTGGCACGGCTTGTCTCCCATGGACTACAAAAGTCGCCGCGCACCTCACTGAGAGCAGATCAGAGCCGCTCTGCACAGCCCACTTGGCGCGCGGGGTCAGACGATTTGGCGCACGTGGCCATGCGGCCCGCGGCAGGACGAGCTACGACAAGCCCATGGACGGCCCGCTAATCCTGCACATGGTGCTCTTCTTCACGGTGCCCCTCTTTTGGGGGTATCGGCGTTTCTTCGAGACCGTGGGGCCCGAGTCAGCCGAGTTGATCGAGCTTTGTCGCACAGGACCATTGCTGGCAGCGGTGCGGGTCCGCGCAGGAGACGTTGCAGCCGTTAGCCGCGCGCTGGCCAAACGCCTGGGCCGTCGCAGCGAACTGAAACTGAGTCTCGGCAATTGGCCGTGGACCCATCACGTGGTGAAGGTCGGCTTGGCAGAGCGAGATTCGGTGATCAGCATCCGCGCGATCTCGTGCCGCGCCGAACGCACGAAGGAAGCCCCAGTCGTGGGCCTGACAAACTGGCTGCGTGAAGTGACCAGCAGCCTGCCAATCGAGAGCGAGATCTGGCTCTGTGAAGCGGCGTACGGCGACGTGACGAGTCAGGTGCAGGCACCCGCGGGTTGGCGAGTCGTTCGCGAAGGCGATCAGCCTTTTCCCTACGAACCCTACAGCCTGCGCCCGAATTGGACGGAGCTCGGTAAGGATTTGACGCCCGCCTCGCTACCCATTGGACAACTAGGTTGACCATTCGAGGCTCCTCCGTTATAGTCTACCAAGTTGACCAACTTGATTCAGAGGAGCCTTCCCGATGCCCGTCATCACCGCCCCAACTAGTCCCACGCATGTCTTAGCGCATGCCCAATTCACCATGCTGGCCGCGCCGAGCCGCGGTTCGAAAGAGCTCAGCGTATGGTGCGTCGAGCTCGCACCTCACGCTCCGGGCGTTTCCCACCAAGTTACGCGCGAAGAGGTCTTCGTGGTGTTGGAGGGCGAAGCTCGCGTCATCGTCGACGAAAGCCCACGGATCGCCAAGCAGGGAGACGCGATCGTGATCCCTAGGGATACGACTTTCCGCATCGAATCTGCCGGCGCAACTGCGATGCGCGCGCTGTGTTGCCTCCCGGTCGGGGGCCAGGCACGCACCGACGATGGTAAAGTGTTCACACCCCCTTGGGCCGAGTAAGCTCCAAGCGTGTCGGCGTCCACCCCTTCGAAGAGTCCGAGCTCCAAGCCAAGAACCTCCAAGGCTGCGGTCCGAGAACCATCACTGTTTCTGGCGCGCCTTTTGGCGATGGCGTTTCGTTCGCTGATCGATGATCTCCATTCGCGCTTGGCCGAACGCGGCTACGACGATGTTAGACCCGCGTTCGGCTTCGTATTGCTCGAGGCGTCGCGTGAACGCTCGACGATCGGCGACATGGCACGCTTGATGGGCAATACGAAGCAAGCCGCATCCAAGTTGGTCGCGAGCGTGCAAGAGCGAGGCTACGTCAGTTTGAACGCCAGCACCGACGATGCCCGCGCCAAAGTACTGAAGCTGACGAACCGGGGTGCGAAATTGCTCCAGGTGGTGGAGGAGATTTACGCCGAGCTCGAGCACGAGTGGGGTCAGACGCTCGGCAAGCGCGCCCTCGACACGTTGAAGCTCGATCTAGAAAGAGCCATCCGCGAGCGCCACGGGGGAGATCTGCCGCCCGTGCGCCCGACTTGGTGAGCTAAAGCCCGTTGCACTCAACCGCGAACGAGTGGCAAGCCCGCGGTCGCCCAACTCTGCAGACCGCCGCGCAAGTTGTACAAGCGCGTCAGGCCCATGGCTTCAGCGACGCGCGCGGCCAATTGGCTGCGCATCCCAGCGGCGCACACGAAGATCACACCGTCGCGAGGCAACGAGGTGCTCGGTTCCGACTTGATGCGCTGGAGCGGAACGTGGCGCGCGCCCGGCAGGTGGCCGCGTGACCATTCGTTCGGTTCTCGGACGTCCACCAGATCGACCGAGCCACTCGACAGGAGTTCCTGGGCTTGTTGGGGGCTAATATCCTGAATCACGCCTCTACTATGATAGACAATCGAAAGTTCTCAAGGGGAAATGTTGCGGGCTCTTGTCCGTTCCGCAAACACCCGCCCAAACACCCATTTTTATTGGATTATTGTCGATTCAATCAGCGTTCCAGAGCGGCTCATCCCTCACGTTGCGGCGCGTCACACCGGCGTAGCGTGCAACTTCGCGACACCCTAGGAGACACAGCGCACTCTCAGCACCCTTAATTATAGCCGGGTAATATTGACACGCAATTTTACCCGGCTATAATTCCCCCCATGGAAGTCGATACGAACTACGTCGCGTTCGCGCGCGCACGTCAAATAGCTTTGGGGCCATTGTCAGACGTACTTGCAGCGCTCAAGCAGCGCTTCGATCGAGACGACACTGAGCTCGTGTTGGTCTTTGAAGTCGAAAGTGGACGCCAAGTGGACTTCGATCTGCGCGGGAGCCTGGAAGAGGTGCTCGCGCGCGCGTTGCCGACAGCAGCGCGCGGTCCAGGTCGCCCCAAACTCGGCGTCGCGAGTCGCGAAGTGTCACTGTTCCCCAAGCATTGGGAGTGGCTCGAAACTCAACCCGCCGGGATCTCGGGCACGCTCCGGCGTCTCGTCGAACACGCGATCAAGCACGAGCCTGCCGAAGCGCGCGCCAAGCAGGCGCGCAGTGCGCTCAGCCGAATCCTGTCGAGCATTGCCGGCAATCGTCCGCACTACGAGGAGGCTTCGCGCGCGCTGTTCTCTGGCGACGACAAAAAGTTTGCCGAGCTGGTCGCAGACTGGCCCAAAGACATTCGTCAATTCGCGATCGAACGCGTGCGCGCCGCGAGTGATCTGTTGGATGCGTGAGGCACAAAAGGTGGTGGGTGCGGACAACTTCCCGGAAGCTGCGCGCACCCACCATAAGCCCTATCGCGTCGATCCGCAGCCGCTCAGGACGAAACCCGCCCGCTCGAACCCGCAGCTAGTCGTAGCAATGCTTCGACCAACGCGTCCAGATCTTCGCAAGTATTGTACGGGGCCAAAGACGCGCGCACAGTGCTCTCTAGACCAAAACGCCTCAGGATCGGTTGAGCGCAGTGATGACCAGAGCGCACGGCAATGCCCTCCAAGTCCAAGGCAGCACTCATTTCCTCGGTGCGCAGGCCGTCTATGACGAACGACAACACGCCGGCCTTTTCCGGCGCAGTGCCCAAGATCCTGAGCCCGGGTACGCGGCGCAACTGTTCGGTGCCGTATTCGAGCAGCTCGTGTTCGTGGCGCGCAATGTTCTCGAGACCCAGTTGACTAACGTAATCGATCGCCGCGCCGAGTCCCACTGCGTCCGCTATGTTACCGGTGCCTGCTTCGAAGCGCCAAGGTGGCGGTTGAAATTGGGTCTTCTCGAACGTGACGTCTTGGATCATGTTGCCGCCGCCTTGCCAGGGTGGCGTCACAGCCAAGATCTCGGGCTTGCCGTACAGCGCTCCGATGCCCGTCGGACCGAACACCTTGTGGCCCGAAAAGCAGTACCAATCGCAGTCGATCGCTTGTACGTCCACGCGCAAGTGCGACACGGCCTGCGCGCCGTCAACCAGCACCTTGGCGCCGTGTCGATGCGCCATCTCGACCATCTGTTGGATCGGCAGAATCGTTCCGAGCGCGTTCGAGACGTGCGCAAACGCGACCAGCCTAGTTCGTGAGTTGAGCAAACGCTCGAACTCGTCGAGCTTCACTTGTCCGCGATCATCGACCGGGGCAACGCGCAACGTAGCGCCGGTGGCCTGCGCCAGTTGCTGCCACGGCACGATGTTGGCATGGTGCTCCAAGTGCGTGACCAGGATTTCATCTCCTTTGGTCACGTAACGCGCACCCCAACTCTTGGCCACGAGGTTGATGGCTTCGGTTGCGCCACGAGTGAACACGATGTTCTCGTTCGAGCCTGCATTGAGGAAGCGTTTGACTCTGTCGCGCGCACCCTCGTACGCGTCGGTCGAGCGGGCAGCGAGCGTGTGCGCCGCGCGATGGACGTTCGAGTTCTCGTGCTCGTAGAAGTACGAGATGCGATCGATCACCGATTGCGGCTTCTGCGTCGTGGCCGCGTTGTCGAGCCAGATCAGGCGCTTGCCGTGGATTTTTTCCCGCAGGATCGGAAAGTCGCGACGCACGGCCTCCGCGCTGAACAAACCACTGACTGGTGACAGGTTTACGGTATCGTTCGCGCCCGGCAGCTCCAGACTCTCGATACCGAACGAGCTGCCCGGCACACGCTGTTCGAGCGTCGGTTCGGGGGCCGCGGCAGGCAACGCAGTAGTCTGAGGGACGGCGAGGTTCTTGGGGACGGCGCCATGGGTGGGTGAAGCTGCCGCACCCGGTGCCGAACTCCCTTCCGGGCTCGAGACGGCAGGTGAGGCAGTCCGAGGGGATGCGGCGCTCTCGGGATACGCTGCGCCGGGCGCGATCCCCCCGGCTTCTGGATACGCGGGGCTCTGTGTGAGTCCCGTGTTGTCTGGCAGCGCCGCGTTCGCCGCAAGCGTCGAATTTTGATTCGACAGGTCGTAAGCGGGACCCGACGCCGCTTGTGTCGAAGGCAATGGGCCCAGCGGCACTGCGGCCGCTGCAGGAGTGCCACTGATTAACGACATGAAGTACGGCTCGGTCGACCCAAGCGCCCCACCGGAACCTCCACCGGGCGGAACATGGGTAATGCCTAGGGCCAGGCCGGTCGGAACGAATGCATCGGGCGGCGCGGGAGAGTCCTTCAACGCTTCGCTGCCCGCCGCTTGGGCGAGCGCCGTGGGCGACTGGAAGTGCGCGGTCTCGGCACCTGCGATGGGTAGCGCCGTTGGGCGTTGAATACTACCGCCGTTGAAGATCTGGTTGGCGAGACGCGCTATCTCGTTCGCCAACTCGGCGCCAGGGGCCTCGAGCGCTGCGCCGGGAATGAGACCCGTCACAGGCTCACTTGTATTCATGGTAGTCGCCCACTTGCACGTTTTGCAGGACGCCGAGCGCGTCGTCCGTCAGAATCGCAGTCGAGCAATAGAGCGAGATCAAGTACGAGGCAGCGCCACGTTGATTGATGCCCATCCAACGCACCGATAGGCTGGGGCTCACTTCGCCCGGCAAACCGGGTTGGAACAGGCCCACGACACCGCGCTTCCGTTCACCTGTGCGCAGGAGCAAGATGTTCGTCGTCTCGACACCGGACTCCGTCTTCGAGATCTGCAACTTGTCCGAGGGAATCAGCGGGATCCCGCGCCAAGTGATGAAGGGCGAGCCGAACAACGTGACCGTGGGTGGTGGCACGCCGCGCCAGGTGCACTCGCGGCCAAAAGCTGCAATCGCGCGCGGGTGAGCCAAGAAGAATGCCGGCTCTTTCCAGACTTTGCTGAGTAATTCATCGAGGTCGTCGGGAGTGGGCGCGCCTTTGCGCGTACCCACCGTCATGTTGGACGCGACATTGTTGAGCAAGCCGTAGTTGGGATTGTTGATCAACTCGTTCTCTTGGCGCTCCTTGACCATCTCGATCAAAACACCGAGCTGTTCTTTCACTTGGTCCATCGGACTGCGATACAAGTCCGAGATCCGTGTCTGGACCTCGAGCGTCGTGGTCACCGTGCTGAGCGTCTGCTCGCGCGGGCGATCCTCGTAGTCGACCCCGGCCGTAGGGAGCGTGTCGCCGTCTTGCGGGCTGCATTGAATCGAAAGATCCGCGGAGGCACCGTCGCGCACGCGATTGATGCGATAAGTTCCCGCCTCTACGGGCGTCCAAGGCAATAGATTGACTAACCAACGAGGCGTACTCCCAACCCAATAGGGGGGAGTCTTCGTCGTATTTGCAAGTTGCCGCGCGCTGGCGGCGCTGAGTCCCTGATTGAGTTCGCTCATGGTTCGCACTCCTGAATTCTTTGAGTTGTGCTCGGGGCTGCTAACACTCTGGACAGAGTGCTCTCAAGCAGCGAACCCAAGCGCGTGCCGTTCCCTCCGCTACAGCGGCGCCTCTGGCGGCATATCGGAGGAGATACAGAATTTCGCTCAAATTCCCGACCCGTCGCCGAAACCTTCGTTGATCGCATCGGCCTGCGTCACGCGACTACCCGGTGGCACGCTGCGCGTGAGCCACACGTTCCCGGCGATCGTCGAGCCGTGGCCGATGACCACGCGTCCTAGGATCGTTGCTCCTGCGTAGATGATCACGTCGTTGCCAACGATCGGGTGGCGGAAAGTGCCTTTGACTGCGTGGCCGCGTTCGTTCACGGGGATGCTGCGCGCGCCGAGAGTGACCCCTTGGTAGATGCGCACGCGTGCACCAATGCGGCATGTCTCGCCGATCACGACGCCCGTGCCGTGATCGATGAAGAAACTCTCCCCAATCTCGGCTCCAGGATGGATGTCGATGCCCGTTTTGCTGTGCGCCAGCTCTGTGATCATGCGCGGAACCAGCGGCACCGCCAAAGTGTGCAAGGCGTGCGCGATGCGGTGGTGCAGAATTGCCTCGAGGCCGGGATAACAAAGCAATGCCTCGTTGGTGTCGATCAGCGCCGGGTCGCCGGCGTAGGCCGCCGCGAGATCCTTGATCAACAGCGCGCGAATCCTGGGCAGGCGATTGGCCAGCAGCATGACGAGATCGCTCGAGTGCCGCTCGCAGTTGTCGGCGCTCGGCGTGCCTTTGGCTCCTCCCACCATCAGCGCGTAGTAGATCTCCTGCCGCAGAGCCGTAAGCGCTCGACGCAGTGTCTCCTCCACCGCGCGCACTCTGGAGCCTTGCGAGGTCGGGCCGAAGAAGTGCAACGGAAACAATACCCAACTGAGCGCCTGACAAACGTCTGCCAAAACAGAGGCTGAAGGCAGCACGCGTCCCTGATCGACGTTCGGCTCGCCCTCCTGGGCGTCGGCGATCAATTGCTGTGCGACTTGATCGAGAACCCAAGCGACCGGTTGGAGCAAAACGCGCTCGCGTCGCAGTGGAGATGCTCCAAACTCTCGAGGTGTCTCCGATGATTCATCGCACGCAGCACGCCGGCCACTTCGCGGGGCGAAGGATGCTCGCAGCGGAGGCGTGGAAAAACCGTCCGTACTCACCCGAGCAAGGTGTCACTTCTACCCAAGATTGTCCATCAAAATAGACTCGTGAAATAAAATCGTGGACAGCAGAACCCCTCCCGATATGCTCACTCGCATGCAGCTCGAACCGGTTGAACCTGCCGTGGCTCCTGTCTCGGACCCCGTCTCGGATCTGCGCCCTGTGGTCAGTGCCAACCTTCGGCGTCTGCGAGTCAAGAAAGGCTTGTCTCTGGAGCGACTCGCGCGCGCTTCGAACGTGAGCCGAGCAATGTTGGGACAGATCGAGTCGGGGCAAAGTACGCCCACCATCAACGTCTTGTGGAAAGTCGCCTGCGCTCTGGGCGTGCCCTTCTCCGCGCTGATCGACGCCGGTGACGGCGATGATCGCACAGTGGTGATTCGCCCCGAACGAGGCAAGTTGCTCTCGTCACAAGACGGCTCGTTCACCTCGCGCGCGCTGTTTCCGTTCAGCCGAGATCGCAAAGTCGAATTCTACGAGTTGCGGCTGCGCGCGCATTCGGTAGAGGTCGCACACGCGCACGCCCCGGGTACCAGCGAGAACCTCGTCGTAGCAGCGGGGAACGTCGAGATCATCGTGGCCGGACGCACGCAAGCGTTGCGCGCTGGCGATGCGATCCAGTTCATCGCCGATGTCGACCACGCCTATCGAAACCCAGCGAGTCAAGATGCGCTCATGTACTTGGTCATGACCTACGTCTGAGCTAAGACACCGGAGCAATGTCGAGCTTGCCGTGGAAAGAACTGCTTGGCGGCGCGCTGGTCGGCGCGGCAGCGTCGATCCTGCTCGCCGTCAACGGTCGAGTCATGGGCATCAGCAACATCACGGGTGGCTTGCTTCGTCCGAGACCGGGAGATAGCGCGTGGCGCTTGTGGTTCCTCGCCGGTCTTTTGGGAGCAGGCCTGATCTCGCGCTGGATCGCCCCTTCCGCAATTTACCCATCGCCCGCACCGTCGTGGTTGTTGGTAGGAGCAGGATTTTTGGTCGGATTGGGCACGCGCGTCGGCAATGGCTGCACCAGTGGGCACGGCGTGTGCGGCATCAGCCGTGGTTCCGTGCGCTCGGTCGTTGCAACGCTCTTGTTCGTCGGGGCCGGAATGACGACGGTAACTCTTTTGCGTTTGGCGCGAGGGGGCTAGCGCGTGAAGCCGAGCTCGCTCGTCCACTCAGCGGGTGCCTTGACGGCGGGCCTCGTGTGCGGAGCTGGACTGCTGCTCAGCGGCATGACCGTACCGAGCAAGGTCTTGCATTTCCTCGATCCACTGGGCGCGTGGGATCCGAGCCTGGCATTCGTGATGGCTGGCGCCATCGCCGTCTACGCGTTCGCCTATCGCCTAATCAGCCGGCGAAGCGCGCCCATCGCAGCGCCCACCTTCAGCACACCGCCGCCAACCCGAATCGATCCGAAATTGATCGTGGGCTCACTGGTGTTCGGCGTGGGATGGGGCCTTTCGGGCTACTGCCCCGGCCCAAGTCTGATTTCGTTGTCGAGCGCGGCCCTGCCCGTCACGCTCTTCGTGCTGGCGATGGCGATCGGAACGACGGCGGGCATGCTGCTCGAGCAGCTTTGAAAGCCGGAGCGGCCCGAGCGCAAACACTCGCCCGGATCAACGGACGCGTGGCGGCTGCGGACGGAAGCAACCGATGTTCGTCTCGATGCGGAAATCGGAGGCCGACGTGTGGCGTTCCGCGTGGAAGACGTCCATCGGGTAAACGCCCTTGGGCTTGATCCCCAAGGCCTCTGCCTGGGCGTCGAAGTCGATGGTGCCGCTCTCCGCGCGATGCATGCTCCCCAAGTCGAGCGCCAACTTGTCGTTCACGAAGATCCACATGTCATCATCACCGCTAAAGGTGAACGTTTGCCCTGCGACATAAGTGAACAGCAAATGCATCTCGGTAGTGAACAAGAAGTTCTTGCCCTGACCGCTGTTCTTGGGCGTGACACCGAAGCCTTCGTCCGGCGACAAGGGGAAGAACATCGTTGAATCGAAGACGTACACACCGGATCCAACGGGCGTTTCCGTCAGCGTCATTTCCTTCTGGAACTCGATGTTGGTGCCTTCGGTCGTGTGATACCAATCGTGGAAAGTGGTTGCGCTGTTGATCGACGGTTGCGTGACCTGCCAATCGCCGCAAATCGTCGGATCGTCGTTATCGGGGGGACAGCCCAAGCTGTCCTTGAACGTCGGTGTGCCGTCCTCACCGAGATCCGCTTCGACCAACTGTAGACGCACGACGTCGCCCGAGAAGTCCATCTCGAAGTCGGGGTGCATCTCGTTGAAGTCGCGGTAGGTGACCTCCAAGATGTTGTCGCAATCGGGCTCATCCATCATCACCGGCGTCGGCTCATCGACGATGATGCTGGGATCGTCCTCGCCCGCGATCGAGGAATCCGCGGGCGCTGCGGGCGCGGTGGGCGTGATCACCACCGGGTCCGGGGTTGCTCCAGGATTGGCATTCGGGGCGGGCAGCGGTGCGGCAGGCATGACCGCGGGAACCTCCGAGGTCGTAGGCGTGTTGCCTGGGCTCTGTGCTGGCACGCCCTGGGGACTCGTCGGCGTTTGCCCGGGGGTGCCCGCAGGCTCACCGTTCACCACCGGCGCGACCGGAGATGCGGGACTCGAGGGGCCAGGCGTAACCGCGTTGGACACGACATTCGACGTTCCCGCCTTGGGAGGTGCAACCCCGTCATCGTTCGCAGAACAACCGAGAGCAAGGAGTAGGCCGGGAAGAAAACGCTTGTTCATGTTCGAAACCGTGGAGCTGGCGCTGCCGAGCAAAGTCTACCAGGCCGCTTGCTGCTGTCGACGTGTGGGCCAAGCACGCCCATCGAGCTCGCGGATTTTTCTTCGAGACGGCAGCGCTCGTACACTCGCCTTACAGCGAAATCACGCGCCCAGGTCTCAGTGCGAACTAATGCATCGCGCCTGTCAGGACGAATGCCCCGCAATAGGTCGCACCTGCGAGCTATGCGCGACGACGCGCGACGCCAAGTTGTACCCCCAAACCCACAACAGCACGCACTGGCACTGCTCAAAGCAGGTTCACGGGATCGAAGTCGTAGCCGATGCGCAAGCGACGATCCCAGCGCTGCCCCATCAATGCGTGCGCTGCGGCATAGAGCGGTGCTCGCTTCGTGCTGCGCACGATGATCCGATAGCGAAACCGATTGCGCAATCGCTCGATCGGCGCCGGACTCGGCCCGAGCACCTCGGCAGCGCTACCAATCGCCTTCTGTGCGATCACCCCACAACGTTCAGCGGCGCGTTGCACCAAACCGACGTCTGCAGCGTCGAGACGCACGAGCAACAAGCGATAGTACGGCGGATAGTGTGCGTCCTTGCGTTGAGCAAGTTCACTTTCCACGAAAGCTGAGAAGTCGTGGTGCTCGGCCAAGCGAATCGCGGGGTGCTCGGGCGTGCGCGTCTGGATCAACACGCGGCCACGCACTTGGGCGCGGCCCGCTCGACCGGCGACCTGAACCAAGAGCTGGAAAGTCCGCTCCGCGGCTTGAAAGTCGGGTAGCGACAGCGCCGCGTCTGCGTTGAGCACCCCCACCAGTGAGACTTGGGGCAAGTCATGGCCCTTGGTTACCATTTGGGTCCCGACCAGAATGTCCAGCTCGCCCTTGCGCATGCGCTCCAGGATCGCTTCGCTCTTCAGACCGCCGGCCACATCGCGATCGAGACGCGCAATCCGAGCCGTGGGAAAGCTGTCTTTCAATACCGACTCGATGCGCTCGGTGCCGGCTCCTTCCTGTGAATAACGCCGGCTCTTGCACTTCGCACAAGGGGGCAAACCGTCCGCGATGTAGTCGCAGTAGTGACAACGCAGTTGTTCACCTTTTGCGCGATGCATCGTCAGCGCGACGGAGCAGTTCGGACATTCACACACCGCGCCGCAGCTTTCACAGATCAGACTGGGGGCGAAACCGCGCCGATTCAGAAATAGGATGGCTTGACGGCCTGCCTTCAGCACCTCTTCGAGCTCGCGGTGCAAAGGCAACGTGAGCAAACGATGACCCGATGGACCAGGCCCAGTGTTACGCAGGTTAATCAACTGAACTTCGGGCAAGACGGAACCGGCTACGGCTCGCTCGGGCAATAGCAAGCGTTGCAGGCGCCCCTCGCGTGCCAGATGCTCGCTGCTCATCGAGGGCGTAGCCGAGCCCAGAACGCACACGGCTTTGGCTCGGTGCGCGCGCAAAAGAGCCATGTCGCGCGCGTTGTAGCGCACGCCCTCCTCTTGCTTGAACGAGCTATCGTGCTCTTCATCGACGCAGATTAACCGGAGATCGCGCACCGGCGCGAACAGCGCCGAACGCGCGCCGACTGCGACGCTCAGGCGTCCTTCGCGCAGCTCACGCCACATGCGCGCTCGATCCGGACCAGACAGGCCGGAATGCAGCACGGCAATTTGGTCACCGAAGCGCGCGCGAAAACGGCCGACGAGTTGCGGCGTGAGCGCGATCTCGGGCACCAAGACGATCGCAGCGCCCCCAGAATCGAGACACGCAGCGACAATTTGAAGATAAACCTCGGTCTTGCCCGAACCGGTAACCCCTTGCAGCAAGTAGCCTTGCACCGAGCGCGCTGCCAGCGCGGCGATTATACTTTCGACTGCAGTTCGTTGCTGAGCGTTGAGCGCTTTGGCGGTGTCTCGAACCACAGGATCTTTGAAGAACGAGTCCACCGCTTTGGCACGCTGCTCGATGCGAGCGAGCCCAGCTTTGACCAGAGATGCAACAGCGCTGCGGACACTCCCATGCTTGCGCTCCAGCTCGGCGATCGGCTGCTCAGAGCCCGGGGCCAGCTCTTCCCACAACAACTTGGCTTTGCCCTTGAGCTTGGTCAGATCGCCCGCGGCCCTGCTGGCCTCGTCCGCCAATACCAGGACTTGGACCATTCTCCCCAGCAAGTTTACACCGGCATCCTGAAACATCTCGCGGCTCGACTCGCTCACTTTCGAGCGTTCGAGTTGCGGCAGGGCCAAGCGCAACACTTCGCCAATCGGCGCCAAGTAGTAAGCGGCGAGTTCACGCAAGAAACGCAAGAGCTCATCGGGCAGAGCCGGCTCGCCATCGGCAACCGCAATCAACGGCTTGATGCGTTCGGGCGCGATGTCTTTCGGCGGCTCGCTCGTGATTTCGAGCACCACGCCCAACACGCGTTGCCGACCGAACTCACACAGGACGCGGGCACCCACGCTCAGCGTGCCGAACTCGACTGGAACGCGGTAGCTGAAGGCTTGTCCCAGAGGGATCGGGACGGCAACGGTCGCAAACACGCTTGGCGTCTACCTCATGCAACGCCGAGTTCAAACGCTCGCGAACGGGTCCGTCACAGGACCCGTTCGATACGACGCTGTGCGACCTCGGGCGGCCGGGCGCCAACGATCACTTGGGACAGTGCGCGTTACAGCCGCCTTGGCTTTTGCAGGCATTCTTGCCTTGGCAGTCGTTCTTGCCAGCCACCTTGCAGCCGCCCTTGCTTTGGCACTCGTTCTTGCCCTTGCAACAATCCTTCGCCTCGGCCGCATCGCCCGCGGGAGCTGCGCCGGCCCCCTCGTCGTCGAGCTCGTCCATCGTGTCGTCGGGCTCTTCCTCTTTGGGTGCGCTGGCCGCCGCCGCTGCAGCGGGATCGGGGGTCGCGGGCTCTTGGCTGCTGCCACCGCACGCTGCCGCAATCAGACCCGCTGCCGCTGCCGCGATCGCCTTGTTCGAAATTTGGATCTTCATCGTCGTTCCTCGAATGCAGAAATCTTGGCCGGAGCTTCTGTCCTCCGACGTCGCACTTGTATCGCGAGTCGCGTCGAATCTCAAAACCTTGCCCAAAAGCGGCTCAACCGACGATCTTTCCCGCGCAACGCCGACGGTTTGTGGGCTCATGTAACCGCCCCCAGGGCGACGTCGAGGTCGGGTCTCTTACAGCGCTACGCGCGCCGGACGCCCGTGAACATGCAGCAACCTTGACCTTTCGAAGGGGCACCGATAGGTCACCGAACGATGGCAAAGCAGCGCGCCTGCAGCGGTATCAAATGCGTTCTAGGGGCCATGGCCTCGGGCCTGCTGTTCACTGCGGGCGCGACTAGCGTGCGCGCTCAAACCACGACGACGCCGGCTGCGACAACTCCGCCGTCGCCGTCACCAGGGGCGGCTACGGGCAACGCCCCGGTCTCCGCCGAAGACAAGGCGGCCGCGCGCTTGGCTGCAACCCAAGGCATCGATCTGTATCGCGCCGGAAAGTACGCCGAAGCGCTCGAGCGTTTGAATCGCGCCGAGCAATTGTTCGATGCGCCCGTTCACTTGTTGTACATCGCGCGCTCCCAACGCGACTTGGGACAATGGGTCGAAGCGGCCGAAACTTATCGGCGCCTCAATCGCTCGGTGTTAGCCTCTGACGCGCCCGAAGCGTTTACTGCAGCGGTACGCGACGGCGCGAGCGAACTCGAAGAGTTGGAACCACGCATCCCGCACGTCGTGATTTCGGTGACGCCGAGCGATGCCCCCGATTTCCGCCTCTCGCTCAACGATCAGAGCGTCAGCCCCGCTGCGATCGGGCTCGAACGCCCGCAAAACCCGGGCGCCGTTCACGTCAAAGCGACGGCGCAAGGCTTCGAGCAATTCGATCAGGATTTGACGCTCAACGAGAGTCAACACTTGCAGATCGACGTCGCGCTGAAGGCGGCAACGCCGGAACCGACAGAGCCCATCGCAGTGGCCGACACGCCTCCGCCACCGCCCCCAGCCAGCAAGGGTGGCGTCGGCTTGTTGCTCGGTCTGCGACTCGCCGGGGTGACGCCAGCCGGAGCACTCGATGGTGTGGTCGTGCATCCAGGGCTCGCTGATTCACACGTGCGCTTCGCCAGCATGGCCAAAGGCGGCGTCGAACTCGAGCTCAGACTCGGCATTCACCTATTGGACAGAGTCGCCGCGATCGTGTTTTTGAGCCACGACGCATTCGCGAGCAAAGACGCTCACTACGACGCGAACCTCGGCTCTGGCGTCGCTGGCGGCGTCACCGCTTCGCCCACGAAGCCAACTTTGGACTCGCTCGGCATTTCGATTCTGGGCGGCGCCCCGCGCGGCAAGTCCGGTCCGTTCGCGGAGCTTGGGTTCGCGTTCATCCACTCCCTCAACTACACGACCGATTTCAGACCCACGGCGTCACTGCTCAAGGACGCCGAATGCGCCGGCACGGTGCGCACTGACGGTCTATCGACGCGCTTGAGTTTGGGCTGGAACATCCCCATGCGAGAGCGCTTCTTCAACCTCACGCCTTACTTCAACTGGAACCTGGGCGGCGCAAGCCAAGTGCAATACTCGCCCAACTCCAGTTGCCCCAACTACCTCAACGAAAAGCGTTTCTCGATCGACAAGGGGCCATTGCACAGCGTGATTGGGCTCGGAATCGGCGGTGACTTCATCATCGGCGGCTAGCCCGCGCGCTCGAAGGAGAGCCGTTTCTCAGTCCGCGACCAGAATGTCGTCAGCGCTGGGAAATCCGTCGGGACCAAGACTCGTGAGCGCGAAGTTTGGCGCTCCCGAGTCAGCACCCGTTCGGTACTGGAATGGGTGACCCCAGGGGTCACGGTTCTGCCCGTCGTCGAAAACGAAATACAAACGGAAACCCAGCTCGCCAAGTGCTTTGGGATACGCGCCCGTGTTGCGCTGATAGCCGCGCACTTCATCCGCCAAGGCGCTGATCGTGGCCCTGGCGCGCTCGACCGAGTGGCGACGCGCGACGCGCGGTAACCCGAAGAGACACGCGAAGATCACGATCACTTGCAATAGCATCAAGGGCGCTTGCAAGCCGAAGCGCTTCGCCGCGCCACGCCGTTCACCCGTGACAATCTGTGGTGCCAGCACGGTGGGCGCAGCTTCCGCCTCGAGGATGCGCGCCATCAGCAGCTGGTGCCAGTTGGCTTCTGCTTCGAGCCCCTCGGCGTGAAAGCATTTGACGCGCTGCTGGTTGCCGACGACGTACTGGGGCGGCTCCTCTCGCTCGCAGCGTTGCAAGCGCGCGGGACAGCGCGTGTGAAAGCGGCAACCGCTGGGTGGGTTGAGCGGCGTGGGCACGTCGCCGTGCAGACGTACGCGCCGTCCGCGATGCTTTGGGTCGGGCACTGGGACAGCCGACAACAGGGCTTGGGTGTAGGGATGCCCAGGCGTCGCAAACAGGTCCTCGGTAGCCGCCACCTCGACCACTTGCCCCAAGTACATCACCAAAACCCGGTGCGAGATGTGGCGCACGACCGACAAGTCGTGCGAGATGAACAGATAGGCGAGCCCGAGCTCCTCGCGCAATTGGATTAACAGATTGATCACTTGCGCGCGGATCGACACATCCAGCGCCGAGACGGCTTCGTCGCAGACGATCAACTTTGGCGAAAGTGCCAGCGCGCGGGCAATCCCGATCCGTTGACGCTGCCCACCCGAGAACTCGTGTGGATAGCGATTTACCCATGCTCTGGGGACGCCGACCTTGTTCAAAAGAGCGATTCCCCGTTCGCGAGCTTCAGCGCCTCGAGCCAGGCCGTGCTCGACGAGCGCTTCCGACACGATGTCCACGACGCGCATGCGTGGGTTCAACGAACTCATCGGATCTTGGAAGATGATCTGAAGATTGCGGCGCAACTGGCGCAAATCATCCGACTCGAGTTCCGTGATGTCGCGGCCTGCAAACGCGATCCGCCCCGCTGTCGGCTCCAAGAGGCGGAGGACTGTGCGCCCCACGGTCGACTTGCCGCAACCCGACTCACCCACGAGGCCAAGTGTTTCGCCCTCAGCTATCTCGAAGTCGACGCCATCGACCGCGCGCACTTGCCCCACGACTCTACCGAACACCCCGCGAACGACCGGGAAGTGTTTGTCCAACCCTTTGACCTCGAGCAGCGGCGACGTCATGTGGGCTCCTTCAACCTGCTGGCGGCAACGAAACAGCGAAACGCATGCACGTTCGCCGAACGTTCACTTCGACCCGACAGCTCGAGAACCGTTTCCGGGGGGGTCTCTAGTGCGCAGCGTTCGATCCGGTCTTGGCAACGCGGGTGAAACCGACAGCCAGTGGGCAGGTTCAGGGCATCGGGCACGTTGCCCTCGATCGGTTTGAGCGCCGTCTTGGAGCCAGTGATGCTGGGTAACGAGGCCAAGAGCCCTTTGGTGTACGGATGCTCCGGCTGAGCGAACAAGCGCTCGACGTCGGCCATTTCCACGATTCGCCCCGCGTACATCACCGCCACACGATGGGCCATCGACGCCACGACGCCAAGATCGTGGGTGATGAGTAGAATCGCCATCGACAGGCGCTGTTGCAGATCCGCGAGCAACTCTAGGATCTGCGCTTGAATCGTGACGTCGAGTGCCGTCGTCGGTTCATCTGCGATCAAGAGCTTGGGGTCGCAGCTGAGAGCCATGGCGATCATCACGCGCTGACGCATGCCCCCGGATAGCTGATGCGGGTACTCGTCGATGCGCCGCGCAGGGTCTGGAATGCCGACCAGCTCGAGCAGGCGCAGAGTTTCGGAGCGCGCTTCGCTCGCGTCCGCCCCGCGATGCAATTGAACGACTTCCCCGATCTGATCACCGATGGTGAATACCGGGTTCAGACTCGTCATTGGCTCTTGGAAGATCATGGCAATGTCTTTGCCGCGATGCTTGCGCAGGGCTTCCGGGTCCAAACGCAACAAGTCTTGCCCTTCGAACCAGATGCTTCCGCGGGTGACAACCCCGTCTTGAACCAGGCCGAGTATACTCAGCGCCGTGATGCTCTTGCCCGAGCCTGATTCACCCACGACTGCTAGCGTCTCGCCGGGATGAATCTCGTAAGTCACGCCCTCGACGGCGCGCACCACCCCGCCTCGAGTTCGAAACTCGACAGCCAAGTCCGTGATGCGAAGCAGAGCGGTCATCGTTTGAGGGAGCGTGGAACGACAGTCGTTGGGTGTCGAGTGCTGGGTTCAGGAGTCGAGCTTCGGATCCAAGGCATCGCGCAAGCCTTCGCCAACCAAGTTGAAGATGCTGACCACGAAAAAAATCGCGAGACCTGGCGCCAAGACGAGCCAAAGCTTGCCCTCGGTGCGCCCCGTGTTCAACGTCTCCCCCCAACTCGCGACGGTGAGATCGCCAATCCCGAGAAACGCCAAGCTCGACTCCACCAAGATCGCGCTCGCGACGCCAAAGGTCGCAGTGACGAGCACTGGTGCGATCGCGTTCGGGAGAATGTGCCGAAAGATGATCCGATCTTGGCGGATCCCAAGCGCTCGAGCGGCTTGCACGTACTCCAAATTGACGTTCTTCAAGAACTCAGCGCGAATCAAACGAGCAACGCCTGTCCACGACGTGAGCCCGATGATCAGCATCACATGAAATATGGAACGCTCTTCGATTAGCGCCGCGATCGTCAGAATCAAGAAGAAGCTCGGAAAACAGATCATCACCTCGATCAAGCGTGAGATCCACAGATCGACCCTGCCGCCGTAATAGCCGGCGAGCGCCCCGAACACGATGCCGATCCCGACATAGATCGAGACGGCTATCACGCCGATGGTCAGCGAAATGCGAGTGCCGTAAAGCATGCGCGAAAACACGTCACGCCCCTCGGTGTCGGTACCCAGCCAATGTTCGAGATCGGGCGCTTGCAAATTGCGCCCGGGGTTCGTTTCTCGGTAACCGAAGGGCGCAAGCGGAAAGACCGCGGTCACATGTTTCCCTTCAGCCCGCAGCTCTGCCGCGCGCTCTCGATAGTTCAAGGCGCGTTCCGTAAAGAAGAGCGGATTGGGAATTTGACCGAAGCGCTGGGGGCTCATCAACAGAAAGCAAAGCACGACTCCCAGCAAGACTCGGCGCAGGACCACCCCGCGAGAGCGCCAAAGCTTGGTGCGAAGTGGGCGTGGCAGCAGCAGCCCGAGCGGGAGCGCCAGCAAACCGAGCAAAAGACCCAGTACGAGCAGCAGATTGAACAAGATGTCGACCGAGTTTTCGAACAACAGCCGATTGAACAGGGCGCGAAAGAACGGAAACTGAAGTCCTTCACCTGCCGACCAAATGAACGGCTGATTCAACGACAACAGCGGGGCGGCAATCGCGATCAGCACCAAGAACGCGATGCAATACAGCCCGAACACCGCCACCCGATTGCGGCCCAGCCGACGCAAGACCATGTCCGAATAGGACTGCGCGGGTTGTTGGTCCGTGGGCTCGGGCTTTTCTTCCATGGTCCCGATCTCAACTGTAACGAATCCGCGGATCGACCAGCGCGTAGCTGATGTCCGTGAGCAACATGCCGACGAGTACCAGGATGGTCGACAAGAGTTGAATGGCCATGATCACGTTGTAGTCGCGCTGATAGATCGAATCGATCATCCACAGGCCCATGCCGGGAATGCCGAAAATGTACTCGATGATCACCGAACCCCCGAGCACGGCCGGCAGCAACCCCGCCAAGAGCGTCAAGATCGGCATCAAGCCGTTGCGCAGCGCATGCTTGCCGATCACCATCGACTCGGGCAAGCCCTTGGCGCGCGCCGTGCGCACGTAGTCACTGCGTATCACCTCGAGCAAACCGCTGCGCATGTAGCGACTCAACGCCGCAAGCGAGCCGTAGGTCAGACAAAATAACGGCAAGACGAGGTGCCAGAGGATGTCAGCGACGCGGCTCCAGAACGACATCTGGTTCGCGTTCGCGGATTGCCAGCCGCCCGTCGGGAACCAGCGCAGCGCCGTAACGTCCGACCCCTGAGAGAAAAAGTGCAACAGCATCGTCGCGACGAAAAAGCTCGGCAACGAGTACAGCATGAAGAGCACCAAGGTCGTGCCCTGGTCGGCGCGGGTGCCTTTCTTGACGGCTGAGAAGATCCCGAGTGGGATCGCGATCACGTACGCCAAGACGAGCGAGCCCAATGACAACGCCAAAGAGTATTGCAACTTGCTCGTGAGCGTCTTGAGCACGGGTTCACGCGACACCAGCGAGACGCCGAAGTCCAAGCGCGACAGATTGCGCCAATACACCGCGAAGCGCGTCTCGAAGAACAGGATCCTGAGCTTGTCGGGCAGTGAATACTGAAAACGCTGCGCGTGTTCGGCGTACCAGCTGCGCCACGCTGAAACGACTCTCTGCTTGTCGGCGTCCGGCGCGTCGTTCGCGTACCCCAAATCGCGAAGCGCAGCATTCTCGCGATCGATCTCCGAATTGAGACGAGCCAGCTCGGGACTCGGGTGCGTCGCGAAAGGGTCGATCAATGAACGCCGCGCGTTGACCAGCAGATGCCGAACGCAACCATCGCGCAGCCCAACGTCTGCGTCGTGCTCGGCACGTTCGAGTAGGTCGATCAGATGAGGTACCGCGAAGCTGCCCCAATCCTCGAGTTCATCCTGCGCCAACACTCGCTCTCGCGACGTTGCCTGGCTGAGCCCATCGGCGAGCCTCAGCGTCTGTTCGACTTTCTCTGTCGTCAACAGGAAGCGCGTGTTGAAGAGCGTGGGCTTGTCGAGACTGAATTGCTCTCGAAAGATGCGGTAGGACTCCTGCGTGGTCTCGCCACGCATGTCTCGTCCTTGGTCGGCTTGTTGCTGCGCGCCAGGTCGCCCTGGGGCCAAATTGAGCACCACGAAGACGATCAGCGAGATCCCGAAGAAAGTCGGGATCATGATCAGGAGCCGCCGCAACAAGTAAGCAGACATGCTCGCGGCTCCGGCGCTAGTGGCTACGCGACACGTACCACGAGCTGAAATCCGCTTGCGGGCGGAGGCGTGCGAACGCGACGCCCTTGACGTCATCGCTCCAGCAGTACGGGAGCTTGCGGCGGCGCACGAACGTGTAGGGCTGAGCGTCGTAGATCAGTCGATGAATGCGCCGAAACAGGGTCCGACGCTCCTCGACGCCAAAGGTCACTCGAGCCTGTTCGATCAGCTTGTCGGCCTCTTTGTTGCGAAAGCCCACGCGGTTGGAGCCTTTGGGGATGTCGGCCTGAGACGAATGCCAAATCTGGTAGGCGTCCGTTTCCCAACCGAGACCCCAAGCGCCGGTGAAGGCGTCGAACTGTTTTTCGTCCATCTTCTTCTGCATCAAGCTCCACTCTGCGCTTTCGATCTTCAGGCGAATGCCGAGCTTGAGCAGATCCTCTTTGAAGATGTTAGCCTCTGCCGTGTACTCTGGAGCTGCGTAGATCAACAGCGTGAACTCGAACGGGGTGCGCACCCCCTGAATTTCCTTGTCGAGCAGACCGTCGGAGTCAGAGTCGGACCAGCCGGCTTCTTGCAGCAACTTCTTGGCGCGTTCCAAGTCGAACTCCAAGGGGTCGACCGAAGGATCGTGGCAGCCCGTCTCGGGCAAAAATGGACCCATCGCGACATCGCCCAGGCCCACGAACACCTTGTCGATGATTTCGCGGCGCCGCAGGGCGAGCGTCATCGCCGTCCGAACGCGCGCATCGGAGAACATCGGCTTGTCGCCGTTCCAACCGATGTAATCGAAGACTGGGGCGTCGACGACTTGGCAGTGAATGCGATCGTTGAGGAAGGGATCATTGGACGGCCATTCCGCCTTCGGCCGGTCTTTCCACTGCAAGACCTCTTCGCGATATTGGCCAGCGCGCAGGCCGCCGAGGTCCACCTCACCGGATTTCAACTTCAGGACGGTTTGGTTCTGGTCGGTGTAAATCGGGTACGCGACACGGGCGATGGGGGGTTTCTCCCCGTAGTAGTCTTCGTTGCGCTCGAGCTCGATCACTCGCCCCGGCTCGTAGCGTTTCAACCGATACGCCCCGACGCCCAGGTAACCGCGATTGTTGTACCAATGTTGGTTGAACTTGAGCCCGATCGTTTCTTTGGGATAGGGCGTGCCGTCTTCCGCAAAGGCATACAGGAAGCGCGGCAACGGCGACAGTCCCAGCGTAACGCCCGCGCTTTGATAGGTGCGCTTCTTCCAACGCACGACCAACGTGTAGTCATCGAGCGCTTTCCAGCTTTCGAGGTCCTCGAAGTAGCTCTTGGAGAAGCCGTTCTCGACTTGCGGGTTGGTGATCATGTCGAGCGCAAAGACGAAGTCCTGCGCGGTCAGCGGGTGCTCACCCTTGAGCCAGGTGTACTTCGGATCGGCCCAATCGATGCCAGCGGGCACGTGCCACTTCACGCCGTGGCGAAGATAGATCGTGTATTCCTTGAACTCATCGGTGAGCTCGACTCGACATCCCAACTCACCATGCCACTTATCGGGATCCGTCCAACGGTTGCGATCTGCAATGCCCGCGTCGACGTAGGCGCTCAGCCAGTCCCCCACCTCACCCGCGTTGCTCAAGATCGGGTTGAGTGTCTTCGGATCCCCAGACGACCAACCGAAGCGAAATTCACCATCGGTAGGCACTCCGGGCGGGGGCCTGCGCGGTTCGGCAGCTTGCAAGAGATCCGGAACTTCGGGGTGCAGCGGTTTGTCGACCACGCACTGGGCTCCGCTCGTTTTGCTCGAAGCTTCGCCGCCACCTTGAATGCGCTTGAGCTCGGCGGCCATTCGCTCGCCACTCTCACCGAGCGCGCGCAGTTGTCCACTCTGCGCGATGAGCTGCTTCTCCAGCGAATCGATCTGGAAAGAAATCGCCCCGAGCAGCAGCACCACGACGACCGACGCGCCGAGTACCCATGCCCTAGATTCCTTGCCCTGCTTCATCGAGCGCCAAGCCGGGTTGTAGGGCGGATTGGGCGCGCAGCGCAAGCGGCGCACTCGACTGGAGTGCCTGTTACTGGGCTTTCTTCAGCTCGTGCGCGCCCGCCGTGCGGCGTTCGGTCGACTCCGGCGCGACGATCTCTTCGCGCAGACGACCGGGGGCCTCGCTGATGGCATCCCAACGGTAACGGTTGAAGCTCTTGAGGTTCTTGTTCAACACCGCTTGGTAGCACGAAGCGTTACCTTGTTCCGCGACCAGCACGGACCAAGCCAAGAAGAAGTTCCAAATTCTGAACCAGCGATCACCGTAGGCGCCCAGCACGGCTGCCTTGTTGCGATTCCAATTTCGACGCCAGGCGCTGAGCGTGGCCGCGTAGTGCCCACTCAGATTCTCGACGCTGTGAATCTCGAGCCCGGCCTTCTCCAACGTCTTGATCATCGACGACGGCGGCAGCGCGGCGTCTGCACCGGGGAAGATGTACTTGCTCATGAACAAGCCCCAGATCATGTCTTCGGGCTTCAGGGCGCGGCGTAGTCCAGTCCATTGCAGCAAGACCAAGCCGTCATCGGAGAGCACCTCCACGACGCGCTCGCAAAACGAGCTCAAATTCTTGAGCCCCACGTGCTCGATCATCTCGAGACAGACGATCTTGTCGTATTTCGTATCGACGGGCAGATCGCGATAGTCCTGACGGACGATGCGCGCCCGCTCCTTGACGCCAGCCTTGTCGATCAAGCGATTGCCGAACTCCGATTGCGTTTCGGCCAGCGTGATGCCGGTCGCATCGACTCCGTAGTGTTTTGCAAAATCGGTCACCAGCGCGCCCCAGCCGCAGCTGATGTCGAGCAAGCGATCGCTCTGTGCCAATTGAAGCTTGCCGGCGATCTGTTGCAGTTGGTTCGACTGCGCTTGCTCCAGCGTGTCACCTTGGCCGCGAAATAGCCCGGAGGTGTAGACCATCGAATCCCCCAGAAACCACTGGAAGAAGTCCGTCCCCCGGTCGTACATCTCGCGCACCAACTTCTCGTCCTGCGAGCGCGTGTGCGCCGCCATGTCAGGCACGTAGTTGGTGACGGCCCATTGCAGATGCTGACGAGTGATCGTGTATTTGACGAACTGTTCACGGTCGCGCAGCAGGTCCTCGAGATCACCCACGACGTCGAGATCACCGTCGAAGTAGGCCTCGTACAAGACGGACATGGGGATCGGCGCGTCGCTGTACTTGCTGGCTAGCTTTTCGTCGTTGAACACTACGTAGTCGGTCAGGCGCTTCATCATTTTCTCCTACGCAGGCACGCGGGACGCCGGAACCTACGGCAGAAGTATCGAACCGTGCAATGTGGGCTGCGTGGAACGCGCCACGCAAAGCGCGGGCACCTTACTGGTTCAACCAATCCGGGGCAAATGAGCTGGGCGCATGAACCCAAATCATTGATTCAATAGGGAATTTTCTGAGTGCGGCCTTTCCGAGAAGGCTATCCTGGCCAACCACCCAGTCAGCGCGCACTCGCCCCCGTCGTGGCTTGGACGCCTTCGAGCCTGACGAATTCCTGACGAGGGCTGCCATGGAAATGACCCAACCGTTGAGAGCGGTCGAGCTGGCCGCTCGCTACAATGCCACACCTTTTTCCTCGGCGGACATTCCCGAGGGGACAGTTCCCCAGAGGATAGGGTCGAGCAACCACTCCCGATCAAACCATGGCCATAGCTCTGTTCTTCGTTGCGCATTGGCAACTGTCGGTCTTCTGCCAAACGTTCTTCCTGCACCGCTATGGCGCGCACCGGATGTTCACGATGTCCAAGGGGTGGGAGCGGTTCTTCCACCTGCTGACGTACGTCACTCAGGGCTCGAGCTACCTCAACCCGCGCGGCTACGCGATCCTGCATCGCATGCACCACGCCTTCAGTGACACGCCGAAGGATCCGCATTCGCCCCGCAATTACCCCAATGCGTTCCGCATGATGTGGGTGACCAAAAAGTCTTATGACGACTTTGCGTATCGGCGCGTCGAGCCGGAAGCACGCTTCGATGGCGGTATGCCGGACTGGCCAGCGCTCGATGCGATCGGCAAGAACTGGCCCATGCGCATGCTGTGGATCGCGGGCTACACAGCTTTCTACGTCAAGTTCGCCACCCAGGCGTGGATGTTCGCGTTGCTGCCCATGCACTTCGTGATGGGCCCGATTCACGGCGCGATCGTCAACTGGTGCGGCCACCGCTACGGCTATCGCAACTTCGACAACGGCGACGATTCCGTGAACTCGCTGCCCTTCGACTTCGTCACGTTGGGTGAGTTGTTCCAGAACAATCACCACAAGTTCGGAATGTCGCCCAGCTTCGCAGCACGCTGGTTCGAGATCGATCCCACCTATTTGGTGATTCGCGCGCTCGACCTAGTCGGCATCATCACGCTGAGCAGCGGCCAAAAAATGCGTTACCCGGAGCGCCCCGCGAGCGTCCCCGAAGTGACCGCGGACACAGCGCTGCCGGAACCCGGCGCAGAGTGAGAACGTGGCGGGGCGCGGGCTGCAAGGCCGCGCCCTCGCGAACGCCGGGCAGGCACCTCGAGCACCGAACAGCTTGAAAGCCCGGCAAATACTGCAGATCCTCTCGCTGCGCCGCACGGCCTCGTTGCTCCGCTCCTCAAATTGCTTCAGCAGTTCTCCGGTGCTCGCGCCTCGGGCGTGCGGCTCGCTTCGG
>DATAHU010000243.1:0-241692 GCA_036263015.1 Polyangiaceae bacterium | reverse complement strand
GTCGATTGCGCTTCGTAACGGCTGATCGTCGAGCTGCCCGATCAAGTTCTGCGCGCGTCGTCCGTTGCGTTCGCGCTCCAGATCGAGCAGCTCTGCTGACAAGGTCACGAGGTTGATGCCAAGACGCTGACGTCCGTCGGTCGCGACCAGCTGATTGGACGGGAGCTCATCGGCGTTGTCGTTGACCCAGCCGTCGGTGAGCACGATGCGTGGCCAAGTGTCGATCTGCCGGTCGAGCACCGGGACCAAGCTGCGGCCATCGCCGCCCCCTGGGTCGGGCGTTGCGGTCAACGCCAAGACCGTCGGCAAGATGTCGACCGAGCTCGCGAGCGCCTGCGTGCGCCCGGCTTTGACTTGGGGCGCTCTGACGAGCAGTGGGATGTGCGCGACGCGATCGCCGGTGGAGTGCCCGTGGTAGCGGTGCTGGGAGAACTCCTCGCCGTGATCGGCAGAGACGATCACGGTGATCGGTTCGCCTTGTGCTTGGCGGGCCGTCAGGGCCGCCAATAGCGGGGCCACGCGGTCATCGAAGGTCGCAACCTCGTGATCGTACTCGCCGACCAGGCCAGAGCCGAAGCTCGGCACCTTGGGATCCTTGGTCGATGGCGAATGGGGACCCAAGTAGTGAACCCACATGAAGAAGCGATCCGTGGGCGCCAACCCGGCGAGCCATTTCAACGCCTGCTCCGTCGAACCGCGATCGTCGGGCTCTTTGGACCCCTCCTCGGTCAGTGCCACTTGTTCGTCGAAGCTCCCGACCAGCGTCGACCCTCGCGCCGCGAAGTGAACGGCACTGACGCCGAAGGTCCGCATTCCTCGGGCACTCAACAGCTCCGGCAATGTCGGGTGAGGATCGTGTGCGGGCAAGCGGTAAGTGCGCTGCAGTTTGTGTCCGCGAGGCAGCTTCGGGGCTACGCCGTTCTCGAAGGGCAGCCAGGCACCGGACAGGGTCTTCGCGACGCGCGTCCATTGTAGACGTCGTGGATAAACACCGCGGAAGTTGGAACCGAGGACCAGCGTCGTGGATGAGCCCGAGGTGTAAGCTTGCTCGAAGATCAGAGCCTGTTCGGCCCAAGCATCGAGCGCCGGCGTGGTGTGCTTCGGGTAACCATAAACTCCGAGATGCTCGGTGCCGACGGTGTCGACCGTGATGTACACGACGCTCATCGGCGCGGGTGGCAGCGCTGCCGCTGCCGGTGGAGGTGGCGACGAGGGTGACGCTGCACGGTCCCCGCCGCGACAATTGTCGTCGATGCCGTTGCCGGGGATCTCGCTCGCGTCCGGGCTCACGTTCGAATCGAAAGCCTCGCAATCTCGCCCTCCGAACCAAGCCGAACGTCCGTCGAGGTCGAAGTCGCTGAATCGATCGAGGACGTTGAGCGCGAAACCTGGGTACGCCAAACCGCGCAAGCGCTCGGCTCGCGCGCCGCGCGCGAGCACCACTGCCAGCAGTAAACTCCCGAGCACGAGGCCTGCAGTCGTTAGCCCCAGGCGCAAGAGTGCGGTCGAATCCGTCGAGCCGAAGCGGGAAGTCAAAAAGCGTCCGAGCTCCAGGGCAGCAAACGCGCTCAACAGTAAACTTCCTGCCCGTAGCACGAGCGCGGCGGCTGGATACTCGATGACGTAGCCCTGTCGATCCAAGTAAGTGAGCACGCCCGCACAAGCAACGGCCAAGAGCGCAACCGCCAGGCGCGCTTTGGCTGGCATGCGATCCCAGGGAGAGCGAGCGTCTTCCTTGCGCGGTTGCAAGCTCCAACCGAGTCCGCCCGCGCCGAGGCCGGCTATCACGCTGGCCACGATGCCTAGCCGTGCCAAGTGATCATAAGGTCCGCCGAGATTGGCGCGCACGGCCAAGATGTCGCAAAACCAAAAGCCAACGCCGGCTCCGACTACACTCCAAACCCCGATCCGAGCCCTGCTTCGCAAGCGCGAAACGAACCCGAGGAAGAGACTCGCGAGTATTCCCAAACCTGCACCCGCGGCGCTCGCAGAGCCAAGCGCAGCGAGCCAGGAGCCAATGCCCTGTGAACCTGCGGCAAGCCCCAAGTCACGAGCGGAGAAGACCACCAGCGGCAGGGCCCCTGCGACGACGAAGCGAGTGCCTTGGCCAAGGCCGGCCAGCAGCTGGCCCGGGGTGCGATTGAACATCGGGGGCGTCTTTCGCACATTTCGGTGGCGGAGCGAAGTCGGCGGCCGGATCAGCCCGCCGTTTCTCGGACCGCGTCGGGCGCGCTCCCTGCGCTTCCGGCCTCAGGGTCTGACCCTCGGAATCGTGCCCCGCATCGGGCTGATTTTCCCCGAAATCCCCCACGCGTTGCGATCGATCTTGAAGCGCCTTGCCGAGCACGGCATCAACCGGAACCCACCCATGGCCGAGGACGATCGCCGCACTCACCAGACGCTTGCGGCGATCGCCGACCAGAAGCTCTCGCTCGAGCTTGGCACCTTGGACTTGTGCTTCGTCGTGCTCTTGCACATGAAGTCGAGCGGGGCTGGACTTGCGTCACTGAGTGAACAGCAGTTGATCGACGCGTTCGAGTACGTGTGTGAGGCGTTGGAACCCGGCGCGGAACACCTGCGGGTTCGCGCGACGCACGCCATCCGACGTCTGCGTGAGCAGCGACTGCTGAGCCGCGTCGATGGTGCGGGGGTGCTCAGGGCCGGCGAATACACGCTCACGCGTTTGGCGGCGGGCATCGTCGATTTCTTCATCACCGATGAGTCATTGACGCGCGAGAGTCTGACGTTGCTCACGCGCACGCTGATGCTCAGTTTGACGGAAGTGGCAGACGCGGCGCGCAGAGCGCGCACCGTGGGCGAGTGGCAAGCCGAAGTGCTAGGCCCGCTGCGCGTCACGATCGCGGATCTGGTGGCGGGCATCGAGCGGCGGCAACGCGGTCTCGATCTGCAGCAAGAGGAATTCCAACGCGAAATCTCGAGTCTGCTCAGCGCAGACTGGTTCGGCGCGCTCGAACACTGTCAATCGTTGCTCGACACCACAGTGGCGACGCTGCGCGAGTTGAACGAGGTGTTACTCAAAGACGGCCATCAGTTGCACACCGTGTTGGAAGACATCGCGAGTTTGGCGATCGCTGCTGGTAACGAAACGGCCGAAGCCACGGTGACGCGCGTGATCGAGCAGATAGACCGGATCTTGGCTTGGGGCTCGGCGCGCCAACGCGCGTGGTCGGAGTACTACGACTACGTGCATCGTTATTTGCGTGATGTGGTGCGACTCGATCCGTCGCGCGCATTGACCCAGCGCTTGCGTCAGCTCTTGGCGGGGGAAGTAGGGATCAAATTTTCGTTGGCGCTCGCCGCGTCCGCGCCACTGCGCGTCTTGCGCGAGGTCAAACCGACTGAAGAACCTCCACCGGTGCGGCGCACGCGGCGCCCGAAAGACACGGAGCTCGAGGCTCAAGTCGCGACCGACCCAGAGCAAGAGCTGCGCGAACGCGTGCGCGAACAGCTGGCACTAGGCATCAGCGATTTGGCGGAGCTGACGCGCAAGCTGACCCAAGACTTGCCGCCGGAGCAACGCTTTGCCGTCGCCGGCCGCATTGCGCACATCTTGGCGACCGAGCGGCGCCCTTTACGCACGCGCGAGCGGCCCTGGGTGCCAGTGGTCGATGCGTTGGTCATCGAGCAGTGGCACCTCGAGAACGAGGCAGGGTGAACCCAATGACGGAGCAGCGCTGTCCATGAGCCAGGACGAGTTCACAGAGATTGGCGCCGCCATTTTGGACGAACGCTTCCCCGACGTCGACTTGGCGTTACGTCGCGGGCGCCACATCGACCGCGAGGACAACGCTTGGTATGCGTTCTTGCAGGCGGGGTCCAGCGTGCTCGAACCGCTGTATCGGCGTTTCGGTTGCGAACTGGTGCACAAGACCGACGGTTACTACTACTTGCTTCCAGTGACCGAGCAGCTCGGCAGGCGACAGCTCTCGGTTTCCGAGATGCTGGTCGGTCAAGCTCTGGCGCTGCTTTACCTCGATCCGCGTACGCTCAGCAGTGGCGGCAACGTGCCGCGCCAAGAAGTCTTGGTGCACCTGGCATCGGTGATGGGCGCAGACGCTCTGCTGCGCGCCTTCAATCCAAAGCGCAAACGCTTCGACGAGCGCGTGGCCCAAGAGACGGTCCGCAATCGCGTGTCCGAGGCCTTGCGTAAACTTGCCGCGTTGGGGTTCGTCGAACTGCTCGAGGGTGACCAGCTGCGCTTGCGCGCGGCCCTGATGCGCTTCGCGGAGCCGGTGCGCGGTTTGGAGTCGCCGCTCGAGGCGTTGCAGAAGCTCGTGGCCAAGGGCGAAGTTGTGCTCCAGGTGAACGAAGACGACTACTCCGATACCGAATCGGAAGAAGCTCTCGACAACCTGGCGGACGACGAAGACGGGGCGTCGCCAGAGCCAGGACCGGGATTCGACTCCGATTTCGACGACGGACTGCGTCCCGAAACGCGCGAGGCCAGTGAAGCTCCCGAAACGGACGAAGACGCAGAGCACGCGGACATCGACGAGGATCCGGAGCCCGACGACGAAGACGTAGAGCGCGCGGACGAGGGCCATGATCCGGAGCACGACGAAGCGGGAGAGCACGCAGACGTCGATCAGGGGGACGTCGATGAGGCGGACGCCGAATCGGAGCCCCCCACCTCGGCGCCTCGAAGCGCCCCTCGGGCTGAAAGCCCCGTCGATGAAGAGGAGCGCCGCCAAGCGTCGTTGCACGAGTCGCTCTGGGAGTCAGTCGCCAGTCACGATGCCGCAGCCGAGCCGTCAGCTTTCGAGTCGGAAGAGTCTTTGGTAGCGCCCGAGCCCGACCTCGGACCGGAGCCCGCGTGAGCCTGGGCTCGCGAGCTCTCGGACGGGCGCTGGTGCTCGTCAATTGGAAGGGGGTATTCTACGAGCGCTACTTGCTCGACCGTCACGTCACGGCGTTGGAGGGTGACAACGGCGCGGGCAAGACCACGGTGATGATCGCGGCCTACCTGGTGCTGTTGCCCGATTTGTCGAAGCTGCGTTTCACGAATTTGGGTGAAACCGGCGCGACCGGCGGTGATCGCGGGATCTGGGGGCGCTTGGGCGATTCGTCACGGCCGTCTTTCGCGGCGCTCGAATTGGTGCTCGGCGACGGTCGCGCGTTGATTTGTGGCGTTCACCTCGAGCGCAAATCAGAGCCGGCAATCGAGCTCACGCCGTTCATCATTTCCGGTCTGCTTCCCGAGGCGCGGGCTCATGACTTTCTGCTCGAAGCCGATGCCGAGCACGACCAAGTGCCGACGCTCGCCGAGGTGCAAGCCAAGGCAAAAGCAATCGGCGCGGAAATTCAGGTCTTCGATACCATCAAAGACTACTTCTCGACGCTCTTCGAACTCGGCATCACGCCCTTGCGGCTCTCGCAGGAAGAAGAGCGAGCCAAGTACAACGACATGCTGCGCACCAGCATGACCGGTGGCATCTCGCGCGTCTTGACCTCGGAACTGCGCTCTTTCGTGCTGCGTGCTCAGAGTGAACTGGCCGATACGCTCGGACGCATGCGCGCCAATCTAACGGCTTGCCGACGCACACGCATCGAGGTCAGCGAATCGCGGGATTTGGAGCGCGAAATCGCCGGCATTTACGACGCTGGTTTCAGTATGTTCGGCGCAGCCGTAGCGGCCGCCCGAGAAACGGCGCGTCAAGCCCGCGCGTTGGTGAGTGCTACGGGTGAGCGTGAAGCGCGCGCCACGGCAGAGTTTCTCGCGGCCGAATCGAAATGGGCGGACGCCAGCGCGCGTAGCAGCACGATCGAATCGAGGCGCGCCCTGGCGCAGGAAGAGACCGAGCTCGCCCAAGCGCGTCTGAAGCAGCTCGAGCAGGCGTTTGCGCTGGCCGAGCGGATTTCCGAATTGCAGAGCGAAGTCAAGACCGCCGACCACGAGTTCGAGCAGCGCAGGGGCGCGCGACAAGCGGCGGCCTTGGCGCGCAGTAGTGCAAAACAAGTGCGCACGGACGCGCACAAGGCAGTTTCCGATAGCGCGCAGGGGCTCGCCGAGTTGCAAGCCGGTCTGAGCGAGCTACATCGGCGAGCGCACGCTCATCGTCGCGTGACGGAGCAGTGGCAACGCGCGCACGAGTTGCTCGATTTGGAGCTGGTCGCGCCGGGAGAACACGCCGCGACCTGGGCGCGCGAGCAACGCTCGGCGTTGGCCGTCGAGCGCACCGAGATCGACCGACGTTTGGCCGGCCAGAGCAGGACGCGCGCCCAGCTGGACATGCGACGCACCGAATACCAGAGCGCGCGCAACGCTCTCGAACGATTGTGTAACACGTCGTCGCTTGCAGAGGCCAACGAGCCCGCAGCGGGTGAATACGCGGCAGGGCGTCGAGCGCTCCAGCACTGTCACGAGCTAGAGCAGCGCGTCCAGCGCATCTCCGAGCTCGCAAACCACGTGCATGAGCTCGAGCAGCGCGAGCGGCGCTGGCGTGAGGCGCGCGAACGAGCGCTAGCTCTGAGGCTGGGCGAAAGCGAGTGCAATGGGCAAGCGCTGCTCCGAGCGTTGCAAGCGTTGGAGCAAAGCGCAGCTCAGCACGAGCAAGCGCGACGCGAGCACGAGTGGGAAGCCCGCGCGGCCGCGCTGCGAGTCGAGGAACTACTGCTGCGTGAGGGCGCGCTCGAACAGCAAGCAGCGCGCTATCAACGGCTCGACGCGGCCGCCAAGCGACTGATCGCTGCGTCGGTGGTGCTGCCCGAAGCTGCGCCAGATCTGAGCGCTGAAAGGCGGGCGCTCGAGGGGCGTGAGCACGCAGCTCGCGTGCGCACGGAGCAGCTGACCGTCGAACTCAAGCAGGCGCGCACGCAAGTCGCAGAGCTCGAGTCGCACAGCGCAGTCTCTGATCCCGAACTGCTCAAGATTCGCGATTGGGTTGGGGGTGAGCTCCTAGCGCGCCGCTTCGAGGAACTGGAGCCCGAGGTTGCGCGTCAGGTCGAGGCCGAACTTGGCCCCTTGGTCAACGCCATCGTCGTCGAGGACGCCGCGCGCGCCGCGCAGTCGATCGCGAACGAGCCGCGCGAAGTGAGCGAGATTTGGTTCGTCGATGGGCGCGCCGAGATCGCCCCGCGCGCGCTCGGTCGTTCGGCTTTCGCCGAGGCAGAGCAGAGCGCTGCTCGCGACGTCGTGGTCGAGACAGCGACTGGGGTGCGCGTAACGCGCGTGCCGGAAGTGGCACATCTTGGGCGGGTCGCGCGTGAACAGCGTGCACTGCACTTGCGACGTCGGGTGAAGGCCCGCGCTGAAAGTCTCGAACAAGAGGAGCGCACGCAACATCAGTTGCGAGCGTTGCTTGCCGATTTGTCGCTGCTGGACAACGCTCTGGCCCATTACCGAGCCGGTGATCCCGAGTCCGAGCTGCGACGCGTGCGTGCGGAGTTGGTGGCTGCAAAGAGTGCGCAAGAGAAACACGAGCAATCCGCGACCAGCGCCGCCACGGCGGCAGAGGCGGCTCGAACTCGAGCGGAACCCTTGCGACCCTTGGTGCCGTTAGCGGCCGTGCTCGACGCTTCCGATCCGGCGCCCGAACTGACCGAGCAACGTTCGGCTCTGGGCGCGGCGCGCGCTGCCGAGGCCGAACTCGCGCTCGTGACTGAAGCCCAAGCGCAGTTGGCCGAACACATCGAAGCGCTGCGCGACGTGCCACCCGATGAGACGGCGCTCGCTGCGTGGGACGCGGAACAGACGCGACTCGAACAGCGCCGAGACGCGTTGTTCCAAGCCGACGCCGCACTGCTCGAAGTGGAGCAGCATCATTTGGCGCTCTATTGGCACGACGCGCCACGCGCTCTCGAGTCCGAAGCCGAGCTCGTCCCCGAACTCCAGGCGCAACACCAAGCCTTGGTGGAGCAGGCTGGAGCTGCGGAACTTGCGCTCGAGCTGAGCGAGCAGGAGTGGGAACAGGCGACTCTCGAGCTGCAGAATGCGCAGGCCGCTCAAGGGGCAGCGCAGGCGCTGTTGGACCGCACCCGTGAAGAGCTGCGCGCTGCGGGTTTATCGGCTCCCGACGGGCCCACGCTCGAGCAGGCCAAGGCCGTGTGCGGGGCACGCGCGGCGGTGCAAACCGCGATCGAAGCCGAACAACGTGATCTGGCGCGGAGTTTGGCGTTGGCCGAGGAGCGCACCGATCGCCAGCGCGAAGCGCTCGAGCGCATCCGGGCCGATCTGCAGGCAGCCCGAGAGCAGGCCGAGCCCGCCGAAGATGCCTGGCGCCAGTTGCAGTCTCGAGTGAGCGCACTGGGGTTGCAATTGGCACTGCCCGAAGCCGAGAGTCTACCGAACTCCAGTGCCGCGCTTTTGGCGCTCGCGGCAAGTAAACGCCAGCTGCTCGTGGATCGCTTGAGCGATTCGGCCTCGGGGCGAGAGTTTGCCGCCGAGCTCACGGCCGAGTGGGACGAGGGCGCGAACGCAGACAGCACGGCTTTGGCGACCTTGGCCTACGCCGAGGCATGGCAGCGCGTGCGCGTTTGGTTGCAGCGCCGCTTGCCCGCCCAAGTCGCTGACGTCGCCGATCCATTGCAAGCGCTGATGCGGCTGCGCGATGATCTGACTCGCCTCGAAGCGCGCTTGTTGCAGCAGGAGGGGGAACTGCGCGGAGCGTCCGAAGACGTCGCGCGCAGCATCGACGTCCAAGTGCGCAAGGCCACCAACCAAGTGCGCCGCCTGAATCAGTACTTGGACGGCATCCAGTTCGGGAGCATCCAGGCGATTCGAATCAAGATGGGCCGCGTCGAACGCATGACGCAAGTGCTCGACGCGCTGCGCGACGGTAGCGCCCAGAATCTGCTCTTTCAATCCGCGTTGCCCTTCGAGGACGCACTCGACGAAATCTTCGCGCGTTACGGCGGGGGGCGTTCGGGCGGCCAGCGCATCCTCGATTATCGCGAATACATCGAGCTACAAGTCGAAGTCCAACGCCGCACTGGCAGTGATTGGGAGCTCGCTAACCCGACGCGTGTATCGACGGGCGAAGCCATCGGCGTGGGCGCTGCCTTGATGATGGTGATTTTGACCGAGTGGGAGCGCGACGCCAACTTGATGCGCAGCAAGCGCAGTTCTGGGGCCTTGCGCTTGCTCTTCCTCGACGAAGCCAATCGCTTGTCGCAAGACAACTTGGGTGTGCTGTTCGAACTGTGCCGTTCGCTCGATCTGCAATTGTTGATCGCGGCGCCCGAGGTCGCGCGTGCCGCCGGCAACACCACCTATCGTCTGGTGCGCCGGGTGCTCGCCGACGGGCAGGAGGAAGTCGTAGTTAGCGGACGTCGTTCTACGTTGCCCGAGGCCGACGCGGGCGAACTCGACCGCGATCTCTCGGGCACCCAAAGCATTGACGCGGAGGCCGCTTCAATTTCGGTTGAGCTGCAACCCGCCGAATCAGCGCCAAGCGAGCCAAAACCGCCTGAGCAAGCCGAGTTGTTCGGGTAGCTGCGGCGGCTTGTAGGAGCGAATGCCGGGCAGGCACCTATTGAGTACGGCCCGGCTTACTTGCATGCTCCATGGCCAGCATGTCCCAAGGGCCAACGCGATCGCGTCTCGTCAAGGCTTTGCTCATCGTGACGGCGTTGCTGTTTGCCTTGGGCGTTGGGTTCGTGATTTGGGTCCTTCATGCCGCGAGCGCGGCCTTCGGCGGAGAGTCGCTGAGCGATCCCGACGACTGCATCACGGCGCTAACTCATACCGATACTTGTGAGGGCGAAGATCGCAGCTTTCAGGAGTGCTACTACTCGTTGCGTGCGACGGGAGTGCCGGAGCTCGAAGTCTGCAGGGCATTTCGAAGCGGCCGCCCGAACCTCGAGGCTTCGGCGCAAGCTCAGGGCGAACCTTGTCCCGAACGCAACCCTGGGGTCTGGACCGAGGTCGCCTGCAGCGCGTACGTCACCGACGCGGATTATCGCTGCTTTCAGTGTCTGGACTCACGCCCGCCAGAGCACAATCGCAGACTCATTCAGGCGTTCTCGTCCGACTGTCAGCGCGCCGTCGTGCTCAAAGCGTGCAACGCGCCGCTGCTGGCGCCAGGGAGTCCGAAGCTTCCCTGACACCAGCGTGCCGCTGGAGCATCGAGCTCAGTGGCTGGGTCGGACTAGCGTGCACTGATTGGGGTTGTTCACGCCGCACGAGGCGCCGGCCGGGCACGGACCACAATCCACCAGACCACCACAACCGTCGCCGATCGCGCCGCACTCGGCACCAACGCCGTCGCAAGTCGCTTTCTTGCAACTCGGTGGCGGGCCACACTTGAATGGCTCCTTGGCACCGCACAGTTCATCAGGCGGACAGGCGCCGCAATCGACTGTCTTGCCGCAACCATCGCCAATCAAACCGCACTCGGCGTCTGCTTGTTTGCAGGTCAGAGGTACACACTCGCCGGGGTCGCCGCACTTGTTGGGTTCACGCACGCCGCAGACTTGACCCTTGGGACAAGGTCCGCAATCGACACTGTCGCCACAGCCGTTACCAATGGCGCCGCACTCGGCGTCCTCGCCCTCGCATGTCAGAGGCTCACAACCGCTGCACTTGTTGGGATGTCCGTCAGTGCCGCAGACCTGGCCCGAAGGGCAGGGACCGCAATCGACTGCTGCGCCGCAGCCGTCACCGATCCAGCCGCACTCGGCTCCCAAATCGCCGCAACTGAGCGCAGGGCAATCGGGGCGCCCGCACTTGTTCGGCACGCCGCCGCCTCCGCACGCCAATGGAGGGGTACACTCACCGCACTCCACGAAGCCGTCGCAACCGTCGCTGACACGCCCGCACTCTGCGCTGTCGGGACACGCCTGCGGGGCGCACTCGGCAACTTCGCAGGCCCCAGAGTTGCAGCTCGCACTGCCGTCACAGCCGTCACATTCGTGCACGCCGCCGCAACCGTCCGAGACGAAGCCGCACTTGTTCTTGCAGGCGACGGCCTTGTCGTTGGGCGTGCAAGTGATGGTGCATTGGTTCGGCGTGTCGAGACCGCACACTTGGCCCGAGGGGCAATCGCCGCAGTCGAGCTTGCCGCCGCAACCGTCAGCGATCGTGCCGCAAGTAGCGCCCTCCGCTTCACAGGTTGTCTTCAAGCACTCGGGCTTGCCACAGATCCCGCCCGCCAAGCACAACTCGGCGCCACTGCAGCTGCATTCGAGGACGCCGCCACAGCCGTCTGCCAGGTTGCCGCAGCGCCCCGTGCAATCAGTCACGGCGTTGCACTTGGGTGGCTCGGGCTCACCGGTGCTGACGCACGACGCGAGATCGAAGAGCATGTAGAGCAGCACTTGCTCCTGCGCGCTCAAGTTTGCGTTGCAATGGTCGGGGAAGGTGACTTGGTCGTTGCCGCCGCCAAAAACGTGGAATGCGCTGTAAGCCACACGCCCGCAGATTGCGTCCTGGGGTGCGCCATAGGGCGTGTTGAACGCGAATTGCTGCACCGAAGTGCTGCCGCCGCCGAGGTCGCGGTAGACGTATTCTTCGCTGCCCGTGCCGACGCTCGCTGCCAAGTCGCGCGGATCTTGGATCGTGAACTGGTAGGCGCTGCCGACCTTGGTGGCAGCCCCTTCGTCCACGAGCCAATCTGCGAAGTCTTGGATCTTGCTCGCGTTGGCGCGGGGTCGACCCACTGAAACGATGCCCGTGCCCGTCGCGGGCAAGCTCGCCTCCGAAATCCAAGAGGCGGCAGGCTTCAAACCCGTCGCGATCGGATCCGACGAATCATACGCGCTCGTGCCGTTGTTGCGCAGCCAAGTGTAGCTGTAGTGGCTCGCAAACAAGCGCCCACCGCGATTGACGTACTCGCGAATGTTGGGATCGGAGAAGCCCGCGTCGCGATCGGCGTTCTCGCCGAGACACGCGAAGACCACCAGATCGTAGCTCAGCATGCGACTCAGATCGGTGTACAGGTCCGAATCTGGGTCGTTACCTTGCGCCATCGAGGCACCGTTCGCGCGATACATGTGGATCGGCGTCGCGCCGTCACCAGCGCTACCGGGTAGACCGAACTCCGAGTCCGAGATCCCCATGGCGCGGAACACACACTCCATCGCGTCCGCCTGGCCCGTCGAGATCGCGATGTGCGGAATATGTGCGGCGAGACCATCGGTGCGTGTGCGAGGTAAGCGGGTGGACAAGTGATCCACCGCCGTCGTCTTGCACGCGGCGTCGGCTGGAACGGTGTACTTCACTGCGCGACGGAACTTGCCGATCTTGACGACGAGTACGAACTCCTTACCCACAGGGATGTTACCCTCGAGCGTATAGTCTCCGAGCGCGTCGGTGACGGTGCTGGCCAGCACCGGGCCCAGCGTTTGATCGTCGCAGCGATCGCAACTGGTCGAGTCTTCGGGGATACCCGCGGGAATGTCTGGCAGCTCGCTCTCGTCGTCGTTGCGTAGGATGTACACGAACGCATTGGGGATACCGATTTGATCGACGGTGTCGGCGTCATTGCTGCCAGCGGTGATCACACGGCCCGTGAGGCGTGTCGGTTGTGCTTCGTCATCGCAATTGGCGATGGAACTACAGACATCGCAGTTGCTGCCCGGTCCACCCTCGAAGCCCGTCGAGCAGTGTGCGGGGCCGTCGATACCGCCCATGCAAGTCTCGACACTGGTATCGCAGGTCAGCCCTTCGTCAGTGCAGTCGAAGGTGTTGCCGCAAGCGTCGACCGCGATACCGCATTCCCAGCCGAGTTCCGCGCAGCTCGTCGCCGTGCAGGTTGGCATGGGCAGCGGGTCGCACTGAAAGGGCTCCTGCACGCCGCAGTAGTCGTCCGTGTCGCAGCCACCGTTGACGCTGCTGCAATCGATGACGTTCTTGGCTGCCGTGCCGCAGCCGTCGTACACCTTTCCGCACTCTTTGCCGTTGCAGCCTTCGCTCTCGGTGCGCGGTACGCACTCGCTCGGAGGAATGATGTCGCATTGAAAGGGCGCCAACAAGCCGCAGGCCTCACCGTCGGCGCAGGTCCCGCACGCATAGCTGCCGCCGCAGCCGTCACTGACTTGGCCGCACTCCTTGCTCTTGCAAGCGTCGGCTTTGGCCACCTCGTGGCACAGCGGAGTGCAAATGCCGTCGTTGCATTGGGTCCCCGAGGCGCAGGTGCCGCAGCTCACGCTTCCGGTGCACCCATCGCTCGCCGCGCCGCACTCGCGGTCCTCACAGGCCTGCGCTTTGGGCATGGGTTCGCAGGCGTTGCTGGCATCACCGCAGACGTTGGGGACTCCACTAGCACCACAGGCCTGACCGTCGGGACATGCGGGGCAATTGATCAGGCCATCGTTTACCTCTACCCCGCAGCCGTTGGAGACTTGGCCACACACCCCATCACAGGCGTCGGCCTTCGTGAGCGGCGCGCACGCGTCGATTGCTCCGCATTTTTGCGCCCCGCCGAGGCCGCACAAGCTACCTTCTTCACAGCCCCCGGTCTCCTCGTCGCAGTCGATGAGACCGCCACAACCGTTGCCTACGACGCCGCACTCGGCATCTGCCGCAGCGCAACTGTCGATCTGAGCCGGACAGCTCTCGGGATTGTCGACGACGGGCTTGTCGCAGCGAAATGCCTTCAGCACTCCACACACTTCGCCGTTCTTACAGCTACCGCACTCGTAACTTCCGCCGCAGCCGTCCCCTTCGACCCCGCACTCTTTGCCGTCGCACGCCTCCGCTTTGGGCACTGGCTTGCACAGGGTGTCGATGACGGTGCAGACGTTGTGTTCGTTCAGGCCGCAGGCTGATCCGGAGCTACATTTGCCGCAGTCGATGAGTTTGCCGCAACCGTTGGCGGCCTTGCCGCAGTCGAACCCCAATTCGTCGCAGGTCTTGGGTTTACAGGGGGGGCCATCGACGAGAGGGGGTTCGTCCGTGGTAACTCCGCCGTCACCCTTGGGCGGCGGTTTGTAGTCGCCGTCGTCCGTGTGGTCTTGGACTTTTGGCGAGCTGCTACAGCCCAAGACGCCCAGCCAAAGCGCTGTTACGGCAATAAAGAGTCGTTTCATCGTTCGTTCCAAAGCCATCGTGCCAACCGGGACGGCCATCCCGGTCCCAAGCTCAAGTCTCCGTGCGCTCGCAACATCACTGTCGCTGCAGAAATTACATTCTGTGCAGCGCCTACAGTGAAGTCCAGCAATGGCTGGCGCCTGCCGCGAACACGGTCGCTGCGTTGCCTACACAGGATCCGGGCGCCTACGTCGTGGGCGGTCAGAGTTGCAATTCCGATCGAATTGGGGCACGACCCAGCGCGACTTACTTTCGTGTCCGCGGAGGCCCTCTGAATGTCCTTTAATACTCGGCGCATCATCGTTTCAGTCTCACTCGTCGCGTTGTGTTCGGTCGCGCCGGGCTGCGCAAAACGCACGCAAACGCAGGAGTCACCTGCCGCGGCAAGTGAAGTCAGCTCTGCATCGAGCTCGAGCTCCGAGATCAGCCCCGAACGCCAAGCACAGTTGGACGCTCTGGCGGCTCAAGTCAATCAAGAGAGCTGGACGTTGAAAACACCGCCAACGGGGCCCGACGCGGTTGAGCTGCTCGTGCAATTGGCTAAGTCACAACGCGGCGAGTCAGTGACTGCGGCGGCTTTGTCGGGATTGGGCCAGGTCCTCAAGCGCGAAGCGGACGCCCCACCCGAGGTAATGGACGTTCTGCTCGAGAATTTTGCTGCGCCGAGCCCGCGCTTGGCGTCGCGCGCGTTGGGCGTTGCGGATCGCTGGTTGCGCGGTCCGCGCCCGGATGAGCGCTTGGTCGATGGGGTGTTGAAGATTTCGCAGCGCTCGGATTTTGCGGATGGCAAAGCGCGCTATGCGCTGCTCGAAGCCGTACGTCAGAGTAATCCCTCGCTGCTCACCGGCAAGTTTCGGCAAGTGCTCCTGTCATCGCTGAATGCCAACGAACCCGATGTCTTGATCTCCGCAATTCAGATTCTCGACGACGACCAGGCTCCCGTACGCAGGAGCTCGCAGATCTCGGGGGCGCTCACTCCGCTCCTGAAGCGCTACGAACCCGCGCTGCGCGGCGTCGTGTTGCGCGCCATAGCGCGAACCGCGCCGCCCCGCGATCCAGTGGTGGAAGATGCTTTGATCGCGTCACTCACAGACAAGAGCGCTTACGTCCGTTCGCAGGCGTGCATGGGCCTGGGCGTCGTCGGCACTGACAAGTCCGTCCCCGCGTTGATCCCGTTGTTGGCCGACCTCGAAGACAATCGCCAGCAATACTACGCGTCGACGTTCGAGCATCCGACGGTTCTCAAAGCACTGAATAGCTCGTACTGGCCGCACGTCGCCGATGCCGCGCAATACGCCTTGTTGCGGTTGGCTCCCACGGCTCCGCGTGTCGATCCCCCGAAGCCGAAGGACGTCGAAGGTTCACTCAAGAGCAACGCTAAGGCGTTGCGCGCTTGGTATGCGAAGAACAAGGACGCTTACAAAGCTGCCGCAGGCGGCGCTAGCGCCTCTACAACCACGCAGAATGCTTCAGCCAAGTCATCCGGCGAACACTCGACACAGCCCGTAAAAGCGCCGCTTCCGGCCAACGGCAATTGAGAGAGTCGGGGCGCTTCGAGGGGGCCCGCTGTGCAGGTCAGAGCCACTTTTGTCATCTATAAGTGAGCGGCTCCGTCTTGTGTTTTCCGCAACGCGTCACGAAGCGTCACGCGCACGACCCTCTGAGTGATGTGGGCAAGTCAGGGTTAGTCGAGTGACCCAACGGACGTCTGCCTACCGAGCTTCGAGTGTTTGTACCAGGTGAACATGTCACGATTATGCCGAGGCTGCGACGTGATGATCGCAGGAGGTGAGGCTCGGTGCTTGCTGTTCACCTACCTACGTTAACTGTGCATCTCGGTGCTTTGCTTACATAGTCACAAGCAGCTGAAATCAAAAGCAAAACCCGCCATTGGCGAGGATGGGGTTATTCCCATCGAAAGCGGTGAAACAGGATGCTCTTTCGTTGAGGATCGAAGATGTTCACAGCGGGCTCCGCCCTCGCTGAAAGCGCAATCTTGTCGCATGCGTTCCATCGAACAATGGCCGGCGTGCCGGCTCGCGTACGTGAACTTTGCGGCCGGGCTTTAACCTTGACCCCCCTCCGACCGTCGTGTATCCCACGCCACGGCGGGTGGAAGTCTATCCATCCGTCAAATCAGAACCTTACAGGAGAGGTGATATGAATCTTAAACCCAAGGCGGCAGCAGCCTGGCTCGCCGCGCCGCTAGTAGCGATGGCGCTCATCGCGTGCGGTGATGATGGTGGAACCACCAGCACGGACACGGACACGGGCGATGGTGGAACCACCACCGCAGGCGTGTGCGGCGATAGCAAAAAGCAGGGCGACGAAGAGTGTGATGACGGCAACACCGAACCAGGTGATGGTTGCGCCGCCGATTGCACCAAAGAGCCCGAAGCTTCTTGCGGCGATGGCAAGAAGAACGGCACTGAGGAATGCGACAGCGGTAACGCCAACGGCGCGCCCGGCAACGCCTGCACCGCGCAGTGTTTGAACGACACGCATGGTGACGGCCATCGTGGTCCCGATGAGGACTGCGACGACGGTAACCGTGTCGACGACGACAACTGCGACAACACCGGTCACGTTCCCGCCCCCCCCGCTAAGTGCGGCGACGGCAACCAGGACGACGGCGAAGAGTGCGACAACGGCAAGACCAACGGCGTCCCCGGTGATTCTTGCACGGTCGCTTGCAAGACCGACACTTGTGGCAACGGTCAGCGCGGCCCGGGTGAAGATTGCGACGACGGCAACACCGTCGGCAGCGACAACTGCGGCAACGACTGCAAAGAGCCGCCAACCCTGCCCACCTGCGGTGACGGCAACGTCGACGACGGCGAAGCTTGCGATCTCGGTGACGACAACGGTTCTCGCGACAGCTCTTGCACCGACAAGTGCAAGGACGCGACTTGCGGTGACGGCATCATCAACAACAACGAGGCCTGTGACGAAGGCGCCGAGAACGGCCGCGATGGCAGCAAGTGCGCCATCGACTGCAACCTCGACCAATGCGGCAACGGTCAAGTTGGTCCGAACGAGGCTTGCGACGACGGCGACGCCAACAGCGACACCGGTGCTTGCAGCACCACGTGCACGACGACTGACTGCGGTGATGGCACCAAGCAGGACAGCGAAGAGTGCGACAACGGCAAAGACAACGGCGTTGCCGGTGGTGACTGCACGGCAGCGTGCAAGTCGAACACCTGCGGCGACGGCTATGTCGGTGGCGACGAAGAGTGCGACCTCGGCAAGGGTAACGGCGGCAACGGTTCACCTGGCGTGAACTGCACGACGTCTTGCAAGAACAACGTCTGTGGCGACGGCTTCGTTGCTGGCGCAGAGGCGTGCGACGAGGGTGATGCCAATAGCGACACCGGCAATTGCACCAAAGACTGCAAGCCACCGGGTTGCGGTGACGGCATCGTTCAGGACGGCGAGACCTGCGACAACGGCGCTGCGAACAGCGACACCGTTGGTGACTGCACCAAGTCCTGCAAGGCCCCCGCTTGTGGCGATGGCCACATCCAAGAGGGCGAAGAGTGCGACGACGGTAACGGTAACTCCGATACCGCAGTCGGCGCTTGCCGCACGAGCTGCAAGAAGGCGGGTTGCGGTGATAGCATCATCGACACCGGCGAAGAGTGCGACCTCGGTGCCCAGAACGGCGTCGGCGGCGTTTGCTCCTCGAACTGCCACAACACCAGCTGTGGTGACGCCATCGTTCAAGATGACGAGCAGTGCGACGACGGCAACACGAACAACAACGACAGCTGCTTGACGACCTGCAAGTGGAACGTCTGCGGCGATGGCGCGGTCTACACCTACAAGTCGGATCCGTTGAACACGGGTGCGATCGAAGAGTGCGACGACGCGAACACGGCCGACAGCGACAGCTGCTTGAAGACCTGCAAGTACAACGTCTGCGCCGACAGCGCTCAGCTGACGACGCTGACCGAGCCGTACGGCGATCCCGATCAGAACGGTCCGATGACGGCAAGCCGCGTGGGCATCCTCGCCTTCGCTCCTTCCGCGCTGGGCTACTACTGCCTCGAGGACGACGGCGACTGCAGCAACGCCGACTTCCACTACAACGCCAACGGCATTCGTACCGGCAGCGGCAAGGGTCAGGTTGATTTGGAAGATGGTACCGAGTGCGAACCCGGCGTCTTCTTCCTCGGCCTGCCGGTTGCGACCGACGACGTTTGCGCTCCGGAACCTTTGGACAACTTCGTCCTCGGTGCGGTCAACGTCGAGCAATGCGACGACGGCAACAGTGTCAACACTGATGCGTGCGTTGCGGCGAACTTCGACACCGACGGCGCTCTCGAGTGCCACAAGGCAATGTGCGGCGACGGCTTGATTCTGGCCGGTACCGAGCAATGCGACGAGGCGATCGGCTCCGACGCTCGTGACAACAACAACGACAGTTGTATCGACACCTGCAAGTACAACGTCTGCCAAGACGGCTGGAAGTACGTCTCCAAGACGGACACCAGCAATGCAGCGGCGCTCGAGGCGTGCGATGACGGCAATGCCGAAAACGACGACCTCTGCAGCTCTACCTGCACCGTCAGCGGTTTGCTCTCGAGCTCGGCAACGGGCATCAGCGCAACCTGCGGCGACAGCGTGATCCAGCCTGGTGAGGGTTGTGACAAGGGAACCGGCAACAACAGCGATGTCGTTGGCTCGACCTGCAGCTCGAAGTGCCAAATCCCGACTTGCGGCAACGGCATCAAGGAAGGCGAAGAGCAATGCGACGACGGCAACGCCGACAACAACGACCAGTGCGTGAACACATGCCTCTGGAACGTGTGCGGCGACGGCTTCCGTTACATCGCCACGGCCTCCGGTAAGGCGACGAACAATCAGCCGCTCGAGGAGTGCGACGACGCGAACGGCAACAATCGCGACATGTGCACCACGAGCTGCACCTGGAACAAGTGCGGCGACAACGGCGTCTACTCGACTGACGATGCCGCAGGCACCGATCCTGAGACGGATGCGGAATGGGCAGCGCTCACCGGCCTCGGTGGCCCGTCCTACGCTTACCACAACGGCACGGCAGCGACCGTCAACGAGTGCGACGATAGCGACGACATCGCGCCGCCGCCAGAGGGCGACCGCTACGACAATTGCTGGGACCCGTCCTACTGGGAAGAGTGCGACGACGGCAACGCTGTCAACGGCGACGGCTGCAACAGCTGCGAAATCTCGACCTGCGGCGATGGCGTCAAGGACGAGGACGAAGCTTGCGACGACGGCAACGTGCTCAGCGGCGACGGTTGCGAAGCTGACTGCAGCTTGCCCCCGAGCTGCGGCGACGGCATCCGTCAATACGACGAAGCCTGCGATGGCGATGACTTCTTGCTCGGGGACGGCAATGGCTCGGCACCCGGTGCTGACGTCACCTGCCTCGCGGATTGTCGCTTGAGCACCTGCCGCGGTACGGCTGGCGTTCAGAGCGGCGAGGAATGCGACGACGGTAACACGGTCGACTCCGACAAGTGCACCAGCCGCTGCCTCGTGACGAAGTGCGGTGACGGCATCGTGCAGCCTCTGGGCCTCAACGGCGCCGACGAGACGTCGGGCAGCTCCGATGACGAAGAGTGCGACGACGGCAACGACGACGAGACCGACAGCTGCACCAATGAGTGCAAGTTCAACGTCCTCGGCGACGGTATCCGCTACACGCACAAGTCGATCGACTCGTACGACCTCGCGTTCCACGCTTGCGATACGGGCACGGTCACCGACACTCAGACGAACCGCGCGTCCTACCGCGTGGAGCGTGACGCTGATGCTTGCGACCCAGTCGTTGGAACCTCGACCTGCGACGGCGACGGTTACAAGGACGAGACGGACTTCTGCGGTGCGGCGGACGATCCGGTCGTTGCCAACCGTGGAAAGATTCTTTGCAAAGCCAACCAGAGCGCTCGCGGTCTGACGGCTTGGAAGAACAACACGTACTGCTTGATGCCTGCAGAGGCCCACGGCTCGCACGGCGACAACGCGCCGAGCGACCTCCTCGGCAACGACTGGTACGACGCGAAGTCGCACTGCGAGAGCTACGGCATCGGGGCACACCTCGTCGTCGTAACGACCGCTGCTGAGCGCACCACCTTGGCCTCGACGGCGAATGCCGCCGGCGTGGCTGGTGTGAGCGACGCTCAGGTTGGCTACTGCGCTGGCGAAGGCGAAGACATCGGCGACTTCTGCAACAGCGACGAGGATTGCGACGACGTGTGCGTTGCTACCCAGTCCTGGATCGGCTTGTACGATGACTTCACGGGTGAAGTGAACGGCGGCGTCCCCGTCTCCACGGACCCGGGTCGTTGGTACTGGCTCGGGGCGTCGACCCCCGAGGATCTCGCCAACAACACGACGCACGCCCTCTGGAAGTACAGCCATCCGTCGGGTCAACCCATCGACTTCTCGCAATATCCGTCTGACGGCGGCGATTGCGGTGAGCTCGACCAGGGCACCGACGGCACCGTCTCTGACATGACGGAAGGCTGGGCGGACCAGAACTGCGGCGTCGAATACGCATACATGTGCGAGTTCCCGCTGTAATACGCCCCCGAACGTGAGGAGTCGGAGCTCTGCTCCGGCTCCTCGCGAAACAGCTCAGTGCAGAGGATTAACGCCTAAGCACCGAAGCTGAAAAAGATGAAAAGCCCCACAGGAGACTGTTGGGGCTTTTCTGTTTTGTACGCCCGGCATGAGCTCTAGCGCCGACTGTGAGCTCGCTGCGTCGAGCGTCCAGCAAGTTCGCGCTAGCCAGGCAGCGTGAAGTGTCTCTGCAAAATCCGGTGCGTAAATGCGGTGCGCAGATAGAAACCGCGCGGCAGCGCCAGCATGCGATTGCCTTCGTCGTCCCAGGCGCGGCGCCGGGCCTTGGCGTTTCTAGCTTTGGGTCGAATCTGCAGCACTTTGCCGAGGTGTCCGGTGATGCGTTCGACTTGGCCCCGGCCGATCATGCCCATCAGCTCGTCCCAGTCCCAGCGCAGATCGCGTTCGTCTTCCGCCGATGGACTCCAAAGCAACGGAGTTCCGATCAAGCGTTCCGCGACGGGAACCTGGCGTAAACCCATAACCGGTACCCACAACACTCGGCTGAGTTTCTGACGCAAGCGGGAGTTGTCCCACTCCGCGAGCTCGGCGTCCAACAACCGAATGGTGCACACGAACGTGGTCTCGAGTGGCACGCCCTTGTCGCTCACCGGCAGGGATTTCAACTCGATGCCCAAGGTCGTAAAGTCCGGCACCGCCTTGCTGCGCGCCGAAGCGCCCAGTGCTCGTTCCAAGAGTTGACCCACGAAGCCCTTGGCTCGCAACAGCTCGGCCGGAACCTCGACTTGCATGGCCCCTGCGAGTTGCCCGAGCGTCATGCCCGCCAGCCTTTGCGCGCGCGCCATCAGCTCCGCTTCCGAGCGCGGTTCGGGCACCGGCAACATTTCGGCACTTGAGCACGCGCTTTGGGCCGGTGCAAGACGGGCAGGGCCGGCAGTTGCAGCCAATTTGCCGCCCGCTTGCCAGAGGCGCTAGCACTCGCTGGTGCCCATCACGAGTTGCCTCGGCCGCACCCCCTTCGCCCTCCGCAGTAGCTGGGCCGCCAGCTTGTGGCTGATCGCCGGCGCGAGCGTGACGGCTTGTGAACCCGCACGAGCTAGCGACATCACGCCTGACTCGATCCCAGCGCCTCAGGCGTCGAGCTCATCGAAGCTCTCGAGCGTGCTGCCCGCCGAGACCCGAGCTCGAGCTACCGCGGTGGCAAGCAGTGCTTCACTCGGCTCGGTGCACTATGCGGAGCGCACGCTGCCCACTGACGTGCCGAGAGTTTACGCCAAGACGCGCAACGTGTGGGTGCGCCCAGAGCCCAACACGAGCAAGCCTTGGATCGGTTTGTTGTGGTTCGGCGGTAGCGTCGAGCTCAAAGATCCGAGACCAATCCCGGGCAAGGGCTGTGGCGGTCCTTGGTACGCAATCGAACCCCGCGGTTACGTTTGCGTGGATGACAAACGCGCGACCCTCAACGCCGACGATACGATACTTCGCGCGCTGATCCCGTTCACCCCGGACACGACTCTCCCCGAGCCGCACCCGCATTACGGCGAGTCGCTCGGGACGGTTCGTTACGCCGAGCTGCCAGACAAACAGACGATGTTGCGGCGCGAGTTGCCGCTAGCGTCGGAACCCGATTTGCTGCGCGCGTTCTTACGCGAAACCGTACGTCCGAGCTCCAGCAGCAGCGAAGCTTGGCCAGCCTCGTTACCAGTGAATCTGCAGGAGGAACACGACTCACTCGTGAAAGGTTCGGCGATCGCTTGGACGCGCGAAGTCGAACACTTGGGGCGCAGCTTCCTGCAAACCGATGATCTCGAGTGGATAGCGAAGGACCGCGTCGTGCCCCTGCCGCCGATCGACTTCGAGGGCGTTCACTTGGGACAGGAGGCCAGAATGCCGCTGGCGTTCTTCAAGCGAGCCCGAGTTCCGAGCTTCGTTCGCGATCAAGGGGGCAACTTCAGACCAGCCGCCCGCCAGTATGCGCGGCACTCTTGGGTGAACCTGACGAGCGTTCACGCCATCGACCAGGGCACCGAACTGCTCGAAACGATCAACGGCGATTGGGTCCTCGCCCACGACGCAGTGGTTCCCGAGCCCCGCAGCGAAACCCCTTGGGGCGCTCCCGTCTTCGGCACTGACGAAACCGGCAACGCTCCAGCCGGCAGGGCGACTTGGATTCAAGTCAGCATCCGCGGGGGTTGGCTGATCGCTTACGAGGGAACCAAACCGGTCTTCACGACCTTGGTCTCGCCGGGGCGCGGCGGGCCACCTCACGGCAGTCGTCCCCTCGGAAGCACGGCGTCGACGCCCGTTGGTTGGTTCAAGATAACGGGCAAGTTCGCGACCGCGACGATGATCGCCCCAGATCACATGGTGCACAGCGCGGTCCCCTGGGCTCAGAACTTCATCGGCCCTTACTCGTTGCACGCGGCTTACTGGCACGACGGCTGGGGTTACCCGAAGAGCAGCGGTTGCATCAACCTGTCGCCCAAGGACTCGTTCTTCCTGTTCGGCTTCACCGAACCCCAGCTGCCCAAAGGTTGGCACGGCGTGCGTTGGCAGCCCGAACTCGGCCCTGCCACGGCCGTGATCGTCGATGCCGGCCCTTGGCGACCGGCCGAAAACGAGGAGTAGCGAGTTCGCGGGAAGATTCCCACGGGCCGTGCGTAGGCGCCTGGTTCAGCAAAACGAGGTGCCCAATGCCATCCAAGATTCGAGCTCGAGCAGGACGAGTGCTCTTTCAGCGCCTCGGAACGCTCCAACCCGTCAAGCAAGGCCATTGGCAGAGTGCGCCCGCGCGTGAAGGGCTATGGGCATTCCCTTGGCCCTACTTTTCGATGTTCTTCGCAGCGCATCAGCTCGGGCCGCACAAGCCGCGTCGCTTCAAGCGGGGGTCCGTCGGCCCTGTCGACCGCCGCTGGTGGACTCATGACGGTAAACCTGCGCCACGCACTCCGAGCGAACCAGAGCTCGCAGCTGATTCAGCCGGCCGCTGGCAAATCGTCGACGAGTGGGATTCGGCGAAATGGTTGGACGACTACGAGCGCTGGTACGACAAGGACTACAAGCGCGTGATGAAGATCCGCCGCTTCTGGTACGCGGGAGATGTTTACACCCACCTCGACGAAAAGGGGCACGATCTCGGGCTGCGCGATTGGCGCATCGTCGACGCGACCGAGTTCGTCTTACGTGCCTCACGCTACATCGTGCGCGAGTGTCGTTGGCACGAGACGCGCAGGCCCATGCGGATCTGCAAGTATCACAAGGAGTCCCTCGAAGTATTTCTCCCAGTCCGGGGCAGCTTCGGGGGAACACCTCCACGCCGGACTCGGCGCGGAGGTGAAGGCACTCTCGAGCTCTAAGCGCTCTCGGGTGGCGAGTCCCAATCGGCGAAATCCTGGCCCTTCTCTTTGGACAGGATATCGATCGCCGCCGCAGCGCCATCACCGGCGCTGATGATGGCTTGACTGCGACCCGGACGCGCCAAGCGCCCCACCGCGTAAACTCCCGCGATCGAGGTGCAGCCGTTGCGATCGGTAGCGATGCCTTTGGCTTCGTCGAACTGCAGCCCGAGCTGCTTCGCTAGCCGCGGCGATTTACCTTCCGACAGAATGACGTAACGCGCGCTGACTTTGCTCGAAGACTTGTCTGGAGCTTCCAGCGTGAGCTCGAACTGTTGCGAATCCGACTGTGCGCCGCGGGTTATCGTCTCGACGCGCTCGGCCACGAGCTTTGCTCCCAGCGCCAGCACTTGTGCGCGAGCGCGCTTTTGGAACTCGCTGCCGTGGATCTCGTCGAAGCCAAGATAGTTCTTGAGCAATGCCCAGTGCATCGCCGTCTTGTCTTCCCCGTAAACCGTTACCGACAAGCCGTTCTTGGCGAGGAACAAGGCAGCGCTCAGGCCACCAGGACCATCACCGACGATCGCGACGTCCATGAGGAGCTCAGAACCCCAATTCTTTTTTGCGAGCATCAGCCGTGGGCAGCGGATCACCCGTCTCGTTGATCACGGGCAAGCCCTTGGCCTTCTGCGCGTTGACTCCGGCCCACGACTTCAGTGCGTCGGGCAACTGCGTCTCGTCGTAAATGGCCTCAACTGGGCACTCGGGCACGCAAGCACCGCAATCGATGCACTCTTCGGGATCGATGTAGAGCATTTCGTCGTCGCCGTGGAAGCAGTCCACGGGGCAGACATCAACGCAATCGGTGAAGCGGCAGCGCCGGCAGTTATCGGTAACCACAAATGCCATCTCGACGTTCCTTTGATTCGGAGGGAAAGGGCACCCTAGATCAGGCGTTCGCGTTCGACAACCCGATCATTGTTCGCCGACACTGCACTCACTCGCCGCTGGCAAGCGCACGTCGGGGCAATTCCACCGGTTCGCCGACGCGCGCGAAGTGATCGGCCAGGTAGCGCACACTCTCGGGTTCGCCGCCGAGCTGCGCAATGCTGCGCATCGACTGCTGCAGCCGCCACTCGCCGATCGCCACGCCTTCGCGTAGGCCTCCCTGCGCGACCTCGAAGCAACTCGCTCCGAGCGCCTGGGCCACGTCGAGCACGAGCCGCGCCCCGGGCACCAAAGTCGCTTGGCGATCTGCACCGACGCCCAGTCGCACCAGCTCCTCGGTCGGGATCGCGGGCAACATCGGAACCATCCGAGCGAGGACCGCGGTCGGAATGCTGTCACCCGTCGCGAGCAAGCCCTGCGCCGCGAGCAAGCGTTGCAGCGCTCGGGCGCTGCCGCTGGCAAAGATCAAGCGCTCGGGGCGACGCGCAATCACCCGCGCAAAGACGGAGCCCATCTCCTCACGGAAACTCTTCAGAGCCTCTTCGCGCGCCAGCGTGCCGACGCGCTCGCTGTGTGTAAACTCGGCGCCGCGGCTGTCGCCAACCGCGATCTCGGTGGATCCGCCGCCAATGTCGACGACCGCCACGCGCCCGGCGGCTGTTTCCATGCTTGCGAGCGCCCCCGCAAACGACGTCTTGGCTTCGTCGGTCCCCGACAAGACGCGGGCAACGATCCCGAAGCGATCCGTCAGCGGTTGCAGCAAGGTATCGCGGTTCTGCGCCTCGCGAACGGCGCTCGTCGCGACCGCGGTCAGCGGAGCGTCGTCGACCGAGTCGGCCAACAAGCCCTCGACCGCGTCGATCCCCGCCTTGGCGTAATCCGCCGTGAGGATGCCGTCTTTGCTGACGCCCCGCGCCAACCGCACGGTACGCTTGAAACCCCAGCGAGGGCGAACGATGCCCCCGGTCGTCACGTCGAACCCATGCAGCTGAAAGGAGTTCGATCCCAGCTCTAGTACTCTGATTTTCACCCCCCTAAGCTACGAGGGAGCAATGACCCGCCCGTGCCACACGTGTGACAGTTCCAAGGCATAGCCCCGGGGGCCGCTAGGCCTCGGAGCTTCAGCCTCAACGGACTCGGATCACCGTCTGACAGCCGAGAACGATGTCGATGCTCGCGCCGGCAGCGGCATTTGCCGCGTCGCAGGCCGCCGGGCAAAGCTCCACTCGGCGCGGCGTCTGGGTATCGGGGTCGAGGTCGTAGTACCAGGCGCTCTCGCCATCGACACAATCGGCCTGCGTGTCGACCTTCGGAATCGTGGTCCCCATGTCTGCGCCGGGTTGGCTGAGCTCCACATTGAGACGGTCGAACGAAACCGTGCCCTTTTCCGGTTTGGGAATCGCGTACTCGCAGGGCAGCACCGCGCCGCGAATCGCCGACAAGGCGTCCAGGAACGACTGCGTCGTGTCCATGCCCACCTCGATGTTGTACGGCATCTTGGTGCCGCCCTTTTGCGCCATCGTGTCGAGCTTTTCCGCGAGCAAGTCGAACTGCGCCTGCAGTTGGACGATCGCCGGATCGTTCGGATCCAGACCGGAGACGTTCGGCACGACGCCGATCACGAAGGTGTCGATGCCGCGCCCCTGGGCGTCCGTGATCGCTTGATATGTCGCGTCGGTCGCCAAGTTCACGTCTTCGTCGGAGCTGTTGGCGTTGGTACATCCGGTTGGCGCGCCGTCGGTGGCCAAGATCAGAAACGACTTGGCATCGGGTTCGGCATCAATCCAATCCTGGACTTGGCTGTACGCCCCCTGCAGCGCGATGTGCGTCGGCGTCGCAGCGAAGATATCGGGCTCATGGGCATCGAGCGAATCGATGAATGCTTGCGACTGCATCGGTAACTCAGCGCGCGCAACGCTCGGCGTCGCGTAGTCAGTCGAGGTGCACGAGGTTTCCCCCGGACAAACCGCGACCGTTTCGTCCTCGCAAATCGCGCCATCTTTACACTGTTCATCTACGAGACACATGGCGGTATCGCTACCGGTGCAGTGCTGCGGCTCCATGCAGCGTTGCCGGTAGACTTCACCATCTGCGTCGGTGAAGGTCAGCTTGCAGTCCTGATCGGTGTCGCACAGCGTTATCGCATCGTACAAGAACTCGATGGCGCAGACCTTGGCGATGCACTGGTAGCCGTTGTCGCACTGGTTGCGGCGGTTGCACAGCGCACGGTCACCCAAGATCGGGTAATAGTTCATCGCCAAATTGAGCCCTTCTGATTCGGGCGAGCCGATGAAGTCTTTGATCGCGTCGCGCACGGCATCCCACTGCGTGACCGTCGAGTCCACGGCGATCGGGCTACGCATGGAGCCCGAGTTATCCAGTAGCAGATACAGGTTAACTTTGACGCGCTCCCCCTGGTACGAGTCGTGCGCGCACTCGGCGGGTGCGGCAGGCACCGGATCGTCTTCGCCGTCGATGATCACCGGGTCTGTCGTTTCTTCGACCACCGTACCATTGGGCGCAGTGGTCGTAGACGGCGTAGGCTGAGCCGGAGCCAAACTCGTGTCCGGAGACGGGCCTGCTACGACTCCGCCATCCACTTCGGGCTCGGGGTTCTGGGCGTTGGGATTCGCCACAGCGGGTCCGGCAGTGCCTCCCCCGGCTGCGGATTTACCGGAGTTTCCTGTTCCGGGGCCGTCGCTGCCGCAACTCGCGAGCGGCGTGCTACACGCGGCGAGCAGCATCAAACGGCTCAAGGAACCGTTAACCCGAGCCATTTTTGCGCGAAACATGGCCCATTGTTCCCTCCCACGCGGGACGTCGCAAGCGAGACTCGCATGACCCTACTCCGCCCGACAACGCGCTGCGATTTCTCCAGGCTTGCGGAACTCGCCGACACAATTCTGGGGAGTGCCAGCAGATCGTTGCCCGGTTTTTGGCGGCTCGGGCGACTAATGGGGCCCGGGCGGAGGAGTTGCCGTCTGCGCGGTGGAGGGACGACCAGTCGGGAGGGCAAGAACGCCCTTTGTGATGCGCTCGCCGGCCCTCGCAGGGTTCTGGGCAGCGTCATGGACACGTCTCGCTCCGCCATCACCATTCGACGGTCGGCATTGAGTTAACACTCGGGCAGTGTTTCACAGTCGCTCGCGTCGCGGGTCGCCAACGTTCCAAGCCGCCATGCCATGCGCCCGCTGCGCACGTGCCCCGTCCGCGCACGCAACTTCGACGCGAAGAGGCGGCGTGCCGCCTTGACTCGCGCAGGGATGTCTTGGCGGCGTTGGGACAGGGTTCTTCGAAGCGAGCTGAGCATGCAGAAGCAATCAGCACGATGCGTGCCACCGCCAGAAACATGGACGTTGGGCGTGATCAGACGGACCTGCGTGTTGATGAAGCGCGCGCGAACGCTCGCGGGCAGGGCGCCGCACGCTAACGGGCGCAGCTCATCGCGGCATCCGACTTCCCCGCGTCGTGTTCGGTGACCAAACGCGCGGTCAGCACCACCAGGCCCCTGTTTTTTTCGAGAAGTGAGGCACACCCTCCAACGGAACCGTGGGCGCTGGTCAACGCGGCGATGACGAACCGGGACGGCTCGATCTACTGATAACCATCGTCACTGAGTCACACTGAGATTCCTCTAGATCCAAGCGAGCCCGTGTATTCAACAACTGAGTGATTCGATGAGAGCAGGCATTGTCACGGTAAGCATCGCTGCCGACAAGTGGATCACGACGACGCCGCCCGGGTCACTCCAGTTACCCAGTACCCGCACGAGTTGCACGACCTCATCCGGTTGGTTCAGCGGCTACGGTCCTGTCGTGTACTTGGATGAGAACTCCTTGCAGTGGAGCGCAAGCGACGCGGAAGGGGTGGAGAGGGCTGCTTGTACGGGCCACGAAGTCTTGGGCAGCGGGTCCCCAGGAAATCTTCTCTTCTCCTTTGAGGAGAATGATTGGGTGGCCGCAGCACCGGACGGGCTTGGGGACGCGCTGCTGTACTCGGCGGGCACCCATATCGCGGCAGCCCCCATCGACAACGACTCGCATTTGGGCTGGAAGACGTATGACCCCAAAGTTGACGAGTGGACCGAGGTGCCCAGGGCGTGCGAGTCCAGTTGGCCGCTGCATTACGCTGTTGCGACTGACTACGGTCTAGTCGTTTGGAAACAGGCCACTGATGAAGATCCCGGCGGTGAGGGGCGCCTTCTCGTTCTTCCAGACTCGAAGTCGTTGCCGTGACGTGGGTGCTTTTTGGTCGACCGCTTGCAGCGACAGAGCACGCGCCGAGCGAATGATTCGCTACGCAAGCGGCCACAAAAAAGACGACGCAGCCATGGGAGGGGGAACCGTAGGCCGCGTCGCGAAAAGTTGTACAGGGGCTGGGGGAGGGGGGAACCTTGACCCCTGTACGAAAATTGTGGGCGATTTGTCTTTGGGACTTCGTCGCTCTGGTTCTCTGATTAAGCACACTTCGTACCAAGGAATTCGTCCCAATTATCAAAGGGTTATCTGGAGACGGTGGAGCGGTTTCTTTCAGAATTGAAACAGCGGGTTTCACTCACGAGGCGTCGTCGTATCGGTCTGGAGCACCCCGAAGGGCAGAGGGGTGGGGGTCGTGTCGGATGGATGCCCCATTTGCCCCTCCCCCCACGCGGGGAGATTTGCTCTAAATGGCGAGCATGCGAACTGAAGGGTTGAGTCGGGTTTCTACGGGTGAACTTCAGCGCCTCTTGCGCGCAGTTCACCGTGAGCTCGTCGCGTCGCCTTTGACCCGAGCGAGTCTGATCGCGACCGGATTTGGAAACATCGAAGAGCACCTGGGCTTGTTGCAGGGGCTCGAGCGCAGCGCCGTTCAGCGCTTGTTGGTGGCGGTGTTGGCTGAACGCCGCCCCCGCCGTTGAGCGAGCGCTTCTCGATCAGTGTACGCGTTGACCGGGCTTGGCCCCGGAATCTGGCGCCAGCACGAACACCTCTGCCTCACCCGGTCCGGCTGCGATCACCATGCCTTCGCTCAGGCCGAACTTCATTTGCCGCGGCTTGAGATTGGCGACGACCACGACGAGGCGACCGATCAGTTTCTCCGGTTCGTAAGCGGCCTTGATCCCCGCAAAGATCGTGCGCGTGTTGTTGCCGCCGAGAGTGACCGTGAGTTTCAACAGCTTCTTCGCCTCCTTCACGGGCTCGGCGTTGAGCACGCGCGCGACGCGCAGATCGACGCGCGTGAAATCGTCGATGCTGCACTCGGGAGCAAGCGGTTCGGCGAGCAGCGCCGCGTCATCGTCGGCGCTGGGCGCTGGGGCACTGGCTTCGGCGGGCGCTGCGTCCGCGGCGGCGAGCTTGGCGCTGGCTTCGAGCAGAGCCAAGGCTTGCTTCGGATCCACGCGCTGCATCAAGTGCGTAAACTTTCCAACCGCACGTCCCACGAGCGGGGAGTCGACGTCATCGAAGCTGGTGATGCGCAGGCCGTAGATCGCTTCGGTGCGTTCCGACAAACGCGGCACGACCGGCGTCAGATACACCATCAACTGCCGAAATAGGTTCAAGCAAACCGTGCACACGTCCTGGACGTCTTTGGCCTTCTCGGGTTGCTTGGCTAGCGTCCAAGGCTGCATGCGATCGGTGTACTCGTTGGCGCGATCGGCCAGGGCCATGATGATGCGCATGGCCTTGGCGCTATCGAACGCGTCGTACGCTTGTTCGATTTCGGCGCGTGCAGCCTTGAACTGTGCAAACAAGCCGCCGTCATCGGGGTACTCGGCGCTGAGCCCCACCTGCTCGACGAAGCGCGCCGAGCGGCTCGCCAAGTTGATGACCTTGGCGAGCAAGGTGCTGTTCACGCGCTGCGGAAACTCTTCGAGATCCAGGTTCAGATCGTCGGTGCCCGGCCCTAGCTTCGAGGCGTAGTAGTAGCGAAGCGCCTCCGGATCGAGGAACTCGAGGTAGAGCGAGGCAGGGATGTTCGTGCCGCGGCTCTTGGACATTTTCTCGCCGTTCACCGTCAGAAAGCCGTGAACGTGGATGTGTTTGGGCTGCTTGAAGCCGGCGGCCTTCAGCATCATCGGCCAGAACAAGCAGTGGAAGTAGACGATGTCTTTACCGATGAAGTGATAGATGTCCGTGTCGTCCGAGCGCCACCAGTCGTTCAAATCGCTGCCGTTCTTGGCGCACCATTGAGCCGTACTGGCGAGATAGCCGATGGGTGCGTCGAACCAGACGTACCAGTAGTTGCCGGGACTATCCGGGATCTCGAAACCGAAATACGGCGCGGGCCTCGAGACGTCCCAGTCGCGCAACGGATTGTTCAGGAAGAAGTTCTGAAGGTAGCTTGCGATTTCGGGTTGCAGCGTTCCTTCGCTGGCGGTCCATTGGTCCAAGAACGCATGTTCGCGTTCGAGCTCGACGAACAAGTGCTTCGCTTCGCGGAGCTCGGGTTTGGTGCCGCTCAGAGTGCTGACCGGATCGATCAGGTCAGTAGGGTTGTAGGTTGCTCCGCACTTCTCGCAGTTGTCCCCGTATTGGTCTTTTGCACCACAGCGCGGACACGTGCCTTTCACGAAGCGATCCGCCAGGAACATTTGCTCCTTCACGTCGAACAACTGGCTCACGCTGTGCTCAGCGATACAGCCTGCAGCCTTCAAGCGTTGCCAGAACTCGGCGCACAGACGGCGGTTCTCCTCGGAGTGCGTGCTGCCGAAGTTGTCGAACTCGATACCGAACCCCGCGTAGTCCTTCTGGTGAGCGGCGTTTACTCGATCGATCAACTCGAGCTCCGTGATGCCCTGTTTGCGAGCGCTGATCATGATCGGCGCGCCGTGCGTATCGTCGGCACAGAAGAAGCGAACCTGGCGTCCACGCATGCGCTGAAAGCGAACCCAGATGTCGGTCTGCACCGATTCCACCAAGTGTCCGATGTGGATGGGGCCATTCGCGTACGGCAGTGCGTGGGTGACCAGGATCCGGCGCTCGTTCATGCCCGGGTTCATACCGGCTGGTTGGGGGCTCGCAAGTCAAAAGCCGCAATCGATCGTTTGCTGCTGACGACGGCGTCGGCCTTGGCTATCCGTCGCCTCATGTTCGGCGATGCTGAGTCTCGGGTTCGGTGGAGAAGGTTGCGCGGCGTTGGGCTTGGACGCTGGTGTGCCCTGGTCCTGGGCTCGTCCTGTGCGTCGAGTGTCTCGGGCGCTGAGTCGGCCAAGCCAGGATCGAACCTTGGGGCAGAGCAGAGCCAATCGTTTGCGCCAACCGCCACGGGTGAGCAAGCGCCCGAGGCGCCAAGCGCAAACGGGGGCAGCGAGCTCGGCGATGATACGGCCGTGGACGTCGAAGGGACGCCGACGTCCGCCGATTCTGCGTCCGGAGCGGATTCGGCACTCGAGACCGCCAATCGCCCGCGCAAGGCACAGCCTGTTGAGCCCAACGCGGCGTCGAACAAGAGCGCCGAGAATCACAAATCGGAAGCCAAGGGGAGTTCAGCCGGTGAATCGAGAGCCGACGACAAGACTCGAGCGCACAGCAGCAAAGCCATTGAGCACTGTCCTTCGGGCATGGTCTTCATCGATGGGGACTACTGCAGCGAAGTCGAGCACCGCTGCACCAAGCAATGGCACTCCGACGCCAACGACAAGGACATTTGCGAGGATTTCGAACCCTGGAGCAAGTGCGTCGGGGGGAAGGAACACAAGTCGTTCTGCATCGACGACTACTCATGGCCAAACAAGGTAGGTGAACGGCCGGAGGTGATGAACAATTTCTATCAAGCGCAGGTCAAATGCGCGGCCGTGGGCAAGCGTCTGTGCACCGAGAGCGAGTGGACGATGGCGTGCGAAGGGCCAGAGATGAAGCCCTTCCCCTACGGTTACGTTCGCGATCCCAATATCTGCAACGGTGATCGCGAATGGGACCACCCGGACATGAACAAGGTCGCCAAGCGTGACCCGCACGAGCTCGCGCGGCTGTGGCAGGGCGTGCGCAGCGGCAGCCAGCCCTATTGCGTGAGTGACTACGGCGTTCACGATCTGCCCGGCAATGACGACGAGGTGGTCTCGAGCGAGACGGTATCGTCCAGCTTTCGCGGCAAGTTCGACAGCGTCCACACCGGCGGGCCTTGGTACAAGGGAGTGCGTAACCAGTGCCGGCCAAAGATTTACACGCACAACGAGGGCTTCTATTACTACTACTTGAGCTTTCGCTGCTGCTCAGCTCCCGACGGAGCCGTCAACGATCCGCGCGCGCCGAAGCAAATCAAACGCGACATGCCGTTCTCTCGCGTCGAGTCACTGGCGCGCTTCACTACGGCCCAGATGCAGAAGAAGCTCGAGGCCAAGGCCCAAGGCAAATGCACGTGTAAGGCGGAAGACACGCTGTGTAAGACGATGTGCGGGACCTTGCTTGGCCCCGAGGCGAAGGACGCAGAGCTGGGAACGCCGCGGACCCGGCCGGCCAAAACGACGGGCTCAAAGTGAGGGGCTGGCTGGCCTGTGCCAGTGTGCGCCCGAGCGCTCTTTGATCCCCGGTCGAAGCCGCGTGATTTGACACAAACCAACCCGCTTCCGGAAAAACCAAGCCAACATCCGATACGCGCCTGGCTGTGAAAATGCGCCACGGCTTTTCGTGAACTGCGACAGAAATGTCGTGGCAATCGCGCGAGGCGATTGCCGAAAACTTGACTTTTCCCGCCGCAGCGGCGCCCAAACGGCTCATGGCACGAATCCTGCTATACATGCGTGCATCATGTTGTTGGTCTTGGCGCAGGGATTCGAAGCCGCGGGCGAAATGCTCCAGCGGCTGTGCTGCGCTGCCCTGTTGGGAAGTCCTGCAGTGGCCTTGATCGATGACAGCGTCGACGAGTCGGTGCTCAACGACGTCGACTGCGACGTGTTGTCCGAACGACACTGATTGATCGAACGTCACGGACTGTTCGATCGCGCTGTTGCTGTTCGTCGTCAGCTAACGAACGGTCCACAACACGGCGATCAACCCTGCCACCAACGCAAGCGCCAAGCTCACGGCTATTGCCGTGAGCGGTAACCGCCGCGCTTCGGGCAAAGCCGGTGCGTCCTCGGCAGCGAGACGAAGTGTGCGCCCCGCGCCTTCGTTGAGGTGGGGCTCCGCGGCTGCTGAAGCAGAACCGACTTCCGGCTCAGGGCCGCTGATCCCGTCGATTGGCTCCGACAAGAGCAGCGTGCCATTCGGTCCGAATTGCGCTGCTTGCGCTTCGGCATTCGTGGCTACGGCGTTGGATTGCTCTTTGGGGTTCGATGCTTCGGCGAGCAATTCGCGCTGGGTGCTGGAGCGTGCGCGCTCGGCGAACAGCGTTTGCATGACCCCACCGAGTTCGATGTTCGACAGCACCAGGTTTTGCTGACTCGCGAAGTCTTGCAGGGCTTGCTGGAGTTCCTGAGCGGTAGCGAAACGTTGAGCGGGATCACGCGCCAGCGCCTTGAGCACGATTGACTCCAACGTGTGCGGATAGCCGGAGCGTCGCTCACTGGGTCTCGGCAATGGATTGTGCAACATCGCTTGGGCCGCCAGTTGATCGTCGCGTTCACGCTGCCAGCGCGTGCCCGTCGTGAGTTCGAACAAGACGATGCCTAGCGAGAAAATATCGCTCTTGCGATCGAGCTCGGTGCCCAAGAATTGCTCGGGCGACATGTAACGCAAGTTACCCTTGAGCGTCCCAGGTCGGGTCTGGGTTCGTTGCGCGACGGCCTTCGCGACGCCGAAATCGATCACTTTGACGGTGCCATCAAAAGTGATCATCACATTGTTCGGCGAAACATCGCGGTGCACGATTCGCCAAGGGGCGCCATCGGGTTGCAGTTTTTCGTGCGCGTAGTGCAACGCGGCCGCGACCGAGCTGACGATCCACAGGGCGTTCTTCAACGAGAGCCCACGGCCGCGCCGCGCAAGTTCGACCAGGACCTTTGCCAGGCTTTCCCCATGCACGTACTCCATGACCATGAAGGGGATCTCGTCTGCGATTGCCGCGTCGTAGACTTGGGCGATTGCTGGGTGATGCAGGCTCGCCATCAGCCGCGCCTCGTGCAGCAGCATCTGCGCAAAGTCTGCCCTGGCGTCGTGCTCTGGCAAGACCCGCTTCAGCGCAACCAGCTTCTCGAAACCGGGGAGGCCTTGTGTGCGCGCCAAGTAAACTTGGCCCATCCCGCCCGCGCCGAGCGGGCGCAACACCTCGTAGCGTCCGAGCCAAGTGCCGCGGTCGAGTTGGGTCGGGGTGTCTGCCTTCGAGGCTGCGCGTCCGGTTCCGCGTGCTCCGGGGGAAACCGTCTTAGGGGGTTCGTCGAACGCTGCCGGCGGCGACATCGGTGCTCATTCTTTCACGCGGACGCCGTGGCGATACAAGAGCTTGTACAAGTAAGGCCGATCGAGATCGGCGTGGCGCGCCGCCTGCGAGACATTGCCGCCGGTCTGTTGCAGTAGCGCCGACAGATAGCGGCGCTCGAATTGATCGACCAGGCGTTGTTTGGCCTCGGCAAAACTCAGCTTGGTGTCCACTTCGAGCGCGCTCGAGGCATCGGGTCCGGCCAAGGGCAGAGTCTGTTGCATGACCCCGCAGCGCTCGACGAAATTGCGGAGCTCGCGCACATTTCCAGGCCACGCGCCGCGTTGGAGCCGCGCGAGGGACTCGGCTGTCGTCAGTTCGTCGATCAGTGTTTTGGACACGCCGAGCCGAGTGCCGAGCGAAGTGATCAACGCCGAGAAATCTTCGGGACGTTCGCGCAATGCCGGCAATGCAACGTGGAGCACCGCCAAGCGGTAATAGATGTCCGAACGAAAGGTCCCCGCGTTGACGAGTGAGCGCAGATCGCGATTGGTGGCGGCCACCACCCTGACATCGACCAATTGGTGCTGATTGCTGCCGACGCGCCGGATTTCGCGTTTTTCCAGGACACGCAACAGCTTGGGCTGCAGATCGAGCGGCAGTTCACCGATTTCGTCGAGAAACAGCGTGCCCTTGTGCGCAGCTTCGAACGCGCCGATCCGGCGCTCAGTGGCTCCGGTAAACGCGCCACGTTCGTGGCCGAACAATTCACTCTCGAGCAGATTGGCGGGTAGGGCGCTGCAATCGACGACGATGAACGGCTCTGTACCGCGCAAGCTGTGGGTGTGAATTGCTTCGGCTGCGCCTTCTTTGCCAGTCCCGGTTTCACCTTCGATCAATACCGTCGCGTCACTCGCCGCGGCTCGCTCGAGCAGGGCGAAGGCTTGGCGCATGGCCCACGAGTTTCCCACCAAGTCGCCGAACTCGGTGCGCGTGGAGAGCGGTAGGATCACCGCGTGATCGACGGGCTGAAACTGCAATACTGCGCGTCCGAGGCGCACCACACTACCGACTCGCAGCAGCGCTTTGCCGATCGCAACGCCGTCGAGCGTGGTGCCGTTGCTGCTTCCCAAGTCTTCGAGCCAAACCCCTCGTGGGGTAACCTTGAGCTCGCAATGAAAGCGCGAAACGGCAGGATCGTCGAGCACGACGTCATTCGACGGGTGCGAGCCCAAGGTCATGCGTGAGCCGGTGGACTCCCAGACCTGGCCACCCTTCGCGCCTTCGAGCGCCTGCAGACGAAATCGCTGAAGTGCCGGGGCGCGCTGCACCTCGAGCTGCTCCGTGTGCCCGCTCGAGCTGCCCGCCAGCTCGGATACGTCGATCTCGTCCTGCACGGGCTCACGCTGGGCCAGCTCTGCCCGAGTGTCAAGTCAGACACTCCTAGATCTTCCACAAGACACCCAACAGCGCGCTCAGCGCCAGGGTTAGCGGCAGCCCGAGCTTGAAGCGAAACAACGCCAGCATCGCCGTTCCCGCGAGCAGTGCTGCCCCTAGATCGACGCTGTCGAGAACGGGCCAAGGCATCTTCAACAGTCCCCAATGCCGCTCTTCCACGTCGCGGAACACGACGTGAATTCCGAACCACAAGGACAGGTTCAAGATCACGCCGACGATGCTTGCCGTGATGGTCGACAGTCCGGCATGCAGCGCGCGGTTGCCGCGGATAGCCTCGACGTAAGGAGCCCCAGAGAAGATCCACAAGAAGCAGGGCACGAACGTCACCCAAACGGTGACCAGAGATCCAAGGACGCCCGCGAGCGCTGGCGACAACGCACCGGGCTGGCGGAATGCGCCAAGGTAACCTACGAACTGCACCACCATGATCAGGGGTCCGGGCGTCGTCTCTGCCAAACCCAAGCCGTCGAGCATTTCCCCCGGATTGAGCCAGTGAAAGACCTCGACTGCTTGCTGCGCGATGTACGCGAGCACGGCATACGCGCCGCCGAAAGTGACCACTGCCGTCTTGGAGAAGAAGATCGCTTCCTGGAAGAACACGGAGTCGCTGCCTCCGAAGTAGGCAAGCAGTCCCAACGGAGCGGCCCACAACGCGAGGCACACCGCGACGACGCTCGACGTGCGCGCGAGGTTGGGCTTGGTGTGCGCGAGCAGGCCGCGCTCTGCCATGCGATCGACCACGCTCACACGCTGCGTGTGAACCTGGGCCGCGTTGGGCGCTGGAAATGAACGCGGCATGAAACGATTCGTCAGTAGGCCTATGAGACCTGAACCCAGGACGAGCAGAGGAAAGGGAACGTCGAAGCAGAAGATCGCCACGAAGGCGAGCAGCGCCATCGCGAACAAGAAACGGGTCTTGAGCGCGCGTTTTGCTATGCGCAAAACCGCTTCGACCACGATCGCGAGCACGGCGGCCTTGAGCCCGAAGAACAAGGCCGTCACCAAAGCCAAGTCGCGGTAGCTGGCGTACAACGCACTGAGCCCCAAGATCGACACCAAGCCGGGGAGGATGAACAGCAGACCCGCAGTCAATCCGCCGCGGGTCTTGTGCAACAGCCAACCGATGTACGTGGCCAACTGCTGCGCTTCGGGCCCGGGTAAGAGCATGCAGTAGTTGAGCGCGTGCAGGAACCGCTCTTCGTCGATCCAACGGCGCTCTTCGACGAGTTCCTTGTGCATCAGCGCGACCTGCCCAGCAGGTCCGCCAAAGCTCAAAAGGCCGATCTTGATCCAAACGCGCAGCGCCTCGCCGTAGCTCGGCAAGTGGACCTCTTGGTCCTGGCTAGCCGAGCCGTCGATATCGCCTCTCACCCCGGCAGAACTTCGGCCAGTACGCCCGTGTTGTAAGCGGAGCTGCCCACCGACGTCGCGTCGACACCGAGCCCGTTGAGCACCGTGCGCAAGAGGTCCTGATGGTAACGCGGGTCACCCTTCGGGGCCACCGAGGAGCGAATGTCCTGGGTCGTGTCGAGGTAGTGCGCCGGATACAGGATCGATTTGCCGGTTGCGAACGGCAGCTTTTCACCTGCGACCAGCACGCTCGGAATGCTCATGTGGTTGTGCGCGCCACCGAGATCGATCTCGGTCGCCCAGAGCAGGGCCGTGTCCGAGAGCAAACCGTACGACTCCAATTGGGTCAACAGGTACGCAAATTGATTGGCGTAATACAGCTCCCACTCACTCAACAGATCCCACGAGGCTTGGTATTGCGTACGCGCCGCGTCGGGCGGATCGGTCTGATAGTCGACCACGTAGTACGGATCATCCTCGGAGACCCAATTGTGGGGCACCAAGAAGTCCTGCAAAGACGTAGGCGTTTGATGGGATTGATTGTGATGATCCATCGGGTGCCCCTTGGCTTTGGCCACACCCGCTGCCTGATCGAACTGCAAAACACCGGATTTGGTCACGCCGCAGGCTAACGCTACGACCAACAGATCGATCGCCAAGTGTCCGCGCAAGTAGTACCAATCGGAGTTCGACTGCAGATCGATCTCCTTCTCTGGCGGTTGCCAGATCGGTTCGTAATCGGGCAAGTCGGGCTTGGGCGGGAGTTCGGGCAATTCGCAACTCACGACCATCTGCATCGAGCTTTGCGCTTTGGACACCGCCTCGCGCATCGCGCCCATCTGATAGTAATCCTCAGAGCAGAGCCGCTTCTCCAGATCGCCGAGTTGGGCGTTCAAGCTCTCGAACAACTTCGTGCGCGCAACGTCGCTCGTCGACGGTCCGGTGGGGGCCGGCGTGCTGTTGCTCTGGACCACGTCTGCGAGGTAACCATCCACCGCTTCCCAACCGGAGCGATACGGATCGCGCGGCGCGCCGCTGTCGTCGAACACCAAGCGATTGTCCGGGCCGGCGCTCTCGGCGGAGTTCCGCTCCGCAACCACCTGTTGGTAGAAGCTCGTGCTCTTGGCAGTGCCCGATTGCTGCGCCATGAACAACGTGTCGATGCTTGGACCGGGCCCCGCGCTGCCCATCGCGTCCACCGTCTTGCTGCCGCCGCCGGTGAACAGCGTCTTGGTTCCGCCTTCATGGGTTCCCGAGAATTCGCGCGCCGCGGGATTGTCGAGGAATTGGGGCAAATTGATGTACTTTGACCACGGCTGCAGCGGGGCCAAGTTCTGACGCAACGTCAACCCACCGGCATCCTCGTCGCCACCCCATAGGTGGCGGATGCGCCCATTGCCGGTGAAGCCCAAGATCAACTTGGGGCTCGCGTCGGCTTGAGCGTAGCTCGGCAAGGAACGCAGGAACGGCAGTGACGCCGCGGTTGCGCCGACGCACTCGAGAAAGCGCCGGCGGTGCAACAACGCGCTCTTCGGCAAACGCTGCTTGGGCTGTCGGGGGCTCATCGGCACTCTCCTCCCGCAACCACCGCGTTGCGGCTGGTGAACGTGGAACTCGCGGCAATGCTCAGCAGCAACTCGCGGACACTGTAGGAAGCATCGCCGAAGGCTTTGCTGATGTCCTGCACGCCGCACGCGTCGTTCTCGGTTTCGTTGCGTCCGAGCGCGAAGCGCGTCATTTGCAACGCGAAACACTCGGTCGCCTTGGGGTCCTGAGAAAGCATCGTCAAAAATCCGGAGAGGTCTTGAAAGTCGCTCGCCTGCGTATCGTCATCGGGGTTGAACGAACCGGAAGTGTCTTGCGTGAGCGTCGCATCGAAGCCGCCGGTCGCATCGTATTGTCCAAAAGCATCACCGAGCGGATCCATCATCTTGTGGCAACTCCAGCACTGAGCATTGCTCGAGTGCGCGTTGAAGACTTCCTTGTCGGAACTGCCGGCTGAATCGACCAGTTGCATGACCGTTGGGTCAGTGGGCAACTGCAGCGTGCCGCACAACAGCGCCGTGCGGACCACGTACCCGCGCTTGACGGGCGAGGGGCGCATGCCGTTCTTGTTCGACTCGAGGAAGCCCGCGGTCAACAGCACGCCTCGCCGATCTTCGTCGCCATAGAAGGCCTGCAATTCGCTGCCGCTCGGGGGATGGTCCCCGGTTATCAACCCGGCGTAGGTCAGAGTCGCGTCGGTGGAGGCTTTGGCGAAGATCTCGCCCACCTGGTCGCTCTTTTGCACCTCGAGCGCGTCCGAGCCCGCCGTGGCCGGCGTCACGCGCAGCAACTGCAAGCCGAACGACTGCAGCATCGGCAGGGAGCGCGCGTCGGAGAGCATCGTATCAGCCTGGCTGCGCACGCCTTCGGGGGTGTCGAGCGCTCCGCTATCGGCCGCTTGGAGCAGCGCGTTGTCCGGCACCGTGCGCCAGAAGAACGCGGCGAGCCGGCCTGCGATCTCGGACCCGGTCAGGGTCGAGCGCGTGGTCGAATCGTTCTTGCCGAATTCGACCATGAACAAGAAGCGAGGCGACAGCAGCATCCACTCCACTGCCGTATCCACGGCGACGCTGGCGTCTGTCGCCGCCAGCGTGGTGTAGATGTCCGAGATCAGCGTCGCGTCCGCATCCTCGAGCGTCCCGTGGAAGAGCCGGCGGGCAGCGCCGTTCAAGAACGTCGTCACGCAGCTCGTGTCCATCGTGGACGTGCAACCCGAGATGGCCGCAAAGTTCGCCACGACGTCTGCTCCCGCCGTCTTGGCGACGCCTCTGTACCTTTCGAAGTTGTCGTCGGTGACGCGCGTGACGACGTTCGTGCGGAAGATTCCAAGCTTCTCGTCGGCGGGCAGCTGCCCGATTTCCACTCCGACGTTGAACACGTCGCGCACGGCGTTGACGTACTCGTCCGTGCTGATGCGTCGGATCGGCGTGGGGCCGATCAAACTGGGATCCTTGCACTCCGTGATGCCGGCGGGTGGTGGCGGTGGGTTAGCAGCAGGATTGGGCGAATCGGTTGGATTGGCGTCGGGACCCGAGCCGGTCGAGGGAGTGCCTTCACCGCCTCCAGTGGTCGGACTGGGGGAGGCATTGGGGTCATCGGGTGACGACGGTAGGGTAACACCGGGTTGCTCGCCGGTTCCGTTGCCCGGAGTGCTCGACGTCGGCGACTTGCCCGTCGGATTGGAGGCACCCGTCATTGCCGACGGGTTGGGAGGGTTGGCACTATCCGAGCCGCAGGCAGTGGACAGGCCGCCGAGGGCCACACTGCCCAGCGGTCCGAGTACCGCCAACAGCGCACCCAGGGGGGCGAGTTGGGAAGGGCTTTTCCTCGCGGATCTCTTGCGCATCGAGGCTCAATATACGCGACACTTCGAGCGCTTCAACGAGCACCCCGCGCGCTTTACGGGACTTGACGGACTGCGATCTACCCGCGTCTGCGAATTACCGCATCTGTGCCCAAGTTCGCTAGCGGCGTAAGCGTCACGCCCGGGCGGGTGAGCCACGGTGCGCCGGCCGCGAGCTAGCTGTTCGCGTGTGGTTCAGGCTCAGCAAGTATTGCGTGTTCCGAAATCGCGTCGCGCAGCGTGGGTGAGTGTGCGTCGTTGGTGGGCGCGCCTGCCCGAGTCCGCCACAAAACGCCGCGAGGCGCCCGAGTGGGGCGCCTCGCTTGTCGTCACTGGCCGCGCGCGCCGCGCGCTGCCCCAGCACCGATCACTTGACCGTGAACTTCGGCTCTTTCTTGCAAGCCACGGAGCAACCGTCGTTGTTCGCGATGTTGCCGTCGTCGCATTCCTCGAGCAGATTGCCGTCGGCGTCGGTGTCGGTCTGCAGGAGGCCGTCACCACAACGCGGTCCGAGCAAACACGCCATCGTGCAACCGCCGTACACGGCGTCGTTGTTGTTGGCCCCGTTGTCGCATTGCTCGGAGTAACCCGTGTCCACTTGGCCGTCGCCGCAGAACGGCGGGTAATGGCAGCCGGGGGCGCATGAGGTCGCGTCGACGTAGTAGCCGTCGCCGTTGACGCCGTTATCGCAGTCTTCGTTGCCGGCATCGACCACACCATCGCCGCAGTGCGGTCCAGGGGTGCAATTCGCGGTGCAATGGCCGTAGCCAGTGCCGTTCATCGTGCCTTCGTCGCAAACCTCGGTGCTCGCCACCATGCCGTCGCCGCAGGTTGCCATGCAGCTCGACGAGCGCTGGGTGAAGCCCGACAAGCTCAACTGGTAGTTGGATTGGCAGGTGTGGCGCTCTGCTTGGAACAGAGCCACCTCGTACACGGTGCCGACCTTCAGGTTGAGCGGGTTGCCCTGGGTGTCCGTGGTGCTCGCGGAGAGGCCACCGCAAGTCGTTGCGGGCTCGTCAGGGACCACGTCTCCGTTTGCGTCCTTGAGCGGCTGGTGATCGTAGCCGTCGGGATTGGGCATGTCCCAGTACATGGGATCGCGCTTCGCCTCGCCCCAAATTTGGCCGCAGACGTCCGCGCCCAAGGGCTCGTGCAAGCCGCCCAAGTCCACCACCAATTTGCGGTTGATGTACACGAACACGTCGTCGTCACCGCGGAACACCAACTGCTCGCCGCCCTTGTACTCGAACCAGTAACGCAGCTCGCTGGTGAAGCTGAAGTTGTGCTTCGCGACGCAGGTGTCGTAGTTGTCCGCCAACGGACAGCTCTGCGTGGCTGCGATCGTATCGCCGTCGATCTTGCAGGGCGTATCGCCTTGGCATTCGTGTTGCTGCAAGAGTGGCTTCCAGCAGCCTTTGCCGTTCCAGTCGACGTTGCGCAGCTTCTCTTTGCCGGTGTCCACGAGCGTGCCCGTCAAGTCGTCAAGCGGGAAGAACGTCGCGTCGTCGAACACGTAGGGGTTCTGCGCGCCGTTGCGACGCAAGTCCATTTGCCCAAGCAGGGTAACGTTCACCCCGGGCACATCAGAGAACCATTGATCGAAGTTCGCCTGGGTGCTGCTCTGAGCTTTAGCGGCAGCGGTCGTGGCGGTGTACACCGGGCGCCCTTCCGGGCTCAGGTCGACACCGACCAAGCCGTCGGCGTGGAACACGTCGATCGGGTAGTCGCCCGCCGCCTCGGAGTAGGGGAAATGCTCGAAGTCGGGATGCCCGTTGGGATCGTAATAGCTGGCAACGGGATCGCCGTTCTCGTTCGTCTCCTCCATCTCGCCTTCGCCCTCGAAGTCGCGATAGACGATCGGCAGCGTGAGCGTGTTGCCCGTGTTCACCTCGAGCGTCTCGCAAGTGAAACCGACCTCGATTTGGCAATCTGCGCTGCAACCATCACCGGCTTTGCGGTTACCGTCGTCGCAGGTCTCGACGTCGCCAGGGAGGATTAATCCATCGCCGCAACTCGAACGGCAACCGTCCGTGCCCTTGCAATCGGGTTCGCTCTTGCAGCCGGGTGAGCAGCCATCACCGAGCAAGTTGTTGGCGTCGTCGCAGGCCTCGCCGCCTTCGGGCTTACCGTCGCCACAGACCGTCGCACGGCAGGCTTGGCCGGGGGTGTCGCACTCGAAACCGAGCTCCGCAGAGCAGGTCGCGCTGCAACCGTCACCCGCCGTGGCATTGCCGTCATCGCAGTCCTCGCGACCGATCTTGATGCCGTCGCCGCAGGTCTCGATGCACTTGGTGCCAGGCGTGCTGCAGGTCCAGCCCGCCTCGGTTTGGCAACTCGGCGTGCCATCGGTGCTGGCACCGCTGCAACCGTCACCGGGGTTGGTGTTGCCGTCATCACAGGTTTCGCTGCCGTTGAGCAAGCCATCACCGCAAGTCACGGCCGAGACGCAGGGCATGCCCACCGTCGGACACTTCCAGTTGGCCTCGACCAAGCACAAGTCCGAGCAGCCGTCGCCCGGGGTGACGTTGCCATCGTCGCAAGTCTCGGTCGCACCGACGGTAGAGTCCCCACAGAACGAAACGTAAACGCACAAGTGACCCGGCACGCACGACCAATGCTCCTCGACGAATGCACAATCTGCGCTGCAGCCGTCGCTGGCGGAGACGTTGCCGTCGTCGCAGGCCTCGTTGAGATCCACCGTACCGTTGCCACACGCGCCGGGCTTGTTGCTCACGGTCGTGTCGATCGAGCTGCCCTCGGTCGACGGGATGAAGCTCACGTCGGGCGAATCCGAAGCCGCAGGACCCACCGGCACGGTCCCGACGTTCGCGTTGGGCCCCGTCCCAATCGTAGGACCGGCCATTTGTCCCACGCGCGAGGGCGGCGCGGCGTCCGAAGAGCAAGCGCTCAGCCCCAGGGCGCCGAGAGCCAGCGCGCCCGTTACGGCTACTGGCGCGGCAGCGACCAGTGAAGAAACGACCACTACCGCGCGAGCGCCGACGGCGCTAGCGACGGAAAAAACTTGCCTGTGGGTTTGGAGTTTGCGCGACATAAACAAACACGGGTTGCCGAGGTTCGTGGCGCATTCTGTCGGGAGCGAGCAGTGGGGTCGAGGGTAAAGTCCCCCCGCTAGGGAGCACTACACTTGCGGTGTATTTGACCAGTGGCGACGGCACGGCTATCGGCGTTTCGTTCATCCGGCAGGATCAGGCAGAGCCCAGCACGTGAGGACCGAGTGTTGTCGTTCGCGATGACCGAATAGCCGTAATGGGAACGACTCAGACGTCGGATCACAAAATTCGGATTGCGGAAACGCCACGTGACGCAAGCTGTCAGCCACGTCGCAGCCAGCCTAGGATGATCTCCACGACGATCAGCGCGACGATGTACCATTCGACGCGCAGCGCGTTGCCGTGTCGCACGAGATCGAGCGCGGTTCGAGTAGTGTCGGTGATCACGCTCATCTTGGCCTCCAGCTGACCGTTGCGCTCATCGATCTCGAACTCGTCCATCAACTGCATGTACAAGCGCTCGAGCTCTGGCCGCTCCCACAACAGTTCAGGCTTTTCTGTGACTTCCGCGCGCGCAACGAGCTGTTGACGAATCAACAACGCGGACCCGATTTGCTTGAGCAGGCTGCGTGGTGACTGTTCACTTTGCCCGCGCGCCGAAAGCTCTCGAGCGAGCGGCTCGACCGTGTTGGCCGTCTCGCGCAACACGGCCTCGTAGCTAGCCAAGATCACACTGCGTGCCAGTACTTCTGCGATCAATTGCACGCGTTGGACCGAAGCGTCTTTGGTGTACAAGTTATTCTGGAACCAGCCCTCGCCTCGTTCACTATCTACGCGCACTCTAACACGCTCGCTCTCGCGATCCCCTGTGCGTCGCTGATTACCAAGCGTCTCTAAATAACCCAGGAAGTCCTGTCGCACGGAGTCCGAGGCTCCGGCGAAGACGATCACTCCGTACCGCAAACAGATTGCGTAGCCGCCATCCGAGAGGCGTACGGTTGTGGGAGAAGAGGCGACCCACGCGTCGGTCTGAGCATTCAACGTGCGCACGTCGATGCGCTCGAAAAAATGCTCTGCCACGAGGTCCCACTGCAGGTCGGGTGGGAAAGAGGGCGCGACCTCGAGTGCGGCATCGGTCATGATTGATCCCGATCTACAATGCTCCGCGTCCGAGGCCCAGTGGGAGCTCGAGTAAGTCACACACCGGTCGCCCTTGACAGGCGCGAGTCGTCGGGCAAGCTCAGCGGGTCGGCTCGGGAGACGGGGCGGCTGAGGGTCCCCTTGAGCGAAAAGAAGAGCAGTAAGCCAGGCCAAGTCGACGTCGAGAAGAGCGCCACCAAACAGGGCGCGAGCGACACGCAAGCCGGCGAGCGGCGGCGCTCGGCCAGGCGCAAAGGCGGGCGCCGACGCGACTCGCGCCGCGCCACGGCGCGTCGCAGCGGTGACCGCGCCGAGCTACCGCTCGAGGTATTGCCGCAACCCGACGACACCACGTGTGGGCCCACTTGTCTGCACGCCGTCTATCGTTACTTCGGTGACGAGATCGAGCTCGACAAAGTCGTGCGTGAGGTGCGGCCTCTCGCCGAAGGCGGCACGCTGGCGGTTTGGCTAGCCAACCACGCCCTGCGACGCGGTTATCGAGCGACGATCCACACGTACAATCTTCAGACCTTCGATCCGACTTGGTTTGCTCGCCCGGTCTCGTTGATCGAACGCTTGCGCCGACAGCTCGAAAGGAAACACGATCCGAAGTTGCGCTCGGCTACCGAGGCGTACGTGGAGTTTCTGGAGCTGGGCGGAAAGATCTTTCTGGGCGATAGAACCTCGCGCCTGATACGGCGCTACCTGAAGCTCGGGCTGCCGATCTTGACGGGCCTGTCCGCGACGTACTTGTACAGCTGTGCGCGCGAGAAGGACGACGTCTACGACGACGTCGAGGGGGAGCCGCTCGGACATTTCGTGGTGCTCTCGGGTTACGATCAGTCGTCGCGCGAAGTGATGGTGGCCGATCCACTGCGCGACAACCCCCGCTTCGGGCAACAATACTACAGCGTTAATATAGAGAGACTAGTGTCGTCGATCCTCTTGGGGATCGTGACTTACGACGCAAATCTGTTGATTTTGGAACCGCGCGAGAAGGGCAGTAGTCCGACGCTGGTCCCCGGCGCGCCCGGTGTCCCGAGCAGTTCCAGCCCCGAGCAGGAGCCCAAGCCGTGAGCTCGATTCTGGTCGTCGAAAACCCCAAGGAATGGCTGTTCGACATCCCCGACACGGAGTTGGTGTCGGCTCAAGACTATCTGAGTAACCCTCGTTTCATCGACTTGAAGCGGGCCAGGGTTTACAATTTGTGTCGCAGCAACGGCTACCAAACCGTTGGCTACTACGTGTCGTTGCTAGCCGCGGCACGTGGACATCGACCGCTACCGACCGTCACGACCTTGCAAGATCTGAAGCTAGCGTCGGTGGTGCGCGTGGCCGCGGCAGAGCTCGACGACCGCGTGCAGCAGCTCTTGAACGTGATCAAGCACGAGAAGTTCGAGCTTTCGATCTACTTCGGCCGCAATCTCGCTCAGAAGTACGACCGTCTGTGCCAAGCGATCTTCAACTATTTCCCGGCTCCCTTTTTGCGCGCAGAGTTCGAACGCAGCGAAGAGGGCGTCTGGCGCCTGAGTCAAGTGCGGTCGATTGCCAGCGCAGACATCCCCGAGACGCACCGTCAATTCGTCGTCGAACAGGCCAAGCGTTTCTTCTCGCGGCCGCAGATTACCACTATTCAGAAAGCTCGACACAGCTTGGCGATCCTGGTCGACGCTCGTGAACAGAACGCCCCATCGGACGCCAAGGCGCTAGCGCGCTTCGCCAAAGCTGCCGAGAAGCTCGGCATGCAAACGACGTTCATCGGTCGAGACGATTACACGCGTTTGGCGGAGTTCGATGCGCTGTTCATACGCGTAACCACCTCGGTCAATCACTACACGTATCGTTTCGCGCGTCGCGCGGCGGCCGAGGGCATGGTCGTGATCGACGATCCCGAGTCGATCGTGCGCTGCACCAACAAGGTGTATCAGGCAGAGCTGTTCAGGCGCCACGGGATCGCGATCCCGAAGACGCTGGTCGTGCACAAGGGGAACACTGTGAACGTCGGCGCGGAGCTCGGCTTTCCGTGTGTCCTCAAGCAACCCGACAGCTCGTTCTCGATGGGCGTCGTCAAGGTCGCGGATGCCAGCGAGCTGGATCAGGAGCTGAAGCGACTGCTCGGCAAGTCCGAATTGGTCGTGGCGCAACAGTACGTGCCTTCGGCTTTCGACTGGCGCGTCGGGGTGCTGGACGGGCGCGCCCTGTACGTCTGCAAGTACTACATGGCTCGCGGTCATTGGCAGATTCAGACCGAGTCGGCGAGCAAGAAGCGTTACGGCCGCAGCGAGACGCTTGCCGTCGCCGACGCACCGCAACAAGTGGTCGACTTGGCGCTGCGCGCTGCGCGGCTGGTCGGCGACGGTTTCTATGGCCTCGACATCAAAGAGGTCGATGGTCGCTTGTTGGTGGTCGAGATCAACGACAATCCGAGCGTCGAGGCGGGTTGCGAAGACCTCGTCTTGAAGGACGAACTGTACAGCACCATCATGCTTTCCTTCCTGACGCGCCTCGAGCGTCGCGGCCCTACCAAGAGCTGAGCCCCAGCCATTACAGGAGCAATGCCATGAGCGATCCGTTGCATTGGTTTAGTGCCTTTGGCATCGAGCTGGAGTTCATGATCGTCGATCGAACGACATTGGCAGTGAAGCCGATCGCCGATCGCGTGCTGCGCCGCCTTGCCGGTGCGAGTGAACAAGAATTTCCGATGCAGGTCGAACTGGGGCCTGTGGCCTGGTCGAACGAGTTGGCTCTGCACGTGATCGAGCTCAAGACGGCCGAGCCCCGCAGCGATTTGGCCGCAGTGGCGAGGGACTTCACTCAGGCCGTGACGGCGCTGAACGTGGTGCTCGCGGATTTCGACGCGCGTTTGATGCCAACCGCCATGCACCCGCTGATGGACCCCAATCGCGAGTTTCAGTTGTGGCCGGTGGACGAAGAGGGCATCTACGGCAGCTTCGACCGAATCTTCGATTGCCGCGGGCACGGCTGGTCGAACCTGCAGAGCATGCACGTCAATCTGCCGTTCGCGAACGACGAGGAATTCAAGAGTCTGCATGCGGCAACCCGCTTTCTCCTGCCGTTGCTGCCGGCACTTTCGGCGAGTAGCCCGGTGATCGAGGGTCGCTTGGCGCCCCATCTGGATGAGCGGTTGTTTACTTATCGAGGCAATGCGCGACGCGTGCCGAGCGTGTCAGGCAATGTCGTGCCAGAAAGCGTAAGATCGCGTGCCGAGTACGAGACGCGCATTCTGCAAACCATCTATCGGGACTTGGCCCCATTCGATCCCGAAGGGGCGCTGCAGTACGAGTGGGTTAACGCTCGCGGCGCGATTGCGCGTTTCGATCGCATGGCGCTCGAGATTCGCGTCTTGGATGCTCAAGAGTGCCCGCGCGCTGACCTGGCGCTCGCGTGGCTGATCGGGGCCGTGCTGCGCCCGCGCGCAATGGCCGGCAGCTTCGACGCGATCGACGCAGCCTGGGCGCCGGAGCGTCTGGCATCGATTCTCGACGCCTGCGTGCGCGATGCGAGTCAAGCCTTGATCGACGATCGAGACTTTCTTGCGCTGTGGGGGGTTCACACTGCCGGGCCGGTAACGGCACGCAGGGTTTGGCGAGAATTGGTGGACCAAATCGAACCCCTGGCGCGTCCTGCCGAATTCGCGTCCGAGATCGAAGTGTTCATCGAACAAGGCACGCTCGCTGAGCGCATCGCGCGCCGACTGGGGCAGCATGACACAACTCGCGGCATGCAGACTCAGCTCGATCGTGCAGCGATCGTCGCAGTCTATTCCGAGTTGTGCGCGTGCCTCAGCGAGGGCCGCCGATTGTACGCCTGACGCGGGCGCAGAAAGCGCGCTTGCGGCCTTTCACACGCAACGCTGTCACGGGCTGGGGTTAGCGCACGGTACGCGCAGTCGAGGCGGTCACTTACGAGCGACACCGGCTCGATTGATCCGGCACAAAACGCAAAGTTTCGTGGGAAGTCCGTGCTTTTCTTGGCCTTCTGATGCCGTGAGACTTACGCTCGCGTAACCTGCCCGAAACCGGTGAAGCGATCTTCGAAACTTCGCTATTTTCTGGGCTAAAAGTGCACGGGAGCCGTGGCTGAGGTTTACGCCTCAAAATCACACCTAATACCAGTCTAGTGACACTGAAATGCTCGATCCGTGTTGCCATGGGACCCACAACCGTCTAGGGATGCCGTTCATGTTTGGAGAACTCATAAAGGAAGCCCGTGAACGCGCTGGGTTAACCCAGCGAGACCTCGCAGAGCTGGCCGATACGACGAACTTTCGGGTCAGCACTTGGGAGCGCGGTGCAGAGGGGATCAGTCTGGAGAAGACCGAAGTGCTAGCCAAGGCGCTGAAATTACCGCGCGCGAAGCTGGTTGCCGGGGTTCTGCAGTACTGGTTGGACAATGCCGAGATCTCGTACAAGGTTTCGGTCAAGACCCAGAAGGTCGGGAAGGTCAACACGGGCGCAGTCCTGAAGAAGATGCGACTCGATCGGGGCATGCCGCTCCGTGCGTTGGCGAGGGAGCTCAAGGTTGCGCCGCCGCGCGTCGTGGATCTCGAGCGGGGCAACAAGCTGATCAAGCCCGAGACCGCCTGGTGGTACGCGAACGCTCTCGGCGTCGATCACAAAGAGCCCGTCCGCTTGGCCCTGCAGGACGCCGTGCAGCGGCACTGCGGTGCCGGCTACAAAGTCGTCATCGGTTGAAGTAGTCGGAAGTTCCGGAACGAGGGGTCGTCGACATTGGTCCGCGAGGGGCGGTCACTAGCGTCGGCCACATGGGTCGCGCTGGAGGGCGCTGAGCCTCATTTTTGTCAGCTTGTGCCTCGGGGGGAAGGCGCGATCTGGCTCTGATCGACTAGGCGTTGAGCTCTCACCAGACAGCGGAGCGCACGCTCGCGCTGACCAAGGGCGAGGCAGGCTTCTGCCTCGTGGCGATAGAGTTCCGCGACTCGACCGATCAGCTCCTCGTCACCAAGCATCAGGCGGACGCTGCGCGCTTCCAACGTGTCGATCATGCCCGGTACGAGCGGGAGATTGGCCTTTGCGTTCTCCACTTGGCGCAGGACTTCTTCGTAGTCTCGAGTGGACTTCGCGCCAACGATGCGAGCCAAGGCTTCCGCGAGGTCGTGCAGTACTCGCATCAAGTAGTCGCGACGGAACATGTCACGATCGTGCGACGCCACGAACCGGTGTCAAGCTGGAGGGGCGTCACCCTCAACGGCGTTGACGACCCGAGCGCAGGCTGGTGCTAGGCTTGGCGCTCGGAGCAGATCGGTCGACCCCGAGACCTGCCCGGTTCAGAGGCAAGCCAAACTTGAGCGCGCGCACCAAACCCGTCAGAGTCACGCCTCCAACGACTGCGCGAGACCCGGCGCAGCGCTGGCGCTGGTGGGGGCAGGTCGCGATCGCTCTAGCGATGTTGTGTGCGGCGGCTGTGCCGGCGTGCGGCTCCGACGAGCGGATCGGGATGCCGGATGCTGCAGTTGCGAGCTCCTCACGGAGTGATGCGAGCTTTGGTTCCAGCGACGGCCGTGCAACGCTGCGCGTGCAGGACGCAGCGACTGCAAACACGGGGCATCCTTCGACAGGCTCAGCTCGCGATGCGGCAAGCCCGGATGCCGAGACCGACCAGACCCACGGTTTCAGCTCGACCAGCGATGCTAGCTCGACCAGCGATGCTAACTCGACCAGCGATGCTAACTCGACCAGCGATGCCAGCCATGGGCCCAGCGACGCCGAGGCTGGTCCGAGCCAGTCCCAGGAGGCGAGTTTGTCGCCTGATGCGACGACACCGGATGCATCGTTGGTTTACGGCCAGACGATTGCTGGGCATGTGCACGCGAGGGCTAACATCACTCGCGACGTCGACGGCCCGATGGCTTCGACCACGCGAAGCTCCAACGACGTCATAGATACCGTTTACCCAGTGCGCGACGAGTCACAGATACTGCTGACGCCGTCGTGGGTCATGGGCTCTGTGGGCTCAGCGTCTGAACGCATCGCGTCAGGCGCGGCTGGTAGCGCCGAGGCCGGGATCACTGACGCAAGTTCACCCGTCGACGCCGGGACTGACGCGGGCAACGCGGAAATCGACCAGGTCGACTACTACAGCGTCCAACTTCGTGCAGGCGATCAAGTCACTTTGTATTTCGATCCACGCGCCGCTCAGGGCGCGCAGGATCCTGCGGCTTCGCCCATCGATCTCGACCTGTACCTGTTGACCCCGGACAACGCCGACATCACCGGGCCTGGCCCTTGGGCAGACGACTCGCAAGGTACTGGGCCCGTCGAGCAAGTGCGAGCTCCGCTCAACGGCACTTATTGGGTAGCGGTGACGAGTTATCACGGCGATGCCGAGCCGCGGCGCGATCAGCCGGTGCCCTATGTGTTGACCTGTGGCGTCCCCAGTTCCGCCCGCGTGCGCGATCTGTTGACCGAAAGCAAGCTGAGCGTCAGCAGCATCGGCGTAACAGACAGCGCACTGTTGCAACTGAGCTATGGCCCCAACGTGGCTACGCTTGCTTCCGCCACGTCAGGCTCGCCTGGGCTGCTTGGAAGTGAACTAAGTTATCAGCGCGTTCAGCGCGAGGCTGCCCAGGGGGATGCTTCCGGCGCGCTCGAAACCTTGCGCTGGATCAAGACTCTGCGCGCTACCCCAGGGGTGAGGCGCGCGATCCCCATCGGCCGTTTCGAGCCTCAGTCGGTATCGCAAGCGGAGCCAGACGATCCGGACTTTGCGCGCCAATGGTACAACTCGGCGATCGACTTGGTCCCCGCTTGGTCGGCGCTCACTGCCGACTCGGGTGCGGAGCTCGAGGCCTTGGGCGATGGCGTGGTCGTGGCCGTGGTCGACACCGGCGTAGCTCTTGTGCATCCCGACTTCGTCAACAGCGACGGCTCGAGTCAATTGACGGACGACGGCTACGATGCGCTCGACGACAACTCGCGGGCCGTCGATGGCGATGGGCGCGACTTTGATCCAAACGACCCGGGCGATCGCGCGCACGCGGGCGGCGGCACCTTTCACGGAACGCATATCGCCGGCACGATCGCGGCTGCGACGAACAACGCCGTGGGGGTGGCTGGCGTAGCACCCCACGCCAAGATCATGCCGGTGCGTGTTCTGGGTAAAGGTGGCGGTGATCCCCTGGAGATCGCCGATGGCATTCTGTACGCCGCGGGACTGCCCAACGCGAGCGGTCAGGTGCCGGACAAGCGCGCTGACATCATCAACCTCAGTCTAGCGGGTCTGCGGCCTGCGCAGCCCATCGCGGACGCCGTAGAGAGTGCGATTGGGGCGGGCAGTATTCTCGTCGCGGCTGCCGGCAACTATCAGGGGCTTGCCGAAGATTACTCGCCGGCGGGAGAGAAGGACGTGATCACGGTCTCGGCCGTGGATGCCACGCTCGAGTTGGCCTGGTACTCGAACTACGGCGAGTCCAGCGCCGGCATCGATCTCGCCGGCGTTGGGGGTGACGTCAACGCCGATAGCAATCTCGACGGGTTTCCCGATGGCGTTTGGAACCTCTCGTATCGGGACTCGGGCTCCACGCTCTACGTCGATGAAACGGGAACATCGATGGCCGCAGCTCAGGTCACCGGGGTTCTGGCTTTGATGAAGGGACTATGGCCCGCGATGACGACGAGTGACGTGTTGGCAGTGTTGCCCGAGATCACGCTCGATCTGGGCGATCCAGGGCCGGACCGGCTGTATGGCTACGGGTTAATCAATGCGTCCAAGGCCGTGGCCGTGGCCAAAGAGCGCGCCAGTGGAACCAAGCCCGTGGTCGCTGCGCTTCACGGTTCAGCACTTGCGCTGGAATTCGGGAGCGCCTTTTCGACCCTGCCGTTCGAACTGAGCGTAGTCGGCACGCGCGACTTGGAGCTCACGGACGTCAGCGTCGATGCGGATTGGCTGCACGTCGATCCGGCAGCGCTCGGCACAAACGAGGTGTCGATCGACCGTTCGTTGATCAGCGACGCATCGGACTATTCCTCGACGCTGACCTGGTCATCGTCGGCTGGGGTATTGAAGCTTCCGGTTCATGCAAGCTCCGTGTCACCGCTGCCAGATACGGATCTCGGTCCGCTGCAGGTGCGGCTGATCGATACGGAGACGGGCCTGGTCGCGCGCGAGCTGGTGACCACATTCGAGCGCGGCTATGCGTTCTCATTTGCCGCAATGGAACCCGGAACATACCGGCTAGAGGTTTACAGTAGCGCCAGTTCCGGGATCGACGAGCTGGGTTCGCTCAGTGGTGCTGCGCCTTGGGCGCCGCAAGTCATTTGCGTCGCGGTCGAGCGCGACGGCTGCGTGCACGTATCCAACCTCGACTGGAACGTTTGGCCAGAGGTGGTTACATGGCCGTTGCCGTCGGGCGCACCCTGATTCCGAGCGAGCTGGGAGTTGCGACTCCGAGGGGTAATGTCAGGTCCGTGTCGCCGGTTTCGAGCGCCAAAGCTACGCGCAAGCCATCGCCCGACGGATTGTCGAGCGCGCGCCGCATTGCCGTTGCGATCTCCGTGCTCGGCGGGGCGCTTGCACGAGCTGAATCGTGGCTGAGCGCTTCGGTGTTCTCCTCGACGCGGCATGTGCCGCAGCCAGGTTCACTGCGACTGAGCAGCAATCCCACGGCGAGCGGCGCGTAATCTTCGTTCAGCAGAGGTTGGGGCGGAGCTTCGTCGCCCACCAGCACGATGATGCGCTCCTGAGATTGGTTGGTTTCGAGCCAGCACAGCGCCTCGAGCAGCGCGTGTCCCAGCGTGCGCGTTCCTGCCGCGACCGATGTCGTCCAGCCTTTGGCACCCAAAGCGATCGACAGTGTACCCATGGGCGCGCTGTGGACGCTGTTTTGAAAGCGCAACGGCGAACACTCGCGACGCTGTTGTTGTTCGAGCAGTTCGAGCGTCGTGGCAACGGGGCCGAAGGCGGAGCCATACACGATCGGCAGCGTGGCCAAGCTATCGCGATCGGCCAGGCCGTCGAGGCAGGTTGCGAATAGTCGGGTCAAGAGCCCAGCCCGACCCCACTCGCGTTCGGAGAGCAACCTGGGCTGTAATCCCGCGGCGTCCACCATTCGGCCGCGCCGTAAAGATGTCGTCGGCAATCCGTTGGCGGCGACGCAAAACGCCGTCACCTGAGCTTGCAGTGTGCGAGGTGCACAGGGGGCAAAGGGGCGTGTTGGGCGCGTAGCAAATGCGAGGCTCACGTTCGAACCGCCAAACGCCAGGGTGTTGCTGAGCGCGATCCGAGGTTTGGAGTGTCTAGCATCGAGCGCTTGCTCTGGACTTGCTGCTGGCAGATCACTGCGCACGGCAGCGGGAGCTCGCTCTAGACCGTCGAGCGCTAAACCTGTGACGATGGCCTCCGTCGCGGCCGTCGCGCCAAGTTGGTGACCGTGATAGCGCTTCGAGGATTCGATCGGGCAGCGCGGAAACAACTCACGCAAGATTCGCCCCTCCACGCCATCGTTGGCCGCGGTGCCCGTGCCATGAGCATTGACGTAATCGACGTCCGCGGGCTCGATTCCCGCGTCCGCGAGAGCGAGCAGCGACGCGCTGCGCGCTCCCGCGCCGGTCGGGTCTGGGGTTACCATGTGATACGCGTCGTTGGTTTCGCCGCTGCCCACCAAGAACAGGTCCGAACCTGGCCGTTCGTGAATTTCGATCTCGAGTTCGAGCTCGGTCGTGCGTTCCGTTGCGCCCGGGTGCTCTGCGCAGCGTTCGAGCATCAACCACGCTGCGCCTTCGGCTACGTTCATTCCCGTTGGGCTCGGCGCGAACGGGCGACACGGCTCGGTCCCCAAGACCCCCAGGGCTCGAAAGCCCATCACCGTCAGCAAACACAAACTATCGACGCCGCCCGTGATCACGGCATCGCAAACACCAGCACCGATCCAGCGGCGAGCAGCCGCCAACGCTTTGCCCGCCGATGAGCAGGCCGTGGAAACGACGGCGACCGGACCCGATATGCCAAGCCGCTGAGCGATAATCCGCGGCGCGGCGTCGAACGCGTGGCCGTCGCGGCAAGAATACCAAGCGGGTAACCCAGAGCATGCAATGTCGGGATAGGCGAGCTCACTCGATCGCAACCCGCCGGTAGACGTGCCGAGCAAGAGCCCCACTCGCGCGGCCCCCCAGCGTTGCCCGGCGCGTTCGATCGCTCCCCAGAGCGGCGCGAGCCCTAGCCAGGCCAAGCGCAGTTGCCGCGTGTCTTGCTCGGCTGAAAGCGCTAGGGATGGCTGTAGGGTACCAAGTGAACCAAGGCACGCCTGGAACTGCAACCCTATGCCGGCTCGCTCATCGGGCAGCTCTGTCACGGTCGTAAGCCCGACGCGCCCGTGCTCCAGGGCGCGCTGAAATTCCGCCACCGTGCCGCCCAGAGTGTTGTGGACCGACCAGCCCGTCACGCGCACGGCTCCCAGTGTCATGCTCACCTGTTCATTCGGCGCGCGCACATTCGAACAGCGAATGCCCGTAGCCCAAGCCGTCGTGGCGCGCGACGAGGACGAATCCCGTCTGAGCGAACCAACTCTGCAGAGTGCCCGAATCGTACATGCGGCTGGTGCCGTTCGCGAGGCAAGCGAAGTACAGGGACGTCTGGTTCAAGCAAAAGGCGCCTGCGGGGTGTGGCTGCAGATCGGTACACGGTTCCAGAACGAACAACCTGCCGCCGGGCGCGAGCGCTTCGCGCGCTTTGGTCAAAACCGAGCAAGCGTTGGCTGGAGGGAGACAATCGAGCACTTGACTGAGCCACACGATGTTCACTGGGCCCGGTAACTGGAGCTCTGGATCGAGCAGGTCCCTGGTGAACGTCTGGACGCGGGCGGCGAAGCCCAGCTCCGCGAGCGAGGACTTGGCATGCTCTAGTTGCGGAGCGTGATCAACCAGCCAAAGCTCGACCTCGGCGTCGTGCTCCAAGCAAATTCGAGCGAAGCGCCCGGTGTTTGCTCCGACGTCCAAGATGGTTCTCGGCTCGTGAGCGAAAACCTTCGTGACGGCGGCGCCGAAGGCGGCATCGGAGTAGAAATGGTCGAAACGCAGCCAGCTGTTGCGCGTGCCGGCCGGCAGCGCCAACAGCGTCTCATAGATCGTCGAACCGCCGCCCAGCGCTGCTAGGCCGTGCGGCTTCCCGTCGCGTATCGAGTCGGTGAGGGCGGGCAGCGCTGTGTAACAGACGTCGCGCACGAACTCGAAGTTCGCGCGCGTCATTGGGTCGTGCAGCAAGAAGTGACCGAGCTTGGAACAACGCAGCGCCAACCCTTCACGTTCCAAGATACCGGCACTGAGCGCTGATTCGCACAAGACGCTCACTCCGTATTCGGAAATGTGGCTAAAGGAGGCGAGTTCCGCGCTCGATATGCCTGACTCTCCCGCTTCCCAGATGCGTTTCAAGAGCCCGAGCTCCAACAGCGCATTGGTGGCGAAGAACACCACCGGTCCGAACGCCAATCGTTGCGCCGCCATGCGCGCGTCGAGCGCGCTCATTTCGCTCCTTCGCCCAGCGCGCGCAGGGGGCGGCAATTCACTCATCGTCCAGCTCCCCGAGTGCAAGCAACCCCTTTGAATAGCTGTCCAAGACAGCGACGACATCGACGTCCATGCGTCGATCGGCGGTGTTGGCCGGGACCAGAGCGCGCATCGATTGCACCAGGGCCCGCGCTCTGGGACCGTGTTCATGTGTGGCGCGCAGTTCGGTGGCTTGCACCGCGGCCAAGGTCGTGATGGCAGCAACGCGTTCCACGTGGTCCAAGATGCTCTGACAGTCGCGCGCGGCGATCGTGCCCATGCTGACCTTGTCTTGGTTGTGGTTCTCTGTGCTGCGGCTAAATACGCTTGCCGGCGTGGTGAGCTTGAGCGCTTCGGCGGTGAGTGCCGAGGCCGTGATCTGTAACGCCTTGAAGCCGTGATGGGCCGTGGAACCTCGAGCGAGGTTAGCGGGTAGTCCACGGTTGCTGCGTGGGTCGCACAGGTGCAAGAGTTGGCGATCGAGCAAATCGGCAAGATTGGCGACGGCCACTTTGAGCGAGTCCATGGCTTGACAGACGTGGCCGCCGTAGAAATGGCCGCCATGGTAGATGGCGTCCGCGCTCACGATCGGGTTGTCATTGACGCTGTTGAGCTCGATCTCGACCCATTGACTGGCCCAAGTGAGCACGTCGAGCGCGACGCCGATGACGTGCGGCGCACAGCGCAGTGAGTAGCGATCTTGAATCATGGGCGCGGGCGACGAGCGCTGGCCCACGTCGGCGCGAATCCAGGCAGCGGCCAAAGCTTGGCCGGGGTGCGGTTTCAAGCTGAACAACTCGGCAGCGAAGTGTCCGGGTTGTCCCAAGAGCACATCGCAATTGACGGCGCTCAACGCGGCGCACCAGCGACACAGGCGCCGCGCGCGTTCGAGCGCTAGGCACGCGATGCCAGTCATTGCGCTCGTGCCGTTCATCAGCGCCAAGCTCTCCTTCGGTTCGAGCGTCAGGGGTTGCAACCCAAGTCGCTGAAGGTGAGGGCGCGCAGGCTCGCTCTTGGATTTCCAAAGCACCTCGCGTTCACCTAGCAGCACGGCTGCGACGTAAGACAACGGCGTCAGATCGCCGCTGGCCCCCACCGAGCCGAGGGCAGGGATCGCCGCCACGACCCCTGCGTTCAAGAGCGTGAGCAAATGCTCGACAATCTGCGGGCGAACCGCCGAGTAGCCGCGCACCAAGCACGCCAAGCGCGCCACGGTGATCGCGCGGCTCTCTGCTTCAGAGAACAAGGGACCGAGTCCGGCGCCGTGGAAGCGCACCAAGTTCAGAGCGAGCGCGTGACGCTCTGCAGGCGGGATAGATTCCGTGCACGAATCGCCGAAGCCGGTGGTTACGCCATAGACTGCTTGACCTGAGTCGAGCGCTCGAGCCAACTGTCTGGTGCTTCCCAGCATCGCGCGTCGCGCTGCCGGGTCGAGTTCGAGCTGCAGTTGACCCGCCGCGACGCGCACGACGTCGCGAATCTCGAGCGGCCGACTCCCGAGCGCCAGCACCTCCTGCCGACGTTCAGGGTTCACGATTTACTCCGGCGCTCGCTTCGAAGAGCGCCAACAGCGCTGCCCGCGGCAATTTCCCGTTGGCCCCGCGCGGAAGCTCCTTCAAGATTCGAATCCGCCGCGGCACCGCTGCGCCCTCGAAGAAATCGAGCAGCTCTTGGCGCAGCGTCTGTGCGCTCCAACGCCCTTCGGCTGCGGCGACGGCCAGACAGATCTCGTGATTGCGTAAACCTGGAACACGGAGCGCAACGGCAGCAGCGTCGGTGATGTGCGGCAGGGTTAGCACTTGGCGCTCGATGTCCCGCAGCGCGACGCGCCGCCCACCGACCTTGATCACATCGTCGGCACGGCCCAAGTGTCGGAAGGAATTGCCGAAGAATCGCACTCGATCATTCGTCGTCACGGGCGCGTTCGCGGGCAGCGTAAAAGGTGAACGTACGACCAGTCGGTCGACGTCGATGTCGACGCGGACTCCCTCCAAGGGTTGCCAGGCCCCATCGACATCGTTGCGCCGGCGCGCAATGCCTCCCGTTTCGGTTGACCCGAAGAGCTCGACGACCTCGATGCCCTTGCCCATCAGTTCTCGACCGAGTTGGGCGTCGAGCGGCGCGCCCGAACAGAACACGCGTCGCGGCGCGCCTTGAAGCGCCCGCTCTGCGAAGCGCGGATCCCTCGAAAGCGCGCTCAGTTGCGCCGGCGCGGCAACCAAATCGCTCGCGCCGGCACTGGCGAGCAAGGCGCTGCGCTCGGCCTGATCCTCTGTAAACCAGAAGGGCACCCCGGCGCTGAACGGCACCAAGACGCCGAACAGCAAACCAAAAATGTGCGTCGGGTCGACGAGCGACAGCACCGAGCGCGCGTGGCTTGGAGTCTGCGGTTGCGTTTCGGCGAGCCTCGACGGACCGAACTCGGTGCGCGCGTGCAGGGCTGCCTCCCCGAGCAACTGACTCAATGTTTTCGGGCACGCCTTGGCGTTGCCAGTAGTGCCGGAGGTGTACAGTTCCGCGGCGATCGTTTCTTGCTCGTAGAGCTGCGTCAGCATCTGCTGGCTGGTTGCGGCCCAGGCCGTCTCGCTCTCGTGGCCGTAATTTGGGGTCCACGCATCGCGCTGCGTTTGGGCAGTCGAGAAGCGCAGGCCCGGACGCGAAGTCGAAACCGAGCCATCGCTCAGCACGACGGCACCGGTTTGTTCGGCGAGCTCACTGATCACTTGCGGTAGCAACGATGGCGGTAGCGCCAAAATTCGTTTGGCGGATGCTGTCCAAGTCGCCAGCGCGGCCGTGAGCACGTGCCAGGGATTGCGGCTCACGACGAGACAGCGCTCGGCTTGCATTTCGGACAGCGCGCGGCTCAAGCTTTGGCAGGCCGCCCACAGCTCGCGGCGCGTCAGCGCCAGCGTTTGAGGGCCGAGCTGGCGCAGCGCCACGATCTCATGCGCGTCGCGTTCACCTAACACGGAGAGCATGCCGGGCCCAGGTCAGGGGGTTTTGGCGCTGCGCGCCTTGGCGATGAAGTTCGCCAAGCTACCGAGCGACTCCAATACCCCTCGCTGCTCGGGATCCGCCGGTTCGAGCTGCACTCCATACGCGCGCTGAATGGCCACCGCGAGTTCGAGTGCGTCGATCGAATCCAACCCCAGGCCCGCCCCGAACAAGGGGGCGCTCGTATCGATCTGTTCGGGCTGAACGTCAGCTAGATTCAGCTCGCGAACGATTAGGACCTTGAGCTCGTCTTCGAGAGTCATGCAGCGCGCCTGACTCTGCCAGCAAGCTTCGCCAAGGGCGACCCCCGCTCAGTGAAACACTGCGTCTTGTCGCTCCTCAATCGGCGCTCGGGCGGCCACCCAATCCGAACGCCCGGATCCCTCGAAAACCAGCGAATCCCTCCCCGTCAATCCCCTTCGATCAATCGGGCAGTGCGCCGTACAGCTTCTTCATCAGCTCGAAACGATTGCGGGTTCCGGCTTTGCGCAGCAGCGACGCCACCTGGTTCTCGACCGTGTGCAAAGACGTCTCGCGGCTCTTGGCGATCTCGTTGTTGGGGCGCCCTTGGATCATCAAGCGCGTGATCTCGAGTTCACTCGCGGTGAGGCCCGGGACCCGTGACCAGTCGGCGGCCGCGGTTGCAGCGAGCACCAGATCACTGCGGCCGACGGTGTAAACCGGCGGACGATCGAGCACGCCAGCTCCGTAGTTTCGCTCGTGGCTCAGCGTCAGTGCTGCGATCGGCGCGGTGTGGCGCTGCGAAGGGAAGCCCAACTTCAGCATCGCCGACTTCAGCGACGCGCCGATGGTGGAAGCGGAGAGCCCCTGAGTTTGGGCGATCTCTTTCTGACTTTCGCCGCGCAGGGCGCGCTGCAGGACGATCAGCTCTCGATCGGTGAGTGCGAACTGCCGGGCGGTGTTGCGGCTTTGCTGGAACACGACGACGCAGCGATCGTTCGCCCACATGGTCGAACGGAATCTGAGTCGTGCCCCGAGCAGTTGAGACCAAACTTCGGCCCACGAAGTGGGCACGTATTCGACGGGGGCGAGGGATCCTAGAGGAAGCGCCGAAACGTCTGCTGGCGCGCGCAGGGGTTGGGCATACTCGGAGACGGTGAGGTCGGTCATGGTTGCTCCTAAAAGCAACCCTCGCGCCAACCTCAAAACACGGGGATTTGCCTGGGATCGGTGAAGCAGTGACCAGAATCCTGGACAGCCCCCCTGTGCGGGTGCCCACTGCAGTGGACGTCCCCCGATACGCGGCGCCCGAGAGTCAGAGCACCAACTCGAAGCGAGCCTGGAGCAGATCGCGGTCGCGGGAGGAGCCCCCGACGAGCACGTCGAACTCACCGGACTCGAAGACCGGCTTGCCATCGCGCCCGACGAACGACAGTTCGGCGTACGGGATCTCGAATTCGACGGTGGCCGTGGCGCGAGCGGCGATGGGAACACGCTTGAAGCCTTTGAGCGTCTTGCTCGGCGTGCTCAGGCTCGTGAATCGGTCGTTGAGATAAAGCTGAACGATTTCTACCCCGTCGCGTGAACCAACGTTGCTGACGTCGACCTTGGCTCGCACGCTTTGCCCGGCGCCGATGCGCGCGTCGTCCAGGCGCAAGTTCGAATAGGCGAAGCGGGTGTAGCTGAGCCCGTAGCCGAAGGCGTAAAGCGGCTCCGGATCGTAGTGGCCGTGCTTGCTCAGATGCCAGCCGGGGATGCGTTGATAGTAGACGGGGCTTTGCCCCAGGCTTTTGGCGAAAGACACCGTGAGCTTGCCCGAGGGGACCTCGTCCCCGAACAGGATCTTGGCGAGCGCTTCTCCCCCGCGCATGCCGGGATTGAAGGCCTCGACCACGGCGTCCGCGTTGGCCGCAACCCAAGGGATGCACAGCGGCTTGCTGTTGATCAACACGACGACCAGCGTCGTGCCCGTGGCTTTGACCGCCTCGAGCAGGGCGCTCTGTCCACCGGTCAAATCGAGATTGGAGCGGTCACACTCTTCGCCGATCAGCTCCAAGTGATCACCCACCACCACCACGGCCAGATCTGCATTGCGCGCCAACTCGGCCGCCGTCGCGATTTCGCTCGGATCGGGATCGAGCACCTGGGCGCCTCGGCAATACTCGACCTGAACTCCGGCGCGCTGCCCTCGTTCGCGAATTCCATCGAGCACGGTGCTGACGGTGTGCCTCGGGTGGCTACCCGTCTTGAGGCCAGCCTGGCCGCTGCCAAACGACCAATCGCCGAGTTGAGCGAGCGGATCGTCAGCGTTGGGACCGAGCACGGCGATGCGCTTGACGCTCCTCGGGATGGGTAACGTGGGCTGCCCGCTCTGAAGAACGCGATTTTCGAGCAGCACGATCGACTCGAGTGCTGCGGGCAAGAGCCCTTCCCGGTGTTCACTCGAACCGACTACTTCGGGGATGCGCTCGAGCTTCGGATAGCGCTTGTGATCGAACAGCCCGAGCGCGAACTTCTCGCGCAGCACGCGGCGCGCGGCTTGCTCTAGTTCAGCCTTTTCGATGTTTCCCTTCGCCACGTGCTCGAGACAAGCCGAGTAGAACTCGGGCGTGACCATGATCATGTCGTTGCCGGCGTGCACGGAGGCCGGCACTGCCGCGCCGATCGACGGATACAAGCCCTGCATCTTGTAGGCGCGCCCGACGTTGTCCCAATCGGTGACGACGAAGCCGTCGAAGCCCCATTCTCCGCGCAGCACGTCCGTCAGCAGCCAACGGTTGAGGACGCAACTCACGCCGTCGATGCACTGATAGGCGGTCATGAACGTCCGACAGCCGGCCTGTGCGACCGCGCGGAACGGCGGCAAGAAGTAAGTCCGGAGCTTGCGCTCGGAGATTTCCGCTTCCGTGGCGTCCATGCCTCCGACGGTTTCGGAATAACCTGCGTAGTGCTTGGCACAAGCTAACACGCTGTCCGGCGCGCCGACATCATCGCCTTGATAGCCGCGCACGGCGGCTTTGCCCAACTCGCCGATCAGGTACGGATCTTCGCCGAAGGTTTCGCCGACACGGCCCCAGCGCAGATCGCGCGTCAGGCATAGCACTGGCGAGAACGTCCAGTGTAAACCCGTGCACAGCATCTCTTTGGCTGCAACCCGACCCATGCGCTCGACGTGCTCTGGATTCCAAGAGCAAGAGAGCGCGAGCTGTGTCGGGAACACGGTCGCCCCCGGCCAAAACGCATGGCCGTGGATGGCGTCGATGCCGAAGATCAACGGGATGCCGAGACCCGTCTGTTCCGCGAGCTTTTGCAAACCGACGGTGGTCTCACCCAAGATGTGCAGGAACGACCCAACCCGGCGTTCTCGGACTTGCGTCTCGGCGTCGACGCGGCCATCGGCCTGCACCATCTGACCGACTTTTTCTTCGAGGCTCATGCGGCCGAGTAGATCGGCAGTGCGCGCTTCGGGGCTGAGTTCTGGATCCTGATAGGGAAGGCGTGTGCTCATTGAACTGTGCTGACTGTGGGCACTTTCGGGTTGCCTGATTCTAGTCACTCTTCGTTCAAGATCAGCGGGTAAGTGACGCCTACACTGCCACCACTGGGCGCCGGGAACTGCAGCGCGTAGAAGCCTTGCGCGATGCAATCGATCGCGTCGAGATCGGGTAAGTCCGAGCCCGCGTCGCGGACGTCAGTGACGTGGCCGTCCTCGGTGATCGCGAAATGCAACAGCACGCGGCCGCTCAGATAAGTGTTGCGCACGAGCCCATCGCGCAGGCAGTGCCCGTAGAGTCGAAAACCGGCTTCGGCGACGTTGTCGATCGCGCGCGGTTCCAGCTGTCCGCCGGACTTGTTGTCGATGCGTGCGCCGTTGTAGCGGCCGCGGGCTCTAGCTCCCTGGGGTCTGTCGAAGCCCTTCGCTTTGCCGCGCTTCAAGCGTGCTTTGGCTCGCTTGTTGGCCTGCACCAAGATTTGGGGGTCGCCGAGCCCATGTACGAACGTCCACGAAGCAGAGCGCGGGTTCGATTGAGGGTCGAAATGCAAGAGGGTGACGAAGTCGGTCAAGCAGCGCTCGACCTCGGGCTGGTTGAGCGTCGACTCTTCGACGGCGGGTGAACGCACCTGTCCGTCGGCCTGCACGCGAAACGCCACGCGCACCGCGCCGCGCGATTGCCCATCATCGAAACACTGTCGCGCCGTGGCTTCGCGCCCGCGCAAGCTGAACAGCACTTGCTCAGCGGGCAGGACTTCGGGCGCGGCGGCCTCGTTAACTTGTGGCGCTGTGGGCGGAGCGGCTGCGGGCGCGCGAACGGGTTCGGCACCGCATGCTGCCAGGGCCAGGCAAGTCAACGCGACAGGCGAGCGGGCAACGGTCTTGAGAGCTTCTCGTCCGAGGCTGGGCATGGGCACGCTGAAAGTCGCGGCGTCATAGCGGATGCCCGTGTGGCGCACAATCGCCACGAAATTTGCAACCTATGTGTGCTCACGGCTCGGCGAGTGGATCGCAGACATCGCGCCTGTTGTCGTGTCCGCGCAACACCCGCGCCAATTGTCGCGCCGTTACGACACGGCGCGGACGGTTGTCCCAGATCCGGACAGTTGTGCGTCGAGCACGTCGCAGAGCGCGTGCAGATCGCGTTGCTCGCCAATACTGGCGCCCACGGGCACGCTGAGCAGCAGCTCGGTTTGGAATGCCGGGAGCAGACACAGGATGGCCCGCGCCAGGGCGATCCGAATCGATAGCTCCGAGCTGCTACCGAGATTGAGCTCGGCGCGCTTCACATGCACTTGTCCTTCGCGCAGCGAGCGAAGTCGCGTCGCGACCCGACTCGCGAAACTGCGCGCGCTCTCACTGACTCGCTGGCGCAGTACCACCACGTCGGGACCCACTTCGGGCGCCGCTGCTGGGAGCTTCGCCCCCCGCTCCACGACTCTGACCTCCACGACCCGCTGTGCCATGCCCACTAGTATGCAGAAGGCATGCCAAGCCCTTCATTGTCCTGTTGCGAGTGTTTCGGCGCTTCGCAGGCCGCGTTTCAGCCGCTCAATCCTGCAAGTGTTCGACGGTCCGAACAAAGCGATCAGGGCAATTCCGACAAAGTTGTGCCGCTCTGCGCCTGTTGCACCTCGGCCGGGTGCAACATCGCCTGTTGCTGACAGCGAGACTCGTTGTGCCACTGACCTCGTTTGGTGGAGACTAACCCGAGCCACCATGCGCTACCGATACTACATAGTCGACGCCTTTACGGACCGCGCCTTCGAAGGGGCCCAAATCGCCGTCTTACCCGACGCAAGGGGCCTCAACGACACCACGATGCGCAAGATCGCGCGCGAGTTCAACGTCTCCGAGACGGTGTTCGTCCTGCCCCCACACAGTCCCTCCAACGCGCGGCGTTTGCGGATCTTCACGCCGTTCAAGGAACTGCCGTTCGCGGGACACCCGACGGTGGCCGCCGCACACGTCTTGACGGCCATCGGAGACATCACCGGCAGCAGTGAGGGGATCAAGGTAACGGATGACGCGCTCAGTTTCGTATTCGAGGAAACGGTCGGTCCGATTCGTTGCACCGTGACCGAGCGCGAGGGCCGACCGCGCTACTGCGAGTTTGGGCTCGAGGCGAGTTACTCGGTCGACCGCTTCACGCCACCCAACCAAGAGCTGGCGCGCATTTTCTCGCTCGACGAATCGGATCTCGCCGTCACCGATTACCACCCGATGGTCGTGTCCACCGAGCACCCGTACTTGATCGTTCCAGTGCGCAGCTTCGCGGCGGTGCGCAAAGCCAAGTTCGACTACGCAGCGTGGGCAAACTCGTCCGCTCCTGCGACGCTCTCGCATGAGGCTTTGCTGTTCAGCCGCGAGACGGAGTTCCCCTCGTCGGGTTACCATTGCCGTTTGTTGGGGCCGCAGATCGGCGTCAACGAAGATCCGCCCATCGGCTCGGCGATCCCCTGCTTCGCGGGTTACCTTTGCGAGCAACTCGGGCCAGAGCACACTTTCGCAGCTGAACGCGGCGCGGGGGACTTCAGGCGCAGTCTGCTCCACGTGCGCGCTGAAAAGCGCGGTCCTCGGACCGTGGCAGTTCGCGTCGGTGGCACGTGCGTATTGGTTTGCGACGGGCACTTGCACCTGTAAAGCCTGCACTTTGCCGATTCACTGGCGTCGCGATCGGGTTTCGGGATCTCGGGCCAGGCCGTCGGGTCGTGCTCGGCACGGCCCGACGTTTCAAAACTGTTCCGAGGTCCACGCCCGGCGACGTAAGCTCAGCGCATGAGTTCCGAGAGCGGCGTCGGCGAGGTGATCGCCCAACGTTACGAGCTGCTCGACGTGATTGGTCGCGGGGGGCAGGGGGCTGTTTGGCGTGCGCGCGATCGCACTACGGACAAGTTGGTTGCGGTCAAAGTCATCGAAGGGCGAGCCGCGAAGAACCCAGAAACGGTCGAGCGCATTGCGCGTGAACAGCAAGCACTGGTCGCGCTTTCGGGTACCCATGCCGTCGAGTTTCTCGATCTGTGCACGGCAGAACACGGGGCCTTGTGCCTGGTCATGGAGCTTCTGCACGGACAAGAGTTCGAGAGTTGGCTCGTGCAATTGGAGAACCGAGGTCAGCGCTGTTCTGCGCACAGGCTGTGGCAAATCCTCGAACCCATCGCGACGACCCTGATCAAGGCTCACTCCGTCGGAATCATCCACCGCGATCTCAAGCCCGGTAACATCTTCGTCATCGATGAAGCCGCGGGCGGGGGCTCACGCTTGCTCGACTTTGGTTTCGCGCGCCTCACCGATTCGCGTCGCGTCACAGCCACGGGGATGGTGATGGGATCACCCAGCTACATCGCGCCCGAGATGTGGAAAGGTCAGGGACGTGACGCCGATCACCGCGTGGACATCTACGCCTTCGGGGTGATCGTGTACCGTGCGCTTGCAGGCGAGTTGCCATTCCCCAACATGGCGATGCACGAGACGCTGGTCGCGGTCACGACGGCGCCGAGGCCGAGCTTGCTGAAGCACCGGCCCGAGTTACCTGCGCGCATCGACGATTGGGTCAAACGAGTGCTCGCGATCGACATCGACGCGCGCTTCCCGACGCTGCGCGCCTGTTGGGACGAGCTGCTCTGGTCACTCGACTTGGCCGAGTTGCCGCTGCAGCCGAGCACCGGGCTCACGACGCCGCCGCCCGAAATCAGCAAGATCAAAGAGTGGCTCGACGCGCCGATCGTGGAGCCCGTCCCGCTCGATTCGGTTTGGACACGCGCGGCGGGCGCGCTCAAACGTTGGCTGGGCGCTGGTAGTTCACCTGCGCCGAAACCCAATGCTGATAACTTGACACTGCTTACGCCGATCGTTCCCGTAGGCATGACGCCGAGCGAAACCCCGGCCGCACCGAAGCGCTTGCCCAAGTTACCGCCACCGCTGCGCATCGCTGGCTTGTCTCCGCCGCCCAAGACAGCACCGCCCCCTCCGCCACGCACGACGCCCCCTTCGAGCGCCGTCACCGCGTCTAGCCTCGGCTTCGGCGCGGCTCCCTCCAATTCTCCTGTGCCACGCACTCCGCCGCCGTTGCCGATCGAGCGGCGGCCCAATCCCGGGCAGCCAGTCGAGCTGGAGCCCGAAGTGCTGAGCTTACCGCCCTCGTTGTTGGAGCCCGCCAGCACACCAGCGCCTCAGCTGATTGCGGACTTGACCGGAGAAGCCGCGTTGATGCCAGCAAGTGAACGCGTGCCCTCGCCGCAGAGCGCCGAGACGGCGCTGGACGAGTCGCCAGCGGCACCAAGCCTGCCACGGTCGGCGGCGAACGGTTCTCCCTCGCGAAGAGGGGAACCCAGTCGCCGCGGCAAACGGGACAAGCGAAAGAAGAAGCGCAATTCGCAGGCCAAGGCCCCAGAGGTCGAGCTGCAATCGCTGCCTTCGAACGCGACGCCCATGAGCGCAATCCCGAGCACCGCCTCGCCCCACAGTGGATCTCCTCTCAAAGCGAAGTCCAAGTGGAAGAGCCGGCGCCGGCGGGGCGCAGGCTAGCGGTGCGCTCGGGCCAAGCGCACCATGAATGCACCCGAGCCTCCAAGTCCGGGAGGTGCGGTGCGAAACGCAACCACGTAGCGTGCCAGTGAGCCGCTGAGTTCTTCGACGACGGCCTCTGGCAAGACAGCGCCGCCCGTGCCCGAGTGCGTGCCGCGCCCGCAGATCACGAGCAAGTAGCGTTCGCCTGCTGCGATTGCGGCAGCCACCGCGCTCGCGAGAGTTGCGAGCGCTCGTGAACGCGGCATGCGATGCAGATCGACCCGCTGACAGGGCAAGTCGGGCCCGAGCATCCCCAACTCACTGGCGGATCTGAAGGACGCCCCGTCGGCGTATCCGAACACGAGCTCGCCCTGGGTTTCGACTCGGAAGCGCGGCTCTGGGCGCCGCTTGACCACGACTGGGTTCGCGGCGCTGCTGGGGATGGCAGCCGCTGCATCGCGTTTGGGCTGCGGGCGCTCGAACGGCACGACGCCGGGAACCAAGTCCTTGAAACTGGGAGGTTTGTTCGTCACGGACGCCCAATCCGCTCGCCTTCAGGTAGGGGGTTGCTCGTTCACTCGGCTTTGCTCAGCCGCACGTTCTTGATCAAGACCGTCAAGCGGCGTTCGAGCGCTGCGCCAGCCTCGGAAAGCTCGACCAGTTTGCCCGAGAGCTTGCCGAGCTCTTCCTCCTGCTTGGCGAGCTTTTGTGCCAGCTGCGCTTGTAGTGCCTGGTTACCTTTGGTCTTGCGCAGAGTATCCAAGTTGTCACGCACGCGTGCTTGGTCGCGACTCGAGTCATCGTATTGGCCGCGAACTCGTGCGCTGTCCGTCTGATTTTGCTGCAGCAAGCTCTTGGTATCGAGCACTTCTTTGAGCGTCTTGGCGATCTCGGGCGGCACGTGGCCGCCCTGCAAGTAGAGCTTCAACACGGTGGTGCCGATGTCCGTCCCGATTTCGATGTTGCGCTCCATCGTCTTGGTCCAGATTATGGGCAAGTCCGCGCTCTTGCCGGCAGGGACGCTGACCGGGACGATCAATGCATTGGGCGTCTCGACCGTTCCCTGGGGTTGATTGCTCAGTTTCCAGTCGCTGCGACGTTCACCTTTGACGTAGGCCGTGACGGCTTCCTTGTTCAGATTCTTGATCGTATAGGTCGTGCGCTCCTCGACCAGGACTTCGCTCAAGATCTGGCCATCGACGATGCTGAGTAGTCGCCCGCCTTCCTCTTTGGTGCTGTAGTCCGAGTTCAGGGAGACCTTGCCGTCCAGGGCGTAGCTCACGAAATGGGTCGCGCCGGGTTCGACGCGATCGAGAAAGCCTTCACCCAAGAAAGTGCTGCCGGTGTACAGCGTCACGGGGCCCTTCTCCAGAGTGTAGGGAGTGTCGTTGGTGAACTTGATCGCGCGATACGGCGTTTGTCCCAGTGGACCGCCCTCGTAGTCCGGGCGGAACAGCACGACTTCGTCGGCCGAGACGCGTTTGTTCACGATCGCCACCAACGTCGAAGAGCGGTCGGGCACCGTGACGGGATCGGCGATGTCGTAGCGGAACAGCGACCCGACTTGGGCGCCATTGACGCTCGGCCCCGATTGCGACTCCAACAGTTGATCGACTTGCGCCGCGGGCGCTTCGAGCGCGACCGGTGGGGCTGGCGCAGGAGCTGGACGACGCGGGGCACTGGCTTTCTTGAGCGCGCCGCCGACCATCATGTCGCGCGATGCAGAGCCCATGCCCGCACCGGCGCCCATCGCCGCGGACTCATCGTCGTAGTCCATCGATGCTTCTGGCTCGGGGGCGGCGGGCGCCGCTTCGCTCTTCGCATACTCGGCGGTGCCCCCCTCCTCGACCGGGGGTGCCATGGCCACTTGGCGTCCCTGAGGACTCATGTCGACGCGCTGCGTGTACTGCGACGAATGTAGGTCGTAAATGAACGACAAGGGTGCGCCTGCCACGAGGCTCAAATGCACGTCCTTCCACTGTTCACCCGATACGTTGTCGACCACGGCCCAGCCTTGAAGCAAGGGCTTGGGATTCGCCATCACGATGCGATAAGCAGGCTTCCAGCGCGGCATTTCCACGATGTAACTCGCGCGCAACCGGTGCTCCGGATTGCCGGCAAGCCGAATTGCCAGGGTCGTGGGCTTCCATTCGCCCTCGTTCAAAGACACGTCCAAGCTCTGTTCCAAGCCCACGGCGAGCGTGCGGTCGAGGATCAAAACCTTGCTGATGTCGTCGACGGCGACGACCGCGATCTCACCTTCGTCGGTGCGCACCGTTGCCCGCCAAATCGTCGCCACGTGATCGCCGACGCGTTGCTCCATGCTCTCGACGCCGACGATGCGACCCGCGACGCCGCCCGAGCGCGTCTCGAGCTCGACTCTCGCGCCGCGAAACACGGACAAGATCTGCAGCAAGCCGTTGGCGTTGCGGACTTGCTCCGGCAACTCGGTCAGGACGCGGTCGCCGCTCTTCTCCAGCGGCAAAGAGACGCTGACGGCGCGTCCGTCTGCGGCGTCCACGACCGTCAACGACTTCAGGATATCGTTAATCTGAGACGGCCTGATCTGTAGCGTCAGTTGGTTGCCATCCACCAGGCCTTCGCGTTCGAAGTAGCCAACGCCGTTCTGATACAGCACGACTCGTTTGATTGGTATTTCTGCGGCAGGTGAATCGGGTAGTTGCGGTACCGCTCCCTGCTTGCCGCAGCCGAGCGACAAGCTGCCAAACGCAATCAGAGCAGCCAAACAAGACGACGAACGAAACGGGGACCCTCGCATGGGGCCATGCTATCCCAGGCCTGTCGGGCGGCAAAGCGCGATCGCTGCGCGATTGGTTGAAACAGGGGCGAAAGCGACGGCTCGCTGCACGGCGTCAGGGGCCCGTGAACTCTGGCTCCTTGCACTCGTTGCGGCTGAAACCGGCAACGCTCCAACGCTCACCTTTGCTCAGACAGGCCGACAGCACCAATGGCTTGCTGCTCACCGTCACGCGCATGCCGTTCAACACTGCCCGAGCTTGTGTTGGTAGCAACTTACCATCGCATTCGAAGCGATCGAAGCTCTTGTTGCCCTCGAAACCATCGGTCAGGAAGCGCTTCTCTGCGAGCAAGCAGGCGTTCTTCTGTGTCAGCTCGGCTTGGGTGACCGCGTCGCCCAGTGTCGCATCGATTTCTGCGATTCGAGCTTCGCGCTTCTGTGAATCCAAAGCACCGATGGCGATCAGCCCCGCGCCGCACAACGGACCCAAGATGGCCATCACGAGCGCGACCGTGACGCTGCTGGGTATTGGCAACCCATGCGCGTGCGCCAGTTTGCGCGCGCGCAGCGCCATCGCGATGCCGACGATGCTCGGCACGAAGGCGCAGCACAGGACCAGACCTCCGAGGCTCCAGAACAAGGCTCGTGTGGCCGAGCGATCCAACTCCGTTTTGGCCTGGGCCTGCAATTCGAGCCGTTGCCGTTGCTGCTCGGCGAGGGCCGCTGCCGCTTCGACGCTGGCCTGGAGTTCTGCTTGCTTTGCGTGCCAGGCGCCCTGGGCCGTCACTTGCCCACAGTAGGGGCAGCTCAAATCGGTCGGCGCAATTCCGGCTCCGCAGGCACTGCAGCGCATTGCTCGACAGCTTAGAGCAGATCCGAAACTCGGGGGCAGCTTGCTGTGCAAGCAAAGCAGGTGATTGGCCAAACGGCCGCCGACGCCCGCGGATGGGTTGACCCGTCGCGCGAGGGGCCCGATGTTGCCGGCACTGATGTCCAGCCGAATCACGATGGTCAAAAAGCAGCTCCTGAGTGGGGAGCCGTGCGCGAAATGCGCCCAAGCCGAGCAGGTATTGCGGGAGCGCGGTTACTGGGAGCGTATCGATAGAATCGTGTGGGCCAAAGAAGGAGATCCGAACTCGGAGGGCATGCGCTTGGGTAAGGAGTATGGGGTCGAACTTGCCCCGTTCTTCATCGTCGAGCAGGCTTCGGGGTCTCCACAGGTGTATACCAGCACCATCAAGTTCATGAAGGATACGTTCGCTCCGGCGAGCACTGCCCAATCGGGCGCGCCCACGGGGCCGAGCGACCAGGCTGCGGCCGGTGAACAGCTGGCGGAGCGGTTCGAAAGCGCGGAGCCCGAAACGGTAGTGCGTTACGCGCTCGAGCGTTTCGGCGCGCGCTGCGCGATCTCCTTCAGCGGTGCGGAGGACGTCGTGCTGATCGACATCGCTGCCAAGACCGGATTGCCGTTCTCGGTGTTCTCCCTCGACACGGGCCGCTTGCACGCCGAGACCTATCGCTTCCTCGACAAGGTGCGCTCTCACTACGGCATCGAGATCCAAATCGTCTCCCCGGATGCGGCGCAGCTCGAACCCTTCGTGCGAAAGAAGGGACTGTTCAGTTTCTACGAGGATGGTCACAAAGAGTGCTGCGGCATTCGCAAGGTTGCCCCCTTGCGGCGCGTGCTCACGGGCTTCGACGCCTGGATCACCGGGCAACGCAAGGACCAGAGCGTTACCCGGGCCGACTTGCCGGTGGCCCAGGACGATCCCGCATTTCAGGGCGCAAACGGCAAACTCTTGAAGTTCAATCCGCTGTCCAACTGGTCCTCCGCCAAGACTTGGGAGTACATCCGCAAGAACGACGTGCCGTACAACGCTTTGCACGACACGGGCTTCGTTTCGATCGGGTGTGAACCTTGTACGCGCGCGATTCGACCGGCTGAGCACGAACGAGCCGGGCGCTGGTGGTGGGAGCTCGAGACGCAACGCGAATGCGGTCTGCACGTCAAGTGAAGCGGCGGGCTACCTGCACGTGACTTCAGCGAAAACCCCCGATGCGCTGCTCTCGGCCCTGGCCGAGGAGTGTCCGCTACCGCCTGGGGCGACAGCGCCCGAACTGTTTATCGATAGCACGCAGTTGGGCGCGCTCGAGCTGCAGCTCGTGGGCTTCAGTAGTGAGATTGCAGGCGAGCTCTGCACCGGCAGCGCCGTCGAACGCGGTGACGAATCGGTCCAGCCCCGAGCATTACGCCGAGCGTATTTCGAACTGGTTGAGCGCTTGTCGATCTGCGGCGCGATCGCTTCCGGCGAGAGCTTCGCTGTTTACTCGAGACAGAAAGAGCCGTTGGGACGCATCGGCTGTGCCGACGTGTTTCCCCAGAGCTCGCAGCCCGAGCGTTGGCGCTACGCCCGTTCCAACGGAGTTGCCATCGCGCCTGACTGGGATACCGCGTGCGAGCGCGCTCAGGCAGAGGCCATCGAGCGCGATCTGGTGCTGCGGACCTGGTTCGGTGCGCAGGCTTGGCAAGCTTTGGGCGCGCTCGACGCACAACCCTGGCACGATTTCGACGAACTGCTCGAGGTGCACATCTCGTGCTGCCAATGGCTTGGCTTTTGGGTCGTGATGGGCATAGGGTTTCCGCGTTCACCTGCAGACCCCACGGTGATCGGCCTGGGCGCGCGCCGCCAACTCGCGGACGCGTCGTCTGCCGCGCTCGGGGAGTTCACCCAGCGCGCGGCGTTTCTGTGGGGTGAACAGATCCCCGAGCACTGCCCGGCGGTTACCCCCGATGCCCATTACCATCAAGAGTACTCGCTCTGGGCAGGTGCGAACGCCGGGCTTCGCAGCTGGCTCGCAAGGCAACCACACCTCGTTCTGCCGGCTTCGAATGGGCAATGGTCGTTCGCAGATTTGACACCGAGCCACCTCCAAGGGCGTGCGTGCGTCGTGCGGGCCATGTCGGCAGGCGCCTTGCCGCTGGTGTTCGGCGAAGGCTTTCCGGGTTACCCGCCGGGGTTCGGGCAGCCGCACCCCGTCGCTTGAGCCAATTTCCCAATGCGATTCGTAGTTTCGCGGGCGCGGGTCGGCGATGTCCGGTCGCGCCGAATGGTATTTGGCGCTCGACAATCGAGCGCTCGAAACGCCGGCACGTGTCTCGATTTTTCTAGCGTCCAAGGATCCATGACGCCGGCGATCGCGCGCCGATTCAGAGCGTTGCACCTGCACGGATCTCCGCACGGCTAAAATTCAACGGGTCGCGGGTTTCCGCGTTGAATGTGTGCGACTCTTGTCGACGTGAGAGTAGTGCCTTGTGCTAACGATGAGTGGATGTCGAGAGCAAACCTCGCGAACCCTGCCGCGGTGGCCAAGCTTCGAGACATATCGCTCAGGCCGCAGCTCATGACCAATGGCCAACGCGCTGCCCTGCCCCAAGCCTCGATCTTGAACGGTGAAGCTTTGAGAGTTGATGCGAATGGCGAGTCGAGTGCAAGCGATGGCGCTGACAGCAATGCGGCATCCGGCGACGCATATCCGAACGTCACGCTCGAACAGGTGAACGGCGTGGCGGAGGCTAGCGGGGTCAACGCTGCCAGCATTCCGTTCGACAAGTTCGTAGTAGACCACTTGGACTTCGTTTGGCGCTCGCTCAAACGCTTCGGCGTTCCGCCAGCCGAGGTGGACGACGCGACCCAGCAAGTGTTCCTGATCGCGCACGACAAATTGGCCCTGATTCGTGGGGGCAGCGAGCGTGCGTTCTTGATCTCGGTTGCAGTGCGCGTCGCTTCCAACACGCGGCGCGCCAATCAGCGGCGTGAAAACGCCCAACAGCAGTTGTCGCTGCGGCCCGTGGACGCGGTGATCGATCCTGAGCTGCACACTCAACGTTCCGAAGCGCGTGACCTGTTGGATCGGGTGCTGGACAACATGCCTCCCGACGTGCGCGCCGTGTTCGTGCTGTTCGAGCTCGAAGAGTTGTCCATTGGGGAGGTCGCAGATTACCTTGCCATCCCCCGTGGAACCGTCGCGACACGCCTGCGACGCGCGCGCGTTCTTTTTCACGAAGCAGCGCTACTGCTACAGGATTCACAAGCCGGAGTTGACCGATGACCGAACCTCAACCTCAGAGGCTCATGGAAGCCGGCGCTACCGATTTCGAGCGCAACCTGCTCCGCGCTGGGCGCAAGGATCAGATGCCTGACGGCAGTCGACGCGCCGTGCTTGGAGCATTGGGCATCGGTACGGGCTTGCTGCCGAGCGCGGCTAGTGTCGGCAGTCTCGAAAGTCCGATTGCAAAACCGGCCCTCGCCGCGAGCAAAGGTGGGGTCGCCGGTCAGGGTGCCGCTTCCAGTGGGCACGCCTCGGCGGTCACCAAGGCTACGACCGCGGCCCTCGGCAAGGGTGCCGCCGGTGCCAGTGGCGCTGGTGCTGGCTTAGCTGGTGCTGGTTTGGCGGGTGGGGGGGGTTTAGCTGGCGGCGTCGTCGCCAAGGGGCTAGCGCTCAGCGGTATTGCCGCGTTGGTCGGGTTCGGCGCGTTCGGGGTCATGCGCGGTTCGGGACAACCCGTGGACACGGCCCCAACGCCCGTGACGGCTGCCCAAGTGGCGCCGGTAGTCGAGCTTCCCGCCAAGCGCGATGCGACGCCCGGGCCCGCAGTGGAGCCGAACGCCGTTCAAAACCCGAATTTGGAACCCGCCGCCACGCCATCGTCGGCCCGTTCGAGCGGGCGAGTGCGCAGCTCGGGCGCTGCGGACTCGCTCGGCGGTGAGCTCACGCGAATCGATGCGGCGCGCGGCGCGTTGCGCGCTGGTGATGCCAACCGCTGCATGCGCTTGCTAGACGAGTATTCGCGTGACTTCCCCAAAGGCGGACTGCGAACCGAAGCGACCGTCCTGCGCATCGAAGCGCTTTCGGCGCTAGGTGAACGCGATGCCGCTCGTTCTTTGGGCCGTTCGTTTCTCGCGCGTTCCCCCAACGGACCTTACGCGCGGCGGGTGCGTTCCTTGGTGGGCGAGAACGTCCCAAGCGAGCCTCAACACTGACGGGCGCGATGCGGTCAGCTTCGTCTCGCCGCGCGCTGCCACGCGACCTCTTGAGCGCGAACCTCGTGCTGGGCGTTGCCGCGATCCTGGCCGTGTTGGGATCCGCTTGTTCAGAGGACGTTTCGCTGGGCGCATGGCGGCGTTTGGCCGCCATCAAGGGCGATGCAGGTCGTCCTGTGACGTCCGTCCCGACAGTGGCCCCTCCGAGCGTCGTCCCCGACCCGACGCCAGCGATTCCGACTCCCGTCGCTCCCACCGACACGCTGCCCCACGAACCCATCGACAGTGGTTCGGGCATGTCCTTGCCCGAGCTGATGGACTCGGGTTTACGCGATGGGTCGACCAAGTTGGAGCTCCCCGTCGCATGCGACCAAGCAGGGGATCCTGGACGTCTGAACGCGGCGGGGCCCGAATTGGGTGCAACGGAGACCTCCACGGATTGGACTTGGTCACGGCCAGCAAGCGGCGTGAAATGGACGCTGATGATCGAACGCGACATCGTTCGCCCGAAAGGCGCAATCAGTCCGCAAAGTGGCTATTATTGGGCCCATCAGTTCTCGTTCGAACAGGGCGCGGTCGGTGTGCTCGGGCTCCAGGCCGAGGGCATTTACGAGCCGGATCCGACCGATAAGTCCGTGCGTGAGTACACCAAGATGCTCGCGTTTTGGCTTTCGGGACCGCCCACTGAAGCAGAGCTCGGGGACATCGCGTTCCCGGACGCGCGCGTTGCGCCCGACACCGCCGTTGGCATTTCGTGGCTGACCATCCACGTCAAATTCGATTGGCAAGTCTGCCACACGTACGAGATGCGCGTCGCGCCGGACCTGACGGAAGCCGGGGGCGATACTTGGTACGGGGCATGGATTACCGATCTCGATACCAGCGAGAAGACATACATCGGTCGGATGCGCATGCCCGCAGCGCAAGGGCAGCTCGTGCCGTACAGTATTTCGCGCACGTCTCCGATCGAATATCCGATCAGCTCTTGCGACGATCCTCAGCACTCACTTGCAGTGTTCGGCGCACCCACGGATCTCGATGGGAACTTGTTGGCAACGGTTCACACCAGTCGTTTCAGCGTCCCTACGCGCTGCCCCACCTCTCGCGTCACGGATTTTGGTATTGCCGTGCGCCACGAACTGGGCGTGTCGCTGCTCGACCCGACGCCGGTGGCCAGCACCCCCATGGCGACCGCTCCCGGGCCTTGAAGCTCATTGAAAGCGCCAACCGACGAGCGCTTCAAGCGTCAGCGTCGACCACGGCAAATCATCGATTTCGACGTTCGGGTCGTCGAAGTGGAAGCGGTAACGGGTAAACGGGAAGGAAATTCCACCGTCCAAATCCAGCAGCCAACTTTCGCCCAACGCCAGATCAAGGCGCAGTGATGCTTCACCCGTAGCCCACACTCGGGTTGGTGAGCTTGGAAAAGGGATCTGTGAACCTTCCCCGCGTACTACGCCGAGTTCAGCCGCGATGCAGGGGCCGAGAGTGCTTGCTCCGAACGAGATCCCCAAGCCGCAAAGCCGCGGCCGAGCACTGATGAACAACAGGCGCGCCCCGGCGTCGCGCACGATCTTTTCGCCGGTCCAGGCTGCGCCGAGTTCTATCCCTGCGTGGGATAAGTGACCGCGGGCCCGACTGCGCCAACCGCCTGCCACTACGGATACTCCGCGGGCACCGTCGGGACCGAGGGCTGAGGTGAAGCGCGGACCCAGCGCGAAGCCGTAGCGCCAGGGACCCATTGGGAGGTTGGTTTCAACGCTCAACGCGGGATCGAACGACAAGGGGGGACGATCGAGAGGCGCGCTCGAAGTCGCTGAAGAGGGCTCTGGGGTGCTTCCTGTTCGAGGTGTGGTTTTCGGGTTTACGCCTGGCTTGGGCGTAGAGTCCGCTGCGCTATCCGTTGGAGCGCCTGGTTCGAACGCGGCGTCTGGTTCGAGCGACGCCGGGGCCGCCAGCTCGGCATTGGGATCGATGGCCAAGGCCGTGGCGAGCGCCAGGACGGTCGCGACTTGAGAACAGTTGGTGCCGGTGATTCGACGCGCGACCGAAGTGCCGTCGGGCTCTCTAATCGCGAGGCTCCCCTGCACCTTGGGACCTGTGCGCGTGAGCTCAACTTCGAAGACGCGAGCGGGCTCATCTGGGTTAGCCAATCTGGCGCTGGTCGTTCGGGCCAAGACCTGGCGCGTGAAGGCGGCTTCGCTTGGGCAATCCTGTGCGGCGCGGTAATCGAATCGAATCGGTTCGATATCGGCTTTGGCGCGAGCGCCGGTCAAGGTTGCCGCAAGGCAAAGACTGGCCGCTAGCGTCGTCGGGCGCGGCAGCTGCACGGCGTGGATGCTAGCAGCGATCCGCCGGCGCTGTCACCCTCTGCTAGAGCACCGAACAGGTGGAACGAGGCCGTGAGGCAGAGCGAGACGATTCGAAGAATTTGCCGGGGTTCAAGCTGATCGGTGCTGGGCAGTTACTCAGCTCAAAATTCCCGGCAAGACGTCTGAGGCGTAGTTCGGATCCCCGAAGCTCTCATCGGGAAGGCCCATCGCTTTCAAAACGGTCGTGAGCAGGCGGTTGTGGCTCTCACCGCGTTCGCCATTGCGAGTTGAAAGTTCCGGACCGAAGCGCTTGTAGCGTCCGGTTTGAATCGCTCCGCCGGCAGAGCCCGCGAGCACGTAGGGCATATCACCCATGTCGTGGGTATTGCCTTTGTTCTGCTCGTTCGTCCACAGGATCAGCGTGTTGTCGAAAGCTGTGCCCTCGCCTTCCGGAATCGCCTTCAATTGGTCGATCAGATAGGCCAGCTGGGAGGCGAAGAAGTTGTCGATGGCCGTGTTCTTGGCGATGTACTCGGCCTCGTCGTCACCTTTGTGCGCAAGCCCATGGTGCCCCCCGGTAGAGGTGAACGTTTGCCCGCCGAACTTGACGTTCAATGGGTAGTTGGCCTGGGACTGCGAGTGAGTCCACATCAAGGTCGCGACGCGTGTGACGTCACAACGCACCATCTGGGTCAGAACATCGATCTGAGCCTTGCCTACCGCAGGTAACTGACTGTAATCGAAGTCCGTGCTGAAGGTTGGGACGTCTTGCTCGACACAAGCGCCGCCGAACTCGACGCCGGGCGCTGCGAGTTGCGTTTCGAGTTGTGTGAGCGCTTCGACGTGGGACTCGAGCCGCGTGCGGTCCTCGCTGCCCAAGCGCAGATTCAGTGCCTTGTACTGATCGAGTACGCGGTCGATGACGTAGCCGCGTCGCTCGCGCCTCAGCGCTTTTTCTTCTTTGCTCAGGCCGGGCTCGAAGACGCGTTCGTAGATCTTCGAAGGGCTGTTCTCTGGGGGCAAAGGTTTACCTGCGCCCGTGTACGAGATGCGTCCGCGCACGGTCGGATCCTCGACCATCACGCCGAATTCGAGAGAGCGCAGCGGCGTGCAATCGATGCTGGCCGCGACTTGTTGGTCGAGTGAAATGCCGGAAGCCCAGCCCGCGACTTCGTTGGCGTCGCCCGAGAAGTTGCCTTCCATCAGCGCTCTGCCGGTGAGGCAGGAGCCAGTGCCTCGCTGATGCGGATCACCCGGGCCGGTGTTGCCGCTCAAGATATCCATACCACCGACGATCAGCAGGTCCGACTTGTGAGCTTCGAGCGGTGAGAGGATTGGCGATAGCTCGAAATCGTCTTCACTGCCCGTCGGCCAGAATGCGGCGGGGATGGTGCCGTTGGGGGTGTACATCACGATCAAGCGCTTCGGTGCGTCAGCATCACAACTGCTCGCGGCCCGCGCGCGCATGATGTCCAAGTAGGGAAGGGCCAGCGCGGCGCCCGCGCCCGTCAACAGACTGCGCCGTCCGATCAAAGCTCTTCTCATGGTGTTTCCTGCGTATGAATGAAGCGGAAGGATGGTGTCTGAGTGATTGCGAGCACCAGCTCTTGCAGATTGTAGTCAGCGTCCGCGAAGCGCTGATCGATGAGCTGCATGCTGCAGTCGTCCACGGCGGTCTCGCCGCGACCCATCGCAAAGCGAAACCATTGACGAGCGACGCATTGCTCGACGCGGTCGCTGCTCGCGAGCGCGGCACCCAGTTCGACCACACCGTCGAACTCTTTTTCGGCCACCCAACCTTGGTCGGGGTCGTTTTGATAAATCACACCGCTGGCATCGATCGCCTGATCCCACTCCGTATCCCGATAGCGGCCCATGGCATCGAAGTGCTCGAAGCCAAGCCCTATCGGATCCATCAATTTGTGACAGGCCGCGCAGGTCGGGTTGTCATCGTGTTCTTTGTACTGCTCACGCGTGGTCTTCGTGCGATCCACCTTTGGCGGTGGAGGGATGTTTGGGGGCGGAGGCGGGGGAGGTTGGCACAACAGATTCGTGCGGATGAACAGACCGCGATGGATCGGTGAGGATAGATCACGCGTCGAGTGAGCCATCAGCAGACCGGCTTGGGTCAGGAAGCCCGAGTAACGCTCGGGATCAAGTTGCACGGTCTCGTAGGCGTCGCTCTTGGGACCGTCTAGGCCGTAGAACGCCGCGCTGTGCTGGTTGACGCGCGTGAACGGCGCGGTCAAAAGAGTGCTCAGCGTGCCTTCCCCGTCGAACACCGCATAGTCGAGAAACTGCAGAGTTTCCTCCATCAGCTCGGGCGGAATCGTGTCGTCGTAATCCGGGAATAGCTCTTCGTCTTTGCCATTGTGGCGCACGTTGAGGATGTCCGCGAGGTTCAGCCACTCGGTGTGGAAGTTGCGGAAGGCCAGACGCGCGCGTGGGGCTTTCAGCAGCCGCTTCGCCGCAGCCTCAATCTGCTTCGGGGTGCGCAGTTCATCTGCTGCGGCTGCTTCGAACAGACCAACGTCCGGCATCGTATTCCAAAACAAGTAGGAAAGCCGGGTCGCCATCTCCCATGAGCTGACCCGCTTGACGCCAGACGAGACGTCCTCCTGGTCGCCGAACTCGGGGCGGTACAAGAAGTGGGGCGACTGCAGGAAGGTCTCGAGCACGCGTCGGACACCTTCTCGGTGTTCACCATGAGCCGATACTTCCCAAGTGTAGATCTCGGCGTAGTCAGCGACTTCGTCACTCGTCAGCGGGCGACGGTAGACGAGTTGTCCGAAGGAATCGAGCCAGGTGTCCAGGTCTGCCTGGCAATCGCTGCTGAGTGCTCCGTCGGTGCAGGTCTGCAGTGCCGTGTCGAAGTCGTCTGCGTGTTCGTCGGCGACGCGAGTCGCGATGTCCAAGTACTGGCTTGCCAGCAGTGGGCTCGTGCTCAAGACGCTGGCTTGGTTGCTGAAACCGAGCGCTTCGCCATCGGCTACGAGTTGATCGACGCCGAGGCGCTGGTAACTCACGTCGCCAAATAGCTGAAACAGGGTATTGCCGTATTCGACGCGTGAGAGGCGTCGCAGGGGAGAGCCGCCCGGCTCCACCGAATCCTCGCATGCGGCGGGAGGGGGCGGCTCGACGCTTGTCGGAACAGTGGCGGACGTTCCGGCGTCGTCGGTTCCGAGGCTCGTCGGGCTCGGCTGTTCGCTGCCAGCGTCGGAAGGGGGCCCGGCGACTGGACTGGGCTTCGTGCTCGTTGGCTCGGAGTTCGCTAGCCCCGCGTCGTTCGTCGTGGGGCCTAGCTCGGTGTTGGCTTCGGAACTCTGTACACCCGCATCGCTTGGCAGTGTTTGGCGGGGTGCGTCTTTTGGGTTATCGCTCCCGCTACAGCCTTGGGCGAGCAGTAGAACCCCGAAGGCCAAAGGGGCGCATCTACGCATCGTTCCCGCAGTCTAGCCGACGTCCTGCGTCGCGCCAGCAAGACCACCGTGTACGTCGGTTCGTTCAAGGACAGCGGGAAACGCCGCCTGTGGCCCGCGTACACTTGTCGGTGCCAAGAGTGTCTTTGGCGTACGTGTAGCCGTTCGGCTTGCTTCGAGCGGCAGAGCATCGGGGTCTCGACCGCTGTTAGCCCACAGCAGCCCACGACCAAATTAGGCCAGTTTTTGGCGGCTGATTGGCATCGCAGTTCGGCGTGGGCTACCCTATCAACTCGCTGAAATATTGCGCTTCCAGGCTTACCTTGGCCTGCTTTGTGTGGAGTAGTGATTGAGAAACGTCCGTTGGATCGCGCCTGTTGCTTGCCTTGTGACCGTTGCCTGTGGTGGAGGCGACTCTAACTCTGATGATTCCCTGAGCACCACGCCGAGCGAGGCGGGGGCGAGTGAATCGAGCGATACGGACACGCAGTCCTCGTCGCTGCCCGGCACTGCCGACGACGCGCTGTCGAGCGACGGCAGCGATGCGTCGGTGGCGCCAACCACGCCGGACGAGACGTCATCGGACTCCCAGTCCGAGAGCAACTCTGAGTTGGACTCGGGAGTGGCCCCCACTGCGAGCCCAGCCGATGACTCCGACGCTGGCACGGACGAGCTGCCGATCGAGAGTATCGACGTCGAAGCTCTGTTGGCGAGTCGCTGTGGAGCATGCCACGACGCGGCCACCAAGACCGAGGGGCTCGATCTCGCATCGCCGGGGCTCTCTGATCGCATCGCTGGGGCACAGAGTGCACAGTGCGCGGGCGTGACGTTGGCTAACCCGCAGGATCCTGTCTCGAGCCTTTTGTACAAGAAGATCAGCAGTGACGATCCGGGCTGCGGCGATCCCATGCCGCCCACCGGGCTTCCAAAATTGACGGTGGAAGAGCAACATGCGGTGCGCGACTGGATCGCTGGCCTCACGCCGCCCATGGCCGTGGGCACCTGCAAGCCGCGCGAAGTGCGGGTGTGCGAAGGGGTGGGCAACGACGCATGGTGGCCCGATCTCAGCAAGACCGGTGACGCTCTGGCGAAGGAGCAATCGAAGACCTGCGTGCAACCGACGCAAACCTGTTCGGCAGATGGCTCCGAGTGGGGCCCGTGTCACGGCACCTTCCCGAGCGTCGAGGACTGCACGACCGAAGCAGATGAAGACTGCAACCTCGCTACACCGGCGAATTCCTGTGACGATCAGTCCTGGGCGTTTTCCGTGACAGGTGACCGAAGCCAGTGGTTCGACAGCGTGGCGGTGGACGCGTTGGGCAACGTCTACATTCTGGGCACGTTCGCTGGTGAGTTGGACTTTGGCGGCGGCCCGCTCGCCAGCGACGTTCCTGGCGGGCAGTTCAAGAACGACGTGTTCCTCGGCAAGTACGACAAGTACGGGACGCACATTTGGAGCAAGCATTTCGGCGATACGAGCAACCAGTACGGGACGCAGATCGCCGTCGACCCGGAAACCGGAGACATCGCGCTCGTGATGCGTCTGTTCGGCGGCGTGCAATTCGGTGAGGGCTCGCCGAGTTACGTGCAGAAGGGCAGCAGTGATTTCGTCGTCGCGCTCTTGGACACCGACGGCAATTACCGTTGGAGTCAGCAAGTGGGAGGCAGGGGCTTGGACCGCGCCGAGCGCATCGCGTTCAGTCGCGACAATGGTGACGTCGTGGTTGGCGGTAAAGTCGGTTTCAACGCTGACTCGCAACCCAGCATTCCCGGCTTGGGTCTAGTGACTCCGCGCGGGCAAGCCGACGGCATCGTGCTGCGCATGGGCAGGGAAGACGGCGAGGTCAAGTGGTACTACTTGGCGGGCGGCCGTTCACTCGACACGCAAGCGATCGCACCACCAACGGTCGACGCGGGCGCGGGCGACGCAGGTGTGGACGCCGTTGACGACGCGGCGAGCGGAGACGACGATTACGTCTTTGGCGTCGATACGGACGCTGCGGGTGACGTCTACATCACGGGTCGCTTCGAAGGCTATTTCGATTTCGATCGGCTAGAAGGCGCTGCCGGCACCGAAGAGCTGTTGTCGGGGGGTAAACACGACATCTTCGTCGTGAAACTCGCCGGAGCCACCGGTAACCCGATTTGGTCCCGTCATTTTGGCGGCGCTGCCGACGACCGCGCTTACGATCTGGCGCTACAACCGGGGACCGGAGATGTGCTGGTTTTAGGTTACTTTGGCGACCAGATCGAGGTGGGCGCCACGGCTGACGCCGGGGCCACGACCTTGACCGCCAACGGTGGCGCGACGGACGATGACATATTGCTGCTGTCGCTCGATCCGAGCGACGGCTCTACCGTCTTCGCGCATGGCTACGGAGACGAGACGAGTCAGTTCGGCGTCTCCCACGAAGTGGGCAAGACGACGCGTAACTTGAACCTCGCGGTCGACGGCTCCGACGACATCTACGTGGGCGGCTTCCTGTACGGGTCTTGGGACGGTCGCATCGCGGCGAGTGGAAAGCTGGTCAAGCCCGATATCTTCTACGTCAAGCTGTCTCCCGCTGGTGAATACCAAGCCGGGCACGCTTACGGCACTGCCGGCTCTGAGCTCGGCTACGACTTGGCCTTGGATCCGCTCAGCTCGAGCTTGATCGTCGTGGGCCGTTTCTACGGCGCGAGTTTGGACTTGGGTCCGGCGGGAAGCGTGCTCGGGACTCAGAATCTCTCGAGCATGTTCGCCGCCAAATGGGCTCAACCCTGAGATAGGGCCCAGCTGGCGAGATCCTCGGGCAGCGGAGCCTCGAAGCTGAGCTCTTGCTCGCTCAGTGGATGGCGAAAGGCCAACTGTCGTGCGTGCAATGCCATGCGTGGCGGTCCCCACGGCACCTTCTTGCCGTGCTCCGGATCTTGCAAGATCGGCAATCCGATGCTCTCTGCATGAATCCGAATTTGGTGTGTGCGCCCGGTTTCCAAGCGCACCCGGCACCAGGTCCAAAGGGCATGTTCTTTGAATCGCGTAAAATTCGAGATCGCGCGCTTGCCGCCAATTGGCACCTCCACCCGCAAGCTCTCGGTCTCCAGTTTCCCGAGTCCAAAAGCGTCGTACTCGCGCACCAACCGGTGCTCGCGAAACATCTCCGCCAATATGCGATTTGCCGGCGGGGTCTTGGCAAACATCAACACGCCGCTGGTCTGCAAATCCAGGCGGTGAACGACGAACAGGCGCTCCGCGCCTGGCACGCGTTGTTCCAAGGCGCGCAGCAAGTTGTTGCGATCGCTCTCTGGGGTCGGCGCGGTGAGCACCCCCGCGGGCTTCGACACGACCACGATCGCGTCGTCCTCGAACAGGACGTCGGGCGTGATCTCGGAAGCGTCGGGATTCGCCAGCGCGCGCTCGAAGGCGCCGCCCAAGTGCGTATCGACCTCGTCGCCGGTTCGAACCTTGCGACTCGCAACCTTGACGCGCTTCGAGTTAACGAAGACGCAGCCGATGTCGAGCGCGATCTTGGCCGTGCGTCGCGACAGCCCCTCGACGTGTCGCGCAAGAAACTGATCGAGCCGCAGACCATTGGCCTCGGGAGCGACCAGCGTACGCAGCCGTGATTTCTTCACGGCTGCCGCTGTAAGCGACCGACCGTGCGTGCTCAAGCAGGAGCCGTTTAGTCGGTCGGCCACGAAGCCAAAGCGCTCGACGGCAGTGCGCGCCAGGAGCGGCTCGCCTCGGAAAAAGTGCCGACGAGGCGTCGCGATTGGACGTTTTTTTCGGAGTCGAGGCTATGAAATGCGCTCTAGTCAGCGCCCTCGATGCCCCATACCCCAGCCGTACAGCACCTGCTCGAAACCGAGGCCGCACGCGGCTTGCAAGCGCGACGCGTGCTCGGTTACCCGGTGTGGGGTATCGAACGCTATGGCTGGCACGAGCGCAACTTGGCGCAGGGGCTGAGTAGCGGCGAAGCCAGCGAGGGCCAAGGCGAGCCCAAAGCCAGGCGCAACCTGCGGATCAAGGAGTCCGTACGCGATCTGGTGAGCATGGCCGGACTCGAGCAGCGCGACATCTGGGTGTTGTCATCCAGTCAGTATCGGCGCAAGGACGCCGCGGGACATGAACGGTGCATGTTCACGAGCTTTTTGGAAGACGCGCTCGGCGATCGCTTGCTGTTTCTCGAGCGCAACGTGGGAGCGGTCAGCGCCAACCCACGCGACAACGTGTTGTTCCTGGACAGTTTGATGGAAGCGATCGCGGCCAGTGCGTCGGTCTCGGCGCGGCTCCTCGAGCACTTGATCGATCAGCAAACCGTGCGCGCGTTCTCACCGATCCCGCGCAAGCGCTTGGCCAAAGCTGCGATCATGGGCCAACTCTGGGAGACCGTGGGCACCGCTCTCGTGCGCAAGCTCCAGCCAAAGGCGGTGTTCGTCTTGTGCGGTTACACGCGGTTCGTGCCCTTGCAGCGCATCCTGAAGCGTGAAGGGGTGCCGTTGATCGAACTGCAGCACGGCATCGTGCACAACGGGCATGCGGGTTACTCTTTCGATCCCGCTTCGCCGCCGGACTACGCGCCCGATCACATGTTGGTGTTCGGTGAACGCTTCGGTCAGGCGCTCGAAGAGTGTTCGGGGTACTGGCGCGGCAGGTGGAGCGTGGGCGGGCACCCTTGGTTGGCGGAGCGCGTGCGCGATTCTGGGGCGCACCCAAATCCCCAAGGCCCGGTCGTGTTCTTCTCGCAGCCGATCGAGCCGGTCAAGCGCCTCTTGCAGAGCTTCTTGCCCGAGTTTCGCAGACTATTGCCTGCCGAGATCGAGGTCGTGCTCAAGCCGCATCCGCGCGAACCCGACCCGTCGCGCGACTTCAAAGCGGCGATCGATCTCGGCGTGAAGCTCGATCCGTTACTTGGAGACAGCTACCGAAGGTTGGCACAGTGCCGCGCGAGCGTGTGCGTGTTTTCGACCTTGGCGCTCGAGGCGTTGGCTTTTCCCTGTCCCAGCATCGTGCTGCGCTCGCCGCTCTGGCCCCCGGATATCCAAGTGCTGGTGGATAGCGGCGACCTGTTGGCGGCCGACACCCCAGAGCAGTTGGTCAAACTCATCAGTGAACTCAGCACCAGCGCCGAACGTTCACGACTTGCGGCAAGCCTGTTCGGCATCGGTGTCGAGCCACCAAACTTCAAAGCCTTGATTCAACGACTACGGCAAGCATCATGAGTCAATCTCCTCGCGTCTTGATCGTCATTCCGGCCCGCGGCGGCTCCAAGGGCATCCCGCGCAAGAACTTGGCACCGATTGCGGGAAAACCGTTGATCGGCTGGGCCATCGCGAGCGCGCTCGCTTCGAAGCACAAACCGCGCGTCGTGGTTTCGACGGACAGCGCCGAAATTGGCACCGCCGCCAGACGCTTCGGCGCCGAGGTCTGGATCAGACCACCGGAGTTGGCGCTCGATCACATCACGCTCGATCCCGTGATCTACAATGCGCTGCTGGCCGAGGAACAACGGGGCAACCACTACGATTTGGTGCTCACGGTTCAAGCGACGAGTCCCCTGATCCGCACGACCAGCATCGACCGCGTGATCGATCGCTTGATGGTTGAACCGGTGGATACGATCATCACCGGCATGGACGATACGCACTTGGCCTGGCTCGCCAAGGACGGAGTGTTCAGCCCGGCGTACGAGGCGCGCGTAAACCGGCAGCAGCTACCGAAGCGCTTTCGCGAGACCGGCGGAATTCTGGGCACGCGGCGCGCGTGCGTCACGGAAAAGGGTCGCATCGGGGCGCGCGTGGCGCTCGAAGTGCTCGATGGGTTCGAGACACTCGACATCGACAGTACGGAAGATTGGCTGGTCGCCGAGGTGGCGCTGCAACGCAAACGCATCGCGTTCATCACGATCGGCAACGCCAAGCAGGGGCTCGGCCACGTTACGCGAACCTTGACGCTGCTCGAGTGCCTCAACGGCCAGGTGACGCGGGTATTTTGCGAACCCAAGCAAGACTTGGCGATCGCACGACTCGAACGCGCGTTTCGTCCCGTCACGGTGTGTCCGATCGCAGAGCGTTTGGCAGCGCTGAAGGCATTCGGCGCCGACATCGTGATTCACGACGAGCTCAATACGGATCCGGCGTGGATCGAGGCCGAGAGGGCAGCGGGCATGCACGTGATCCTGTTCGAGGACAACGGCCCGAGCATCGAGATTGCCGATCAAGTGTTCAACGCGCTGTACCCCGCGGAGGGCACCGACACCAAGCGCCGCCATTGGTATGGCCCCTCCGTATACTGCTTGCGCGATGAGTTTCGCTACGCGGAACGTTCGCCGTTCCGCGAGACTCCCGAGCGCGTGCTGTTGACGTTTGGCGGTACCGATCCAGCGGGCTTGACGCTGCGCGTGCTCGAAAACATCTTGGGCGTCTGCAACTTGCAAATCACGGTGATCGTCGGCCAGGGTTACGGTACCTTGCCGGAGCTCACACGCGTCGTGGATGCGGCGCGGGCTGCAGGTAAATCGATTGAATTACATCAAGACGTAGCCATGATGAGTGAACACATGGCGCGCGCCGATCTCGCGTTCAGCTCCGCTGGCCGCACGCTGTACGAGCTCGCGCACATGAACGTGCCGACGATCGTGATTGGACAGAACGACAACGAGATGAAGCACACGTTCGCTTCGCTCGAGAACGGCTTTCTGCACCTGGGGCTCGCGACGGCTGTGCAGGACTCTGCCATCGTGTCGGCCTTCAACAGCCTGAGCACGAGCAGTCAGCTGCGCGCGGCCTTTCGCGAGCGCATGACGAAAGTCGATCTGCTGTCGGGCAGGGCCTTCGTGATTCGCCAGCTGCTCGCCGGCGAGTGACGCCAGCTGGCGAATGCGCGGCTACTCGCTGAGCAGGTGCTCGTGGGTCAGGAAATCGTCCTCGGCGAGATCGCGCGTCAGGCGCTTGCCCACGACCCAGGTCAGCGCGGAGGGCGGTAGCCCGAACGCCGGCCGCTTCACGGATAGATCCGCAGCCGAGAGCACGGTGCCTTTGCTCAAGGGCCGCGCCGCGACAAGTGAACGGCGTGCGTTCTTGCGCGACTTCTCTTCCACGGGCAAGACTTGCTTGCGCGCTTCACCCTCGACCTTGAACAACAGATCGATACCGTCGCGGAACTTCTGGCAATCTTGCCAGTCCATCGCGTGATAGTGGTCGTTACCCGGCAGCGTTTTGTCGTGCGTGAAGTGCTTCTCGAGAATGGTCGCGCCGAGACTGTAAGCGCGCGTCAAGACCAGCATGCCGGGATCGGGCCGCGTGTGATCGGAATAGCCGATCGGGTGATCGGGGAAGACATTGACCAAATGCGTGATCGCAGCCAAATGCGCATTGGTGTACTCGGTCGGGTACGAGAGCACGCAGTGCAGAATGCCGATCTGTTCGGCAGGGAGTTTCTCCCGCAATAGCCGCACCGCAGCCTCGACCTCGCTCAAGTGACTGGCGCCGGTCGAGAGCAGTACGGGTTTGCCGTGGGCCGCGCAGGCCAAGAGCAGCGGCTCGTTCGTCAAGTCCGCCGAGGCGATCTTGAAGAAGGGCATGTGCGGCGCTAGGAAGTCGACCGCTTCGAGATCGAAGGGCGTCGAACAGAAGTCCACCCCGTAGTTAGCGGCCGTCTGCGCCAGCTGCAGGTACTCCGGAGCGTTGAACGTGTCGTACTTCTTGAACAGCTCGTACTGGGACTGCGTCGGTTCGCTCTTCAGATCCCAGTAGTAGGGGGAGTTCTTCGAAGCCAGTTTGCCGGCCTTGTAGGTCTGAAACTTCACGCAATCCGCGCCGCCCTTGGCGGCCTCGATCACGAGTCGCTCTGCGAGCTTCAGATCACCTTCGTGGTTCACACCGATCTCGGCGATCACGTAGGGACCACGGCCTTGCTTGCGTTGAAACTGCGGGCACTTGGGGGGAACGGGATAGCTCATGCGCACTCTCGACGTTGGTGTTGCGACCCTAGCACGATCGCTCTTCATCGCAATCGCACAAGCGGCCTCGGGGGTTGAGGCGCCGCGTCCAGCTAGCGCGCTGTCAGGCTCAGCGCTCGGGCACTTTGCCGAGGTGCAGCCGGCACACCTCGACGCTACACACCGCCGATAGCGCACCTGCGACCGCCGCCACCCGTCCAACGCTCTTCAAGCGGCCCAAGGGAGACTGATCGGGAGAATTCTTCCAAGCCTTGACCAAGCGTTCTGCCGGAGGCCGCGTCACTTGCGCCAACATCTTCGCGCTCGCTGCCCAGCGGGGCAGCGTGTTTTGCGCGGCGCGCCACATGCCGCCGGTCTGGCGGCGGCGCTTGCTGAGCAGCTCGGTCAAGTCGTGGCGCGCCGGGTGGTGCACGATCGCGCCCGGGGCATAAACCAGCTTCGCGCCCTGAGCGTAAGCCCGCTGCCCCCACTCTTTGTCGCCCGCTGAGCGAAGCTCGGCGTTGAACAGACCGACCTGCTCGAACGTGGCTCGTGTCGTCACGCAGTTAGCGGTCACCGAGTAATGTTGCTCCTGAACGTAGCGGCGTTGATCGAACGCGGTCGTCAGCTCGTACGTCTCGACCCAGCTCGGCGCGTCGGCGTCGCGGGGGAACAGCTTGACCGGCCCCCCCACGATCACGGGATCGCTGGGCGTCGTGCGCGCGGCGAGCAAGGCCTCGACTGCGCGCTCGAGCCAATGCTCGCTCGGCAGACAATCGGCGTCCGTGAAGGCCAAGATCTCGCCCTTGGCCGCAGCAATTCCCGTATTGCGTGCGGCATAAGAGCCGGGTGTCGGCTCACGCAACAGTGTTACTCCGTGAGCGTGAGCCACGCTGGCGACGTCCTGTTCGCTGTTGTTGTCGACGACGACGATCTCGAAGCGAGCTGACGGCCAGCTCTGCTTCGTCAGAGCACGCAAACACGATTGCAGCCGCGCCACGTCGTTGTAGACGGGTACGATGATCGAGACTTGCGTAGCCGACACTTGGGAAGCCTGCACTTCGAGAACCTCGTGCGCCTCTGACATTGCGAGCCTGGGACTCATCTCACGAGCAAGCAGCCGAGGAAATAGTCGCGCGTGGCTTGGCTTCGGCTTTCGGTAATGGCACTCGAGCGCACACTCGCTGCGGTTCGGCTACCCAGCCGGGAAAGTCTTGTGTACACACGCCTGACCCGAAAGCGCACGTGTTCGTGATCACGAAACTACGACAACGACTCATGCGTTCGAGCTTGGCCCGCCACACGCTGGCCTACGGAGCTACGAACGCGATCTCGTCAGCCATCCCGACCTTGGTCGGCCCGATCCTGACGCACTACCTCACGCCCACCGACTACGGCATCTCTGCGGTTTTCATCGCCGCGTTCAACTTTTTGGGGCCACTCAGTGGCATGGGTGTACAGACGGCATTTCGCCGCCGCTACTACGAGAAGGAAACCTATCACTACCCCTCGTACATCTATAGCGCGACGATCTGGTCACTCGTGCAACTGGCTTTCATCACGCTCGGCGCAACGCTGACGTATCGTTGGTGGGGGACGGAGGTCGTGAGCTATGTCTGGTCACTGACCCTCTTTCCTTGGGTGGGCGGGCGCTATTTGTCGAGCATTGCGGCTGCGCAGCTGCAGATGCAGAAGAAGCCGCTGGGCTACGGCATCCTGACTTGGAGCGGTAATCTGCTCAATGTTGCAGGTTCACTTCTGTTCGTGATCGGCTTCGGCTACGGCTGGGAGGGCAGGGTGCTCGGTCAAGTCATTGCCTCCGTGGGCATTGGCGTGGCTTCGATCTGGGTGCTGAGGCGCTTGGTCGGCACTGGCGCAACCTTCAGACGCGAGTACGCCAAAGACGCCATGGAGTTCGGTGCCCCGACGGTGCCCTACGCGCTGATGGACCGCGCGATGCGCTTCGGTGATCGCACGTTGATCGCTGCCATGGTCAACCTCGAGCAAGCGGGCTTCTATGCGCTCGGGGCCCAAGTCTGCAACTTGCTCACTCAAGGCTGGATGTCGCTCAACCAAGCCTTTCAGCCCTGGCTCTTCGAGCATTTGGAACAGGATACCCCGCGCGCCAAGCGCAAGGTCATGTTGGCGATCTATGCCATGAGCGCGATCCTGATGAGCTCGGGCGTCGGGCTTTGGTTGGCCGTGCGCTGGGTGTTCCCGTTCGTGATTGGGGACAAGTTCATGGACGCGCTCGAGTTCGTGCCCTGGCTGTGCATCGGCTTTTCGTTCCGCGGCATCGCGGGCATCTTCTCGCAGCTGATCATCTTCTCGAAAGAGACGAAGGAACTCACGAAGATCGCGATGACCGTGGGCTTCCTCAATTTGGGCGGTGAAGTGCTGTTGATCTGGCGCTTCGGTGCTCAGGGCGCCGCTTGGGCAACCTGCTTCGCGTACTTCGTCAACATGCTGATGGTGTGGTCGCGAGCGCGCAAGTTGATCCCGATCCCCGGCATTTGAACGCGCGGTTCATTCGTGAGCGCCAACTGGGCTGCGGCGAGTGATTGCAGCGAACCCCGGCAGGCACCCATGGAGTACGGCCGGGTTCAATCGCGGTGCGCGCGGTAGGTTGGCACAAATGACGAAGGCCGGACCCTCGAGGAGCCCGGCCTTTGGTGTCGTGGCTCGATTGCACACGACGGGCGGTGTTAACCGCTCAGCGTTACTTCTTGGCTTCTTCGCGTGCCTTGACCTCGTCTTTGACCTTCTCGAGCACGCTCTTCGGCACTGCTTGGTAGTGGCTGAACTCCATCGAGAACTGACCACGACCGGCCGTGTTCGAACGCAGATCGCCGATGTAACCGAACATCTCGGCGAGTGGCACGTCGGCCTTGATGCGCACCTGCGTGGGCGTCGGCTCCTGGCTCTTGATCATGCCGCGACGGCGATTGAGATCCCCGATCACGTCACCGACGTTCGCGTCAGGCACGTACACGTCGACCTTCATGATCGGCTCGAGCAGCTCAGGACCGGCTTTGGGCATGGTCTGACGGAAGGCTGCCTTGGCCGCGATTTCGAATGCCATCTGCGACGAGTCGACCGCGTGGAAACCACCGTCGGTCAACGTCACTTTGACGTCGAGCAAGGGGAAGCCGCAGAGCGGACCCTTGTCCATCATCGACTTGAAGCCCTTCTCGACTGCCGGCACGAACTCCTTCGGCACGTTGCCGCCGACGACCGCCGACTCGAACGTGAACCCGGTGCCTGCCTCTGCCGGCTCGATGGTGTAGTCGATCTTCGCGTATTGACCCGAACCACCGGTCTGCTTCTTGTGGACGTAGCCATCGCTGACGAGCTTGGTGATCGTCTCGCGATAAGCCACGCGCGGCTCACCGACCTTGGCTTCGACGCCGTGGGTGCGCTTCAAGACGTCGACCTTGATGTCGAGATGCAACTCGCCCATGCCCTTCAAGATCGTCTCGCCCGACTCTTGATCCACTTCGACGTGGAACGAAGGATCTTCGGCGACCATCTTGCCGAGCGCGACGCCCATCTTCTCGCTGTTGGCCTTGTCCTTGGCGGAGATCGCGACCGAGATCACGGGCTCCGGGAAGACCATCGGCTCGAGCGTGGCGGGGTTGTTTTCGTCTGCGAGCGTGTGACCCGTGCGGACGTTCTTCAAACCCACGATCGCGATGATGTCACCGGCTTGCGCCGAATCGATCTGAGTGCGGTCGTTGGCGTGCATCTCCACCATGCGACCGATGCGCTCGGTCTTGCCGGTGAAGGTGTTGAGAACGTTGTCGCCCTTGGTGATCTTACCCGAGTAGATGCGGGTGAAGGTCAAGCTGCCGAAGCGGTCGTCCATGATCTTGAACGCCAGCGCGCGGAACGGGCCGTTCGGATCGACGATCGCGTACTTGCCGGTTTCGTTGCCTTCGAGATCGACTTCCGGTTGCGGGTTTACTTCGGTGGGATCCGGCAAGTAGTCGACGACGCCGTCGAGCACGTTCTGCACGCCCTTGTTCTTGAAGGACGAGCCACAGAACGTGGGGAAGAACGCAAGCTTGATGGTACCCCTGCGCACGCACTTCTTGATGTCTTCGATGCTCGGCTCGGTGCCGTCGAGGTAAGCCGCCATCAAGTCATCGTCTTGTTCGAGCGCGGTCTCGATCAATTCCGAGCGCCACTTCTCGACGTCGTCCTTCATGTCTGCCGGGACTTCGCCAACCTTGTAGTTTTCGGGCAAACCCGAGTCGTCCCAAATGTAGGATTTACGCGTGAGCAGATCGACCACGCCACAGAACTCACCTTCGCTGCCGATCGGCAACACCATCACCAGGGGCTTGGCCGCCAGCACGTCTTTGACTTGCTTCACGACCCGGTAGAAGTCTGCGCCCAAGCGGTCGAGCTTGTTGACGTAAATCACGCGCGCGACTTTGGATTCGTTCGCGTAGCGCCAGTTCGTCTCCGACTGGGGCTCGACGCCGCCCGAACCACAGAACACACCGATGCCGCCATCGAGCACCTTCAATGAACGGTACACTTCGATCGTGAAGTCGACGTGGCCGGGGGTGTCGATGATGTTGAAACGGTAACCCTTCCAGAAACAGGTCGTGGCTGCGGACTGAATCGTGATGCCGCGCTCTTGCTCTTGCTCCATGAAGTCGGTCGTGGCTGCACCGTCGTGCACTTCACCGATCTTGTGAATCTTGCCCGTGAGCTTGAGGATACGCTCCGTCGTGGTGGTCTTGCCCGCGTCCACGTGGGCGAAAATGCCGATATTGCGATACTTGCTGAGGTCAGTCATTGAAGGTCGTATCCCGTCCTAGGGCCGCTGAAAGACGGCGCACGGTCCAGCGTAAGGCTGCTTCCGTTTGTTGCATCCGCCCGATAGTCGGGACCTACTGACATGCAAAGCGAGTATTTCAAGATTTCGCTGAGTAGGCCCTGGGCCCGGTGCGTCCCCGCCGGTTCGTACCGAAAATAGGCGCCGCTGCACCAGAGGGCTCCAAACACACTGAAGCGGCCTAAGGGCCTGACAGGTCATCGACGGCAGGCCTCGGGGTCGACACGCACTCGAGGTCGCTCTATCACTTGCGCAGGGAGCACGCGGTGCGCTTGCATCCGGGACGGGGGCGGAACGGAACCAGCACTGCTCTACGAATCGTGTCACGCACTTTGCTCATCGTAGACGACAGGTCCGACGTGCTCACGGCCCTCGAGCGCTTCATGAGCATTCATTTGAAGGTGTTCACGGCCCGCACCCTCGACGAAGCGGAGCGGCTACTCGAAGTGGAGCGTCCCGACTATCTGTTGTGCGATTACTCGTTGGGCGAAGGCGTTCCGCCCGCTACCAGCGTGATCCCCGGCTGGAGACAGCGGCATCCCGAGCTGCAGCTGGTTGCGCTGATGACGGGCGCCCGGGCAGTGGAGCTCACGTCCAGCCCGTCCGTCGACGAAGTTTTTCAGAAGCCGCTGGACGTCAGACGCTTGGCAGCGTTCTTCGAGGCCTGAGCGCGCAGCGCGCTGACGTCGCTGCGCGTGCTCTGCGGCGTCGCGTCCAGGTAGGTCAGCATGTCGCCGTTCAAATTCACCGGGACTGCGGCGAGTTGGACCAAGAGCTCGGCGTGCCAGGTGGCCGTGGTAGCTGCATCGAGTTCACACTGGCGCGCGAGGCCTGGCTCCGCAGCACTCTTCAAGATCTGGCGAGGTTCGAAGCCAAACAGTGCGTGGTTGTGATGCACGATCTGCTTGCTCGTCTCGATCAAGCGCGCGGCGAGCTCTGAATCGTGGTGAACCAGGTAGCCGTAGGCTAGGCGATCGCAGACGTATTCTTCGTGCCAGTGATCTTCGGTGACTCGTTCCGCGCTGGCGCGCCAGTCGTGGAAGAGCTCATGCGCCAAGAAGAACTCGGCGTGGTCGATCAACGTGCGCTTGGCGACCTCCAAGTCCCCCGTGCCGAGCAAGCTGGCGTGAAAGGCGAGCACCTCTTCCGGCAGATCGTCGACGTCTGGGTAGCGGATGAGTTGGTACTGACTCTGCGCGAAGAAGTGCGGGTGATGCCAAGGCACGAGCACCGGCGATTCGGGCGCGTTCCACAGGCGCATGCGTTCGGCGAAGCGCTCTGCTGCAGAATCGAGCGCACCACGGAAATCACCGCAGGTTGCAGGTAAACCCTCGTCGTCGCCAAGCGAGGGTTCGTAGACCGCGCCCGCCAAATCGTTGGCGATTCGGCACAAGACGTGGTGAGCGCCGTGGTGGTTACCCGTATCACGAAGCTCGCTATGGATGCCCTGACGTAACTCCTCGATGCGCTCGGCGCAGGCTTCGACGACCCCGGCGTCGTACAAGACGTCACAGATCTCCGGCAGCGACTCGGGCAAGCGCGGGAGCAATGCGCAATACTTCGCGCGTGCCTGCTCCGGGCCGCGCTCGAAGAGCCACGCGATTGGGTAAGTGAGCTTGCGCGAAGCCAAATCGGGGCTGATCGGTTTGGCGAAGATGTCGCGCAGATCATCGACGATCTGTGCCAGCGACGCAACGCGACCGCCGACGGCCCGATAGCGCCCGATCACGTCACGAGTGCAGCCGGCGAGTAGCGCGCCGCATTCGAGGAACAACGTTACGACGCCCGTCTTGCCCGCGTCGCGCTCCACGACTTCGGAGGTGGTGGTTGCTCCCTGGGGCCCGAGCAGATCGCGATGCTGGCTGCGGACGCCCAGGATCGCAACGCGATTGAACGCCGCCAGATAGGCCATCCGCCGCTCTACGTCGTTTTCGAGTTCCAAAGCGCGGCGCAATGCTTCGAGGGCCAAGAACATCAGCGCCAAGGCATCGTTCACAGCGAACGCGGGGCCAACGCACTGATGCGGTTTGCCCGCCAAATCTTCGTCTTGAACGTCATCGAACAAGTCGATGCTGCACATGCACAGCGTGCAAAACGCGCCCAACCATTCAGCGCGTTCATCTGCTGCGGCCTGCCAGGCGCGCATCACCCAGTACAGCAGGCCCAAGGGCTGCGCGTGACCGGCGGACGCAGTGTGCGCACGCACCGCCTCCAGGCTTCTGTCGATCAGCTGCTCTTGGTCAGCAGGAAAGCCGGCAGCCTTCGTCAACTCGACGACGCGCGCGTCCACCGCGTGCACGTACGCGGCAAGGCCAAGCTCGGCACCTATCGACATCCAGCGCTAGATATCAGAAAGCCCGAACAGGTGGGTGCCAAACCTCCAGAGGTGCAAATGTATCAGCCACCACGCTCGGGGAACGATCCGGCGCCCAAACAGGCCATGAGGCTATCCTCTTGACCTGTTCGGGCTAGCCCTGGACCCCCAACTACGATTGACTATTCAGACGCCCGCGAAGCCGGCGGCTGAGCTGATCTGTTGCCCGCTGGCGTTTGCGCCCTTGGGCTGTGTTTTGAGTTTCTCTTTTAGGGTTTGTTGCTTGTGCACAACGATCGTCTTCTGTTTCATTGGCGTTTCCTTCGTGTCAGGGGTGGTCGCGCGCAGAGCGTGAGAAGGTCGCAGCAAGTTAATGCCCGACTGGCTATACGAGACTCACACTCGCCGCGAGCGCGTTTCGAACATAGAGTTCTCTAGCGGGCGCGGAGGCTACGCGGACTTTTCGATAAATGCACGCGTCGGAATCACGTGACGTGTACTTGTCGCTTCCGCTTGAACGCGTACCGGTAGCTTCATGACGAACGCGGCTCCGCCCAGCGGTCCCGTTCGCGCCGAAATCCGGCCCCCCAACAACTCCACGTAACGTCGCGTAAGATAAAGCCCAAGACCATTCCCGTCTGGTCTCGCGCTCACCGCGAACGACTTGAACAAACCTTCGTGGAGCTCCTCGGGCAACGGACTCCCATCGTTGTGTGCGATGAGCTCGATCGCGTGGGTACCTTCTGCGCGAACCACTAGCTCCACGAGCCGGGCCCCCGCCTGGACCGCGTTGCGTATCAAGTTGAGCAAAACCACGCGAAGGTGTTCTGGATTGCCGTTCAGTTCGAAGTCGAATTGCGGGGTGTCGAGCACCACTCGGACGTCATTCGTCTCAGAAGCGATACTCTCGAGCAATGGCAGCAGCTGAAAAGAGGACTGGGTTGGGCGCGCTCGCCGTCGCAGATCGCTAATCGTGTTGCGCAGCAGATTCTCCTGCTCGAATTGAGCGCGCTGGGCATCTTCGAGGGCACGACTCGCTTCGGAGCCAAGGTTTGCTTTCAACCTGACGAAGTCGAGATTGGTCGAGATCGCGGTTTGGTAGTTGCTCAGCTCGTGCAAGAAATGTCCGAGCGTGAGTAGGGTGGTCGTCAGGGCTGCTTGCACGCTTTCGTCCGCGACGCGGTCGGCCGCGCCGAGCGCGGCTTCGAGCGCGCGCGTCTGCTGAGCGAAATGACGGCGGTTCGCGGTGATGCCCGAGAAGACCAACATGGCACCCGTGCCAGCGATGGTGATCAGAGTGACGGGCAGCGCCGGTTCGAACACGAGCAGCATGATTACCAGTGGCACGCACATGGTCAGCGCCAGCATGAACGTGAGAGCGTAGAGCTGACCAGGAAACAGGGCCAGGACGATCGAGTGGACTAGTGCAAGCGCGATCGCCACCGAGTCCTTCGTGTTCATGGCTGCGAACGCGAGCGACATCGAGTAGAGCGTATTGTCGAGCAACGTCGCGAGCGAGCCGATTGGACCTCGGCAGCGGTGTCGCCAGGCTGTGCTCGTCAAGATGCCGCCTATGGCCGTTAATCCGACGGCAGCCCAGACGTTTTTGAAATCGCTCAGGTCACGCAGACCTGGGATGTAGGCGAGGCCAAGGAAGGTGACGCTCACCGCGCCAACGGTGGCGACCGTCAAAGCTGGCGTTGAAGCAGCGAGAGCCACATCCGGATCGGATGATTCGAGGTATGCCCTCCAACGTGCTCGGATCCAGTTACCCATGCCGCATCCCGCAGCACGGACTTTACGGGAAGGCCGGTCGAAGTCAAAGCCGCGAGTTGGGCTGGTGAGACGATCGGAAGGCCCAACACCTCCTTCATCCTACGCGCTGTGTAGGCATGAGTGGGAACCCAGCGCCGCTAGCGAGTCGATGCCGTGCGCTCTCTGTGACGGTCTTGGTTTATTGAGTTTCGGGAGTGCGTCGGGCTTTTCCTGGAATAGGGAGCACGATCGCGTGCCGCACTGAGTTAAGAAGTTAGCCTACAGCGCGCTGCTTGCCTTCGAACCAGCGAGAAAACGCCCGCTCGATTGGAAACAACGATGCGAACGCGACGCCCGTAAGCGGATATGGAAAGAAAATTGCCATCAACAGCAGCACGCCGAGATGGAAGGTCCACGCCCCGAGCGACCAGATCAACGCGATGCGCCCACCGAGCAAAGCCACGGGCGCCGCGAGTTCGAAGCCGAGACTCAACCAAGCAAACGGCGCGAAGATCCAGGGGTGCCGCACCAACTCGGCGCCGATCGAGGAATGCATACTGCCGAGTTCGATCTTGCGCAGGGCATCGAAGGCAATGTGTGCCCTGAGCTCATCTCCACTTGCCCATCCCCACCCGACCAAGCGCAACTTGGCGATGGCCGCCGCGAGGTAACTGGCGACCAGCGCCGCGTTCATGGCAGCGACGGGCCAGGCATACTTCGGGTTGGGGTCGAGCGGTTTGGCGTCGCGGCTTCTCGCATCTAGGGACCAGGCGTCACTGGCCGGCGCCAACGCCAAGATCAACGCGTCGACCACCAGCAGATTTTCGGTGTGGAAGAGCATGCCCCACGAGTTTCGGTAACTCGTGACCCAAAGTAACCCCAGAGCCCAGAGCGGACCGCTGACGCGATAGCGATAACCCGCGGTGGCGGCAGCACTCGCCGCCAATGTGATCCCGTAAAGCGCCCAACACGCGGCGCTCGGCAGGGGGCGCGCCAAGAGCTGCACCACGCCCACGGGGGCGAAGGCGGAACGGGCGAACTGACCGAAGAACGCCAAGTCCGTGGGACGGCTGACCAGGTAGATCGTGGAGAACAGCCCAACCAGAACGCGCAGTGCTGCAAGTCGCGCGGGCGGTGTATCGGGGAACACCCGTCGCTCGAGAGTGCTCAGCGCGCTCATGGTGCCGTGGAGCTCCCCGGCATGGTCGTGACGACAGGACACGAGAACACAGTTTGCTGCTCCAGCGGCTCTGGGCCCCGTACGAAGTACTCGATCGGGTCGAAGCGCACCCGCACGACCTCGAGCCGAACAGCGTTCGTCCCGAGCGGATCGCCCGTCAAGCGCTTGCTCACTTGTTCACAGAACGCGGCCTGTTGCTTCGGATTGCCAGCGGCGGCGCGGTCGACCAGCGCCTTGGCTTGCAGCACTTCGCCGCTACCGATCAGACGCGCTGGCACTGTCGTGGGCTCGCCAAGGGCATCGATCGCGACCACGCGGTTGAGGATGGGTCGCCCACGCGAAGCGGCGAACATCGGATAGTTGGACAGCGGAAACGAATCCGTCTTGCCCAGAGAGGGTAACAGTACGACCGCCGCGCTCAGGCACAGGGCGCTCCAGCACTGAATCCGTTGCTTGGTGTTCATGACCTTTGCCCAAGTCGTCGATGGCCGGGGTCGAGCTTTACAAGAGCAACATTTGTCGCCCATGTTCGAGCGCGGCCCAAGTGTGCTGAGCGAAATCAATGCGGGTGATGGGTGAATGGGTGTGCTCGGGGATCGAGCCGATGGCTTCCGGCACACAACCCACACAGTTGTCCAGGGTCCACTGCTGGCGCACTAGGAAACCCAGCACTCGACGCAGCAGCCGTTGTTCGGCGTCGACTGGTTCTCCGCTGGCGTGGCGAATCGCGATCGCGGCACTCAGCGCTTCCCCGAAGCCGGCGCTGCCGGTGTTGTGTGGCGGCACGACATTGCCGAAACCCATGCCGCCCACGAACAGCGGATCCACTTGGCTCGTCCAATCCAAGATCTGCCGCGACTTGAACGTCACGTAGTCCAAGCAAAAGCGCTCGTACTCGGGATCACGCTCCAAGCTCAACATCTCGCGGGCCGCCAGACAGTGCCAGTTCTCTTCGACGAAGAAGAAGGGATACAGCGCCTTGGGCCAGTGCTTTTGCTTCGTGTAGTCGAGCAGAGCATGCCGCGTCTGGCGAACGGCATCGACCGAGCTGAACCCGAGTTCGCCGCTCCTGAGCAGCTTCTCGAGCAGAACCAACGCGAGGCTCGCTTGGCCCGGACCAAACAAGGGTTCGACGCCGCTCTTCTTCGCGTTGCGATCGAGGTCGTAACTCGGGGCCAAGCCGCCGTCCGCGCGCTGCAAGTCGAGCAGCAGCTGCGAGACGCGGGCGATCGTCGTGTCGAATCGGGGACCCATGCGCGCGCGGCAACCCAAAAAGGCGATCAGCGGCAAGGCCGACTCTTCGAGCGCTACGCTGCGAACGCGCGGGTTCAAGTTGAAGCCGGAGCGCAGGCCGCTCGTATCGACGCGCTCATAGTCGGTCAGCGACCTGAGCGCTTTTTCGATCACGCTGTCGACGGCCGACGTGCGGTCACCGATCTCGCACAAGATGAACGTCGTGCCGGCTTGGCGTGCCAAGTTGAAATTCTTCGATTCTTCGAAGCCGCTGAACGGATGCAGCAAGTAGCGGAAGTGGCCGTCGCTCTTCTGCGCGCCCAGGATGTAACGTTGCAGGGCAGCGCTGGCGTTTGCGACCTGCTCGTCGTCGACGCGCAACGCCTCTTGGAGTGCAGTTCCAGTCAGTCGGTCGAGCGCTTCTGGCACGGGCCGCATGCGGTGTTCGGGGTGAACGCCGGTCCCATTCAACACCCAGCTCGCGGTTTCGATCCGAATGAGCGCGTGCTCGTCCTGATCGCTGCCATCGCTCTCGGCGTCCGTGCTCGCCAAGAGGCGAGCCAGGTGTTCGTGGGATGCCCCGAACTTGAGGTCTTTGACGAAGCTGAGCGGTTGATTCTCGAGAAACGTGTCTCGCACCACGAGTTGCCACGCGCTCCAGCAACGCGGACCCAAGCACGCGCCATCGAGTCCCGGTCGCACTTCGAAGGTGTGACTCCAATCGGGACCGTGTTCGAGCGAAGCGACTCGGCGCACTCGATCGACGCGCACGGGCAGTCCCACGTTCTTCGACGTCAAAAGCTCACTCAGACGTTCACTCGCTTGCGCCAACGTGTCGCCTTGGACGCAGACGCTCGAGAAGCGCTCGGTGCTCTTGTTGGAGCGCGCGTAGGTGGCAAACAGGGTCGCACTCTGGCGATCGGGCGGGTGTTCACATTCCGCGATCGGTGGGTCGCCGATCGCCGTCAGCCCTGCGCTGGGTGCGGCGCGATTGGCCGCCAACTGCTCGCGCAGCGCGCTCAGTTCTTCGGCGAACGAAGTCTCGTTCTGTTCGGCGTCGCTTGCGGTCTTGGAGAGCGCCTCGCCCTGGACGGCCACGCCCTTGGCGACCCGATCGAGCCAGCCGGAGCGCACTACGAAGGCCAGTGCCAGCGCGCCCAGCACCAGGGCGCTGTTGGCGTTCACGCCGCGCGCCCTGCGTGTGCGCACCAACGCCCAAACCGCCGTCGGTAGCGTCAGCAGTACGGCCAGACCCCAGATCGCGAGCAGCGCTGCGAACAGCCCTTGACCCAACGAACCGTACAAGCCCGCGATGTACGCGCCGCCGGTAAACACCGTCCAGCTCACCCAAGCCAGTAAAATCAAGGCGCCCAGGGCGCTCAGGCGCCACAGACGCACGGCGAAGCGCGTCACGAACAACGCTGCGAGCGCAGTGGCCAGTTTCAACGCTGCGAGCGTCAGCGCAAGCAGCGAAAACAATGTGAAGGACTGCCAGGGCAAAGCGGCCGCGGCCCAGCCGAAGACCGCGGCCTCGACGCTCGAAAGGAGCGCTGCGGCGTTCAGCTCGGTTCGCGTGAGCTGCGCTGGCAGCGTGTTTCCCGGGTGCCTGGGCGGCGTGCCCGGGGTTACCGTCAAATTTCCCCCAGCTCCGGATACAGGGGGAAGCCCTTCAAGAGCTCACGCACGCGTGAACGCGCGCTGGCCTGTATGCCCGCGTCGAGCACGTACTTGGCGGGGCTCGGGCCGCCTTGCGGCGTGGTGCCAGGCTTCGTGTTGGAAAGCACCGTCTTCACGATCGCGCCGATCTCCGCCATTTCCCTTGGGCCCATGCCGAGCGTCGTGGTCGCTGGAGTGCCGAGGCGCAAGCCGCTCGTGTACCAGGGCCCATTGGGATCTTGCGGCAACGAGTTGCGGTTCAGGGTTACTCCGCACTCGCGCAACGCCGATTCCGCTTGGCGCCCAGTGAGGCCGTAGCTCTTGGAAACGTCGACCAAGAGCAAGTGGTTGTCAGTGCCGCCGGTGAGCACCGTCATGCCTTGCTCGATGCATGCCTTGGCCAGGGCTTGCGAGTTCTCGACGATCCGCGTCGCGTAGCGCGCGAAATCGGGCGACAGCGCTTCCCTGAACGCGACGGCCTTGGCGCCCATCACGTGCGGCAGAGGGCCGCCCAGGATCGCGGGGCAGCCCTTGTCGACCACTTCGGCAAACGCCTTGCTCGACAAGACGATGCCACCGCGTGGACCGCGCAAGGTTTTGTGCGTGGTAGAGGTGACCACGTCGGCGTGCGGCACGGGGTCGTAGTCCCCCGTAAACACCTTGCCCGCGACCAAGCCGGCGAAGTGCGCCATGTCGACCATGAAGGTTGCGCCAACGTCATCGGCCATTTGGCGCATCTTGGCGAAGTTGAGCTTACGCGGGTAGGCACTGTACCCCGCGAGCAGTACGCGCGGCTTCAGCTCTTTGAGCTGCGAGTAGAGTCGGTCGAGGTTTACGAGGCCCGTCTCGGGATCGACGCTGTACGAATGCGCTTCGAACAACTGTCCCGAGATGTTGAAGCGGTAGCCGTGAGTGAGGTGACCGCCGGAGTAGTAATCTAGAGCCAACAGCCGTTGACCGTGCAGGGCTTCACGCACCTTCTGCCACTGCTCGAGCGAGAGCTTGGCAAGATTCTGCTCACCCATTTCGGTCAAGAGCGGCGCTTGGACCGTGGCTGCCAAGATCGCCGAAAAGGCGACCATGTTCGCATCCGCACCCGAGTGCGGCTGTACGTAGGCGTGCTCTGCGCCGAACAATTCGCAGGCCAAGCGCGAGGCTTCGCTCTCGACCGTGTCAACGTTCTCGCAGCCCGCGTAGAAGCGATGTCCGGCGTAACCCTCGGCATACTTGTCCGTGAACCAGTTGCCCATCGCGAGCTGTACGGCGAGCGAGCTGTAGTTCTCGCTGGCGATCAGCTTCAGGTGTTGACGCTGATCGCGCAGCTCCGAAACGATCGCGTCGGCGACCGACGGCGAAACGGAGGAGACGTGATCTAGCGACGCCAAACAAGCCGCAGTAGCAGCGTGCGGGGGCTTGCCAGCCAAGCCTTGTAGATATCGGACCAAACGCGGGGCTGTGCTATCGGACATGGAGAATGGAGTGGGTTTTTGCCTTGGGCCAGCCCGAGCCATAGGCGCTCACACTCTTGCCGTCAACGCAAACTCAGAACTTGACGCTGCAGTCTTTGCCCGTCAGCGGTTGCCCATACGGAAGGGCCCGGGGGAATGGCTCTATCAAGAGGCGTCCCTGGCCTTGTGGACGAGGCACGATCGCGCCGTAGAGTTGCGGACGGCCCTCGCGGGCGGCTTCGATCATCACCACGACGTCGCCCGTCTCGGTCGTCCGGTAGCCGCGATAGGCGGCACCGAGATCTGGGGTCGAATCGGGACAGCTCTCGTTCTTGAAGGCCACCACCATCTCGTGGTTTGGATCGAGCGCGGGCACCTGCGCTTCCCAACCGAAGCGCGGATCGTTCGGCTGTCCTGCGGCTGCCGCGATGCAGCGGCACGAGCTGGTGCCCGATTTGAGAAATAGGTCGTGCCTCGCGCCGAGCAAGGTCGTCCCTGGCGCGGCCTCCGGCGTGTCGGCGAATTCGGCAACTCTGCCGCGTTCGTCTTCCACGCTGTGCTCGTCGAGGTCGTCGTAGGCGTCGGCTTTGGCGCCCACGTCACCGCTGCTGTTGGCGTGGGCTTGCGCGCTGGCGTGACATCCACTCGCGCTCACCACCCATGACACCAAGATCGGCAGCGTCGCTTTGCCGACGTGGCGCGTGGCAAGTGCCCGAGTTGCGCTGCCCAACCAGGGGTTCGAACGAGTTGTACGGCTCACGCCGCGAGGTTGGCATTTGTCCCAGCACCAGGTCCAATTCTGCGCTCCGAATCTGGGGTTCTCGAAAGCGAAATGCTAGACGCGCACGAACATGCCTTCTTCCGAGCGAGCAGACGGTCCCATCATCATGGCTCGCGCGCTGTGCAAGAGCTATCGGGTCGCCGCCAAGGAACCAGGTGTGGCGGGCGCCCTTCGTCACTTTTTCCGGCGCGAGTACAAGGACGTCGAGGCCGTCAAGGGCGTGAGCTTCGAGATCGAGCGTGGCGAGTTCGTCGGCTTTCTGGGGGCCAATGGTGCCGGCAAGACCACCACGCTCAAGATGCTCACCGGCTTACTGCTGCCGAGTTCGGGTGAGCTGCGGGTCTCGGGGCATTTCCCCTTCGATCGACGCTCCGATTTCTTGAAGCGGATCACGCTGGTGATGGGGCAAAAGCAACAGTTGATGTGGGATCTGCCGGCCCTCGACTCGCTCCGAGTGAACGCGGCCGTTTACGATTTGCCCAAGCTCCAAGCCGAGCGGCGCATTGCCGAACTCGCGGAGATGCTGGAAATCGAGTCCAAGCTCACACTGCCGGTGCGCAAGTTGTCGCTCGGAGAGCGGATGAAGTGTGAACTGTTGGCTGCACTGCTCCACGAACCGGAAGTGCTGATGCTCGACGAACCCACGCTGGGCCTCGACGTCAACGCGCAAGACTCGATTCGGCGGTTTCTCAAGGATTACAACCAGACACGCCGCGCCACGGTGTTACTCACGAGCCACTATATGGCGGACATCGTCGCCTTGTGCCCGCGCGTGCTGCTGATTCACGAGGGGCGCTTGGTATACGACGGTAGCTTGGAGGCGTTGACGGAGCGGGTGGCGCCGTACCGCCAATTGCGGCTCGAACTTCCGGAGCTGGTGAGCCGTGAACGCTTGGCTACCTATGCCGAGGTCGAGTTGCTCGAAGGCCGCAAGGTCGTGCTCAGCGTGGACCGCGCGCAAGTGACGAACGTGGTAGCGCGCGTGCTCGCGGAGCTGAAACCGCTCGACCTGGGAGTGACGGATCCCCCGATCGAACAGGTCATTGGTCGAGTCTTTGCGGGGCAGAAGGAGGCTCTAGCCTGATGCAGCACCGAATCCTGCGCAAAGCCAGAGTGCTGTTCGAAGTCTATCTGGCGCAGATGGTCGAGTATCGCGCCGAGATCTACTTGTGGGCTGCGGCCGGCGTGTTACCGCTGATCCTGCTTGGCGTTTGGGCCAAGGCCGCCGAGAGCGGCAGTTTCCCGCTCTCACGCGTCGAGTTCATTCGCTACTTCATCGTCGCGTTCTTGGTGCGTCAGTTCACGTTCATCTGGGTGATCTGGGAGTTCGAGGAGTTGGTGAGCAGCGGACGGCTCTCGCAGCAGCTTCTGCAACCCCTGCATCCGATCTGGCGCATCATTGCCAGCCACCTGACGGAACGAGTCGTGCGCTTGCCGCTGGTGTTCGGTATCGTCTGCTTGTGTTTTTTGGCATATCCGGAAGCGCTCTGGGTGCCTCGTCTGGTCGACGTTGGGCTCGCGACCTTGCTCTTGACGTTCGCGTTTTGGGCACGCTTCATGATTCAGTACATGATGAGCATGCTGGCGTTCTGGAGTGAACGTGCCACGGCGATCGAAGAGCTATGGTTCGTCGTGCACTTGTTCTTGTCGGGGTTGATGGCGCCGCTCGACGTCATGCCAGATGGCGTGCGGGCGGCGGCAGAGCTCACCCCGTTTCCGTACTTGGTCTACTACCCCACGAGCTTGCTCTTGGGACACGGCGCGCCGCTCGCCAAGGCAGCGGTCGTGCTCGGCATCTGGTCGCTAGCGTCGTGGGGTTTACAGCGCGTGCTGTGGCGTAAAGGGCTCCGCAGCTACACCGCGATGGGGGCATGAGAAAGTGCGCCTCGCTCGAGTCATTGGTTTGTTTTGGTGGACGTCGTTGCTGGCGGAGCTCGAGTACCGCCTCAACTTCGTTTTGGCTGCGCTCAGCGCGCTGGGACATCTGGTGGGCAATTGGTTCGCGTTGAGTCTGTTCTACCGCAACGGCAGTACGCTCGGCGGCTGGTCCTTTCCACAGGCCTTGCTGGTGATGGGGATCTTCACGCTCTTGCAGGGGCTGATCCGCACGTTGTTGACTCCGAACCTGACCCGCCTGGTCGAGCACGTGCGCACCGGCACGCTCGACTTCGTGTTGCTCAAGCCCATGGACAGTCAACTGTGGCTCAGCACGCGTCGCTTTTCGCCGTGGGGCTTGCCCGATGTCTTGTTCGGGCTCGGCGTCGTGCTGTACGCCATCGACGTGCAAGGGCTGTGGCGGATCGGTTTGCTGGTCGCGGTGGCGCCACTGCTCTGTAGTTTGGCGATTCTCTATTCCTTGTGGTTCACGTTGGCCAGCATCTCGATCTGGTACGTCAAGGTGTACAACGTGACCGAGGTCTTGGGTAACCTGATCGCCGCGGCACGCTACCCGATTGATGCGTTACCTCAGGGCATCCATCGGTTCGTGTTCACGTTCGTGATCCCGGTCGGGCTCTTGACGACACTACCCGCGCGTATCTTGCTCGGGGATCACCTGAACGGCACTTTCGGCGTGAGCGTCCTGGTTGCGGTCTGCGCCCTGCTAGCCTCACGCAGCTTCTGGCGCTTCGCGCTGCGCTACTACACGAGCGCGTCGAGTTGAGTGAGGGCAGCGCGCACGCGGGAGCTCAGAGCGTCTGCAGATACGCGACCAGGTCTCCCAGATCCCCGTCCGAGAGCTGACTCGTGTGGCCGTGCTCATCCCCGCCGCCGCACTTCGGATCGAAGCGATTACGCAGGGTCACGGCGCAGCCGTCGTGCATGAACGGAGGACGCGCTGCGATGCCGACCAAGGACGGGACTTGCAGCTCGACGCCGTCGTCGGTCGTTCCCACGTAGTAGTTGTTGTTGTCGGTAAACGCTTTGCCCGAATGGCACGTCGCGCAGCCCACTTCCTTCGAACGGAATAGCGCCTTGCCGCGAGCCGCTGCGTCCTCGGAACCCAGGGCAGCGGAGCTCACCGCCTTGGGCGCCTTGTTCAACCAAGACGACAAGGCCGCCAGGCGCTCTGGGCTCTGGAACACGCCTCCCATGCGTTGCACGAACACCTGATCCATGATCGCGCCCACGTCCTCGAGTGTGCCGTCCCAGTGAAACGGCAGCGTCTCCGCGAGAGGCACGGCCAAGTCCTGTGTTCTTCGTAAACCTACGTCAGTGAATTTCCAAACGTGCCCATCGCTGGTTCCCTCGGGATGACACGAGGCGCATGCCAGACCGGCGCCACTATCCCGGTGGAAAACATCATGGGCGCTGTCTTGCAGCGGGTCGCCGTGCAGTGACACCTGCCTGCCATCTTGGAAGCTCAGCGTGTTCGGCTGCGCATTTTGAGCGATCAACGTGTCACCCGCGTAAGCGACCGCGGTCGCGGGCCCGCTGCTCGAACCCATCGGAGTTCCGAACGTGCACGGTACGAGCGGCGCTTCTGCTGCGGAGCCATCAGCGGCCGCGGGTAGGGGGGTGAGCTCGGCGGTCGTAAAGCCGACAACCCCAATCGACTGCGAGGCGAACGCGACACCGACCGACGGGCTCGCCGACTCGGCGCTGACGACCCTTACCTCCGGTTTCGGAGCGTTGAGATCTGCCAAGCCCGCGTCGGCGACGATGAAGCTACCGCTATCCGGGGAGAACGTGAAATCGACAGGCAGCGTAATGCCCGCGAGCGAAGCGCTGGTGGAGCGGGACCCATCTGCGTTGACCTGCGTCAACGCAACTTGAACGATTCCGTCGCAACCATTGCCCTGAGCGCCTCCGTAAGCGCTCGTGCTATCGGCGTTCGAGCCTGCTTCCTTCGCCGCCTGTTCGGCGTTGACCGGAACTTCATCCAACGTGGCGCGTTCATGTACCACCGCAACACCGCCCAAGGGGCTGGCCTGCATGCGCCATGCGACGGTCGACTGCATCAGCCGTTCGCGACCGCTGAACGCACTCTGCACTCGCACCGCCGGCAACGAGACCCGTTGAGTGAGCTGACCGTCATCGATGAACAAGACCTCCGCGGCACGGAATCGACTCACGTACAAGCGGCCATCGGCGACCACGACGTCGCGCAGATCGGGGTCCAACGTCAAACGCCGCTGGACGGTACCGGTTGCGGCATCCAAGGACACCAGCACGCCCTCTGCGCATGCAATGTGAAGCTGGCCCGTGCCGGCTTCGAAGGCGATGCCGCGGGGGGCGCTGCAGACGGCGCTGCGCCAGGACTCGGCCACGTTCGCTGCATCGATGCTCGCAACTTCACCCGTACCCCGTAGTACCACGGCGAAGTTGGTGTCCGAGATCGATGCCATTCTGCCGGGCTCGGCTCCGGTTCCTAGGTTAACCGTGGCAGGCGTCGCTTGGTCGTCAGTGCCAGTCAGTTCGGTGACTTTGCCAGTGACGCTCACTTGATCTCTATCCGGATCACTGATCGCCAGCTGCCCGGTCGCCGTCAGGCTGAGCAGCGTGCCACCGGAGACTGGCTTGAGCGGAGTCGCGGAGCTCACGACTTCGCGCTCATCGGTGGGCACGACTCGGAGCGTGCGTGGACCGTCGGAGATGGGCTCGTCGAACGCGTTGCACGCGTTGAGCGCCCACACGCTCGAGATCGCGAGCGTCGAGAGCCCAAACCTGTTCGCCCGTCCCCAACCACAAGATCGTGTCACTCGCATTGCTCCTGTCGCACCGGGCGCGCCACTGGCCGTCGCACTGGTGCTCAAAGGGTAGCGGATCACGGTCCGCGAGCAAACCCGCCTGCTTGGTCTATTCGGTTTCGGTGTGTAGACTGCGCCAATGAGATTGAACTTCGGTCAGCGAGCCGTTGCACCGCTGACGATCGCTCTTAGCCTGGCCACGGGCGCTAGCGCGCTACCGGTTGCGTCGTTGCCGACCAGTAGCTTGGACGCACCGAGCGCGCCGACTCCCACTCCACCCGAAAATGGCGATCCGCAACAGCGGGTTCGGCGCTTCCTGAGTGAATCTGCACCGGAGTGCACAGGCGTCATACAGGTCATGGGTGAACGAGCGTACGTGGCCTGTGGGGCCAAAGGCGTACTGACCCTCGAATCGCGCGCCGAAGGCTTTGTGATCGTGGAACGTCGCCCAACGAGCGGCGAAGCCGTCGGGTTTTTCGAGCAGGACGGCAAACTCTGGGTGCGAATCATCCAGGAGAGAGCAGAGGTTGTCGGGTCGACCACGCCGCTTGGACCCGTCGGGCCGGTGGTCGAGCCCGTCACGAGTCCCAAGTCTGCCTCTCCTGTTACTTCGGAGAGCTCGTCCGCGGCGCCCGCCAGCGCCAACGCGGCCGTCGAAGTCGTAGGCAAAGTGCTGGAGGTAAACGGGCTCGACGTCAGCGTCAGTTTGGGCACCGCGGACGGCATCACCGAACGCAGTCGGCTTGCGCTGAGATCGCCCAACCCCGACGACGAAAGCGCTCGTCGCGTGATCGGACGCATTCTACGCGTCAGCGAACATCGCGCTACGGTGCGTCTGGGGGCCAACGAGATCGTGGAAGTCGGGGACGCAGTCCGCGCCACCGACGAGCCAATCACCGCCAGTCGCGTTGCGCCGGATCGAGTCAGCGGGGTTTGGGCGATCCGAGGAATGCTGCGCCCAATCCTCAACATTGGCTCCGTCGGAGGCGGTGTCCTGGGTGAAGTGCAAGCGAGTTGGCGTAGCTCGCATTTCCACGTCGGAGCCAGTCTCGAGCCCGTGGGAATCGCCTCTGCGAAGAGCAACACGATCGCTCCGTGGTCGGTCTACGCCTTTGGTGCATTCGATAGTTGGTTGTTTTCCGCAGGCCTCGGTCTCGGCGCGCAGAGCGTGAACGATACGGGTTTTCAAACCGATGCTGGCTCTGGAATAACGCTGGTGCAGCTGTTGAGAATCGGAGCGGTGGACGGGTTGCATTTGGCGGCGCGCTCGCGCGCGGTAATCTTTCACAGCCAAACTGACTTTTCGGGTCTCGAGGTGGAAGGTCAAATCACCGTCAGCTCCGACGCCTGGTTGATATTCAGAGGCGGTGGAGGAACACTTGGCTACGGCTATGGCGAGATCGCAATTCGCGACTTGATCTCGGGTAATGGCAGAGCGAACTCGATGTTCCTCGAGATCAGCATCGGAGGCGCTGGCGTCTATCGTGACGCATGTCCGCCGACTCCGATCGTGACGAGCTTCGACGTCTGCCAAAGCGCCACGGTCGGAGGTCCACTGGTTGGGGTGGGCGGGGAATGGCGCCTGTGAGGGGGCTTCGTCCGGGGCGCGGAGCGGCACGGTCCGCGGTGTCGGTTTAGGGCGTACATGAGGGTTTCGGCCCGGAATGGGAGCCGCAGCGGAACTCGGGGCTTGTTTTAGGCTAACTGGCCGGAGCGAATTCTGCGGGAAATCATGCCATCCCGTGATCGCGGTCTCAAAGGTCGTCAGCTTTTTTCGAGGTGGACGAGAGCGCGATTCCCCGAGCGGCAAAAACCGCGGTAATGGCTAACGCTGAAGCGCGTCATCGTTGGTTTGTGAGCGCGCACGAGAAGAGAAGTAAAGAGAGTATGGGCAATAAGTTGTTTGTAGGCGGTCTGAGTTGGAACACGGATGACCAGGGGTTGCGCGCGGCTTTCGAGCCGTTCGGTGCAGTGGAAGACGCAAGAGTGATGACGGACCGCGACACGGGCCGTTCGCGCGGCTTCGGATTTGTGACGTTCACCGATTCGGCGAGCGCACAGAACGCGATGAAGCAGATGGATGGGACCGAGCTGGATGGCCGCCGCGTTGCGGTCAATGAGGCTCAAGAGCGTGCTCCGCGTGGCGGCGGCGGCGGCGGCGGCTTCGGCGGCGGCGGCGGCGGCGGCGGCGGCGGTGGTCGCGGCGGTGGCGGTGGCGGTGGTGGTCGCGGCGGTGGCCGTGGTGGCCGCGGTGGCCGTGATGGTGATCGTGACCGCGATCGCGATCGTTGGTGAATTGCCCATGAACCGCTGGGTGTTAACCTCTGGGGTTTCCTAGAGGCGAGACGCCCAGCGCAATTACGTAGCTAGTTTGATCCGGGTCTGCGCTGCCTCACGTTTCGTGGGGAGACGCCCGAAACAGCGAGCAGCTCTCGAGCAATCGGGGCTGCTCTTCTGCGTTTTGTGAGGGAACAGGAGACATGAAGGGCGCATGTTGCCGTTTCGCACTGCTGTTGGCAGCTTGGGGCATCAGCGGCTGTGGCGCTGACGACCATCACGCAGCCGTGAACGGGCGATCCGACGCAGACGCAGCGCGCGCAATGCTCGTCAGCGACGCTGGGGCTGGTGCACATGGCTCGGGTGCTGAGGTCGAGTCCGCAGTCTCGATGCCGCCCGCTGCAGCCGAAGATGCGTCACTTGCTAGCCCACAGTCCCAAGGGGCAGACGAGCCGGGTAGCGCCGACCAAGTCAGGCAAGACGCGGCGCCGGACTCGCCGAGCCCCGGCCCAGACCCTGCGCGCGGAGACTCGGGTTCTTCAGCCGCGCCAGCTCCGCCCGCCTGCACGGACCAGGCGGCGAGCGATGACTTGGGAGTGGTTCCGGGTGAACTGTCCGCGCCATTCCCGACCCTCGAGCACATCAGTTTGCAGTGGCTGATCGACGGTGACGTCAACCTCGACGCTACGGTCAGCCTGAGGTTTCGCAGCGGCCAGGGCGAGTGGCGTCAAGGCATGCCGCTACGTCGCGTGCCGGCCGGTGACGCGGAGGGCTTCAGTTGGCCCAATAGGTTTACGGGCAGCCTGTTTGGTCTGATGCCCGCGACGCGTTACGAGATTGAGCTCTCGCTGACGGACCCCGACGGCGGTTGCGCGCTCGAAACGCTCGTGGTGAGCACTCGCGCCAAGCTGACGGCAGCAGCGGATGCAATCCAAGTGGACGTCACTCCCGATTCTTTCGAATCGCTGGCGGCCGACGTTGTGCCCGGCACGATTTTAGTGATGGCTCCGGGTGAATATGAAGCGCTCCGCTTGGAGAACGATGGCGAAGCCGCTGCCCCGATCGTGGTGCAAGGACAACCCGGAGTGACGATCGCGGGAGACGTGCGGCTCGACGAGCGCGCGTTCGTGATCGTCGACGGCTTGGAGGTGCACGGTCAGATCAAGATGAACGACGCGCACGATTTATCGATCACGCATTGCCGTGTGCAGGCCACTGAGGACGGTATCGTTACGTACACGCGAGCCGAGAACCTGTACATTGCGGACAACGAAGTGACAGGTGTCACGAAGTGGCGCGAGGAAGCGCTCGGCGTCGATGGTGACAACGTCGGCGAGGGCATTCTCGTCACAGGCCCCGGACACGTGATCGAGCACAATCGCGTCTCGGGCTTTCGAGACGATATCTCGCTCTTGGAAGACGAGGAAGCCGTCGATCAGTACAGCATCGACATCCTATACAACGAGATCTCCGAGGCTGCAGACGATGGAGTGGAGGCCGACTTCTGCTTTCACGACTGCCGTATCGTCGGCAATCGATTGACCAACGTGTTCATGGGCATCAGCTCGCAGCCGGGCCTTGGTGGACCGTTGTACATCGTCCGAAATGCCATCTACAGCGCGATTCTCAGCGCATTCAAGTTACAGCGCGGCAGCGTTGGTGACGTCCTGTTGCACAACACCGTGATCAAGAGTGGGGACGCGCTCGGGATTTACACGGAGGACGTGTTCTCGCGGCAGTACTTCCGAAACAACTTGTTCCTGGGTGGACCAGGCGGAGAGTACAACGGCTGGTCCAGCGGGGAGGGCCAAGTGATCTCGCTCGAAGCGGCTGGAGACGCGGTCGATTTGGACTACGACGCGTTCGGCTCGACACTCGGCACTTTCAGTGGCCGGATCGCCGATGTTCGCTTTTCGAGTTTGTCAGAGCTCCAAGATTCGACCAGCGAAGAGCACGCGGTCGAAATCGACTCGAGTGTGTTCGCGCAGGCGCTCGAGTTCCCCAGTTCACCTTTCCCGGCTTGGCCCATCCCCGACCTGCGGCTCGGGTCGGACAACGCGGCGATCGATACGGGTCTCGTGATCCCAAACATCAACGACGCCTATGCCGGTGCGGCTCCGGACAGGGGCGCCTACGAGTTGGGCGCAGACTTACCCGACTACGGCCCGCGCTGAGCTCGCAACGAGCTGGGCGCGGCACTGGTCTCTTGCACGTTTCAATTCCGCAAGGATCTTGCCGCGCTCGGTGAACTGCGAAACGGTGGCCCACTTCCCACGGCAGATTTCGGCCATCAACCACCAGAGGGCGGTTGCGAGCGGCACGACTTCGAAGGGCGATAACTCGTGGCTGAGTGTCTGCACGAAGCGCCGTTGCAGTGCTCGATCCAGGGCCGCCCGTTCGAACACCACGCCATCGAAACTTGGAGGAGGTCCCGCGGCTCCCTGCACTTTGCCGAAATAGTACATGGGCAACGCGGCCAAATCTCGTGCGTGCCACCAACGAGCGAACTCGTGCTCAGTGCCTTTGGTGAACACGCCTGCCAAGCTCCGGGCCTGCAACAGCGCTTCGCTCATTCCGTCGCCGGTGACGAACTCCTTGTGAATCCCTGCGTCACCCAAGAGCAGCCAGCCACTGCCGACGGCTTGGCGGAAGAAGTAATTGCGCGGTAGATGGCCACGAACGCGTTCACAGGGTTGTGCGGCGGCTATCTGTGCGAGCGCTGGGCTTTCGGCGAGGGCTGCACGCAACGCCGCCAGCGGATTGGCTCGAAAGGGTTTGCTGTGGGCCAATTCGGGAGCCGTGCCGAGCAAGACTTGCCCATGATCGGTCTGAAAAGCCATGTTCAAGGTTCCAGTCCGGTTTCCCACATACATGCCGGGATAATCGTTGCTGGTTCCGAACGTCGCGGGGGCCGTCCAATAGGACCAATAGCATGCTCGTGGTGCCGCGTACGCAAAGTACTCTTCGGCATTCACCCAACGCGCTACATGCGAGTCGCGTCCATCGGCGCCGACGACCCAATCGGCGTGCACGCTGTACTCGCCGATGCCTTCCGTCGTCATGCGTAAACCTGTTACCCTCGTCCCGGAAAAGATCAGGCCCAGGGCGCGCGTGCGATCGCGGAGCTCGGCGCCGGCACGCTCGGCTGCTTGTTGTAGCAGGCCGTCGAAGCGCTCTCTGCGAGGGCACAGTTCGTAGTCGTCGGTGTCGAGCGTCAGATCGAGCCGGCCGTGTGCTCGTTCGAGGCGCATCGAGCGGATCCTCGGTGTGATCTCTTGCAGCGTTTGCAAACAGCCGAGCTCGGCCATTACCCTTGAACCAGCTGGGTGCAGCGTGTGAGTCGAGAGCACCAGATCGCTGGGTAGCCGTGCGCGATCGATGAGCAACACGCGAAGACTTTGGCGAGCGAGCAGTGCGGCGAGCGTCGCGCCAGCGCAGCGGGCGCCAACGATCACGACGTCGAAGCGGGAAGGGCTGCCCAGATGCTGCATTCCCGCAAGTTGAGGCAAACCCAAGCTCGAGCCCATGGGACGACTGTCCCATGGCATTGCCTGGCGAGTTCAAGACCGAAGCCAGACGGCCACGGCTTCGGCGCGCGTGGCGACTTGCAATTTCGCGTAGACGCCGCTCAACTGATTGCGCACGGTGCGCATCTTCGTCCCGAGTGCAGTCCCAATCTGCTCGTTGCTGTAGCCGAGCTCGAGATACTGGATGATCTCTAACTCACGACGAGTCAAGTTCCAGGACGTAGCGCGCGCGGTTGAGGCGCTCTTTGGGCGTCGCTCGCCCACCAACTGCGAACCGCGCACCCCTGACCCAGTTGCCACGCATGCCAAGCTCAAGGTTGGCAGTATACGCGCCAGACTGCTTTGCGCCTCGAGCGTGAAGCGACGGCTTCTGTGTGTGCGGCCGAGAACCAGTAATCCTGAGCCAACACCGCGACACTCGAGGAAACCGAGCAGCGTACAGTGTCCGGCATGGGGCTGCATGAAGGCCCTGTAATAGGTGAACGTTTGTAGTCGTGGCCCAAGGGCCTCGATGTCGATCAGGGCTCCGCGGCTCGCGGCCGCGACGCGCGCCAAGCTGGACATTTCATCGTCCATGGCATCCCAGTGTTGTCTGGACGCGGCTAAGATGCGTGAGTCGACACCGGGGGTGACGGGACCAACGCCGTCGTTGTGGACGAACATGCCCACGTCGAAGCCGAGCTGCCGATCCAAGAGCTCGAAGATCGCGGTCTCGAAGTCGGCGCGTGTCTTCGCCCCGCAGGCAAGCTCGGCGACCAAGCCTGGATCCAGCACGTTACCCGCCATCGCTACAGTTCACCATGCGATGCGAACGTCGGCGAGCGGAAACCAGTGCCAACGCAGGCCTACCGGAAAACGCGCCACTTCGGCGCGCGCGCTGGCTCCCACGCGGACGCGAGGAGTGACTGACCAGCCGAGCTCCACTTCGGACTCCCAGGCGAACGCGCCCGGCGTATCGGGCAGAAACAAACGGCTGTAGCGCGAGTACACCATGTAGTCGAACGCGCCGTCGACAGGACCATTGGCGCTCACCGCTGCGTGAGGCACGATGGCCGAGTTGAGGGCGGCGAAACGCTGATACAGAAACGGAAAGTCGAGCAGCACAGGGGTCTTGGTGCGTGGCCCGACGCTGAACCCCAACTCTGCCGTCAGCCAGTGCCCGGGTGCGAGTCGCGCGCTGAGCAGTCCTGCGTTTTCGATCAGCAGCGATTGCGGCGGCGGGTCCGTCGGAGGGAGCAAGCCCCCGGTACCTTCCTTCGTGACCAGCCTCAGGAACGGCCAAGGATACTCTAGTGAGTGGCTCGTCGAAAAATACAAGCAACCGTTGGTTGCCCAACGCACTTTGGCGTGAGCTTGCGGCAGAGCGAAGAACCACAGCGGGTGCGTCGAGATCTGCACTCGGTCGTTGATGGCGTAGGCGCTCTGGCTAAACAGTCCCACTTCGAGTCGTTTTGGGGCGAGGGTCAGTGCGCTGTGATCGAGCCAGTGTGAACTCGGGGCCTCTGCTCGCGCAGGAGAGTGGGCGAGCAAGCCAACCACCGGCAGCATTGCCTTCAACCAGGCCCTCATGGCGCCTCCGGGGAGCTCAGCACTGCGCTCAACGGTGCGTGGTCGGATAACGGCATGGTTTCCATCCCGCCGTGCGCCTTGTCTTGATGCACTAGCCCTTCAGTCAAGGTGCCCGTGCTGAAGATGTAGTCGAGACGACGATTCCAAAAGCCGTCCTTGCTCGTCGTGTGGCTGAGATATGGAGCGTTGTCCGCTTCATAGTCTGCAAGCGGGATGGCTTCTTGGTAGCGCTCGTACAATGGCTCCAGCCAATCGCCTTCTGCGCTGTAGTCATCGGCTTCATAGTCCCCAACACAGGCCGAATCGTCGAAATGGGAGGTCTTCAGCGTGCCGGGGGGTAAGGCGTTCATGTCGCCCGAACCGACGACGATACCCTGCTTGGCCAGGAGCTTCATGCGCTCGGTGAACAACTCGATGTGGCGTTTCTTGGTGCCGTCCTTGGCGTAAGCTTCGGCATGCGTCCCGAGCAACCACAGCTCCTTACCGGGCGCAAACTCCGTGAGCGCTGCGTCGTCCAAGCGCGCCACGAGCAAGTTGCGATGCAAATAGAAGTAGCGTTCGATGCCGCTGAGATCAGTGCGCAACGGCAACGCCAATCGGTGCGCGTCATGTAGGGGAAATTTTGCCAAGATCGCGTTGCCGGAGTCGACCGCGCCGAGGCCGTCGCTGGGTACGAAGTCCGCGCGCCACTGGGACCCGTAGACGGCGTAGTTCAGCCGCGTGTGGTCGAGCAGATATTGCAGCTCGTTGACGAATGCGGCGCGCTTGGAGTTAACGTCGACCTCCTCGATGAACAGCACGTCGGGGTCCACTTGCCGGATCTTTTTGGCGAGCCCTGCCATGTTGTGCTCGACCTCCTCGCGAGACATCAGGACGCGGTCGCCATGGCAATCGAAGAAGAAATCGATGCGACCGCCGCCGAACTTGACGTTGTAGTCCATCAGTTGAAGCGTCTGCGGTGGGCTAGCCTGCTCGACGTTGCGCGCTTTGAAGTACTCGGCCGGCTCGTCCGGGGCGAAGCCGGTTTCGAATGGGTCACAGGCCGGTTGCAGCAGACTGGACGTGGCGAGCGCCAAGAGGCGTCCGCGAGTGAGGGGCCACTCCATGCTTTCCGCTTACTTCAAACGGGATTGCGGGGCCAGACGGCTCGGCAGCGACGTTTGGCTGGGGGACGGCCGCCGCTAGTGGTCTCGGGATGACTGCGCCGGACTGGGCTTTGGCCGGGTTCGTCTTTTTTGGGCTTGCCGGACCACCCCGACTTGCGCAACACGAGCAATCACATGTCGCAGATCGAGACTCTTACTGCTGGTTTTCGTCGTTTTCGGGATGAATCCCCCTTGGATGAACGGCTACGATTTCGCGAGCTGGTCGACTTGGGGCAGAAGCCCCGGACCCTGTTTCTAGGCTGTTGTGACTCCAGGGTCGATCCCGCCTTGATCACCTGCAGCCAGCCCGGGGAGTTGTTCGTGGTGCGCAACATCGCGAACGTGGTCCCGTCATTCGGCGGCGACGAGAAGGAAGCGGCGGCCGCACTCGAGTTCAGCGTCAACATCCTGGGCGTCGAGGATATCGTGATCATGGGCCATTCGCGTTGCGCGGGCATTCACACGGCCCTGGCAGCTGCACGCGGTGACGTTTGGCCAGATGGGCCTCTGCACGGCTGGCTGCGTGCCGTCGAGGGACCAGCGCGAGAGACGTTGGAGCTCGATTCCGGCTTGGACCCGGCTGACCAACTCTGCGCTTGTGGTCGCCGCTCACTGATGCGGTCGATCGAGCGCTTGCGGGAGTATCCTTGGGTGAAGGACAGTCTGAGCAAGAACCGAGTCGCGCTGCACGCCTGGTTCTTCAGCTTGGGCCGCATGCAACTCGAGGCCCTGAATCAGCAAAAGGGCGTGTTCGAGGTTATCGCCTGAGCGGCTGCTGATTCGCTCGCGCGCGATAATCTTCGAATGCTCTTGGCTCGTTCGCTGCGTGTGAGCCGATGACCCAGCGTCGCATCGATCACCGCTACGACGATCCGCTCGACTTGATCTGGCTCGCGGCCGCAGGTCGACTCGGGATGAAGGTTTCGCGTTCGCGAGAGGTCTACGCCAGCTGGGATGGCAAGGACACTCTGTCGATCGCTGCTCGTGAGGACTTCGACGCGGATGACTCGCTCGGGCAAATGATATTTCACGAGATCTGTCACGCGTTGGTGGCAGGTCACGGCAAAGTGCGCCCCGATTGGGGATTGTCGAACACCGACGACGCCGATCTGGTGTTCGAGCACGCGTGTCATCGTGTGCAGGCGGCGCTGGCCGCGCCCCACGGTTTGCGCGACTTCATGGCCGTCACCACCCAATGGCGACCCTACTGGGACGCGCTTCCAGCCGATCCGCTCGCCCCCTGTGACGATCCGGCGCAGAGTATCGCCGTCGAAGCCTACGCGCGCGCGCAGCGTCCTCCGTATCAGAAAGTGCTGCAAGACGCCCTGACGGCTACCGCAGCATTGGCTGCGCTGGTGGCTCCTTACGGCAGTGCGGGTTCACTTTGGGCTACTGTGCACCCAAAGCACTCCACTGGTTTTCTCGCGAATGCCGATTCTACGCTTCGCTGCGGGCAGTGCGCGTGGGCGTTCAGTGCTCGCCCGGGTGGAGCATTGCGTTGTCGTCAGAGCGAGCGCGAGGGACGCCAGGCGAGCTGGGTCGCGCCCGACGAAACCGCATGCGAGCGCTGGGAGCCCGTATTCGGCGAAGCGGAGTGTCGGACTTGCGGGGCCTGCTGTCGCGAGGGCTTCGATCTCGTGCAGGTTGGTCTGCGGGAGCCCTTTGCCCGCGCGCACCCGAGTTTGGTGCAACGCTCTAGCTTGGGGGCGAGTGTGCCGCGCCCTGGTGGCCGCTGCGTAGCGCTCGACGGCGACGGGGTTCAGGCGCCGTTTACTTGTCGCTACTATGAGATCCGGCCCAAATCCTGTGCCCAGTTTCCGATTGGCGGCGCGGCTTGTCTGCTCGCTCGTCGCCGCACGGGGCTCAGTCGCTGAAGCCTCGGCGTGAGCGTCAGTTCGCAGCGCCGGAAAGCGGCTTTGACACTTCGCAGGTATTACCCGTGGCCGCGCCCCGCAGTTGGATCGGAACTTCGATAATCGGACAACCGTTGTCCATGCGCGCAATCATCACGAACAACATGCCGCTCGCGTCGGCTGGAGCGTTGTCCCAATTGATGCTGATCTCGATGGCCTTGCCCGAGGTCAGCACGTAGCCCACGCTGCACCAAGCTGTCGCATCTGTGAGGTGCGACGGTGAGGCGACAACCTGATCGACCGAGTATTGCAGATCTTCGTCGAGATAGACGTACAGGTAGTCCCGGTCTGCGCCCGGCGCGATCGAGCAATTGCGTTGGTCCACGGTCGTCGGTTCTGCGCAGCCTGCGGGAATGGCGCCCACGGGTGTCGTCATCGCCGGACGCGTCGTCATGGTCGGTGACAGACTGTTTGGCGGGGGCAAGAGCTCCGTGTCGGGCGCCGGCACGGGCACGCTGCTGGGTTGAGCGGACTCGTCGCCGCCGGTTCCTCCGGAGCCGAGCCCGGCGCTGCCACCGGCGGCACTGGGCTCGGGATCGGTAGGTTGCTCTTCCGCTGTCGAGCCCGGTGCGCTTGGACCAAGCGGAGTTGGGAGGGAGCTGGTCGTGCGAGTAGCAATCGCCTCTCCCGCGTCGGATTCTGGCTGCGCTGGTTTCGCCGTCGCTGATTTCGCGGGCTCGCTGTGCGCTGTGTCAGGGACACTGACCTGTCCCTGATCGTCGGGGCGATCGACGTTGATCCCGGGTCCGCAACCGAGGCAGCAGACCGCGGCAAACGCACTCACTGAGTTTCCACATCTCGCCATGACTCACCGACTAGCCGGCAAGGCTAGTTCAGCGCCCCGCGCTGCGCCACCGATCAGCATGAAGACGCGGCAAAAACCGCGGCTCCTCTCGCTCCGCGAGCGGCACTCGAGGCGAAGGCCCTCGAAATTGCTTCTGCAGGTCTGCCGTGCTTGCCGGCGGCGTGCGGGGTGTAGTTCTCACAATCTGCCGAGTTTGTTGGGGCTCAGTTCTGGAGGATGCGCGAATCGTAACCCATGCTGATCCCATGCGCTCGCGTGCAGCCGTGGATCACTCCGCGGTCCCGCACCAAGAGGTTCGCGTTCGGCGCCCAGACTTGCGCCCTGATCACCGAGTCGTACGGGATGACGAGCGAGTTCGAATTCGTATACAGGAAGACGCGGCTACCATCCACGACACCCGAAGGGGATACCATCTGGAAGCGGTCCCCGAACGTCATGCTGTCGTCCGCCTCGACGTTGAAATCACCGCTCAAGGTGTTTACTTCGAGCCGAGTGTCGGGGGCGAACGAGAGATTCGCGAAGCTGTAGGCGCCCGCACCATCCAAGCGTAGGCGCCCTTGACTCGCCACGCTGACGTTTCCGTAGCGCCCGGGCGGCAAGCTCAGCGTCTGATACGAGCCCACCTGATAGTTGGGCGTGCTGGCGGCGACGGCCGAAGCTTGCATCAGCTGCTGCTGCACAGGGGTGTTTTCTCTGAGCAGTCCCGTCACGCTTCCGCGCTCGAGCGTCACGGTTCCAATCAGGGTGAGGTTGCCGGTCACCTTCGAGCGCCAGTCCATCCGCGCGTCGTCGCGTCCCGAAAGGTTGCCCGTGACGTTGACGTCTTGGCCGAGTTGGATCACGTCTTCGCTGTAGACGTTCGAGGCGACGATTGCGGCGCGATCCAGCAGACTCAGCCCACTACCCGAAAGCACACACGGCAGAGAGCTGCCCACGCTGTTGACGACGACGGTATTTGTCGTCAAATCGTTGCGACCGATCACGCCCAGCGTCACCGACTGCCCGGGTTGGATGTTCGTGAAATTCAAATCCCGATCCAAGAGCACGCTGATGTTCGAGCCGCTGCTGCAGAACACGCTCGAGGTGCGTGAGATCACGGTTCCAGACGAATTGCGCATCACGGAGCAGGCGGGAAATCGCTGCGTGTAGACCACTTCGACCTGCGTCCCGCCGATGATGCGCACACTCTGTAGCGAGAGGTCTCCGCCAAATTGAAAGTTCTGGGACTGCACCACGGGTGCGATCACGGTTTGAAGATAGAGCGTGTCGCCAATCCGCAGGTCTGGGAACTGACTGAGTGGCGCGCTGTAGGCTTGTTGGTTGCCCGTCACGCAGATCGTCGAAATGCTGCGCACGTCGCCATTCGTAGTCTTCAACACGAAGCAGCTGTAGGTCACATCGGTGGTGATCACCATTTCGATGTGATCATCGACGATGCGCGCGCTGTCGACGCTGACCGAGAACGCAAACGCCTCCGAGGTCAGACAAAGTAGGAATCCGACGCTTAGTAAGAACTTCGCAATGACGTGACGGGTTGAATATCTGACTGCTGACAAAACGCTATCGAGCATGTTCGAGGTAAACATGTTGGCTCCTCCTCCGAGACACGCGCTTGGCGCGCGGTCGACAAAAGCTCACTCGTTGAGCGACCAGACCTTGCCCAATCGTTCGCTTTTGGCGGCAACGAGAGCACTGGCCCGAGTCGCTGTGATTGTGTTCGTTCGTCCGAGCGAACGCGTGTGGGGTCTCCGCCGGCTCTTCCTACACTACCCCTCTGATCGAAGTAGCGGCGTGGCTCCTAGTCTCGCACTCTGTTCCAGTTTGTGGCGTACCGTAGGTGAGTGAATCACCCATCGATGCTCATGAAACGGGGTTCCTCCTTCTGAAGGTGACCCGTCTCAGGATAGTGCGGTTTGGAGTTGCTCGGTACCGATTGGAGACGATTCGTTCGATTTTGGTACCCACCCAAACTACTTGCTGCGCGCAGGGAGCAGACGCAGGTGCTCCAACTCGGAACGCACGGACAGTGACACAGTTGCGCGCCGTACGAGCTTCGTGTGTGCGTCCGAGCCTGCGTGCCGAGAAAGAACACTCGCGCATGGAGTGTTTAAAGTACACACGGGCAAAGGCGACGCTGGGGGTCCAGCGTTCCGACGGAGCCGGCGCAGAGTGTCCGCAAGCTCCCGAGCGAGTCAGCGCGCGGACGGGCCCTTGTGTTCACTTTGCTGCAGCAGCTGTTGGACGCCACGTGGTGTGTCCACCGACGGCTCACCCAGTAGTGATTTTTCGACCTGCAAGTAGAGACTCTTGGCACCCAAGCCAGCCGCCACGTCGAACAAGATTGCGTTGCGGTGAAGAGTGATCACCAGCCCCAGGGCGCCCGCCAGCGCCATGATCCACAGCTCCGCACGCGCTCGCTTCTTTTGAGGTGCGGTGCTGTCGGAAGTCGATTGGGTCGCGAATGAGCTTCCGAACGCCTGTGCCTGTTGCGGTGCGGTATTCGCGAACGGTGGGTTGCTGGTTATTTGCGGTGCTGGAGCATTGTAAGGAATCTGTGCTGGCAGGATGCGCGGCTCTACGACTTGGGCCACGGCCCGCGACAAGGGCGGAGGCATGTCGTTCGAGCTTGGGGGCATGGCATCGTAGGGCGCTTGGGAGGCCGAGCCTGCGAAAGCATTGACCGGCAACGGTGGGGGCTTGCTGCGCGCTGCGAGCGCCGGGTTGGACGCGACGGGATTCGGCGGTGGGTTCGAAGGCGTAGGCCCCTGCCAGGTCGCTTTCAACGACGGCAGAGCGCCGCCGGCGCTACTGGCCTTCGTCCCCGCAGAGGCTGAAGTTCCCAGCGACGATCCAGGGTTGGCAAACGCGCCCGGGCGTGGGACCGCGTTGGCAGATGTGCCAGGCTTGTTGGCGTTGTGCGAGACCGGTAAGCCACTCGAGCTGGGACGCGTCGAAGCTCCCCGTGAACCCGTGGCAGACATGTAGTTTGCGGGCAAAGGTGGAGCCTTGGCGCTAGGTAAACGCGAGGGCGTGGCTGGATTGTTGGGGCCAGCGGAGGCAGATACCGCTGAAGGCTGAGGAGGTGCTTGGGGCGGGGCTTCCGAGTGCGGGGGAGCAGGGGACCCCGGTGTCGTTGGCCGAGGGGGTTCCAGGCCTGCCGCCATGTAGAGCGGTTGCCAGAGGTCGCTGCCGACTTCACACACCATCGTGGCTTCGTTGACCAGACCGGCATTGAAGGCCTCGTCGAGCTGCTCGAGACTCATCGTCCGCGTCTGCCCGGCGCTGACGTTGACGACCCAAAGCTCGCTCGATCCCGTTGTCTCCGTCATGCCTCGATCCTCTCGCGCAGATGGGTATCGCGGAATACCAAGCGCTCAGCATACCTGCTCGCTCGTGGATCGACACCCATGATCTCCCGCTGACCGCAATCGCCCGGGACAAGCCGAGGCAAGTTGGCTCATTCTGCTCCACGCTGGGTCGCGATCTGCTGAAAAATATTGGAAAAAGGTGACCCCCGCCGAACTAGAACCGAAACCCGCGCGAGCCCCTGAGCAAGTGTCTCGATCTGCAGCCAGTGGCTGCTCGGGGTTTGTGCTACCGATCTGCCTAGGAGAAGCACACGCATGGCCAAGAATCCTTTTGCTTCGACGCCCGAATTCGCTCCCGCATCGAGCGGTGTCTTCAACACGAGCCGAGTGCTCGCGGGGCTGGTGAGCATCGCGGCGCTAACCTTTGGCCTTGCGTACTACGTGCCCCTGCAGAAAGCGCACGACACATTGGCTCGAGCGCACGATAGTCTGAGTTCATCGAACGCGGGGGTCACGCTGCAGCTCGAAAAGACGACGCAGCAGCTGATGGATACCCAGAAGCAACGCGACGAGTTGGCGGCCAAGCTCAAAGCCATCGATGACGCCAAAGAGGCGAGCGCAAATGCCATCGGTGCCGCAGCCGATCGCGTGAAGGAGCGCGTCGCCAAGTTGCCCTTTGCCAAGCAGTTGGCGATCACGGACCACGCGGGGGCAAGCAGCATCAGCATCGACATGTCCAAGCTCTTCAAGCCGCAAGACGTGACGGTTCACCCGCCTGGGCGCAAGCTGTTGTGCGCAATCGCTCCCGCACTCAAGGACTTGGAGGCGCAGATTGAAGTCCGTGCCTTCACTCGCGAGGCGGACGTGAAGAATCCGCAGCTCAAGGCCGACTACCCAACGGGTTGGGACCTGAGTTCTGCCAGAGCCGCCAACAGCGTGCGCGTGCTCGAGTCTTGCGGGGTGTCTGCCGAGCATTTGCGCGCCACGGGTTACGCCAATCATCACCTCGACAAACCGATCGACGAAGGATCGGATGGGCTGATTCGCTTGTACATCGCTCCCGCGTCGGAGTGACCCTGGGCGTCACTGAAGCAGCGCGATGCCGAGCTCGCGACGCAGTTCCGCATAGGGCTGGCTCATCGCGTACTTGAATAGATCTGCGAGTTGTTCACGCGTACCGATCTCCCCCACCGGAAAGCGCGTCAACATTGCGGCGGCGACCGACGGATCACCCGACGCAAGCAGACCGAGCCGATTGCCCACCACGTCGAGTTGCGCGGCAAAAGCAAACACCCGGGCACGCGCATTGGTCGCGTCGAAGCCGTCGAGGCGTTGTCCAATCAGCGTCAATAGCCCAGCATCGCATTGTTTCTGCAGGGCACGCACTGCGTCGGACGGCGCGGCGGATGCAGGTGCGCGCCCTGTTGCGACGAGCGAAGCGAGCACGAAGGTTGCGAGCTGTTCAGCGCCTTGGGTATACAGTGCCGCATGGGCTTCTGGGCGCAAACGGCTCAATGCTCGGGCCCAAATGAACACCAATTCCATGGAGCTCAGACCCCGACCCATGCCCTTACCGACGAGCCACGCCGGTTGCGTTACGGGTAGCAGCGTCGGCAGTTCGTTGCCCTCGGCCAAGTACAATTCGGGGGGCGGAATCTGCAGCAGCCGACACGTCCACGCAAACGCGCGAGCGAGGGTGGCCGTGCTCTTCAGCGGATCCTCGCTGATGTATTTCTGCAGCAGCTGGCTCTGCTGTTTGGGTCTCGGCAACGTCAGCTTGCGGATCACATCCGCCATCACCGTGAGCAATTGAGCCAAGGCCGGATCACTCGGCGCCGCTGACAAGCCCACCGCGAAGTCGGTTCCGTTCAAAGGGCGGTTGGGTTGCAACAAGCCTTCGCGTTTGCCAGCCCGAAGGCGTTCCGATTCGGTCGCATCGGTCTGTGTCAAATGGGAGAGGGCGCAGGTTGCGTTCCACGCCAAGTCGGGTTGTCCGGACCACGCGAAGAACGCTGCGGCGCGGCGGTAACAGCGTTCGCTCAAGGGATCGATCGAGATCGCGGTACGGTAGTGGTTCTCGGCGAACTGCAATTGAGACAGCGTCTCATGTAAACTGGCGGCCTCTAGTTGCAGCTCGCTGTTCTTGGGCTGCAGCTCACACGCGCGCTCGATCGCTGACACCGCCCGCGCATTCTTGCCGAGCTTGGTGTGATACAAGCGTGAAGCCGCCACGCACAGCTTCGATACTGCCGCGGCGTCGGGGTGCCCAGCGATCAGCTGCTCGTACAAGTTGGCGAGGTCTTGCCAGCGCTGTGTTCGAACCAGGACGCCCGCAGCGATTTGCAGACCGCGGGTGGCTTGCGGAAAACGCTCGAGACACTGCAGGGCAAGCGTCAAAGCGCGGTTGTCGTCGCCACTGGCCAGAACGCGCTCCGCCTCTGCAAGCAGAGCCGCTTCTTCGCGCGCCGGATCGCTCGGGGAGGGGGCCATCGGCGCCGTCGGGGGCGGTTGCCACGATTGGGGACTGTCGAAAGCGGTTGGCGCTTGGGGGGGTAGCGCTGGTCGAATCTCGCTCGGCGGGGGAGTCGGCGCAGAAGTTGGCGGCCGAGCCGATACGGGCGGTGGCACCGATACGGGCGGTGGCACGCTTGGACTGGCCTGTTGGGGCGGTGCCGGTGTTTCCGCTCGAGTGCCGTTCGCAGAGCGGCGCGCCCCGTTCGAGTCTCGGTTGTGCACTTCGCCGACCGCCTCGCCGTTGCTCGACTGCCGAGCCTCGGGCGAGGGTGGCCAGTTGAACAGCGTCCTGTAGCTGGCGGCCGCGGCGTCGGGCGAGGCGCTGGCACTGGCGCTGGGCGCTGGCTGCACGAGCTCAACCCCGTGCGCACTCATGGTTGGCTGTGAGTGAACGGACGTGCCCAAGCCCAAACGCACCATCGGCATGGGGGCGACTCCAGTCGCATGCGTGGAGACTGGGCGCGCTGCGAGCAGCACGAACTCGGGGTCGATCGCCCTGTAGGCCAAAGCGACTCCAAGCTCTGCTTCCGCGGCCCCCAACCAAGCATGCACGTCGCTGGCCGTCGTTGGATGCTCTGCGCTGGCCAGCTCCTTCAACCCTTGCTCGAACTTGCGCGCGAAGGGCGAGATTCTGCGGCCCTCTTCGCCCCAAGGGCGCACCGCCATCAGAATCGAGACATTCAACGCTTGGCAGGCCGTGGCACCCAACGCGGCCATGGTGGCTTCGGGTGAGTGCTGAGAGTGTACACCGTAGTGGAGCGCCGCGCGTTCGACGTCTTCGGGAGCACTGCCGAGCGACGCATCGACCACCAGCAGCACGCGACCGAAACTCGCGCCGAGCTTGTTCGTGAGCTGGGCGAGGCGCAACGCGGTCACCGAGTCATCGGCCATCAACAACGCCGGATCACCGCTATCGGTGACCAGGACGTAACCGGCAAAGTAGACCACGACTGCACTCTGCGGATCGGCCTCACGCAAACTTTGCCGAAGGCGATGGACGATGCCGGTGCCGGGAGAAAGCCGATCGATTTCGTATCCGTGCTGCGCAAGGCGCGCTGCCAGTAGCTCAGCGCTCGGCGTCCAAGATACGAGGTTCGGGTAGCCGGAATTGGCGTCGTAGTGCGAGCTTATGACGATCGCTTGCTGCATTGGGCTGGGTGCGTCGAGCCGGCGTGGTCTGCCGTGGGGCCATCGTCGAAGCCGAACGCTCGACGCTTGGGCGCCCCGGCCTAACTCGTCACTCGGGCCAAAGCAACCTGCTCGGCCTGGCCGATCTGGCGTTGTGCGATCACAGCTCTCGACACGCATGGTGCTCGGAGCGTTCTAGGGCTACGTTCTGCCGTCGAGTGGAAACAGAGCCCACAATTGAAACAAGTCCAACGGAAAATGCCACCCCTAGTGCGTCGGCACAAATGCGCGAGCCGGGCCCGCGACGGAGGCGTTTTGCATGGCCCATGCGCATCGCGCTCGGATTCTTCCTGTTCGACATGATTGTGCGCAGCACACTGAACCTGACTGCGTACGACAAATGGCGAGAGCACTTGGAGGTTGCGCGCGCACCGCTACGGCTTCCCACTAGCGTGCAACGAACGAAGATCCAAGCGGGCAACGATCCCAAGTTCAAATCGGTGGGCGCGCGCTATTGGGCGACGCTCAAGAGCTGCTTCAGTTTCCTCTCACCGTTGCCCAGAGAAAAGACGCTAGCGCACATGGACTCGGCGCTCGACTACGCGCGCTATGCAGGAGCTTGGATTGGCACTCGTCTCGGCTTCGTGGGCAATCTGCTCGGTATCGACGAAGACTGGCCGATGTTCTCGCCCAACGTGCGACGGATTCACATCACGCCACGCGCACGTCTGATCTACTCCGATGGCACGAGCGAGCAGGTGTGGCTTTTGAGTGAACCCTACGATCCGACGAGTTTCCATCGTTGGTTCGTCAAGCGCCCCCTGCAGATCGATCTGCGCCTTGCCAAGGACTACGACGCGCGCCTCGGCGTGAGTCGCAACTTGGCAGAGCGCTACGCCGAATCGGAAGACGGCGCCAAACTCGAGAGCATCGAGATGTTCGAGGTCAAGTACTCGCTACCGAAGCCAGGCCAAAATGCTTACTCCGTGCTTGCCAAGCAACGCCAAAAAGCCCCGGAGGGTGAGCCCTTCTGGAGCTACGACGTCCTGACCGGCAAGGGCAAGACGATCGAGTCGGAGAAGGACAAGAAGGCCAAGGAAAAGAAAAAGGCGGAGGCGGCCAAGCCAACCGAGCCGAGTCCATCCGAGGAGGCCGAGGTCAACGCCGAAGTCGGAGGTGCACCGTGAAGCCAGATTGGCAGCGAGCCAGGACGGCACTCGAGCACTTCTGGCACGAGCCCGTGCGCGCAGAACGTCTAGCAGCGTTCCGAATTTTGGTGGGCGCAGCGCTGCTCACCGATCAACTCTTTCAGTACCTGCCTTTCTGGGGTTACTTGTTCGGGCCAAACGGCACGGGGAGCTTTGCGCTCAACGAGGCGTGGATGGCGTCGAATTGGCGCTGGCCCTTCTTGTTCTTCTTTTCCGAGTCGCAGTGGGTGCTCGGCTTGTGGTTCTTGGCTTGGGTCGTTTCGGCGCTGTGCTTGATGCTCGGTTACAAGACGCGCTGGTCTGCCTTCGCCGCCTGGTTGCTGACGATGGCGTTCTTCTCACGCAACACCAACGTCAAGAACGGTGGCGACGACATCGTTCAGATTCATTTGTTCTGGCTCATGTTCGCACCAGTGAGCGGCACGTGGGCTCTGGACGCCAAGCGCCGTCCGAGTGAGTTCGTCGAGCCTTGGGCGGTACGTCTGATGCAGATCCAACTCTGCGTGATGTACGCCGCGACCGGCATCGCCAAGCTCAAGGGCGGCCTTCACGGAACCTGGCTGCAAGGCACGAGTTTGCACTACGTGTTCAATGATCTGGGACTCGTGCGTTGGTCGTACGCGTCGCTTCCGATCCCGTTTTGGATCAGCGCCCCACTTGGCTACCTTGCGTTAGCTTGGGAAGTGCTGTTCACGCTGCTGGTGCTGCACCCAAAGACGCGACGCTTCGCGCTTTGGTACGGCTTCCTGTTCCACATCGTGATCTATTTGACGCTCGAAGTGGGCTGGTTCTCGTTCTATTCGATGGCCTTCTACCCCGTCTGGATCCCCGACCGCTGGTGGCGCGACGATTGGCCCGTGTGGCGGACGAAGTTGCAGAGGTTCGCCAGTTCCATCTTGGCCCGCCCGCTGTTGACACCTCGACTTTGAGGCACGAAAAGGAAGACACAGGCCATGAACGTCGGCACCCCATGACCCCTGGCAATACCGCGCTGCCCAAGGCGATCGCCTTGCCGCTCGTCGAAGAGCAACTGTCACAGAGCGACGTGGCCGCCGCCTGGTTGACGAAGGAGCGCGCCGACGCCCCTCTGGATCGCATGCGCGTGCGACGTTCGTACGCTGCCGTTGGCCGCGCGCTGGCGGCCAGCCCCGCCGAAGCTGCCGTGCCCGGCACTGCGCATTGGACTTGGCTCGATTGGGGGCGGCTCTGGATCCTCCAAACGGCAATGGCCAGCATCCCCGCGACCGAGCACGTGGCACTCGCGACCGTGCTTTATCGCAACGGTGAGTTGGGTGAACAGCAAAGTCTGCTCAAGACGCTGTGGGCGCTGCCGGAGGCGGAGCGCTTCGTCGACCTTGCTGTCGACGCTTGTCGCACCAATGCGACCTTCGTGTTCGAGGCCTTGGTCTGCGACAATCCGTTTCTCGCCGCCTACTTTCCAGAACTGGCCTTCAATCAAGCGATCATGAAAGCGATCTTCATGGAGCTGCCCCTTGGGCGCGTGATCGGTCTCGAAACACGTTTGACGCCCGAGCTGCAGCGCATGGCGTCGGCTCTCGAGAGTGAACGGCGTGCTGCTGGCCGGATCGTACCGCAAGATCTCGAGCGTTTGGTTCGTGGGGGCAGTGCTACTACTGGGGGCTAGCAAGAGTTGAGTTGTCGCGTCAGCGCGAAGAGGAGACAAAACCGTGAAGCTGTTCGACCCCCACATCCACATGACGTCGCGGACGACCGACGACTATCAAGCGATGGCCGACGCTGGCATCGCAGTGATCGTCGAGCCCGCGTTTTGGCTCGGTCAGCCGCGCACGCACGTTGGGAGCTTCGAGGATTACTTCCTGTCCTTGATCGGCTGGGAGCGCTTTCGCGCCAGTCAGTTCGGAATTCGCCACTTCTGCACCATGGGCCTCAATCCCAAGGAGGCGAACAATCCCGAAGTCGCCCCGGGCGTGATGGAGCTCTTGCCCCTGTATCTGGAGAAGAGCGGAGTCGTTGCCGTCGGCGAGATTGGGTACGACGACGTCACTCCCGACGAAGAGCGTTACTTGGTAGCTCAACTCGACCTCGCAAAGCAGGCGGGGTTGCCAGTGCTGATTCACACCCCGCATCGCGACAAGAAGCGCGGCACCGAGCGTACCCTCGCCGTGGTGCGGGATTGTGGTTTACAGCCAGAAATGGTCCTGATCGACCACAACAACGAGGAGACGTTGCCCTCGGTGCTCGATTCGGGTTGTTGGGCGGGCCATTCGATCTACCCGAAGACGAAGATGGACGAACCGCGCATGGTGGCGCTCGTGCAGCGCTTTGGGGCGGAACGCATGCTGGTCAATTCGGCTGCCGATTGGGGCGTGAGCGACCCCTTGAAGGTTCCGAAGACGGCTAAAGCGATGGCCGACGCAGGGATCTCCGAGAGCACGATCGCTCAGATCTGTTGGCACAACCCGATCGCCTTCTTTGCGCAGAGTAAGCGCTTCGATCCGCGTGAGTTGGAAGCGCCGCTCGACGTCGACCAGCGCAACTTGTGGGAAGGCAACTCGGTGCTGCGCGGCCAAACCCCGCGCACGGACTGACGCCCGAGCGGTCCCAACGATGCATCCCACTCTGGTCCTGAACGTCGTGGGCTTGACCCAGGCCCTGCTTCCCCACGCTCCGACCTTGTCGAAGCTTGCGGCCAAGCACGGTTCGAGCTCGATCAAAGCCCTGACCCCAGCGGTCACCTGTTCCATGCAGTCTACGTTTCTCACGGGCCGACTGCCGACGGAACACGGCATCGTTGGCAACGGTTGGTACTTCCGGGAACTGTCGCAGATCTGGTTCTGGCGCCAATCCAACGCTTTGGTCTCAGGGGAGATGCTGTGGGATACCGCCAAGCGCCGGGACCCGGCCTTTCGCGTCGCGCAGTTGTTCTGGTGGTACAACATGTACTCCAGCGCAGATTGGTCGATCACTCCGCGCCCGATGTACACCGCGGACGGCCGCAAGATCCCCGACGTCTATACCGAGCCGCCCGAGTTGCGGGAGCAGATGAACGCGGAACTGGGCGGCTTTCCGCTGTTCGAATTCTGGGGGCCCCGCGCCGGCATCAACTCGTCGGATTGGATCGCGAAATCCGCGCTGACGATGCTGGACAAGCACGAGCCAACCCTGACGCTCGTCTACTTGCCGCATCTCGACTACGATTTGCAGCGTTTTGGCCCGAACCACCCGCGCATCGCACAGGCGGCCCGAGAGATCGATGCCTTGGTTGCCAAACTGATAGAGCGCGCTGAACAACTCGGACAGCGCTGGGTCGTGCTCTCGGAGTATGGGATCACTGAGGTGACGGACGCGGTGCACATCAATCGCGTGTTGCGAGAACACGGCCTATTGCGCGTGCGCGAGGAACTCGGCCGTGAGCAGCTCGACGCAGGCGCCAGTAAGGCGTTCGCCGTCGCGGATCATCAGGTGGCGCAGATTTACGTGCGCGACGCTGCAGACGTGAATCGGGTGCGTAAACTTCTAGCGGCTACCCCCGGGATCGAACAGGTGCTCGATGAAGCCGGGAAGAAAGCCCACGGGCTCGCGCATCCTCGCTCGGGAGAGCTGGTTGCCATCAGTGCCCCAGATCGTTGGTTCTCGTATTACTTCTGGCTCGATGACGCGCGCGCTCCTGACTACGCGCGTACCGTCGACATCCACACCAAGCCCGGTTACGACCCGGTAGAACTGTTTCTCGATCCGAAGTTGAGCTTCCCGATGCTATCCGTCGGTAGGCGCTTGCTTTCGCGGAAACTCGGTTTTCGCACGCTGCTCGACGTGATCCCGCTCGACACGACGCTCGTCAAAGGTTCACACGGCAGAATCACCGATCGCCTCGCCGACGGACCGATGTTGATCAGCAGTGCGCCACAGCTCGTGCGAACAGACGAGCTGCAGGCGACCCAGATCAAGGACTTGCTCCTGGCTCACGTGTTCGATTGAGGCCGCAGCTCAAGTTCCCGCTATCCGTCGCTGCGCGAGCAGGGTGAGCGGCCAACACGAGAAGCAAATGGCGACCGCGAGCAGGGGGCCGTCGAGAGCGACGAAGCCTGCGTCGAGTAACGCCATGCCCGCGATCAACCCGCCGACCGCGCGTGGAATGCCACGCGGGACCCGCCGCGTCACGAGTCGCAGCAAGTAGATCTGCCAAGCTAACTGGACCACCAACAGCAAGGCCGCGACAACGGCAGGTCGCGTCATCACGAGCACGGCGAGCAGACCCGCGGCTGGAACGAACACCAAGGCGGCGATTCCCCGCTCGAGCAGAGCGCCATCGCGCGCGCCAGTGCCCGCCTCGAAGCTCGCGACGTGAGTCAGTCCAACGGTGTGCGCCCAAACGCACGCTGCGGCGACCCAGACGATGGTCTGCGGCTCCGGTGTCAGCAGCAGTGCACCCATCCCAATCGCTCCGGCTCGGCACAGGCCCATGATCACGGGGGCGAACCCAAAGCCCTTGTGCCAGCGGTTGTAGGCGATGATTGCAATTGACGTCACGAGCGCCGCAATAGCCCCGCCCGGCGAATGCCGTCTCCAGGCCACAAGGCTTGCGTAACCAGCACCAGCAATCAGCAGAAGCGCGCTCAGAACGAACACCAAAGTGCGCGAGATCTCTCCCATCGCGATTGGACGCTCTGGGCGGTGGCGCGCGTCCCACTCCGCGTCGAAGGCGTCATTGAGAAACATTCCACCGACGTACAGCGCCGACGCGCACAGACTCGCTTCGATCAGGGGGATCGCACTGTCACCCAACGCGAGTCCGTTTGTCCCGAGCAACGCACCGGCCAAGGTGTTGCTCACGACTGTCGGCAGATTGGAGACTCGTCCGAGTCGCAAGAGCACTCGAAAATTCACGCCGAAAGCTCTTCCTCGCCAAGCAGTCGCTGAGTGACCCACTCGAGCTCCGCAGCGATGGCCGTAGCTAGTGGACGGTCGCGAAACTGGGGCGGCAAAACATCCCAAGTATAGGTCTCGACTTCCAGGTGCGGCGGCGCCGGCAACTGCCGCAAGTAGGCGAGCAGAGGTTCGAGATCGGTTCGAGTACTGCGAAACACCCCGAACGAGCTGGTGAAGAGCGGCACGTGAAAGTGGACGCGCCAGCGTTCGGCTCCCGCAGAACCAGATGCTCCAGCGTCGCGCGCAGCACCCTTCGAGGGTCCGCGCTCGGCAGCAGCGAGTGCCAGCGGCAGATCGTCGAACCTAACTATTCCCTCGCCGTCGGAAACGACGACTTGGTGCAAGTACACAGGCTCGTCGAATTGCGCCAATGCGTTCAGCTTCGAATCATCAGTGCGTTGCAATTCAAGACCCGCACTGATCTGAACCTTGCTGACACAGATCCCATGTCGCTCGTAGACTCGATAAGCATCGAGCGGTGTTTCGAACTCGACGCTCGCATGGCAGGTGTCCAAACAGATGCCGAGGTGTCGGCGCGCGAGCGCCTCGGCTTCGTGCTGTGCGCAGCGCGTCAACGCGCGAAGCTCCTGCTGTGCTTCGTTGGTGAACAGTTGGTTCTCGAAGAAGTCCAGCACCTCGTTCGTCGTTTCCAGCACACAGCCGGGTTCTGGTTCCAGTGCCAGATTGATGCACTGACCCGTGGCGCGCTCGAGCTCGGCCAGACTCGCCGCGACCGTCAAGAGGTGGCGTCGACACCGCGACAACGCTGCTGGGGTCGTGTTGGCTTTGAACATCAATGGCACGGTGCTGATGCTTCCCGCAGCATCCTTCGGCAAGAGACCTTTGAGTGAAGCGATCAAATCATTTGTGTATGCAACGCGCTCGGGTTGACTCCAGTCCGGCAAATACACACCCGCCTTGACCACTTGCCCATGAAAGGCACCGTAAGGAAACCCGTTGATAGTTTGCACGAACAGTGCGCGCTCGCGCAGCAGTGCAGCGAAGGCAGCCAAGCGTTCGCCTTCGACGAGCGTGGCGGCGGCCTCGGCCGAGAGCCGCAATCCGACGGAGAAAGGCTCTCGGCCGGGGTTGCGCGCAGTCATCAGCTCCGCGACGCGCGTCGTGGTCTCGACGATGGCGCGCTCGACTTGCTCGAGTGTCTGTGCGGGGTGAATGTTCGTGCAATACGTGAGCGCGCGCCAAAGCTCGGGCGATAGCGTAGTCACGTGCCGGTCCCAGCGTTGGCAGGGTCGAGCCAATCGATGCATTCGCGCATCAAAGCCGTATCGATTTCGTTGACCTCGACCCCGCTGCCGATGCGTTGCAGCAGCGTCACGCTCAGCTTGCCGCCGAGGTGCTCGCGAAATTCGTCGAGCCCAGCCAGCACCATGGGCTTCGAGTCCCGGCTGAGAGTCAGCGCTGGATGAGATCGCGGCAGTCCCAAAGCGTCGAGCAACGCCATCAGCCGATCGCGTTCGCTCGAGGCCAATAGTCCCACTCGAGTCGAGTAGTGCGTGTCGAGCCGCATGCCGATGTTGACGGCCTCGCCATGTCGTAAATCATGAGCGCTGAGCAACTCCAGTTTGTGGGCTGCCCAGTGCCCGAAATCCAGCGGTCGCGCGCTGCCGAGTTCGAACGGATCACCAGAGGTGCGGATGTGCTCCAAGTGCAGCTCCGCGCAGCGCCGTACGGCGTACTCCAGCTCGGGTCCTGGTCGGGTGACGGCCTGGGCGTTGTTCTCGAGCCAAACGAAGCACTGTGGGTCTCGGATACACGCGACCTTGACGGCTTCCGCCAGGCCTGCGCGGATGTCGCGCGGCTCCAGCGTTTCGAACCACAGAGCGTCGTTGACGACAGCGAACGGTGGCGCAAAGGTCCCCAGGAAGTTCTTCGCTCCGTACGCGTTGATGCCATTCTTGACGCCAACTCCGCCGTCACCTTGTGCGAGCACGGTGGTGGGCACACGAACCAAACGCACTCCGCGATGGACCAGCGCCGCTGCGTAACCCACGGCGTCTAGGACTGCGCCGCCCCCGATGCAGACCACCGCTGAGTGTCGATCGAGGTGAGCGTCGGCAAACGCATCGAGCAAACGCGTCACGCCTTGGGGGTCGTTCTTGGCAGCTTCGCCACCCCGAACCACCAGGATGGGGCCGCGTTGCTCGAGCACGCTCTGGTGCTGCTCGAGGTAAGCCGTGACTCTTGCTCGCAGGTTGGGCCAAGCCCGCTCGACGCCTTCGTCGACCACCACGAGCGTGGCATGACGACGCTCCTGCCGGCCGCGCGTGATGCTCCAGGCCAACGCTGCGTTATCTGGATCCAGGCAATCGCGAGTGAACAGCACCGGGTATTGAAACCCAACGCTTATCTGCTGCCACGCTTGGGCAGGGGGCTCGAACCGAGACAAATCCATCGCTTGCAACCTATCCCGCGCCCCATGGGGTCGCAAGCTGCGTCCCGCCAGCGGCTGGCCACGATTGTTCGCGAAAAAAACACCCGACCCCATGAGGAGCGGGTGTCTCTAGTCGACTTCTAGCGCGCTCAGGCGGCGCGCGCTGGGCCAGATCGCGGTGCGTTCGAGACTGGGCCCGAACGCCTTTGGGCCGTCATCTTCGCTACGGCCTTTGGCGCCGTCGTCACGCGCACGAAGTCATAGACGTCGAAGTAGTCCTGCGGCGTCAACCCAGCGTGTTCGAGCTGCTGACACACGGTCTTGGCCAAGCTCATGAAACCGCCGTAGGCGAGCGCGTTGGGTCGATCGGTCGCGCGCAGCTCCGGCACCATCCACTCCGCCTGCTGCTGGAAGTTTTGGCGCTTCACGCAGACGTGTTGTTTCGGGTCGGTCAGCGCCAGAATCGCCGTGGTGAGTTCCCAGCTCGGAACTCGACCGAGCATGCGCTCGAGGCTCGTCACGTAGGCGTCGAAGCGGTCCGAGAAATCCCCCGCGCCAAACAGCACTTGCCCCAGGGCATTAACATTCCCCGTCGAGGCGCGTTTGGCCGACTTTTTGAGTTGTTGCACGGGGCCTGCCGCGACCAGATCCGTTTGATCCAGCACGCCTGCGATGCCTAGCCAGACTTGGCCAAACTCTGCCGTCCTGAGTGCCTCTTCGAGCCGACCGACGTTGAGCTCTTGCTGCATCTGGGCAATCGCAGGATCGCGGTGGCGCTTGAGCCGCCGCGGGGCGTCGACGCCGCGAACGCTGCTGCGCCAAACCTCATCGAAGCCATCTTTGTGGCTTTCACGAAACACTGCGAGCTGCTCACTGATCCCGAAGTGGCTGCCCGGGGGCAGGGAGGCACGCGAAGAAACGATCTGTGCGTCCTTGGCGTCGACCTGGGTCACCAACCGCTCCAAGGTGGCCAAGTCTCGTTCCTTGGTCGTCTCGACGGGGATCATGAATCGATAGAAGGGCTCCGCCAAGACGCGCAGCATCCCCGTTTCGAACAGATATGCGCGTTTGCCATCGCGCTCCCAAGCGATCGTGGCTAGGCCCCAATCGGGACGACTCTCGTGGCGAAAGAGTGAAGGCAGAGATTCGCTCATCGCGTTGTTCCTTTCGGCTGCTTTCGAGCAGCCGCGCGTGGAGTGTAGCTGCTCACGACCAGCGAGTCGCTAGCCGTCTTCACTGAAGAAGTGAATTGGTAGAGTACCACCAGTGCATGGCTTGCGCAAACCGCAGGCTCGACTCGAGCGTCATCCGAGCGCGAAAAAAACTCGAACAAGCCCGTGCTCGTACGCTCAGTTGTGTGCGCGCAGGCGCGCCGCGATCACGTCGACGGTTTTCAAGTACTCAGCAGCTTGTTTCGTACAAGTCGCCTTGCAAGGCAGGTTCTTCTTCGGCCCGCAACCTTTGGGCTTATCCGTGGCCAACGGAGTCAGGATCCGAATCGCCCGCTCGTCACCCAACTGCTGTGCCCGGGGGAGTAACGGTAGGCGCGCCGAACACGACTCTGCGTACTGAAGTTCATAGGCGATCGCCAGCGCCGGCGAGAAATGCTTGCGCGCGTCGCCGGAGGCCAGCGCCTTCAACGCCGGATCGCGCTGATCGCCGTGGGAGAGCGAGAGCTTGTACAGCAGGTCCGGACCGACGTTGCCCATGCTGCTGGTGAGCAGCTTGAGCGCGCGGCGACTCGCATCGCCTTGCGTGCGCGCCATCTGCATCACCATGTACTGCAGATCGGTGTCGTTGGTGGATTGAGGGGACAAAGTAAACAAGCGCTGCAAGGTCATGGCCGCGTCGGACAAACCCGACGAGCGGCTCGCCTGGGACATCGCCAATGCGCGCAGCACTTTGGGGTCCGTCGGGTAACGCGTTTGCAGTTGCTTGAGGCCATCGAGGCCTTGCGAGATGGCGGCGCTCAATTCATCGCTCGTCGCCAGTGCCAAGTCGCGCGGCGGTTCGCTACTGGCCACGGGGGCCGTGCTGGTGTTCTCCGCTTCTGGGGTGGCCCCAGCTGGGACTTGGTTGCTTGCAGCCGCAACCGCCGGCGCGTCGTGCTCGTCGGTCCCGGCCGCGTGCGCATCACTGCTCAGCGTGGGCTCGCTCTTCAGGGCGGGTTCGGTGATCTGTATGCTTCGCCAAATCGCACCCAACCCCAGAAACCCGATCACGCCGATGCCACTGACGAACGTCAGCAACGGGCCCGTGAGGAACTGGCGCATCCGGCGCTTCGCGTCGCTCGTAGAGCGATCCACCCAGCCGCCGAGCTGCGTCAGTTGAATTCGTGCGAGTGACGCGGCCGAGATCCAAAGCGCCGCAGCGAGCAACACGATCGGCGTTCCCGGCCAGCGCAGGCCCGCGTCCGAGGTCAACCCCGGGGCTTCCACGAAGTGAACGAGGACGTTATCCAGGAACAGCCAACTGAGCGCGCCGACGCCGTAGGCGAACAGCCCGACGGTGACGGCCTCGCGCATCTGGTGCAAGATCATCACCACCCGCGCCGTGTTGTCCCAAACCGTCTTGCGCAAGCGCCGCACGAGCAGCAGCGACGGTGTCAGCAAGGTCCCGACGACGGCGAACAAGAGCAACAGCGTTTCGATGCGCGAGAACGGCCATTGACCGACGCTGAGCACGACCGCGCCGACGATCGCCGTCGTCAGCCCCGCGAACAGCGCCAGCAAGCTGAGCGCCGCATAAATCAGGAACATCAGACGCGCGCCGTGCATCCCCGCGTCGTCCAAAGCGCGCCGCTGCAGTTGCAGCATCTGAGTGGGCTCGGACCCCGCGTCGTCATCGGCGATCGAACCGCGCTCGCCCAAGTCGAGTTCCAGCAGCGCTTGGCGCAGGCTCCTCATGTCCGGATAGCGTTGGCTCGGGTCTTTGGCCATCGCGCGCTGAATCACGACTTCGAAGCCGACGGGGACGCGAGGGTTCAGTGTTCGAGGGCGCGGTGGTTCCTCGTTCATCACCGCCAGGATCGTGGCTTGCGGCGTTTCGGTCTTGAACGGTGGGCGCCCCGTGAGCGCAGCATACAGCAACGCGCCCACCCCATACACGTCGCAGCGATGATCGACCCGTTCACCTCGAGCCTGCTCTGGAGCCATGTACGACGGCGTTCCCATGATCACGCCGGTCTTGGTCAACTCGCTGTCCCCGCTATCCAGGAAGCGCGACAGTCCGAAATCGAGCACCTTGGCGTTGGGACGAAGTGGCACGCCGTCCGCGAAGTTGCCGACCAGGAACACGTTTTGCGGCTTCAAATCGCGATGAATGACGCCATTGTTGTGCGCATCGACGAGCGCATCACAGACTTGCAAACCGATGTGCTTGACGACGGCCGGGTTGAGCGGCGCGGCTCGCTTGATGTGTTCCGAAAAGTCGAGCCCCTCGAGGTAATCGCACACCAAGTACGGCCAGCCCTGCGGAGTCAAGGCGACGTCGTAGACACCGACTGCATTGGGATGCGAGAAACAGGCCGCCGCCTCGGCTTCACGCTGGAACCGAGTGAGTACTTCAGGTGAACGCGCGAACTCCGGGTGCAATACCTTGATCGCGTAGCGCTTCTTCTTGATGCGCGTGTGCCACGCTTCGTAGACGCGGCCCATACCGCCTTCACCCAGCACACGCGTGACGTGATAAGTTCTGCTCAGCGTAATGCCGAGCAAAGGATCTTCATCCGCACCAGCTGGCGGCGGATCCGTCCACGCAGACTCGAAGCCGCGCCCAACCTTGGCAGCCGTCACGGGCTCGAGGCTCGGGAGCCCGGGATCCGACGTCGCAGGTTCGGAGTTGCCGTTGGCTTTTTCGGGCGCGTCGGGACCTTCGCCTGACTGAGCACGATGGGGCGCTTCAGTCTGAGCCATCGGGTCGAGATCCTATCGGCATCACGGGTGGGTCTGGGCAGCTTACCGAAGCCGCGGCCAGACGCAAACCATGCCGGCGGGCCCGAACAATCGCCTGCTTTGGATCGCGATCGTCTGTGGGTGAGTGTGCTCTCGTTCGAACTCTACGCCGTGCGTCGAGGCACCCGCTTTTGCGCGTCCTGTGCGCGCGATCTTCGCGCACCCACTCGCACGCCGCGCACGCGAGCCGCCAACCGTGTATAGGTTGCACGTCCGCTATGAATTCGAGCACGGCGACTCGTGTGGCCCTCGCCAAGCGCTGGATTGGTTGTGGCCTCGTTCTATTTCACATGGTTGCGGTCAGCATCGCCAACCTGGCCGAGGGCACGAAGCTCTCCGCGCAATTGCATCGCGCCGTCGACCCCTACGTGCGCTTTTTTGGGCAATGGCAGGAGTGGGACATGTTTACGACGGTGCCCTTGTACCTGAGCATCGAAGGCCGGGTCGTGGCGAAGCTGCCCGACGGAAGCGAACACGAGTACCCACCGGTGCTGCCTGGCCTGGTTCCCGCGCCGGACAACTTGCGTTACGTCAGCATGTTCGCGCGCGTCGTGTGGGCGAAACGCAGTTTCCGTTGGCATTCGGAGCGTTATCTTTCAGCACTGTGCCGGGCGATCGGTACGCGTGAAGGAGTCAAGCCGAAATCGATCCGCCTGGAGATCGACACGCAGACGATCCGTCCGCTCAAACAGATTCGTCAAGACGGCGAGATCGCCGAAGCCCGCACGTTCAAGGCGGAGGAGGTCGCTTGTTCGCCTTGACGCTACTTGGGCGCTGGTGCGCCCTTCGCCTGAAGGGGGTCGAGCACTGGTTGATGGAGCCCGTCGACTCCAGAGCCTATGCGTCGGTTCGCATCGCCTTTGCGCTCTCTGCGCTGAGCATTTGGCTCGATCTGTGGCCCTTGCGCTTGGAGTTGTTTTCGAACGCTGGGAATTTCGGTCCCCCGATCCCGCAAGAGGTGACGCGGCTCAATCTATTTCAATGGGTCTCGGGTACGACTGGAGTCAGCCTCGTTTTCGCCGGCGTGCTGGTCGCGATCGTTTGCTTGGGACTGGGCTTTGGGCAGCGCATCAGCGCGCTTTTCGTGTATCTGTGGTTCACCTCTTACTCGGCGGCGGCGGCGCTGGCACTGGGCGGCTTCGACACCGTCGCGCGCTTGACCAGTTTTCTCGTCGCAGTTTCGCCGGTCTCCAGCGCCTGGACCTTGCCACGCAAAGCGGAAGCCGGACGTGCACCGCGTTATGGGCTCAGGCTGCTGCAGTGGCAACTCGCCTTGATCTATTGGATTACGGTTTGGCTCAAGGCGCCTGATCACTTTTGGCGGCAAGGGGAGGTCGTCTCGCATTTCGGAGTGTCGATGTTTGCCCGCAATCCGAACCCGGCCTTTGCGGATTTGGGAGTCTGGGATCCGCTGTTGACCTGGGGCACTCTGTTGATCGAGACGCTCGTCCCGGTGCTGCTCTGGAAACGCAGCACGCGTTGGGTCGGCCTCTGCCTCGGACTCGTGCTTCACGGCACGATCGCGGTCTTGGGCAAGCTCGAGCTGTTCAGCCTGAGCATGCTACCGATGTATCTCGCTTTCCTGGAGGACAGCGACTTCGAGCGCTTTGCGCGCCTCGTCAACCTATTGCGCAACAGCGGCTCTGATTCGCAGCCGGTATAGACCCTCATCAGCTCTACGCCGGGAAAGGCCGCCGCTGGGCGCTTAGAGCAAAGCCTGATAACCGGCAGCGCTGATGGCTTCGAGCAGATCGCCCAAGTGCCGCACGCTGTCCCGATGAATGACCAGCGTCACGTCCGGCGTGTCGACGACGATGATCCCATCGAGCCCCATCGCGGCTAGCAGTTTTTCGCCGCCGAGATTGTAGATGAAGCTGTCTTTGGTCTTCAATTCGACGACACGGCCGCGCACCACGGACTTCTCGTCACTCTCTTGCAGTGCCTCTTTGAGGCTGTACAAGTTACCGGGGTCGCTCCACCCGAGATCCACCTGCAACAACACGGCTTGGTCTTTGGGCAGGCGCTCGAGCACGGCGACGTCGAAGTGCAGGGCGGGAACCTGCGGGTACAACTCTTCGAGTTTGCTCTTTTCCTGCGGCGTTCCGCGGTAAGAAACGATCTCCTCGATCTTGCTGCTCAGCTCGGGCGCGAGGGTCCGGAACGCCCGCGTCATGAACTCGACGGTGGTGACGAAGAACCCAGCGTTCCAAACGAAATTGCCAGCCGCGAGCATCTCCTCGCAGCGCTCTTTCTTGGGCCGATACTGCCACGAACGAAACGCGTGATAAGGCATCCCGTCGTGCTTGCCGAGCTCTTCTCCCATCTCGATCCAGCCGAGATTTTCGCTGGCGTAACGCGGCTTCTCACCGATGAACACCATGCGGTTGGGATCTTGCTCGACCAGCGCATGCCCAGTCGCCAAAGCTCGCTCGAGTTCGGCGACGTTCTTGACGTAGTTGTCCGCCCACTGGAACAGGAACGGCCCGCCCACTCCGTCCTTCTCCATCGTGAAGAACGCCAGTGCCACGGCAGCCGCGACGTCTCGGCGCGCTGGCTCCAGCACGAAGTTCTTGGAAGGCACATGCGGCGCTTGTTGGCGCAGCACTGCCTCGTACGCGCGATTCGTCCCGACGTACAGCCGGTCTTGCGGCACGCTTCGTCCTAGACGCTCCATTGCGAGCTGAAACGACGATTTGGTGCCGATCAGCGGGGCGAACTGCTTGGGTGAATTCTTACGGCTGAGGGGCCACAACCGCTGACCGGTACCGCCTGCTAGCAACAACGCTCCTAGATCCGCCATGAGCGGTCGCTACCACGCCTGCCGCGGGGCTCGCAAGCACGTCAGCATAGGGAGTTTTGCCTGCCTCGGCGGGGCTGCACGCCGAGCGAAAACACGCCGCCCGTTCACCTGAGAGACCAAGTGGTGGAGCCGCGCACGAAGCAAAACAGGGAGCCGCATCAGCGGCTCCCTGCCAGTTTCGAGCACACCCTCGAGCGGCTCAGCTGTCGGACTTGAACTCGTAAACGAATTCGCCGCGGCCGTCGCGCTCGTCGACGGGCTCCAACTTGAGCCCCTCGAAGACTTTGACGACGCACTTCTTCAACGAGTCAGGCGCGTCACCGGCGACTTTCACGTCGGAGAACTCACCGGTCTTCTTCTTGATCAAGAATTGAACCGCGACCGTGCCCTTCAGCTTCTCGTCTTTCTTGAGCAGCTTCTCGTAGCAAGCCCGGATTTCGGGGGCTTTGGGTTCCACGAGCGCCCGCGTATCTTTGCGGAAGTCTTCTGGCCCACGTGCGTAGTAGGTGCACGCGAACAGCGCGCTGGATGCGATTGTCAGGGCGACGAAGCCGCCCAGGCGATTGAAACTCAGACGCTTGAAGCTCAGGCGATTCGAGCCAAGTCGGTAAACACTAGTTCGGGACATGTGCATATGCTCCTTAATCTCGGACTGATTACTTCGACTTCTTGGCGGACTGCTTGAGGATGTTGAATTCGACGCGGCGATTCTTCTCGCGGTCTTCCTCGGTGTCGTTGCCGGCAATGGGATGGTCGGGGCCGAAGCCCTTCGACTGCAAGCGCCCTGCCTCGATGCCGTGCGCAACGAGGTAATCCATCACCGCTTTGGCGCGATCCTCGGACAGCTTGCGGTTCAACTCGGCGCTGCCTTCGGAACTCGTGTAGCCCTCGACGCGTACGAGTTTGATCTGAGGATTGTCTTTGAGCGTCTGTCCGATCTCGTTCAACAAGTCGTCAGACTCGGGCAGGATCACGGCCGCACCCTTCTCGAATTGAATCTTCTCCTCGATCTCGATCTTCTTCGCCGTCACGATCACGCGCTTCTTCTTTGGCGGTGGCTCGGGCTTGGGCTCGGGTTTCGGCTCCGGCTTTGGCTCAGGAGGAGGCGGTGGTTTGGGCTTCTCGGGGCCGTGACCGACGATCGTCATCGCTGACTTGTCTTTGAAGTCGATCGTTCCGCCGCAGGCTACGGCACAAGCTAAGGTTGCCAAAGACACCACTCGCCTGATGAGTGGGGCGCTCGGTGATAAGTTTCGGTTGGTCATCGTTTCCTCACTCCAGATCCCGGGCGCAGGCGCGCCCATTTCCGCATGGGGCTACGGAGTTACCACGAATCTTCTTCCCAGGAAAAAAGATTGAATGGTCTCGACATGTTTCACGATCGTTAAGTTGGATGAAATTGACCGCTCGACTCGCCGCGGCAATTCGTCGCGTAAAGCGTTCTGCGCGAAGTCGTGAAGCATGCCCGAGCTAGGGCATGGCCGAGGTCGTCGTGGGCTCGACGGATGCACCGTGTAAGCGTGACGAGTGGGTGGATAGAGTCCAATGTGGCCGTCGCTAGAGAACGTAGTGCCAGGGCAAGAATGGAACGGAAGTCGCAACTCCAGGGTGATGGCTCAGGGTGAACATCTGGTGAGTCTGCCGAGTGTGCGTAACCGCGCGTGATATGTGGGGGCAGGTAAGGTCCAGCTTCGGTCGAGTTCCTGGATGCCTCGAAAAACATCCGAGAGCGCGTGCATACTTGGGCTCGACGCGTCGTGCAGCTTGACAGTCACTCGCGCGTGATCGATTCTCCAACGCGTGGAGTGACCGTCTCCGCGCGGGGTTGGCATCTGGGGCTGGCAGTTGCGGGATGCCTCGTTCGGGCCGCGCTCATGCTTTCAACCTGGCTTTCGAGACGGTGTTTCACTGCCTCCTGGCGGGCTCCAGTGTTGTCCAGTCGATCAGTCTACGAGATCTAGGGATGGATAAAGGTAAACGACGTGGGTGAGCGCGGGGGTGAGGTGGGTCGCGTTCAGGGGGATGTGACCTAAGGGAAGCCGGACCCTATGCCGGCACCTGGATTGAGCATCGATTGATGCGCAATCACGGTCACGTTCGCGACCCACCTCACCCGCGCGCTCAGCCGCTGTTGGCTGTGGACGGTACTCAGGCGCGACAGCGCCGGCGAACGTCGCGGCTTTGCGCGGCTCGCCCGGTCGGGCAGCGTGCAGCTCAGTCCGCACGCTGGTCACTTGCTCGAATCGTCCCCCGACGAGATGAGTTTTCTTGTGGGCGCAGTAGGATTTGAACCTACGACTTCATCCGTGTGAAGGATGCACTCTACCGCTGAGTTATGCGCCCGATTGTCTCGTGAGCGGGGTTCGTGAACGGACCCGTTTTGAGGGCCAGGATTGTTATCTGGCCCGCGCTCGCATCGCAACGAGTAGTTGTCCGGCAGACGGCCACCGCCCCGACACACCCCCGTCGGCCATCCGTTTTGGGATCACTCTTCCCCTGAATCGGGGTCGCCTTCGGGGCGCGAAGTGCCCACGCCAGCCAACGTGCGCAGTCGACGCCAGAGGCTTGCGATGGTTTCCGGCAGTTCCACGCTCACGGCCGCGAACGGAATCGGGCTCTCCTTTTGCAGCGCCTTCACGCGCAAACCGCGCTGGTTGCCCGGCACCTTGTCGAGCTTGGTCGCGATCAAGATCGGGCAGAGCGCGGCGCGGCGGGTCTCGGGCGGGGAACTGAGCAGTTCCAACAGCTGCAGATCGTCGGGCTCGATACCGCGTCGAACATCGACCAAAGCTGCCACGACCCGCAAGGTTGGTCGTGACAACAGGTAGCCTTCGATGAGCTCACCCCATTGTCCACGTTCGGCTTTGGAGCGTTTGGCGTAGCCGTATCCCGGCAGATCCACGAGCGTGATCGCTGCGCCGTCTGCGGTGCGAGTCTCGAAGAACGAGACTTGGCGCGTACAACCTGGCGTCGAGCTCGTCTTGACCAAGTTCTTGCGCGCGCAGAGGCTGTTCATCAGGCTGCTCTTGCCGACGTTGGAGCGTCCGGCGAACGCGATCTCGACGTGGGTGGGCGGAGGCAACTGAGAGGTCGCGGTAGCGCCGGCATGGAATTCCGCCGAGACGATGCGCAAAGGGTCTAAATTCATGTTCGTGGCTAGCTCGCTCGTGCGACCGCTGGCAAGGCAGGCTTGCGGGTCAGGCAACGGGTTCTAGCCGCGGCGCACCACTGCCGACAACCTGCTTCGTAACGGGGCGCTGATCAACTCCAGCTCGGCACAGCCAAACGCGCGCGCGAATCCGAAAAAGCCGAGCGCAAACGCAGAAAGTTGGGCGAGCGTCGCCCAAGTCGGGGGCCAGCTCGACGAGTGCAGCCACACGCCTAGGTAATGGGTGACAATCGCCGCGCCCGCGCTCGCCAGCAGAACTCTAGCCGCACTGTTGCCCAAGTTTGCGAGCCCGAGAGCCCCCACGCGTCTTCGCAGCGTAGCCATCAACAACCCCACTTGCACCAAGCTGGCAAAGCTCACCGCCCAGCTGATCCCGACATGGCCGTAGCTGTCTCGGAGTAACAGTGCGGCGCCCAGGAACGCAAGAAAGTCCAAGCCGGAAACCAAGACCGGCGTACGGGTATCCCCGGTGGCATAGAAGACGATCACCAGTTGCCGCACCAGAGAGACACACCAGATGCCGCTCGCTTGGGCGCACAATGCCAACGCGGTTTGGTTGATCGAATCGCCGCCAAACTGGCCATGTCCGAAAATCAATGCGACTAGGGGTTCGGCTAGAGTTGCGAAGAGCAGACTCGCGGGGATTGCCACGAAGAGCGACAAGCGAGCGCCGTGTCGAAATGTTTCCTTCAGCTCTTCGGTTTGTCCCAGCGCAGCGAGCCGTGAAAGGCTGGGCAAGGTCGCCGTCTGGACGGCCATCACGAAGATGCCCTGAGGAAAATCGCACAAGCGTTGCGCGAACGCGAAGTAACTCTGCGCGCCAACACCTTGATTGCTGAGCAAATGCCGGGCCGCAACCACGTCGACGTAGTAGATGCCGAATCCGAGCAACGTGGGGCCCATGCGCCGCAGCACTTCGCGCACGTCGGGCTGCGTCCAGTCGAGCTTCGGCGCCGTCAAATACCCGATGCGGCGCAGACTCGGCCACTGGGCGATCACTTGTAGCACACCCCCAAGAAGTACGCCGACGGACAGGGCGTGCAGGGGTTCGATCCCCATGTTCCTGAACCAGCCCGGTAACAGCAGGGCGCAGGCGATGAACGCGACGTTGAGCAAGCCTGGTGCGTATGCTGCGACGACGAAGCGGCCAGAACTGTTGAGCGCCGCGCTCCCGAGCGCAGCTGTGCCCATGCACAAGATGTACGGAAACACCCAGCGCGTCAGGTTTACGGTTCGGTCGAACTGTTCTCCGTACTCGCGATAGCCTCCAGCGAACAACTCGACGAGCCAAGGCGCAGCCAGCACTCCGCACGCGGTCACTAGCGTGAGCAGCAAGAGCGACAGCCCGCGCAAAGCTCGAAACAGTTCGCGCGCTGCGGCGTCGCCCCGCTGCTGCTTGACTTGTGAGAGCACCGGCAGGACCCCAGTTTGGACCGCGCCTTCCGCAAACAATTGGCGAAGGACGTTGGGGATCAGAAATGCGACGAAGAAGACGTCGGTTTCGGCGCGAGTGAACAGCGCAGCCAGCACCTGCTCGCGCACCAGCCCGAGGATTCGGCTGAGCAGGGTACCGCTCGCGACGATGCCCGCCCGGCCTGCGATGCGGCGCTGCTCGGCACGAGTTTCCGATGTCGTCGTCAACGGGCCTCAACAGCGAAGGTCGGCATGGGCAGCGAGCGTCGCTTCGAAGAGCCGCAACGCTTCGCCCGCGTCACCCGTGAGCAGGGCAGACGTCTCGCCTCGCGCTGTTTGCGCCAAGCGCGTGCGCAAGGCGCCGTCGAGCAGAGTGCGCGCGCCGCCGCACTGTGAACAAATCACGCCGCCGGCAGCGACGTCGACGTAGGCTGCGCGTTGCTCCGGGCAAACACGGCCGCAGCGCACACACTGGTCGAGTTCCAGGCCCCAACCCCAGGCTGTCAGCAGACCGAGTCCGAGCGCAGCGAGCGCGTGCTGGCAATCGATGGCCTCCGCCGCGTCCAAGCGATCCAATAGCTGCAAGATCAGTTGCCACACCAGTGGTTCGGGTGAACGATCCATCGCGGCTTGACGGATCCAGCCGAGCGCCTTGCCGGCAGCTTCGACCCGTTCCAGGCTCTGGGTCAGTCCGAGTCGTGTGCGTAACAGTTGACAAGCACCGAGCTCGAAGTGCTCGTGTCGTCGGGTCACCAGATCGACGCGTAACGTGTGAATCGGTTCGAGCGCGCCGCCGAAGCGACGCTGGCTGCGCGCAGCACCACGGGCGAGCGCGGAGATCTTGCCGTGCTCGGGTGTAAAGAGCGTTAACATGGCGTCGCTATCGCGAAACGCCACTTTGCGAAGCAATAGAGCGTCGGTCGAAACCACGCTCAACTCCGCTGGGCAATGACCACTGCAACAGTCGCGGCAGGCGCTGACGGTGTGCACTCGTTGCCCAACGACAGTTCCTGCGGTTTGTCTTGACCACGCGGCTTGAGCACGATGCTGAGTGCGAGCGCGAACAAGAACAACAACAGCACGAACGCGATCGCGAAACCAAAGCGACCGCCGCGCGCGGGCTTCGTCGGACTCGACAAGGGCAGTGGGGTAACCCACGCCACGCGTCGGCTCGCGGTGTAACGGGCCAACACGTCATCTGCTTGCAAGCCCACTGCTTGCGCATACGAACGCAAGAAGCCGCGCACGAACACTTCGCCCGGTAACTCGTCGAACTGATCGGCTTCGATGCGTTCGACACTGGGCGTAGGTACGCGCGTTGCGCGGGAGACTTCCTCCACGCTCATCCGCCGCGCTTCACGATGGCGACGCAGATATTGTCCGACGGACTCGACAGGGCTCATTTCGCAGGAACCAAAAGGGCCCCGCATTGTCGGCCAGTCGCAGTCGACTTATCAAGTCGAACGCACTCTTCGAGATCACGGTTGGCTTCGTCCCGTCGGCCGAGTCGCAACTCGATTTTTGCTCGTTCCGAGAACGCCTCCTGCATCGCATGGCAACGTGGGTGATCGACGTTGAGGGCACGAGTGAATGCGGCGAGCGCCGCTTCGGCCTCCCCTTTGCGTTCATATGCGAGTCCTAGTCGGTAGTGACCCACGCAAAACTCGGGCTGAACCGCAGTGCTCCGGCGCAGGGCCTCGATGGCGGCCTCCAAATGACCTTGCTCGAGTTCCGCAAGCCCCAGGTTTCCCCAGGCATTTTCAGGGGTTTCGTAGAGAATGTCCTGACTCAAAGGGCGTAGGACGGCGACCGCGTCCGGGTAGCGCTTCTGGTGAATGAGGATCACTCCGAGCGTGTTTTGAACTTCTCGGAAGTCGCTGCGTACCGCCAACGCTTGTCGCGCATACTTTTCGGCTTCGTCCAAGTGGCACTCGGCGGGATCGCGGTTGCAGAAATCCAAGTACAAGAGGGCAACCAAGTGGTTCGCTTCGGCGTTCTCCTCGTCGAGCTCGACGGCCTTCAGCGCATGCTCGAGCGCCTGCCTCGGTTCACCTTTGGCGAGCCAAAGATCCTGGGCCAAATCGACCTCGGCGACGCTTTGAGCGCTCTCACTCTGAGCGCCATGGGCCGCCTGGCGCGAGTGGCAGGCGCTCGTCGCCAGGCTGAGCAAGATTGGCAGCAACCATGACCGTAGTGATGTGCGGGCAGGCGAGCTCTCTCGAGAGCGCTTCATCGACGGTCGCCCCCTTGAATTTCCTCGCCCATTTCGAGCAAGCCTCGCAATTGGTGCAGGGCATCTACGTCGACGATCGTGAGGCGTTCATCGACGATTTGAAGGTATTGGGCTTCGCGCAGCTGCTGAACGGCGCGCTTGACAGCAGTCACATCGAGCCCGACACGCGCAGATAACTCGAGCGGCGTGAGGCCCAGCGTCACTTTGTCCGACTCGCTGCCGTTCGGACTGCGTGCGGCCTTGAGCAGGCCCACGACAACGCGCAGCTGGCCGTCGCGTAACATACCGATTTCAATGCGTTCTTCTGCCAAGCGCGCGCGCTCTGCCAAACACAGCACGAGCCGTGAGCCAACGCTGGGGGCTTCGCGCACCAGCCCCGGCAGCGAGCCGGCGTCGAAAGCAATCGCTACCGCGCGGTCTACGCAAATCGCGGTTGCGTCGTGAGTTGCGGGCGGCGAGAGCGCGCTCTCCCCGAACACGTCGCCCGCGCCGACGACCCTGAGATTTCGCTCCAAGCCACCGATGCGCGTGAAGATCCGAATCCGTCCCGATTCGACGAAGAAGGCCAAATCGGCGGGGCCTCCTTGTTCGTAGATCAGCTCACCCGGCTCGAAGCTGCACTGTTGATGCCGCCTCTGATTCGGTTGCTCACTCGGGCTCGAAGCCATTTGGCCGCATCCTAGTGCAGGCTGCAGCGAACCGCTATCAACTCACAACGACGGGCGGAGCTAGTTTCAGCTCTGGCTCTCGCAAGTAGAGCGGAGTCGTGTCAGCAAGCGCCAAGGCACTATCTGCCAGCAAGGCCGTCGCGCTCGCGGTTGGAAACTCGGCCTCGGCTAGGAACCAGTCCGCTGGTAGACGATCGCGCCCAACGTTCCCAGCAAGGCGAAAAGGCCGCCCCGCCATGTAGGTTTCGAGCTGCTCGCGCAGCCCTTCGACGGGGACCAGAACGGGTTCGACGACGACTCGATGACTCGCATCGAAGGCCGAAAAGAACAATTCACCGCGCCGTGCATCCAACAGCGCTCCCACCAGCTCGGGACCGACGGGTCCTCCTTTGGACCAGGCCAAGCTCGCCAAAGAGGGGACGCCCAACGCCGGTTTGCCAAGTCCTGTTGCCAACCCCTGCGCTAACGCGATGCCCACCCGCAAGCCAGTGAACGAACCAGGCCCAACCCCCACGGCGATCCGCGTCAAGTCGAAGCGCCGTATACCCGCATCGCGCAGTAGCTCGTCCAGCAATGGCAACAGCGCTTCGGCATGTGCGTCCGCTCGTTGATGGTGACGTTCCGCGATGACTTTGCCGTCAGCGCACAGGGCGACCGAGCCCCTCGGGCTCGATGTCTCGATCGCGAGGGTCAGCACGTCCGTTGTTCTCCATCAATGGTCGGAGCGGCGGGATTTGAACCTGCGACCCCTTGACCCCCAGTCAAGTGCGCTACCAAGCTGCGCTACGCTCCGAACCAGGCACCGGGATTAATCGGTGGCCTGGAGTTCGCGGACCGTACTCAGGCAGGGCCGGATTGCAAGCGTGAGCTGCGAGCGAGATGTAGATAACGGTGTTCGGTCGGTCCGTCGAGCTACCCTCTTCGCCTAAGCCGGCGCGGGACGTTGCGAGGGACTCGGGCCGCGTTGCTCTTCCTCGTCCTCTTGTTCGCGCTTGGGCTTGGGAGCAGGCCGCGAGTTCGGCGGTTTCGAGGGTCTGGGCTCGCGCGGAGCTTCTGCGTCCGTCGCGAGCTCCTCAGCCATCACCTCGCTACTGGCTGGCTCGGCGACGGGGATCAGCAATGGCCGCACGATCCGCAACTGAAGCAAGTAGAGCGCCGCGACCGCGCCGCACCAGATCGGAAGAAACAGGGCGATGATGCGTTCGTTGTGCTGCGCCATGAACGGCAGCACTTTGGTGATCAGCCCGAGTACCGATGCACCGAGCCCGGCAAGCACCAAGCGATAACTCCAGCGTATCGCCCCCAAGCGGCTGTTGTACAAGCCCCAGGCGGTAATCGGTAACCCCAACCCCCACGGCGCGCATTGCAAGATGTTCTCGTTGTGAAAGGCCACTTGGTGATTGGTGAAGATCCACAAGCCGAGGAAGAGCGTGCCCAAGATGCCCGCGACGAGTCCGAACAGCGCCATCGAGATCACGAGCAAAGCGCGCGCCCAACGCTGTCGTCTGCGGTAGGCCTCCCACGCGAGAAACACCCAGGCTCCACCGATCACGAGACCCGTTTGCAGAAACGCCAGCGTGCGCGCCGGCGGTTTCGTGCGCAGCATCGGGCGACCCACGGACGCATAGTGGACGATGCGCTTCTTCACGAGCGGTGAAGTGCCGTGAACGCCGCTGAAGACGATGCTGCCGACGCCTTCGGAAAGTCGTTCCGGTAGGAACATCTCCGTCCAGCGCGTTTCCTTCTGATCGATGTACGACCCCATCGCGATGTCGAGCCCGATGTAGAGCCAGAGCTCGTCGGCAACGAGCCGCAACGTGTGATCGCGTAGCGACATCTGGCCAGGGCCATCGCTGTGTTCGCGCAGCGCACCATGCGTGGCTTTGTCGATCACGTCCCGGACGCGGGTCGAGCAGTTGTCCCGATAATAGTCGTAGAGGTAGTAGCGGTTCTCGGGTTGCGCGTTGTTGCCCAGGGCTTCGGCAACGTCCCATTGGTCCGGGTTGTTCAGCGTCAGGACCTGTTCCAAGACGTCGCGGTTCTCGGCTTTGTACGCCTCCACCACCGCTTGGAACGTCGAGACGCTGAGCCAGTACTTGAACTTACCCGTGAGGAAATCCACGATCAGAAACGGGTTGTCGAAACGGAACGTACCGAAATTGTAGACCAAGTCGGGACCACGGTTGGGGTAGTGAACCCGGATCGCGTTGTGCCCGAACTTGAAGAACGCCTCGTCGCCCGGACCGAAAGTGAGCAGCGAGATTTGTGGCGCCGGTTCGAACCAGATCCGATCGTCGGGCGGCCGCAACCCCGCGTGCGCTCGGGGAGCCGCGAGCATGAACCCGAGCAGGACGACCAATGCGAACCAACTTCGAGTGAACCAACTCATCGCTCTCGCCTGCATTTTCGAACCGAGCGCATCCTTTCAGAGCGCGCGCGGAATGACTAGGGCGCATTTCATGACCGCGATGCTCGGAAAAACGCCCGCGGCTTGGGCTCGAGCGGGACGCTATTCCCAGAGAATGCGCGGGCGGTATTCATGCGCGTGCCGTTGCGCTGTCGCAACTCATCGCTGTGGGACGCGAACAAGAGGGCGTGCCGGAAGCGACTCGAGAGGCGCGTTTCAGAACGCCAATCGAAGGCCGTGCTGGCTATTTGGCCGAAATTCCGCAGCTTGAGCCACGAATGCTCACTGCCGCGTCTTGTGGGGAGGCAAGATGTTCCCAGCACGGCCAAGGCAGCCCAAGATTTCAGCCATGCAGCATAGTCCCCGACCAACCCCGGCGAATGACGCCGCTTCCCGAGCGACGGCCCCGGTTCGGGTGTTGAGTTGGAGAGGAACGGACGAGGAACTGCTGCAACGCTTGCAGCGCGACCGGGCTGCAACCGGCGCACTGTTGCACGATCGATTCGGCGGCGAGGTCAACGGCTTGGTCTGGCGTCTGCTCGGCGCGGACCAAGAACACGACGACATCGTTCACTTGGTCTTTTGCCGGCTGATCAGCCACGCCCATCGCGTGCGCGAGGCGGACAAGCTGGCGGGGTGGGTCCGGTCCGTCACGGTAAATACGGTCTACAGCGAGCTGCGCAAGCGCGGCGTGCGGCGCTTGTTCGTCGCCACTCAAGCTCGTCGTCCCGAGGAGTTCGAGGATGCCGCGACCAGTCTCGAGAGCCGTGACTTGCTAGCGAGAGTCTATACCGTGCTCGATCGGCTACCGGCCGCTGATCGCATGGCCTTCTCTTTGCGCTACGTCGAGGGCAAGCAATTGAGTGAAGTGGCGACCTTGTGCGGCTGTTCATTGGCAACGGTCAAACGCCGCGTGGGCCGTGCCGAAGCCGAGCTTGCCGAGTTGCGGAGAGTGTTCGAGCAGCGGGAGGAGACGCCGTGACCCAGAAAGAGCGGACGGTGGACCTCGCTGCGGAGCTCGGGCGTGCCCTGGAGCCGTTGCGCGGCGGACCGGGAAACGATCGACTCTTGCGCCAGCGCGCGCGATTGATTGAATGGGAAGAGCAAGCCCGCAAGCAAAGCTTCGGTCATTGGTTGGGGGAACGCCGAACTTGGTTGTACGCGTCTTTGGCTGTGGTGGTCGCGGTGATTGCGCTCGTGGTCACCCGTGGAGGCCACGAGGCCTTGCCTCCGTTGTTGGCCCAGCGCCTGACGGAGCCAGCTGCGCGTGATTCGGCGGCTGGGAACTCGCCGAATGATGGGGCGGGCCTGGCTGCTCGAGGTGAACCGGTGGAGCTTTTGCCCGAAGCCTGGGTCAACGCCAGCTCCGACGCTCAGAAGCTCGCGTTTTCGGATGGCAGCGAGATCGTCGTGGCCAAGGGCGGCAGTGCGCGCATCGGCGGCCTCGATCGCCAGGGTCTGCGCATGACGCTCGAGGACGGTCACATCGATGCCAGCATCACCCCGGGGACGGGCTACCGCTGGGTCGTGCAAGCTGGGCCCTATCGTGTGACGGTGCTCGGCACGATCTTCAGTGTCGACTGGGTGCGTGAAGCGCATCGCTTGCAGGTCGAAGTCCGGCGCGGCCGAGTACAAGTCGAGTCTGCCGAGAGCGGTCTCGGGGATGGTTTCACGCAGACCAATCGCGTATTGGCTGCGGGCGAACAGCTGATCGTACAGCCGCCAGAGGTGGGGTTGAACACGACTCGTGAAGGGCGCGAAGCGAGCGGCGCGAACCCCGACCTCGGAAAAGCACCCGGCAACGAGCCCGAAGCGGAACCCAGAGTGGCGCAGGTCGAATCATTGCCGGGCACCAATGGACGGCCGCGTGAGCAACGCGAGCCCCACGCGGGAGGCCACGCCTTTTCAGGGCGTGCTTCGGCTTCACACGAGGACGAGACTCGCGTTCTGCCGAACGAAAGGCCCGCTGCGTCGGGTGTGCCGGGCGCCGCTTCGCCAGCTTCGAACGCGCCGGCAGCCAGCCCCAACACCGCGTCGTCGGCTGCGCTCGCACCGCTCGCCGACGATTGGAAGCGCTTTGCCGAGGGCGGGCAGTACGCGCAAGCCGTTAGCTCGGCGCGGACAATTGGAATACCGGGTCTGTTGTCGTCGACGAGCGTCTCGGATCTGATGTTGCTGGCCGACGCTGCTCGCCTCGGGGGCTCCCCGGATCTCGCGCAGCAGAGCTTGCTCAAGATTCGAGAGCGGTTCCCAACGCATGCGAACTCCGCGGTGGCAGCCTTCGCGCTCGGACGCCTGGCGTTCGAGAACACTCACGATGACCGCGCCGCGGTGCGTTGGTTCGAGACCTATCTCGCAGAGCAACCCAATGGGTCTTTGGCGGAAGGGGCTCGAGGCCGGCTGCTGATGGCCTGCGTGCGAATCGGAGATCGCGCCAAGACGCGGCGGGTAGCTGAAGATTACCTGAAGCATCATCCGCGCGGCCGTCATGCTAGTGTCGCCCAGTCTTTGCTGGCCGACTGAATGCGCAGAGTACCCGATCCGCTCCGTCGATGGTTGTTCGCATGGGGCATGTGCGGGCTCAGCGCGTCCCCTGCCCATGCCGCGGGTGAACACCCGGCGGCGAGCCAGCCGGCGCCGCCGCGGACTAACGGGTCACTTCCGGCCGAAGCCAAAGCGGGCAAAGCCGCGGCGGCTCCTTACCCCGCGGCCACAGCGGAGCCAGCTGATCCCGGTTCGGCCGGCGCGGGATTAGCGCCGCAAGAGCCGAGTGCCGCTACCCCGGAGGTGGAAACTACGCCAGCGTCGAACCCCCTGGCCACGACCCGCGCGCAGGTGGCGCTGGTCAAGACCGAAGGCTCTCACGCTTGGCTCGCGGCAGAACGTCGCCTGATCGCAGAGCTCGGCGCGATGGGCGTCAAGGTGTTGATCTTGCCTGGCCGCAATGCGAGCGATCCAGCGCTGCGCGAACGCGCTCAGCTGCAGGGCGCCCGGGTCGCTCTGCAGGTACTGCGTCAGGGTAACGATGGAGTGATCCGCTTCTGGTCCCAAGGAGGCGACTCGCCAAAGGGTGAGTTTCGGCACATCTCGGTCAACTTGCGAAACCCTGACGTCGTGAGCCTGGCGGTGCTGCCCGTGGCGGACTTCGTCTTCTTGCGCACCGTCGAAATCCCAGGTCCGAGTGCGCCCGAGCGAGGCTCATCCGCGCGTGGCCCTCGACCCGTCGACGGTGCGTTTCTGCCCTGGCGCCTGCGCTCGGAGATGCATTATGCGGCGCGTGCGGGTGCGGGTCCCTGGTTTTCGGGTGCCGACACCACTCCCGCGGTCAACTTGGTGCTCGGGGTTCGCGCGCATTGGTTTCGGCTGTTCGCTTGCGAGGCTGAGGCCTTCGGGCAGGCCATTGCGCACAAGGTGAACGTCGCTAACGGCGTGGGTGAGTTGAACTTGTTGGGAGCGCGAGCGCACTTCTTGTACGAGCCTTGGCCCACATCCGACGTCTCGTTCGGCATTGGCCCCGGCCTGGGTTACTTGTGGCGGGTGTACCATGCTCCAGGTGAATCACGGCAGCTGGACTCCGCGCCGGTCGCGTCGCTGCGGGCGCAGTTGGCGTCAGCGTTGCTGCCCTCAATCGACGTCGTCTTCGCCTTCACGGTCAGCGATGCGTTGACCCCCATCTACAGTCGCTCCATCGAGCACCCCACCGGGAGCATGTTGCGGACTGGGCTCGATTCGATGATCGGTATCGACTGGCACTGGCAGTAAGGAGTTCTGCAATCAGGCCAGGGGCAAGCTCAGTTCGAACTCGACGTTGGGCGGCCCAGCACTGCAGAGCAGCACTTGGCCGCGGTGCGCTTCAGCGACGGCGCGCGTGATCGCTAGCCCCAGACCGGTCCCGCCTTTGTCCGCGCGGGTCGTCACGAAACGCCCAAAAATACGGGTTTTCGTGTGGCCCTGAATGGCGCCCGAGTTGGTCACGTGCATGCGTGCTTGGGTGCCATCGCGACCCACCCGCACCATCACCGGACCGTCCGAATGGATCAACGCGTTGTCGACCAGGTTGCTGATCGCGCGTGATAGCCATTGCTGATCACCTCGGACCATCACCGGCTCACCTGCGTCCAATTGTACGCGCCCCTTGGCGTCGAGCGCCGTAATGCAGCTCTCGATCATGGTTTTGAGTTCGATACTGGCGTATTCCTCGACGCCGCGCGCTTCGATCCGCGCCAGACCGAGCAGGTCGCCAAGCAAGCGTTCGATGCGATTGGTGGCCTCGAGTATGCGCTGCACGAAACGCAGAGCCTCTACCGGCTCGTCCAGCGCACCGTCAGCCAGGATCTCGGCGCTGGCGCGGATCGCGGCCACGGGATTCTTCAGTTCATGCGACAAGTCCGCCGCGAAAGTTTCCACGAACGGGCGGCCTTCCAACTGCCGACGCATGGAGTCGAGCGAGCGCGAGAGGCGCGTTACCTCGCGTCCATGGAACAACAACGGAGCGAGCGCATTGCGATCACCCGCCGCGACCTTCTCGCTGAACTGCGACAACAGCTCGATCGGACCGCCGATGGCACGGCCAATCCAAGCCGCGGCCAGCGCAGCAGCCGCGCCCAACACCAGGCTGATCACGAGCACGCTCGGAGCAAAGTCTTTGAGCAAGCCTTCGATAACCAGCGTAGCCTTGGTCACGCGCACCCTGCCGCGCGCTACTCCGCCCACGATCACCTCCGCATCGAAGTGGACTTGCGAGGCTCGGGGGTTGGGCAAGCCGTTCTTCGAGCGAAACAGGCGCACGCCGTTTTGATCGAATAGCTCTACGCCTTCGAGTTCGCGGTTGGCGGTTCGCTGAGGTAGCTCTTTGGCGATCGTGTCGAGGTTGACGCCATAGGTTTCCATTTCGATGCCCAGAATCTGGGCCATCAACCCCGCTTGCTCGGTCGCGCCCAAGAGCGCGAAACGGTGAGCGCGCGCTTCGATGCGGTCGATCACCATCACGCCCAAGCCGAACGCGAAAGCCCCGACGATTGCAGCCAACGCGATGAAGACCTGCATGCGGATCGAGGTGCCGCGCACCCGACTACCCACCAAGCGCGTAGCGATGAACGCCACCAGGAGGATCAAGCCGATGCAAGCGGCGGCGACGACAATCAGGCGGATCATGTGGGGGGCAGGGGAGGTGGAATCGATTGCGCGCGTGAAGAAATTCGGTAACCAATGCCGCGTACGGTTTCAATCAGATCGGGGGGTGCACCTGCGCCGCTGACCTTGCGGCGCAGCGACTTGATGTGGCTGTCGATCGTGCGATCGGTGATCGCGAAACCGTCGCCCCAGACTCGGTCGATCAACTCCGAGCGTGCGAAGACTCGGTCCGGCTCGGTGAGCATTTGCTGCAACAGATCGAACTCGACGCGAGTGAGCTCCAGCTCCTGATTGCCGTACGCCGCTCTGCGGGTTAACGGATCCAAGCGCAGCGCGTCGGCGCTCGCCGCTTCCTTGCGGTCCCGCTCCGTATTGCTGCGACGCAACACGGCCCGCACGCGAGCCACGACTTCACGGGGCGAAAACGGTTTGGTCACGTAGTCGTCGGCAGCCCATTCGAGCGCGCGAATACGGTCTTCCTCGGCATCACGACTCGACAGCACAATCACTGGCGGACAAGTCGCTTCGCCATGCAAGCGCTCGATCAGGTCGAAGCCACTACCGTCCGGCAGCATCAGGTCGAGCACGATCAAGTTCACCTTTGCCCGCTGCTGCCAGGCGCTCGCAAGGTCCAGCGCGACCTTCACGTCGAAGCCCTCGCGGCGCAAAGCATAAGCAACGGACTCGGCGATTGCCGGTTCGTCCTCCACCACCAGGACGGTACTAGTATCGGTCATCGATGCTCATCCAGAAGGCGTTGCGCCGTGCGTCACGAAGGGTGGTTTTTCGAGCCAAGAACGGCCAGGTCCTGTTCCGAATTGCGACGTTAGCCATGATGGGCTTAGCCAGCCAGAGGGAGATTTCGAACGCATTTCGTACCCTGTTGGTTCACGCTCGGGGGCGCGTGAGCAGCGGCTGGCGTCCATGTCGTACTTGATGTAATGAGCGGAACCGCATGCAGACGATCTTGCCCCCAAAGAAGGACGTAGCGTTGGCGCTGCTCGAGCGGGCGAGCGTGTTCATTCACCTCGATCCTCGCGGCACCAACGTCCAAGTGCCCTCGTGGTTCAAGCGTCAACCGCAGCTCGTCCTGCAGGTGGGGCTCAACATGGTCGTGCGCATCCCCGATCTGGACGTCGGTGAGGATGCGCTTTCGTGCACGCTGAGCTTCAACCGCGTCCCCCACCATTGCTTCGTGCCCTGGAAGGCAGTCTATGCCCTGGTCGGCGAAGACGGCCGCGGAATGGTGTGGCCCGAGGACATTCCTCCCGAGGTCGCAGCACAAACCACCACCCTTTCTCAGAAACCGCGCCTGCATAGCGTGGCCAGTGGTGGTGCAGAGGCAGTAGCCAAAACGCCTGCGGCGGAGGCCCCGCGAGCCGCTCGGACTGAGACGGCCGCGCCGTCCGCGCGCGGACGGGGAGCGCGCTCGTCTCGGCAGCCGTCCTCCTCGAGCGACGGCGAAGCCTTGGCTGCAGGGGGGCAAAGCAGTGCGGACTCCCAACCCGGCCTAGAGCGCGCGAGCTTCAAAGCCGTGGGCAGCAACGCCTCGGACGCAAACCGGCGTGAATTGGAATGGAGTGCCCCGGATTCTGCGCGGAGCCAGAATCCGCCGGTCCTTTCCCTCTCGGGAGCAAAGCGCCGCAGAGCGTTCGCCTCTGCGCCTCCTCCTTCGTCAGCGGCGCAGTCCTCCGCTGGGCCATCTGCTGCAGGGCCAGGCTCCGCAGCGCCGCCTTCAGGGGGTTCGCGAAGCGCCCAGCCCTCGGCAAGCGGTCTCGAGCGACCGGAGCCGACGGTCGCGGCGCCCAGTTCTCAACGGGAAGGCGCAAGGAGTGCCGCCTCCAAGCCGAGCGGCGGGCAACACGCTGGCACTCAGCAAAGGGATACGAATCGCAGAGGCACCGACAGTGACTCCGAGATTCTAGAGCCCGCGGTGTTGCGAGAACCGCCGCTGTTGGGAGAACCGCCGCTGTTGCCCGCGCCCCCTGAACCCGTGTCGAAGGGCAGGCACGGTTCTGCGCGTCGCGGGTCCGAGCAGGAGACACAGTCGCCGGCCCCGGCCGCGGAACGGCCAACCCGGTCTTCGGAACGCCCCTATCTGCGCTTGGTCCGATGAAGGCACTGCGCTGACATTGCGAAGCAAGCGCAGCATCGCCCTCTCGATTCGTTCGCCGCTTTGTGCTCACTGCGCGAACGCTGTTCGCTAAGCGGTTTAAGATGCGCAACCAGCTGTGCCCAGAGCGCTACGCACTGGGCGACGCGAGACCGTGACCGACGCGCGTGGCGCGACACTTTTTGTCCCCAATCGGCAATTCACAAGCCGAACGTCGTGCTAACTTGGCTCCAGACCCACAAGGGAATAAGGGCCATCCCACCTCATGCTTGTCGTCTGCGGCCGTTGTGAAACGGAATATGAGTTCGACGATGCCTTGCTCTCGGAGCGGGGCACGACAGTTAAGTGCACCAATTGCGGCTACCAGTTTCGTGTTCGACCCCCGCGTGGGTTGAAACCTTCGACTGAACGGTGGGTGGTTCGCAGCCCTGGCGGCCCCGAGCGCGTATTCGGATCCCTGCGCGATCTGCGCAAAGCGATCGACGAACGCACGGTGAGTGTCGAGGACGACCTGTCACGCGATGGCGGGCCCTTTCGCCCGATGCGCTCCGTGGCGGAGCTTGCTGCTCTGTTCCGCCGGGTGGTGAGCGGTCCCGCTGCTCCTTATGGTCAGACCCTGATGGGCGTCGGGATCGTCAAAGCGGATGCCGAGGGGGGCACTGGGAACACCCCCCTGCGGCCGCCCCCGCCCGGAGCGACCCGCAGTTCCGAGCCCCCCGCGCGCAGCATTTCGATGCGCCCAGGGGTCAACCCGCCGGTGGTAACGCCGTCGCTGAAGCCTCCGTCAGGTGCCCCGCAGGTTAATGCCCCGGCAGGCCCCGCTGCGGGACGCGTGGCGCCCGCGGCAGCGGGTTTCTCCCGCGCACCGGGAACCGCTCCAGCCGTCACGTTGCCTACGCGGGTCACCCCGCCTTTGGCGAATCCGCCACCCATGCGCCCGCCGGCGCAATCGAGCTTGCCGCCGCTCGGCAACAGCGTCGTGCCGCGTCCGGGGCAATCGCCGCACGACAGAACCACGGAAAGACCGCCGCCGGGCGCTCTAGCCGCGGGTAGTGGCCAAGCGCCGCGCCTATCGTCCAACCCGCCTGGGCAAGGGCTGAATGCTGCCGCCTACGGCGCCAGCCACCCTCCGATTCAAGCGCTGCGCCCTGGGGTTCCGGCGCCGGGCTTCACCAGCACTTTGCCGTCCACGCAAACCAGCCCCCAGCCGGCGCTGAACGAGTCGTTGGTGCCGGGGACGCTACCCGCCGGTGGTAATCGAACACCGCTACCACCCAAGGGCGCCTCCTTTCCGCCAACTCGCCGTTCGGAGCCCGCCGAAGCACCGACTGTAATGGCGCTCGCGCCCGATGCGCTGCTCGCCGATGCGTCTCGAGCGACGAACGACGTTGCTCCGACGACACCGCGAGTCCGCCAAGACGACGTACTGCGGGCTTTGTCTGCAGAGCATCGTGCCCCGAACCTCGAATCCGAGCAGCCGGCGATGCCTAGAGCGGGCGCACAGGCCGCAAGCCCGTCTGCCCTCATGGTGGAAGCTGCCAGCACGGAGCCGGCTCCGCAAATCGGGCTCGCGCCAACCTTGATGCAGCCGCTGGTCGATCCGTTGATCGCGCGCCAAGCGAGTTCGCCAGCCTTGCCCGCCATGGCTTCGGACGCGCCAGCAATGGTTCAGAGCGCGGCGGACGCCGTGGCGCCAACTCCGCGCGCCGCCACTCCGCTTGGCCCCGCCGTCTCGTTGCGCCCCTCCGCCTCTGCGGCGAGTGCGCCGTTGAGTAGCCCTACGCACGCCGTGCCATTCGAACTTGCAGAACCCCGGCGACGCAGTGGTGGCATGCGCTGGGTCATCGGTTTTGTCGTGCTTGGCGGGTTGGCCGTCGTGGGCGGCACGGTCGGCAAGAATTACTTGATGGGCTTCGCGCGACCGAAGGAGTCGGTCGCCGTCGTCAGTGCGGCGAGTCCGGCAGTCGAGCAAGCCCAAGCGGCATTTCAAAAGGGTCAGTACGAGCGGGCGCGATCGGGGCTCGAACAACTGAGCGGCGGCAATGCGACCGATCCCTCGGTCGTGCGCGCTCTGATGGAGATCACTTTGGCCGAAGCTGACGTCGAGTGGCTGAGGCTGCGGATCGCCCCTGCCTCCGACGCCGAGGCTCGCGCCGCCATGGAACACGCCCTCACGTTGAAGATCCGTAACGTGCAGAGTTGGCTCGGCAAGCTCGATCAGATGAGCGTGAGCGATCCGACCCATGGCCGCGCACAGATTGAGGTGATGCGCATGCAGGGGCGTTTACCTGCTGCCCGCGATCAGGTGGAGCGGCTCGGCACGGACGCCAAGTCGAACGAGATGAGTTACGCGCTAGCCATGCTCGACCTAGCGGAAGCGGAGCCCGCGTGGTCTGCGGTCGTTTCGCGACTCGAACAAGCGTTGGTGACGGAAGGGCCGTGGGGTCATTCGAGGCCCGCGCTGATTTACGCGAGCCTGCGCGCTGGTGATGCCGCGCGCGCCAGAGTCGAACTCGAGAAGTTGAGTGCCGCAGTTCCGGAGCACCCGCTGCTTGCCCAACTCGAGACTTTCGTCGGCTTAGCCCCAGCGCCGACCGCAGCTGCAAGCGCCAGTGCCAGCGCGAACTCTGAGCCTGCGTTGGATTTGGACGCGGTCGTCAGCAACGGCGGGCCACAGCCCAAGGATGACGTCAACGCCACTTACGCTGCTCGCCAACTGCTCGACGCGGCCTCCGCTGCGCGAGCCTCGGGGGACTTGGCCGGTGCTCGCAGTAAGTACCAGCAAGCGCTGAACGCATCCCCTGGTAATCTAGCGGCACTATCTGGTTTGGGTGGCGTGGCGCGGCTCGAAGGCAAGTATCAAGAAGCCAAGGGCTATTACGATCAAGTGCTCGAGCGCAATCCGGACTACCCGGCGGCGGTGGTCGGTGGCGCCGATGTGCGTTGGCTGATGGGCAATCGCGAGGGTGCGGTGGTCTTGTATCGCAAGGTGCCCGCAGGCAACGTGTTCTACTCTCACGCCCAGCATCGAATCGAAGAGTTCGAGGGTAAGGGTCCAGCTGAGCCAGGAGCCGGTGAGTCGCCTGCTGGTACGCCGGAGCCGAAGCCTGCAACCGACAAGAGCGAGCCGAAGACGGGCGCGGCACCGGGCGATGCCCCAAAGCCGGATGCACCCAAAGCGGCGGAAGGCGCACCGGCTCCAGAAAAACCTCAGGTCGGCGACAAGCCTGCAGCGGAGCCCGTTGCCGCAGACAAGCCAGCGGGTGATCAGAAGGCCGCCAGTCAAAAGCCTCCCAGCGACAGCGCCGCTGGCGACAAGGGCGGCCCCCAAAAGGCCGATTAGCATGTCAGGCTTGGGCTCAACCCGACGCCACGCCGGCCGCGCTCGGGCATTGGTCTGCGTGGGGGTGATACTTAGTGCTTGTCACGGGTTACCACGCACGCATGGGCCCCGTCGAGCGCTCGCAGAGCTCGACGATCGACCGCACAACGTGGTCTTCGATCTGAGCGTGCCCATCCCCGAGAACACCAACGCTGGCGGGCTGCTGCCGCTTCCGCCGGAGCGCACTTTCGCGGGCCTGATCGGGGCGCTCGAGCGTGCCAAAGCCGCGCCGGCACCCGGTTACTTCGTGCGCTTGGGCGAGAACACGTTCGACTGGGCCAAGACGCAGGAGCTCGGGCAAGCGCTCGGCGCGTTGCGCGGTCCGGACCACCCGGTAATCTGTCACGGCAATGCTTTTTCGAATGCCTCGATGTGGCTGGCACTCGCGGGCTGCGATCAGATTTGGCTGAGTCCGGCCGGGACGGTCGACACGGTGGGCATTGCCGCTGAATCCGTTTACTTGAAGCGCTTGCTCGAGCGTTTCAAGGTTCACGCCGACTTTCTGCACGTCGGTCGTTACAAGAGCGCGGCGGAAACTCTCACCCGCGATGGTCCGAGTGACGACGCCAAAGAGAGCTTGGAGTCGGTGTTGGCGTCGATCCGCCAAACTTGGCTCGAGGGAGTCGGCAAGTTGAACCGCGATCCCGCGATCGTCGGCGCGCTGGAGGCGGGCCCTTGGGTCCCGAAGGCTGCGCTCGCGGCCGGCATGATCACCCACATCGGGTATGAATCCGAAGCCCGCAGCGCTTTGGCGGTTACGACTCACGTCGAGCAATTCGAATCGTCGTTCGGTCCAGGGCAAGAGCAGCACGCCGCGGCAGAAGCGGCGGAGCTGTTGCACGCTCTGGGCGGCGTATCCGACAGCGTAGGCAGTCCCCACGTTGCGATCTTGCCCGCCAGCGGCGGCATCAACATGGGCGGCGGCGAGGGCATGCAAGAGGGCATCACGAGCGAAGGGCTGGCGCGTCAGATTCGCGCGCTCAAGCGCGATAACTCCGTCAAAGCCGTCGTGCTGCGCATCGATTCGCCCGGGGGTTCGGCGCTCGCGAGCGATCTGCTCTGGCACGAGTTGATGGAGCTGCGCTCCGAGAAGCCGTTGATCGCGTCCGTTGGCAGCATGGCCGCCAGCGGCGGTTACTATTTGGCGAGCGCGGCCGACGTTCTGATCGCCGAAGAGACGAGCATCGTCGGGTCGATTGGCGTGGTCGGCGGCAAGATCGTGCTCAACGAAGCGCTCGATGAATTCGGCGTGTCGACCCAAGTGTTCTCTGCGAAGCCGGGCGACTTCGCGCGCCAGCGTGCCGCGTATCTGTCGTCGATCTCGGGTTGGGACGATGCAACGCGCGAGCGCGTTCAAGAGCAAATGCAGGCCGTCTACGATCTGTTCATCGAGCGCGTCGCCGAGGGACGTCACTTGGATCCGAACCGGGTGCGCGAAGTGGCCGAGGGTCGGATCTGGTCGGGGGCACAGGGCCGAGAACGCGGCCTGGTCGATGAATTTGGCGGGCTTTCCGAAGCCACGAAGCGCGCGAAAGAGCGAGCCGGACTGGCTCCCGACGCGCCCGTGACGGTTGAAGGACCGAGTGGGGGTTTGCTCGAAATGTTGGGTCTGGGCTCGGATTCGGACGACGCCGACACGCGCGCCGCGCTGCTCCGCGCGCAGGCCAAAGAACCGGAGTGGTGGAGCGTGGTGACGCCGGGTTTACGTTCGCAATTCGAGGGCCTACTGCCATTGCTCGGTGGAGAGCGGGTGCTCGCCGTGGCGCCCTTTGCTTTCGAACTGCATTGATGCCTCATTCACGGCGGGTTGCTGAGCCGAGACTTTAGCGAGCGCCAAAGGGGGACACCGGGTGGCCGCCGCGAACCCTGCCCGATCCATCGATTGCCTCAACAAAGGCTTGACGATTTGGAGCATACGGGTAGTTTCGCGGCGCTCGACAGCCGGAGAGGTGACCGAGAGGCCGATGGTACCCGCTTGCTAAGCGGGCGTAGGGCAACCTACCGCGGGTTCGAATCCCGCCCTCTCCGCTGTGTTTAAGCCAAATTCGGCTAGATTCGTAGGTCTAGGGGGCCTTGTGACAGAAGCCGTGACAGCAACGGCGCTCGGATCTGTCCGTAGTAGCGTCTGAGGGAGCGACGGGAACACCTCTCCGAAGCCTTCGCGCACTGCTTCGGCTTCGCGGATGTAGCCCTGCGTCGTCTGAAAGTCGGCGTGTCCTGCGCGCTGCATGATCTTCAGAGGGTCGTCGCCCCGAACGGCCATCCAAGTTAACCCGGTCGCTCGCAGGTCGTGCCACGTGATCGCTTTGCGCGTCGGCGTGCTGGTGTGGAGCTCCGTCCGCGTGATGCCCGCGTGCTTGAGCCACCGGCGAAGACCTACGGCCATGTTCCGTTCGCTGTAGAGTTCGATCACGGCCTCTCTCGCAACGCGTTCGTTCACCCGTTCTCTCGCCGTCGCAGCGAGTCTCTTCTTCGCTTCGTCGTTCAATGCGCGAAGAAGGGGGAGCGCAGCGGGCTCGACGTTGAAGCGCCGAGCAGCCGCCGTCTTGGTTGCCTTCTCGGCGCCGGTGACGCGCTCTTGCGCCCGATGAATGTGGACCGTGCCGTGATCGAGGCTGACGTCTTCCCAGCGCAGCATTCGAAGCTCACCGGCGCGCGGGTAGAGATAGACCGACAACGCGACGAGTCGGCGCCACTGAAGCGGCACCGCGTCGCATTCGATGAACTGCTGAAACTCGCTCGGGTAGAGATACTGCTTCGCCGTTGCGGCGCCCCTGTCCGGGCCGAGCACCCCAGCCGCGGGGTTGTCGTCGCGCACACGGAGTTCCTCTTGCTTCGACGTGCACGCATCCTTGGCCATCTTGGTAGCCGTGCCCCAGACGTTGCCGGCAGTCTTCCAAGACAACTCACCGGCTTGTACTTTCGCGTCGAGCGCGCGCACCAACGAACGAAGATCGTCCGGCGTCCACGCCTTCACGTGCTTGCTGCCAAGGGTGGGCGCTATGTAAACACGCCAGTGCTGATCGTTCTCGCGAACGGAAGTCACGCCGCGTCGCTTACGATCAGCGATCCAGAGATCGAACCAGGCGGACCCGTCACCGGGATCGGCCTTGCGTTTGCGGGTCGGGTTCGGGGTAGCGCCGAGGCCTTCTTGCCAGAGTCGTTCGGTGATCGCTTCAGCTGTCGCGAGCGCGCGTGCACGTGCCTTCGGCGACTCTGGAGAGGGATCGAGGTGGAAGACCGGGCGGCTCCCGTCGGGTGCTGAGCAACGCACGACGTAATGCCCTTGGGGCTCTCCGGGTTTGGAGGCGACATATCGCTGGATCGTGCCGGAGCGTCGGGGGCGAGGCGGAGTCACGAAACTTAGTCTAGCACGGCGTGCAAAAGCTTCTGATGCAGGGTTCAAGAACGAGCGCTAAGGGTCTGTGGTAGGAACACAGAATGGCGATGGATCCGGCGGAGGGAGGCTTTAGCGAAATCCGAGAAGCGATAGTAAGACTCGTGCAGGCCTTGGCTCGGCACGAACAGCGCCGTGACGATTGGCCTGAACGCTTGGACGACCAGTTGAAACAGGATGCTATTGCGGGGAACCGCTCGTATCCGCAGGGCGTTACTGCGGAGGTGCTGCAGACCCTGTTCGAACAGCTCTTTGGAAGACTGCAAGAGACGGTGCCCGCCCTCGACCGTGAGATATTGATTCAGCTTCATGGCGACCCGTTGAGCCCCGCAACGCGGGATGCCCGCAGGAATTTGGATGCGGTTTCTGCCGCGATACTGATCGGTTGCGCATTCACCACCGGAGACGTCGAAGTGCTATCGCTGAAGGTGCATCTTTCAGTTTACCTCGCGGCCGCGATGCTTCTTTTGCTAGGGTACCACGCGGTCTCCTTTGCTCTTTATCGCCGCTCGGATTCGGTGAAATTTCAGCGCGCCCGCCAGGGAGCAAGCGCGTACATTCGACGGCTACGCTCAACCGTTGAGGCAATCGCTAGCCGCGGGACGCAGCTAGCGAGGCTCGATGCGCGTGATGCTGCGGATCGGGTGGGGGCGTGGGTTGCGCGTCAACGAGTCACGATCGATCAGTACGATAGCGACGTCGGCACAGCCAGGCGTCGGGAACTCTGGGAGTTCTTGGTTCCCGTCATCCTGGGTAGCCTTGCCTGTCTTGGGCTGTTCTTGCGAATTGGCACTGACCTCTTGCCATTTGTCGAACAGCCATCTGACTGTACTTCCGCACGGGAAGCGCTGAAGCAGGCGAAGGCAAAGCAGGTAACCGCCTGTCACCGATGATGACTCGATGAAAGGGGCGCGGTTGAGAGCTAAGGGCGCCAAGTGACCGCAACGATCAAGAATCGTGGCTTTGGTGGGCTTGGGGACGTAGCACTCAAATATCCACCTCGATCTGATGAATTACCCATGCGCACAATCGCTGTGTTGGTATTCTGCGTCCGCAATCTCAGATGGGGTGAACAGTGCAAGGAATTGATCGTTTCGAGAAGCTTGCTCGCTTGGTGCTTTGGCTGGTGCTTTGTGGATCGTTGATCGTCGCCTTTGGTGTAGTTCCACTACAGCTAGTCAGACAGCGAACGGTTGAAAGCGAACTCCGCGATCAATTGAAGTCTGCTGAGGCAAAGATTCTTGAATCGGCAGCTGTTAAGCTAGAGCCAGTGATTGCGCGGCTGGCGTTAAGCTCAATGGGTCCACTGATGCGCGGGTTAAACCACTCCAAGGCGTCAGGCGCCTTGTGGTTCACAAACGTTTCGCCCCGACGCGGTGTTGTGTGTGCGCAGGGTGTGGTCACCAACAAGCAAACCGGCAAGCTGGCGAACTCGCTCGCGGCATGCAAGGTCATCGGGCCCTACGATTCAAACGTCGAACTCGATTTCGACTTTGCCGGTGCCGAACTGTCGGAAATTTGTCCGGAAGCGGGCGGCTGTTCATTTGAGGTTGTTGACGTCGCTGATTCGCAACCGACGCCTGCACCAAAGACGCCTTGAGTTCATCACGTCGGAGGGCGATGTTCTATCTGCCCAGTACTTCGCCGGTGATAAGAGCGCTTTCCCGGTGGGGGCTCAAGCCAGGGCCAAGAGCGGGAAGGCGCGTTGACCCTTCGCCGGCCCCTCCGAGCTCAAACGATAGCGAAGGAAGAAAAAATGCCCCGCGCACGGACATGAAAAAGAGCGAAACCACGTATGCGGGGCAAAACTTAGACGCCCAAACGAGCGGCGACCGCGGCAGGCATTTGACCTGCAGGTCCTTTCACAGTCGGAGGCGGAGGGGCGACGACTCGTTCACTTACGGACTTCACTGGTCGGCGTTGCACGCCGGGATTGGCGGTTGGGGACCAGTAGTCTGGCGACTTGTGTCGGAGCGTCAGTCTCGCGGCGTTCAGGTCCCATTCAGCCTTGTTGCCGCCTGGGTTAGCGGCACAGTCACGCAACTCCGCCTCTAGCTGAGTGAGCAAGGGAAGCGCCAACGCCGGGTTCAAGATCGGAGCTGCGAGGGCGCGAACCGCATCCACGGATGTTTGAATGGCGCCGCCAGCGTAGATGCTGGAAGCAGGCAAGCGTTCACACACGACACCTATAGCCGCGAGCGCGAACGCGAGCTCTTCGAGTAGAACGTACTCGGGGAGCGACTTCAGCCCTAAGTGCTCGAGTGCGAGCTCCGAACCTTCGCGCCATGCGTCAGCGATCGCTGAAATTCTCGGGCGGGTCGAGTCTTCCAACCAAGCGGACAACGCAGGGGCGAGCGCTGATCGAATCTGGGAGTTCAGCGAATCTTCGATCTTGGCGAGTTCACTGTGGTGCTCCGCCTCGATTTCCAACCGAGAAGCGCTGCGCGCGTCGGTCAAGGTGAACACAGCCTTACGCGCACGCTCGATCACTTCGTTCGACTCTTCGTCATACGCAGCTAGCCTGGCGTCGTGTGCTCGCTTGCGTTCTGCGTACGCGGTCATTTAGCGCGATCCCTTCGTGCCGAAGCGAACGGAATTCCCATGGCGCGTCACGGAGGCTGTGCGCCCGCCGCTCGACTTGTATGTCTCGCCGGTCTCTTCGTCAATCTCGAGACCCATCTTGGCTGCTAGATCTCTCGACTCCTGAGTGATAACCTTTCGCACTGGTTTTGCGGGTGCTGCGACGGCGGCGGGCGCCGCGGAAGGGGTCACCTTCGCCGGCTTGTAGTCGCCGTAATGCTCGCCGAGTATGCGTCGGGCTTCCGTGCGCTGGGCACTGGGTTGCGCTTGGGCGGCAATGCGCCCGAGTTCGGCCAGGCGCTTGGGGGTAAGACTCTGAGTGTTCGTGTTCATCGGAGTTGATTCCTTGAAAGGGTAGATGATCTGATTGTTGGGGTGTTCGCGTCTGAACAGGGTGAGCGCTTCGGCACTGAGCGGCGTTTGGATGCGCGACACACTCATCCCGAGAGAGACCTCGCTCTCGATCTTCGCGGCGCGAATCTCTTGATCTAGCTCTTGCTCGAACAAGGCTTCGAGTTCGACTGCGCGATCAGCGAAAAGACCATTCCAGATCTCTTCGGCCAGCTGCTCGCCAAGCGAGAGCTTGCGCCTCGCCTTCGCCGGCGCCTGAGCAGCGGCCGCTTTTGACGGTGCTACGCGCGGCGCTGGGGTGGGCGGCGTTGTCTTTGCGGCTCGCGCTTGTGGCACTGGCGCGGGCTTCGGCGAGGCCACTGCCGGAACCGACGGCGCACCGGCATCGTTGAGCGGCGTGATCTGATACCCAGCTTCGGCGAGCGCGCGAAGAAAGCCCGGACTCAACGCGTCGTTGATCGAAGCGGATGGGCCGTACTGGCCGTGCATCATTGGCGGCAAGGTGATCACCGTCACAGCAACGGTCTCCCTCTGCTAGCCATCGCCATGCGGGGCGATGAGTACTGTTGTTCGAGCTCTGCGACAGGAAACCCCTCCGCGCGGAGTCGAGCTAGAATGCGTCTTGCAACACTCGGGCGAACAGGCCGACCTGTTAACAGGGAGCGCACACTCCGAGGGTCGCAATCAGAACCGACCGCGAGTCGCCGGAGTGTGGCGGCGTCGAGATTGACGTGAGCCATGTATCCATCATGGATTCACACTGATAACATGTCTAGTGTTTCTCTGGCGGCAGCAGGCCGATGGACCTATGTCTTTGTGATCGTGTAGTTAGGCGGCGGGGGACGGTTCTGGTTGGGTTGATCCGGGCGTCTTCACTTCCGTCCGTTCGCGATCGAGTTGATCGGCGAGATACCGAAGGGCAGCGGGGGACGGGTGCAGATTCGCAGAGACCAGCGCTGCTCTGATCTTCTTCGCTTCAAGGTGAGTCGTCAGCCGATCGGCGAAGACGCGAGCGAAGGGATTGATGTTACTCTGGGTATCGTTGGCGGGTTGTTGAGTGTTCATTGCGTTGCTCCTATGGTTCCAGGTTAACCGAGTCCACAACTCGGTGGATGGTCGCTTCTGGCGCGTCGCCTAGAAGATCTGTTAGGGTGTTCATGAAGCGCGTCATCGTTTCGCAGGTGGCAAGGTCATGTTCCGCTTGGGGCTCGCTTCCGTCGAGCTTTGCAGCCTGGCGTAGCGCTCGTCGGGTCAACTCAGAGATCGTGGTTATCGTGTTCGCGTCCGACTCTGCTTCGACCGCTTGCGCATGGTACCTTTCCGCGCGTGCGATGGCGCAACGAACTGCAGTGACGATCGAGTCGTGAGACGGCGGATCCAGATCGCTCACTGCGGGCGGCTCGAGTGGAGTTAATCCGTGAGCGGCAACTAGCTCGGTGACCCGTTGCGCGAGTTCGGGGGCATCCGAGAGTGCTCCGCTGACTCGTTCGAGTGAGACGCGCCAGGGCGCCGACCGTTGGATTCGAAGCTGCTCCGACGGCCGCTCGGCGCGAACCATGTCAGCCAGTAAGCGGAGCTCCGCTTGGGCGATCCGAATGACGTCCGCGAAGCTCGTCCCGTGGGCGTGTCGTGCGGCTCGGTGCCTGGCAAGGAGCTGCGCCGCAGTCGTCGTGCAGGCGGGTCGGGGTTCTGTCTCGCTCAACGACTTCGCCGCACGCGGCTCGGGTTCTGGGGTGGGAGCCGGACGCGCGGCAGTGGTCTTTCGCTGCTTGCCGCGCGGCTTCTGATCCCAGGCGTCGACTGGAAACTGAAACGCCTTTTGAAGAGCGTGCCTTGCTGCCGGTCCGGGCTTCTTCGTACCAGCTACCCACTGCGAGACTGCCGCTGCACTGACACCGGCTGCGGACGCAACAGCGGCCTGCGTTAAGCCGGCGGCTTCGATCAGCGCGACCCCTTGCGATACCGGTGAGCTCATGGGAATAAAGTTAACCGATCGGTTAACCATGTGCAAGGCGGTTCTCTTTCCGCGGGGATTCGGTTTGGATCTGGCCCGCCAGGTTCGGGGCAAGCGCAGATCGTTAATCTTGTGCGCGCACATGACGCTGCGATCTGATCTTAACCAGGGGTTTTTCGGACACGCACGAAGTAAGAAAGCCGGCCCCTTGGGTCAATCACCCCCTTCCGAACTGTTCCGGCGGGGTAGGTGAACGCCGAGAGGCGGGAGGGTGAACACTGACCGCGCTGGTCAGCGACGGCGACGGCAGCGTCGACCGCGGAAGGGCTGGCCGCTGCTTACCGTGAGCTGGTCAGTCGCAATGTCTCGTCTGACACCGCTCGCCTTAGGATGTCTGTTGCTCGTCTGGTCCGCATTGTCCCCGAAAGCCGGCACCAACCCAGAGGTGGCACTGAAGCCGGCACCGCTGAACCAGCCGAGAAAGGCCCGATCGTTCAAGTGGTGCCAGGGTGCCGGGTGTGCCGGGGTGATTCCCTAGGAGTGCCCAGAATCGTAGTGTGTGCGGGTCCCGTGTGAATATTGATCGCAAGCTCCCCCCTATCTCTCCTGTGTTCTTGGTTGTTCGATAGAGATCAACCCGGCACCCTGGCACCACAACACGTAGAAATCTGAAACTCTAGAACAAATTGGTGGTGCCGGCTTCTGACAACCAGCCGGCACCAGCCGGCACCAGCCGGCACCGTCAGCGTTCGACGTAGACCCGCGCAAATAGATTGTCGCTGCGCGGTCCGACGCGCTTGCGAATGGTTCGCCATCCCAGCTTGCTAAGGATACGACCAACCCGCATCGAATCACTTTGAGTTTGGTGAGCCGGATCAACCCCCAGCGCACCGCTCAGCGCGTCCGCAAGCGTGAACTCCGAACGCCGTCCGCCTGGAAGACCGAGCTTGGGGTGTGTGCTTGTCCCGTTGATCCATTCCGCGATCAGTTCTTCCCAAGCGTCAGACGTCTCTCGGTCCTCTTGCTGGACTTCGGCGAGACGTGTTTCTGCTGGCGTCAGCCACCACAGGTATTCCCCGCTGCCGTCGCCGTACCGCGCCACAGCTTCGGCCCAGAGTTGGTCCCGGTCGCGGCTAATCGCCTCGACGTCGACGCGCCCGCAGCTGACCGGCCAAAAGCGTCGATTGCCGGTGGTATCGGCCAAGTACTTGTCCGAGTTAGTCGTTCCGACGAACACGCACTGTCGAGGGAAATCCTGATTGCGTCGCCCATAGCTTGGTCTGAGGTTGTCGGAGGGGCTTGAGACGAACGCCTTGATTTCTGTGACCTCAGCACGACGGAACGCGTGGAGCTCGCCGATCTCGTAGATCCACTTTCCTTGCAAGCACTGAGCAGCGTCCTTGTCGCCGAAGTTCAGTGCGGTGTCCGCGAACCACTCACTTCCGCCCGCAAGCGCCGCAACACCCGACGACTTGAAGGTGCCCTGTCTGCCTTCCAGGATCAGCATCGTGTCGACTTTGCATCCGGGCTTCAGTGCGCGAGCAACAGCCGAGATCATGAACTTGGCGCCCACCGTCGACGTGTACGCGGTTTCAGCGGCTCCGAAGTACGTCGCCAGCATTGCGTTAAGTCGTTGAACACCGTCCCACGTTAGAGCTCTCAAATAGTCAGCAACCGGGTGGAATGTGTTGCGGCGTGCCGCGACTTCGACGGCGCCGTCGATCGCATCTTTGCCCGGCTCGACACGGAACAAATCGAAGAACCAGTGTTGCGTCCGCACTGTGTCAGCTTCAGTCCAGACACCGACGCCGCGCTTAGCAACTCCAAAGCGCGCCGGCGGCTCGCGAAGACAGACAACACGACATCCGAACGCGTCGTAAGCTAACACCCCCTGCCAGTCGAGATGCGTCGTTAAGACTTGCTCGACGTTGGCGGATGTTTTGAGATCAGCCTTGCTCAGCGGCCTTTCGTCGACAACATCGTTCGGAGTCTCCGCGTCCCAACGCGGGTTCGGCAGAGCGTCGAGCGCTTCCTTGTCGACTCCGAGTTCGAGCAACCCGTGATACCCGTTCACTCTCGGCGCTTCAAAGCAAGCAAGCGCAGCCTTCAAGCGATCGTCGGGCTTCTCGAACCCGAGCAAGCCGATCACACACTCAACGTCACCGCGGCTGTACCCGCGTTGACGCGCCCAGCCTCCGAGGGCTTTCGCCAGCTGATGCTTTTGGCCGTCGAAGCACGCTGGTTCGAGTACGTCGGTAATCTGCTGATGCTCGACGTCGGAGAGTAGTGGGTCGTGGCTATCGGGTGTGGGTGTCGTTGAGGGGTCTTCTCGAACAGTCGTTGAAGCGCAGTTGAGCACTTCCTCCACTGCTATCGGCTCGCCGTCGAATTCGATGAACTCGCGTGCCGGGTCTTGCTCGAATCGGCCCATGAAGAAGCCGCGCGACGGATCGCTGAGAGTTGATCTATCGGCCTCGACTCCGAGTGCTACTGCGAGGCCGCGCCGAAAGCTCTCACACTCGTCTGGAGCGAGCTCGCGATCGAGCGCGACCACAACCCGCGCCTTGCAGACGTAGGTCTCTGAGTCATCGCTTGGCGTCGTGTAGAGGATCGCGCGGGTCCCTTGCAGTAACGACTTCAGATCGTCGAATTGACCGATGCTGAGCGCGTCGAGATCGAGCACGCCAAGCGTTATTGTGTCGACTTCGTCTCTCGCTCGACGCCTGCCCCTGAACCTTGTGGGAGCGAACATCGGCAGACGCTTCTTGTTGTCGTCACGCACCTTTTTCGAATCGCGGCAGCTGCCGGGACACGTCTCTACCGCAACCGTTTCTCTGAGAAATTCCACAAGTGCTGGCCACGTAACCGTGAGTGGGTTCGGCGAGTTGTCACGCGCCGAGTGGAACACACTGATCGTGATCTCCGGTTCGATCGGTAAGGTGTTTGTCGGAGGCGTACGGTTGACTTTGGTTACTGAGCGTGTTAGGAGTGTCATGTTCGTTTCCGATCCTTGTTTGAGTGTTTCCTGAGAGGCCGTTCGATCTTGCGAATCGAACGGCCTCAACGCTTTGAGGGGTTGGGCTAGCGGACGCTGCGCGCCTGGCGCCAGCATGCGACGCAGTGCCGCGTCTTGTAGATATGGCCGAGCGGACAGATCTTGGGCGTCTTGGTTCGCGAGTTGCCGCGATTCACCGAACGCGGCACGGGCTGACCCGAAGCGTCCACATAGCCTCGCTGTCTCGCGACGCGCAACCACAAGGGATCGAGCGGATCTACGGGTTCGAGGTCATGAGTGACGGCGAAGCCAAGGCCGTATCGGATTTCGTCTGTGACGTTGCGGGGCATTGTTACTTTCCCCCCAGCACTCGCAGGATTTCACGTGCTGCTAACTTCGGATCCGCGGTTCGTAGCTCGGTGTTGGGGGTGCCGCGCCGCAGGACAGCGCCTCTGAGCGTGAGCACGATATCAAGCATCTTTACGACTGCCTTGACCTTCCGTGTCGATCCGTACGCAGTGACTTGCTTGGCTAGGGCGGGCGAGAGGCGAACGACTTCGTCAAGCGTCGCGAGAACGCACGCGGCGAAGTACGAACCGTCGCGATCGAGAATCCAACCCGAGAGCCCCGGGTGGATGTAGCTGCCAGGCCGCAAGTTGCGAAAGCCCACGGCAACGCCGTCGGCGATGATTCGATCCGTGAGCTTCATGGCGTCGCCCTCCGTTGAAGAAGCAACACCAAAGCGACGAGCACTCGGAGGCATGAACGTCGCACGGGCCCGAGTGTTTTGGTACGAACTAGCTCGCGAGCAGCTGTGAAGCACAGCCTGCGAACGAGTGAGCAGAGGCGATTCACGCGGCGCGTCCCTTCACGACACGAAGCGCCCCGGTGCGCAACGCACGACTCACGGGGTCGTCGGCGGGCGGAACCGTCTTTGCTCTGGCCTTCGGCTCGACGGTGCGCGTCGCAAGCCAAGCGTCGAGATCAACACGACGAACACGAAACTCGCGGCCTGTCTTGACCGCGGTCAGTTCACCCGATGCGATGGCCGATCGCAAGGTGCGAATCGAAACGCCGCACGCCCGTAAGGGTAGGGTGTCAGTCGAGGCTCCCGTGTTCGCAGCCAATGCTTCGACGACGGCATCGCGTACGATTGCCCGCAGTTCGTCGGGCGACAGCACAACGACGGCGGCGCTCACAGCTGCCTCGCCTTGGCATTGTCATTTGCAACAGGCGGGGCAGGGTACCCGAGCTTTGCAGCTGCGGCTTCAATGAGTCGGCGGTTCGCTTTCGTGGGCCGCGCTTTACGCCGATAGGCACGCGACACGGTGCGAACGCTAACGCCCGCGGCTAGCGCGATCTGACAATAGACTGGTTCCGTGAGTTGAGAAGATGACAAGGCGACTCCGGTCCGGCGCGTAACGCCGGCAGGATCGCAGCTCGTCTCATTCGACTTCGACCTTGGGTCGGACCAGACGTGTCCGCGATCCAAAGTCTCCGGGCCCCAGTATCTAGGGGTCGCAAGGTGCTTGTGATAGATTTACAGAAAGACATCAGCGTCCCTCTGCGCTTTGGACGCGTGCTCTGCACGGTCGAAAGTTCTCTCGCGGCCTACCGTTGGGGTCTGCACAAGGCGCCCCGATGTTTGCGCCGCAGTTGTCGCAACGCACAGACCTGGTCATTGTGTCCAGCTTGCGGTCGCGCGCGGAGTCAGCAGCCCACTGCGCCGCGTCAACGCGGATAGCGTTCGCGATGTTGGCTTTGGTCCGTCGTCGCTGTGGGTGGGGGGACGGGCGATCTCCCTCGCGTCCGTGCTTGCACGCGACACCGGCGGGGCGACGGCATTTGTCGCAGGCTTCGAAGTGAGACCAGTCCAACACCCGATGAGGGTGAGTCTTCGTTAGACGCCAGTCAAGTGTTCAGTTTCGTATTATCATGTAGTTCTATCTCCGACCATGGCCCGAATTGCTCGCGCCAACTCCGCGACCGCGTCCCACGCCCCTGCCTCCGTTGCACGCTGAATGGCGTTAACCAGCACCGCGAGTCTGCTGTCACAAGTTGTCACAGGCGATCGAACTATCGCGCACTTAGTGTCACAATGCGTCGCTGTTGGGTCGGCGGGCCGATCGTCAATCGAGCCGTTTTCATGCTGGATCGTGACTTCCCTAGCAGATTCGAATCCCGCCCTCTCCGCTGCGTTTTTTCCCGAGCCCGTGGGGGTGGTGGGCTGGGCCCCGGGCCACAAAAAGCAGAGGGCCCCTTTCGGGGCCCTCGTTGTGATTACGCCAGCACGTTGCTGACGCAATCGCGGGGTACGGCGGCCTCGGCCTTCACATGCCGACGAAGGTCGTCACGGACATCTTGCCGAGCGCTGCGGTGAGCACGCCCCCAGCAACCGCGCCGTCATCTCCGGCTACCAGTTTCTTGCCGTCCGCGGTCACGTACGTCTTGAACGAAGTGGGTGCGGTTCCGCCAGCGATGGTGATCGGAACGCTCGTGTCGGCAGTGCCCTTGTTGATCGCGACGAGCACGAGTTTGCCATCGGGGCTGGTGAACGCCGAGAGCAGCACGTCTGCGGGAATCGCGCCGGTGATGTCCACGCGCACGTAGTCCGGGCGAACGAAGCGGCTGTAATTGCCGAACGCGTAGTAGCGCATCGCCGGTTCGGTCTTGTTCTTCAACACCAAGCCCTCGTTATCGTCTGTGCCGACGGCGTGGTACCACCACCACAACCAGGCCGAGGCATCGCCCACGACGAGTGCACTGTGGATCCAACCGGCGACTGCGACGGCGTTCTCAATCGAGTCGCTCGGCCCTTGCTCGGGCCACCACTTCACGCCGGACATTTCGGTCTGCCACACGGGCTTCTTCTCGGTCACGTCGCTCGGCCACGGCTCGGCATGCTGGGTGTCGTATTCGTGCACGCCCATGATGTCGAACGCAGCCCACGCGGTCTTGTCGTTCCAGAGGGCGTGACCGTAGTCGTAGCCTTCGCCGTCCGCGCAACTGGTCGCTGGGAAGCCGCACTTCAGCGGATCCGAGCTCGGCTTGTTTCCGGGTTCCGAACCGCTCGCCGATTCGTTGCTCCAGTTGTGGAGCCACTCGGAGGCTTCGGGGGCGATGACCAACACGCCCGCGTCCTGAAGCTTCTTGCCTGCGACTTTGACGAACTCCACCATCTCTTTGGCGGTGTAGAGAGTCGTCGGGTAGTTGCCATTGCAGGGCTCGGTGGTTCCGCAGGAAGCGAAGTCGGGCTCGTTGGCGATCGACATCGCGTACAATCCATTGTCCTTTGCGAACTTCGCGATCGTCGAGCCCCACGAATCGTATTTGGTGGGGTCGACGTGTCCACCGTTGTTCTCGGGGGACGACGAGTCCAACGGCGTTTGGCCGGACTTGTCACCGCCGGGCGGGCTCCAACAGGAACCGATGATCTTGATCGTGCCGCGCGCTTTGGCTTTGGTGATGTCGCCCGAGATGTTGTCGCTCATGAACCCGCCCGACGAGTTCATGCCGACGCGCAGGATGGTGAGACCGAGACCCTTGTCGACGTCGAACAGCGCGTCAGCCTCAGCGTCGTCCATCGCAGCCGCCCAAGTATTGTTGATGCCGAAGCCAGCGATCGTCTGCTTCGTTTCGGTGAGCTGAACCGTCACGGCTCCATTCGGATCGCCAGACGGCGCTGGACCGGGGCCTGCGCCGCCCACTGGTGTGTCCGTTCCGGTCGGGGTCGGGCCCGGGTTGCCAGCGCCGCCAGTTCCGGTCGGCGTTGGCGTCGTGCCAGGACCACCCGTTGGAACCGGGGTCGGGCCGGTTGGAACAGGGCTGACCGCGGGTCCGCCGCCGGTAGAGTTCGGGGAGCCACCTGCGCCGTTGCCGCCCGCACCAACGGGCACAGGAGCTACGGGGGTCGGGGCGGGTCCACCCGTCGGGGTCATCGAGGGCGGCTGCACCGCGGGACTCGGTCCGCCGCCAGGGCTCGAAGCTCCAGCCGGGGTATTCGCCGGCGGGGGGCTGTTCGTGCCGTTCGTAGTCGTTGTGCCCGGGGTCACCGAACTCGACATCTCAGTGTTGTCCGAGCTCTGTCCAGAGCTGCAGGCCCACGCGAAGAGCCCGCTAACCAAAATCAAGCCACCAAATCTCGTGTTGTTCACTTCTTACCTGCCACCTGAAAGAGTGGAAACCCACCCGTGAATCGCCCCACTAACGGGCTCGTGCCCGCCGGGGGAAACAGCGGCCTCGACGTCCAACGTCGAGACAAACCTGGCGCACTGGATACCACGAATTGATTGCCCTGGCGCGCGAGAGTGATCCTGCTCACGGCCGGGTGGTGTCAACGCCACAGCGCCGTCGAAAATCCGCGCGGTCGAAATATCGACGGAAGAGTTATGCTCTCATGGCTTGTCGCGCGAGCTTCCCAAAGCGGCATAACTTCGAACCATGTGCGGTCGTTACAGCAACGAGGCAGAATTCAGCGATATTCGCCTGCGCTTCGAGGTCACGCGGGCGGAGCTCATCGGGCCTTGGGTACCGACTTACAACATCAGCCCGACGCGCGTTGGCGGTTTCGAGCAGCCGATCGTCGTGCTCGAGGGTAACGAGCGCGTCGTGCGCCTAGCGCGTTGGTGGTTGATTCCTAGCTTCTGGAGCAAGCCATTGAAAGCGCTGCCCACGTCGTTCAACGCGCGAATGGAAGAACTGGGCACCAAACGTTTCTGGAGCGAGCCATTGCGCAACGGGCGTTGCCTCGTTCCGGCCACGGGTTGGCGCGAGTTCACCGGAGCCACAGGTCACAAACGGCCCCACCATTTTCATTTCGATCACCAGTTGTTCGCTTTCGCCGGCGTGTCGTCCGAGTGGCAGAGCCCCGAGGGCGAGACCGTGCAATCCTTCGCCATCATCACGACCGAACCGAGCCCGCTGGCTCGCGTGATCCACGATCGCATGCCGCTCGTCATGCCAAGTGAACACTACGCGGAGTGGCTCGAGCCTGCGACCGATCCTCAACGCATCTTGGAGCTTGCCGCGCAGAAGGCACAGAGCACTCCCATCCAGATCTACGCTTCCAACCCGATCGGCAACAACAGCCGTTACGAAGGGCCCGAAGTACTCCAAGCGGTGGGCGAGGCGCGAGGCGTGACGGGTAAGCTCTTCAAGTGAAGGCTGCCTGAGCCCTACCCCTTAGGTTCTGCAGCCGTTCGCTGCGTGGCGTCGCTGCAGCTCCGCGTTGGGGGCTCAATCGAGCCAACCTTTGCTCTTGAACCACCACAACATCACGAACGGCACGCTCAGACAGACGAGCATCATCGCGTACATCAAGAAGTGCGAATGGGACCAGCCGTTGAAACCGGGCAGATCGTCGAAGTTTTGCCCGAAGAAGCCCACGATGAAGGAGAGCGGCAGGAACACGGCGCTCAACACCGTCAGGTACTTCATCACCTCGTTGGTGCGATTGGACACCGACGACAAGTAGGCATCGACCGAGTTGCCGAGCAGATCACGATTGGCTTCGATCGACTCACTCAAGCGCACCAAATGATCGAAAATGTCGCGAAAGTAGAGCGCCGTGCGGTCACTGACGCGCGCATCACCGCGTCGGGCCAACATCGCGATCATGTCGCGTTGAGGCGTGAGTACCTTGCGCATTTGAACCAGCACGCGTTTGAGCTCGAAGATACGTGCGAAGTCATCGCGCTGCGGGCGCAGCAGCACTTCGTTCTCGAGTTCTTCGATCTCGTCACCGATGCGGTCGAGAATCGGGAACCCTTCGTCGACCAGCGCGTCGGCGATCAGGTAGTAGAGAAAGTCGGGTCCGCGCTCGAGCGGAGATTGTGCCGAGCAACCTCGCGACCAGAGTCGCGATACGGCTGGGATCTCGCCCGTGTGCACGGTGACCAGATAATTTTGGCCCAAGAACGCGTGCAGCTCGAAGAGCTGTAGATCGCGCACGCGTTCGCTCGTGCAACCAAAGCCCTGGGTCACGAGGAACGTGTGATCGCCGAACTCCTCGAGCTTTGGGCGCTGATCGAGATGAGCGCAATCTTCGAGCGCGAGCGGGTGAAAGCCAAAGCGCACACGCAACAGTTCCAAGTCTTCTGCCGTTGGATCCAATAAATCGATCCAGCGGCGCTGGCCCTCGTTGGGCGGAAAAGCGACGTCGGCCCCCTCACTGAGCACTGGCTCGCCGCGCGCATCAATTTCCAATGCTCTGAACATCTTCGACCCCCGCTACGGCATCGTCCTGCATGAAGGTTTGCTTCGTCGAATCCTGGTCATTCGTCGAAAAGGCGTGGCTTCGGCTTGCGCGCTGGTTCGTCACTCATGTCCGGACACAGCTCGCTTGGCCGTTGATCGACGTAGTTTTCGATCTGGTTTGCTTCGTCTGGGAATGCTTCGATGCGCTTTTTCAAGAAAGCTTGTGTCGCCTTGATGTCCGCGCGCGTGCCCGCCGCACAGAAGAAGTCGATCAGTTGGCCCGTCATGTAGCGCGGATCGGAGAACTCCCCCTGACTGCGATTGTAGCGGTCGAACCACGTCTGTAACTTCGGTAGCATCAACTCCGACCGGCTCCAGCCATCGCTCAAGGCGTTCTTGAACAAGCGCATTGCCCAGACCGAACGCGGGTTTTGGTCGATGAAATCCGAGAGCTCTGACGCGCCAATGCGCGTGCCGAGATAAGTGGCGAGGTCGGGCCAAACGACGGTGCCCTCGTAGCGCTTCGACAAACGCGTGAGCAGCTCCAGCAGATCACCGCGCCGCGAGGGATAAGCTTTCCACCATTCTGGAATGCGCTGTAGAAATGTGTCGGGCTCTGCGGCTTTGGGATCGTGCTCGTCGAGCTGTGCTCGGGCATCCCAGGCATAGTCGGATAGGCCGCGGATCGCGGCCCGGAACGCGGCGTCGTCTTTGTTCAGCGCATCCAGCAGTTGCTCGGTAGCCTTCGAGCCCAAGTGCGCAAGAATGTGAAGGGTTGCGCTTTGAGTGAACAGTTCTTCGTGTTGCGAAGTGAGCAGTTGCGCGAGCTTCTTGGGGCCGTTCTTTGTGCCGAACAGCGCCGTGTACAGGTAGCCGTTGCAATAGCTCCCGATCCGAAAGTAGTCCCCAACGTACTCTTCCCGGTATGGACACACGATCATCGAGTCCGCGGGATCCATTCGCTCACTGGGCTCGGCCTTCGCCTGTTGCGCGATCCAAGAGCGCACCGCCGGTAGCGAATACGTCGTGACGTCGAACCCCACGTCGAAGCCATCCGGCTCTGGATCACGGTTCGAAAAGAAGAGGTCCGTGATCCGCTTGCGATCCTCCGCGGTGAACTCCCGGTGATACTGATTGATCCAGCTGATGTAACGGGGCCTCACGTCGCGCGCGATACGCTGAACCACCGGGTCGTTCTTGCTGTCACGCAGCGCGCGTCGCAAGTCTCCCCCTTGATAGCCGAGCCACTCGCGCACATCGGCACGCAGCTTCGGATCCTTGACCGCCGGAAAAAGGATCAAGATGTTCTTCAGCCGAGTCTGATCTTCTCCCGGTAACTGACGGCCGTCAGGGCCTTTGAGAAAACGGTGATAGGTGCGCTGGTAGTCGAAGTACGCCTCTTGTTCGCCTAGCGGAACCTTGGCAGGATCCATCGGCTCGTACAGGCGCATGTACTCGCGCTCGAGCGCATCCTTGAACGTCTCGGTGATCGTGTATTCTTGCAGCAGCATGTGCTGGTCGGAAGGCACCGCAACGGAAAACACGCCGCTCGGGGGGTCCAGAGTCGGAGCTGGCGGGTTTCGCGTTGCCGTGTAAGTCCAGCGCAGTGTCTTGAAATGAGTTCGGCCGAACTCGAACGCGGTGGGATGGGCGTCCTTGCAGTATTCGAGCTGCGTGACGGTGCTCTCCAACGCGGCCACGAAAGCTGCGTGCAAGCCGTTGCCAAAAGCAGGGATCAAAGTGCGGTCGAGTTCGAAGGCCAGACGAGCCCCGATCAGTTTCTCGATCTCGTTCTCGGCGGCCAGGATTCGCGGATCGCCGACGTCGATGGTCGGCGGCACTTGTCCCTCGTCGGGTCCTCCGTGGACCGATACGAGAACGGTGTTGTTGACGACGACTGCAGTGGGAGCAGGTGAACACGCCAACAGCCATCCAAACGTTGCCGCGCCGAGCCAAGCCGAGCAACGCCTGCGCCTGGCCATGGAGAATGCTTTGGAACGTCTACTCATTGATCGCCGAGGCTCCATTCGAGGATGCCGGAATCCAGGTTGAGAACCCACAGCCGGCCTTCTTGGGTCCGATAGAAGATGCGCCGAGCCAATGAGATGCTGAGCTCGGGCGCAGTCCGCTGCGATCCCACACCGCCCGTATCGTCGACGGCCACTTTGGGCAACGCCTGCGCCCAAACGAGCTTGCCGGTGGGCAAGGTGAAAGCGGCGAGCTTCGCGCCTTCAGTGGTAACATACGGCACGACCAGCGTGTCGGAACGCACGACGGCCAGCGGCGGGTCGAGCCAGCGAGCCGTCTCGCCGACGGAGCTTGCCAAGTCTGCCTGCCAGAGCCACTTGCGCCCGCTGGCCACGCCGAGCGCGGGTACGCGATCTTGGGGACTACTCGGGTTCTTGTCGAGGCCGATGAACACTTGCGCTGTGCCGTGCAAAGGCAACAGTGCGCGTTGGGCTACGAAGCTCGTCCTCTTGGGTAACCAAGGTGCCGCGCCTGTCGCGTCGGTGGGCGTGAAGTTTGGCGCGCCGAAATTCGAGCTGTACGTCGCTGCGCACTGACCGTTCAGAGTGGGGAAACCGGTCGCGAGGGAGTAAATCGAAACGCGGTTTGCTGCATCGATCACCCCGAGCCCAGCTTTGGCGCTGCACAGGTTCAGCGGCGCACTCCCTAGCCCACGCTTCCAACGGCTGTGCCCGCTCTGGGCGTCGAAGGCGAGCAGCTGGGTTGGGGTAGCGACGACCACCGCGTCTCCGACGATCGTGCGAATGATCGCATGCGGCGCGAGATTGGCGTCGATCTCGTTGCGCCACTCGATCTCTCCGGTGCGCGCGTTGACTCGCGCTAGCCAACGCTGCCCCGCTGGATTGGCCCAGGGCTCCAGCACCGCCAACAGGTCGTTGGGCTGAGCATCACCCTCCATGACGATGCTCCCCGGCAGAACTCGCAGCGCCTCGCGTCCGCGTGGCGTCTCGGCTTCCGCGCTGAGCTCGCCGGTCGTGGCGCTGACTTCGGCGACTTGAGGTGCAGTGACGTGTGACGGGCCACTCCTGACCAGCGTGTATCCGAGCATCCCGGCGGTCAGAACGATGCCGGCCATGACGAACGGCCAAATCGCAACCGTCGGCCGTACTTGCCGCCGAATGGGTGGTTGCGGTCGGGACTGGGTTGGGCGCACGCGCCTGGCAACCACCGTTCCGCAGAACGTGCAGAGCCGATCTTCGGAGTCGCCATCGGAGACGGGGAGGGGCGCTCCACACCGCGGGCAATCGTCGGTCGACGCGGGCAACATGTGCGCGGCAACTATACAACCCATTTGCTGCTTGTACGCGCAAAGTCGAAAGAGCTGCCGCGCTACCGGCCCGCTCGCAATCCCTTGTGAGGTCGCGCCCCTGGGCCCTTGGGTAGGCGCGGCCCGGGGGCTATATCGGGGCCATGTTGCGTTGGCTTCTGTGGCTGCTTTTTTCGCCGCTCATTCTGCTTTGGACGTTCGTGCGTCAGGTCGTGGCCGGGCTTTGGCCGACGACACGGCTCGAGCTGCGAATCGAGGGAACCGTTCACGACTTCCGGGCAAACCGAGCGAACAAGTCCCCCAGTCTGAGTGCGACGTTGCAGGCCCTGGAGCTGGCTTCTACCGATCGTCATCTCAAGCACATCGTCGTGTATCTGGGTGGGGTGCAGATTGGGCTCGGGCGAGCCGAAGAGTTGAGGGTGGCTTTGCAAAGAGCTGCACTGTCCGGCAAGGAGGTGACGGTCAAGGCAGAGTCGTTGGGGCTCGGAGGCTATTGGGTTGCGCTCGGTGCCACGCGCATCGTGCTGTGCCCGGGGGGCCACGTCGACGTCACCGGTGTAGCTAGCGAGTTTACGCTGCTCAAGGGCCTGCTCGATCGGGCGGGGATCGTTGCACGGCTCAGCGCGCGCGGCCGCTACAAGAGCATGCGTGAGATGTTCAGCGCCGACGAGATCAGCCCAGAAAATCGCGAGATGATGAGCGCGTTGGTCGAAGAACTGTATGGGCTGTTGCTCGAACGTATCAGCGTGGGGCGGCGGGTCACGCTCGAGGCTGCGCGTGAGCTGGTCGATCAAGGGCCGTTTCGCGCGGCCGTCGCGTTGAGCTTGGGCATAGTCGACGAGCTCTCTTATGCCGAAGAGTTCGACGAACGGCTGAAAGCGGAGTCGAAAGCTCGCGCAAGCGGCGTCAAGGCTTACCTCAAACGGCGCTCGATCCGCTGGTTACCCCGGCGCGGGCCGCGGATTGGCGTGCTCGAGATCAAGGGTGCGATTCGCGACGACGAGTCGACGTTGGGCTTGGGCACGAACCGTTCACCCAGCACCAAGGATGTGATCTCGGCGATTCGGCGTGCTCGGGATGAACGCCGGATTCGGGCTCTGCTCGTGCGCGTCGATTCGCCTGGTGGCAGCGCTGCGGCGAGTGAACGGATTTGGCACGCCTTGTGCCGAGCAGCGGAGAAGAAACCGATCGTCGTCAGTATGGCGGATGTGGCCGCCTCGGGCGGTTACTACGTCGCGGGGATACGCGGGGTACCGATCATCGCCAACCCGACGACGATCACAGGCTCGATCGGGGTGGTCGCCGGCAAATGGGAGGCGCGAGGTTTACTCGAGCGCGTCGGCATCAAGCGTGAACTGATTCGCAAGGGACGCCACGCGGGCTACAACTCCCCAACTGTGCCTTGGGGTCCAGAAGAGCAGGCCAAATTGCTCGCCGACGTCGATGCTTTGTACGAGGATTTCGTGCGTCGCATGGCTGAGGCGCGCGCAGTGCCGTTCGATGAATTCGAACAGGTCGCGCAAGGGCGCGTCTGGGTTGCCACGCAAGCTCAGTCGCGCCGCTTGGTGGACGAACTCGGTGGCCTCACCGAAGCCTCGAGCAAGCTGCGCGCGTTGCTCGGGTTGCACGCAGCCGAGCGCTTCGATTGGGTCGTGCTCAATCGCGCAGGCGGCCTAAGGAATTTTCTGGCCTCGCGCTTGGGCGCAAGGCTCGGCGCGTGGTGGCAGAGCATGCCCTGGAGCGCAGCACTCGGCAGCGCTGTGCCCTGGGATAGCACCCTCGCCAACACCTCGCGTTCCGAGCGCGCGTGGCTGCGCATGCCTTTCGATGTGCGATTCAAATGAGATCGAGCTGCTAACCAGCAGATCGCACCTCGCCGAGCTGCATTGAAGAATTGCGCTGGGAGAGCAGCCTCAGCTGCAACTCTACACGCACCCACGGCCGGGTCCTGTCGGAAGCGTGAACTTCTTCACCGAACTCGAGCGAGTGAGGTGTTTGCCTTTGCCGCCACTGGGATCCTCCAGATAAGAGTAATTCGATGAAGAATTCCTTGCTCTTGGTCGCCGTCGTCGGGATCTACGCTGCAGCTTGCGCGCACGGCACTTCCGAGCGCACGACGACCGATACCAAAGACGTCAAGCCGACTAGTCCCGTCGGTAGTAGCGTGCCGTCCACGCCGGTCGTGTCCTCCTCGCCCGCGGTCGAAGACCCGATGGCGAGCGGTACCATCATCGGTGCGGACCCGACACCACCGGACGAGATGGTCATCGCGGACGACGAGACCTCAGCCGGCGGCGGAGGTCCTGGTCCGGCGGTAGCGCCAGTCGATGCAGGCGATTCTCAGAGTAGTACGACTACGGCGTCGGGCCCCGCCACTGCCGCGCCAGGCGCTGATGCGAGTGCCCAGGGCGATGGCGGAGCAACCGTTAGCGGGCCCGTTGCGAACGGCGGCGATGGTGGTCCAGCCCCCTCGGGCAGCAATCCGGATTGTGATGCAGCCTGTTCAGCAGTGGGCGCAACCTGTGCCGAAGGGCATCGCTGTGTCTTCGACTGCTCGCTCGAGGATGCTTGTCCCGACGCGATCACGTGTCCTGACGGCTTCGACTGCAAAGTAGTTTGCTCCGGCAAGAACTCCTGCGCGGCGAAGATTACCTGCCCCCAAATGGGCGCAGACGAGTGTGACATCGAGTGCGGTCAAGACGCCTGTCAGGGCGGGCAAGAGTGCGGCGGCATCACTTGCAATCTCGAGTGTGGCGCGGGGGGATGCCACGGTGGTATCTCGGGCGGCGCCACGAACTTCAACGCCAACTGCAACGGGGATGGTTCGTGCAACGGCGGGGTGAGCTGCAACGCGACCAATTGCAACGTCAAATGCGAGGGCTCTGGTGCGTGCCAAGACGGCAACGTCACCATGAACGCAGAGCACGCGAACTTGACCTGCGACGGTGCTGGCTCCTGCAACGGCCAAGTGTCGTGCAATTCGAGCAACTGCAACGTGCACTGCAATACCGGTGCAGGCGCATGTTCGAACTACTGCCAGAACCGCACCTGCAATTGAGCCCAGGGCAGTTGAAACTGCAGTTCCAAGACTTTGAGGTCCGCCCAGAGCAGTTGAAACTGCTCCTGGAGGACTTTGGAAGGTTCAGAACGTGCGGCGGCCCGACAACCGCGATCCGTCCAGGTCGAATTCGCGCAAGTTGAAGATTCGACCCGCGTCGCGAAGGGCCGCGCGCTGATTCAACCGCCGTCGAGTTGCTTGGCGAGCGTGTCCGCCACCAGCGCGGCCAACTTGTCTTCGTCGCGACTTGGCGTTTCGACCACTGCTCCGGCGATGCGCAGCTCGGCTCCAATGCTGACCTCCAAGCCGCGTTTGGGTCCGAGCGACGCTTGCACGCGAGCACGGGCCTCCGCGCTCGTGGGGCTCGATACTAGCGCCCACAGACCTGCGCTGGCCAAGTGAGCCGCGAGCTCGGCGGGAGAAGAAGCGCCGATGCTCGCACCGCTACCCACGCCCGCATCGACGACTGCTGCCATACGGCCGCGGTCGAAGAAGATGCGCTCCAAAGCCGTCGCAAAGCCGGCTGCGGCAGGACCATCAATCCAGACCACCGCGCCCGTTTGCCCGAGGCGTTCTTGGCGCTCGCGCTGACTGACCTGACTGCCCGCACTTTCTAGCGCACCGCGCGTCAGTGCATCCGCGGCGCCCCCTACGGGACCGCTGATCATACCCGCTGCAACGGTGTTGTTCGTCAACGAGTCGATCAAGATGAACGCACCCGTGTTGCGGTTCTTGACGTAGGGATCGAAGAACAGTTCGGAGTGCGTTTGCAAGCGCACCTGTCCGATGTCGTTCAGGCGCAGCGACGAAGCGGGTTTCGATTCGAGGGCGCTCAAGTCCATGGTCGAAAGCACTCGCTCGACGTTTACTCGCACCATGCGCGTGGTGTGCTTGAGCAAGTACGACTTGTTGATGTCGAGTTCGCGTTCACTCAACCAAACGACATTGGCCTCGAAGCGACGCGTCACCTCCGGCAAGTTGTCCCCGTGGACGAGCATGTCACCGCGGCTGATGTCGATCTCGTGCTCCAAGCGCAAGGTGACGGCGCGCGACGGACCCGCGTGGGGCAACGCACCCGAGTAGGTGTCGATCGCGACGACCCGCGAGGTCTTGCGCGAGGGTAACACGGTGACCGTATCGCCCTGTTTGACGACGCCCGACGCGACTTCGCCCGCGAATCCGCGGTAGTCGAGGTTGGGGCGCACGACGTACTGCACCGGAAAGCGGAAGTCCTTCTGGTTGCGATCGGCGTCGATCGGCACCGTCTCCAAGAACGACAACAACGTTGGCCCCTTGTACCAGGGCGTGTTGGCACTCGAATGCACGACATTGTCGCCGAGCTTGGCGCTGATTGGTACGAAGGTGACGTCTTTGAACGCCAACTTCTCGGCGACCTTGGCGAAGTCTTTGCTGATGCGATCGAAGACTGCCTGGCTGTAGTTCTCGAGATCGAGCTTGTTGACCGCGACGAGCAAGTGGGGAATGCCGAGCAGCGAGGCGATGAACGCGTGACGTCGCGACTGGGGCAAAACGCCGAGCCGCGCGTCGATCAGAATGATCGCAACGTTGGCAGTCGAAGCGCCGGTCGCCATGTTGCGCGTGTACTGCTCATGGCCGGGTGTGTCGGCGATGATGAATTTGCGGCGATCGGTGCTGAAGTAACGGTAAGCGACGTCGATCGTGATGCCCTGTTCACGTTCTGCGCGCAGGCCATCGGTGAAGAGCGAGAAATCGATCTCCATCTCGCCCTTCGAGGACGCTTTCTTGACGGCACTGAGTTGGTCTTCGTAGACGCCCTTGGTGTCGTGCAGCAGGCGGCCGATCAACGTCGATTTGCCGTCATCGACGGAGCCCACGGAGACGAAGCGCAAAAGCTCCTTCTTCTGGTGCTGCTCGAGGTAACGCTCGATGTTTTCGGGCGTGACGTCAATTTCTGAACTCATGGGCGGGGCTCGTCTTTCGGGGGGACTCGGGTTTCAGGGCTCGTTCAGAGTGCCGGGGTTCGGATCAGAAGTAACCTTCGCGCTTCTTCGCTTCCATCGACCCTTCCTCGTCGTAATCGATCAGGCGACCCGCGCGTTCGGAATGCCGAGTCAGTAGCATCTCACGAATGATCTCCGGCAACGTCGTGGCAGACGAACGGCCCGCGGCGGTCAGCGGGTAGCAGCCGAGGGTGCGGAAGCGCACGAGCTCGTTGCGCGGCTTTTCACCGGGATGCAGACGCATGCGCTCATCGTCCACCATGATCAACTGTCCGTCGCGCTCGACGACGGGACGCTCCTTGGCGAAGTAGAGCGGGACTATCGGGATCTGTTCCAAGTGGATGTAGAGCCAGATGTCGAGCTCCGTCCAATTCGAGAGCGGAAAGACCCGGATGCTCTCGCCCTTGGTGATCTTTGCGTTGTACAGATTCCAGAGCTCGGGGCGCTGATTCTTGGGATCCCACTGCCCGAAGCGATCGCGGAACGAGAAGATGCGCTCCTTGGCGCGGGACTTCTCTTCGTCGCGTCGAGCGCCGCCGAACGCCGCGTCGTAGCCGCCCTTCTGCAACGCTTGCAGCAGCGCGTGCGTCTTCATCACGGTCGTGTACTTGTTGCTGCCGTGGTCGAAGGGGTTGATGTTCTCCTTCAACCCTTCTTGATTCGTGTGAACGATGAGCTGGATGCCGTGCTCGCGCGCAAAACGATCGCGAAACTCGATCATCTCCTTGAACTTCCACGTCGTATCGATGTGCAAGAACGGGAACGGCGGCTTACCGGGATAGAAGGCCTTCTCCGCGAGATGCGCCATCACGCTCGAATCTTTGCCGATCGAGTACATCATCACCGGGTTATCGAACTCGGCAGCGACCTCGCGGATGATGTGAATGCTCTCGGCCTCGAGCTGTTGGAGGTGCGAGAGGCGCTGGTCCAGCGCGTCGCCAACACTCGCGGCGGAGGGGGTGGAGCTTTGGGCTTGCATCGTGGTCTTTCGGAGCCTTTTTGCGCGGCCATCGAGGGCCGCCACAGGCAGCTCCTAGTACTTTGATTGGATTTGTCAACAATAGTATAAGTCCCCGATATATCAGGGAAATTTACTTCGCTGGGGGCACGGGGCTCGGGCTTGAAGGCGCGTCGACCGTCGCTCGTGGCGTTGCTTGTCGCGGTCGCTGGTCGTCCAACGGCGCCCGAGCTCGGGGCTCATTCGTCGGGGCGAACTTCTTGGGGAGCCGCGGAACTCACTTGGGGACGAACGTTGGCCAATTCTTGCGCGACCTTCGCGAGCAAGGGTTCCCACGCACCCGGACGCTCTTGGCGGAACAAACGCATGGATGGATAGAGCGGCGTATCGCTCCGTTCGAGCAACCAACGCCAATCGGCCTGTTCATCCAAGAGCACCCACGTGGGCCGGCCCAGGCCGCCCGCCAAATGGGCTGCCGCCGTGTCCACGGTGAGCACGACGTCCATGTGCTGCATCAGTTGCGCGAGATCGTAGAAGTCCGAGACATACCCGCCGAGATCGCTGATGCGCATGCGCAACGGGCCGTGCAACTGTTCACGCGCGGGACCGAATTGCAGCCCGAACCACGAAACGCCGGGCACGTCCGCCAGCACGTCGAGAGTCGACAATGGGACCGAACGCTGTCGATCTCCCGAGCGGGTTGGATCGCCCGCCCAGATCAACCCAACCCGCAGCCCACTGGCCTGCTCCAGCTCTGGCGGCCGGGGTGCACTCGGTACGCGCAGATAAGGGAGGGTGACGCCAGGCGCATCGAGTTCAGGGATCCCAAGTTCGGAGCCGAGCAAGTGCGGCATGCTCAACAAAGGAGCGTAGTGGTCGTAAGGCAGTTGCTCGACCTCGCCGTCGTAGACGCCATCGACGAAGGGCAAGCCCGAAAACAGTCGGTGTAGGGCGGGTTTGCAATCGACCACCACGCGCGCGCCCTTCTGCTTGGCCACCGCTGCGTAGCGAACGAATTGGAGCGCGTCCCCGTAAACCTCTTCCGCGAACAACGCCAATGTCGTGCCCGCCAACTCTTGCCCGACCCAAGCCGTGCCTGGGTAACGGTCGTTGTAACGTCGTGCTTCTGGCAGGAAGCGGCGCCACTCGAACTCCTTGAAACCCTCGCTGAAGTCCCCGAATTGCAGCAACTGGCGTGCGTAACGCACGTGCGGCTCGGGATAAGAAGGGGAGATCGCGATGGCTTGGCGATAGAGGCCCAGGGCCTCTTCGCGGCGCCGCATGGCTTGATAGGCTTGCCCCAAACCACACACCGCGCGCGGATTCGTCGGCTCGAGCTCGAGCGCTTTGTTGTGGGCCGCCAAAGCGCCTTGCGCGTCACCGGCTTCGAGCAGGGTGTTGCCCAAACTGATGAACGCCTCCGTCAGGCGCGGTGCGAGATCGGTGGCCCGGCGCTGCAGGGCGATGGCGTTGGGGTAGTCACGCAACGCCGCATAGGCCGCCCCCAAGTTCACGTGGGCATTGGCGTGGTTGGGATCGAGTTGAAGCGCCGCGCGCCCGGCGTCGCGCGCCTCTTCGTTGCGGCCGAGCTGCAGGAAGGCCACACAGCGATTGGCTTCGAGCCCCGCGCTCTTGTGACCCAAGCGCCGACACGCGTCCATGGCCCAGAGGGCTTTTTTGGGATCCCCCGCGCCGAGATAGTGCCCCGCCAGAGAGATGTAATGATTCAGCGCGGTTTGGACGTCGCCCTGCTTCTCGCAGAGCTCTGCCAGCGTCTCGAAAGCGGGCGCGAAATCGCGCGTCATGTTGAACAGCCGCTCCAAAGCGCGCTGCGCCTCTTGGACTTTGCCTTCGCGAAGCAACACGCGGGCCAAGCTGTTCAGTGCTGCGGGATAACGCGGCTGCAGCACCAGCGCGCGGTGGTAACAGTCGATGGCATCACGCGTACGGCCTTTGTCTGCCAGGGCGTTGCCGAGATTGTTGTGCACGAACGCGAGTTTGGGGTCGAGCTCCAACGCGCGTTGGTAGTGCGTGATGGCGGGTTCCAACATGCCCAGGGCGCGATCGGCTGCGGCCAGGTCGCTCCACACGTCTGCGCTATCGGGATACAGTTGGCTCGCGAGTGTCAGGACCTTGTGTGCCGGGTTCCAACGCTCTTTCTTCAAGAACTCATGCGCACTACGTTGAAGTTCTGCGAGGGTCGGTTTGGGATCGATGTCGCTCATTGGCCCAATGCGGTTCGTTCGGCGATGCGGTTCCTGAAAGGCGCAGTCTAACTCAGCAAATCGGATTCGGATCAACCTACAGGGGAGACTAAGACCAAACGGGTCAAGTCGACGCTTCTAGCACGCTCCCCCTCGAGGCGAGCGAGGTACTGGGCTCGATCTATCTCTTTTGCCCCCATGCTTGCCAGGTGTGGGGTGAGAAACTGTACATCGAAGAGCCGGATGCCGGCCCGATTCAGGCTCGCGGCCGAATAGAGCAGTGCAACCTTCGACATGTCCGTCCGCCTATGGAACATGCTCTCGGCTGCGAACAGGCCACCGCGCTGCACTCCATACAGGCCCCCAACCAAGCGTTGAGCGGCGTCCCAGACCTCGATGCTGAAGGCGTGTCCGTCGCGGTGCAAGCGCTCGTAGGCGCGGACCATCTCGGGCAAGATCCACGTTCCCCCATCGCGTCCCGAGCCACATTCGCGCAGGACTTGCCCGAAAGCTTGGTTCCAAGTCACCCGGAAGTCGCCGCGCCGCAGCACGCGCGCCATGCTTCGCGAGACGTGTACAGCGTCGAGTGGCAAGATCGCGCGCGGGTTCGGGCACCACCATAGGGGCGGATAATCTTCGTTGTACCAAGGGAAGATGCCCGCGTCGTACGCCGCCAGCAGTGCGCTGGGCGACAGATTGCCGCCGACGGCCACGAGCCCTTCGTCGTCCGCGAGTCTCGGATCGGGAAAGGCGCCGGGACTATCCTTGCTCAGAACGGCCGGGCGCACCCGCACCAGTGTAGTGAATCCGAGGTCGGCCCCTAGTCTTTTCCGCGCCCATTTAGCTGGCTACACCGGTTCCACCCGGGTCAGCTGCGCCAGTCTTGGCTCAGGGTGATGTCGTCAGAGGTCTGAAATTCGCGGTCAGCTCCAGCCGAACGGACTTGCACGGCCTCGGGGGTGCACTGAATTCGGTACCGGCTGCCCCACGGGTCATCGGCCGCAGCGTGCTTGTCGATTTGTCTGTCGAGGAGCAGCTGGCTGACGGTCGGGCAGCCTTTGATGGTGGTCGCTCGCTTCCACTCGGAGGCCGCGCTCAGCAAACGCTCTGCGGTTCCGCGAGCCGCTTGCTCGTCATCCGTGCGCTGCTCGGACGTCAACCACATGCCCCCCACCAATAGGCTCGCCGCGACTGCGACCGCCGCGCCGACTTGGGCGCGACTGAAGCCTTCCGATCTCATCACCGACCGCATGTTCTGCCCCAAGCAATGATCGTGCCCGACTGTTTTGGCGCTCTTCAAGCCGATTTCCTGCGATGTCGAAGGGGACGCTGTCAGGCTGTCGCGGTTTGTCGCGAAGCCCTCGGGGCGCTCTGACAAGCTGTCATTCGGCGGTCTGGGAGGTCAGTCGACCTGGAGCCCTGCCGCCGTTTCCACGGCCATTCCGGCGGGCTCGACGGCCGAGGTGTTGCCGCACTTCGCGGGGAGGCTTGGAAAAGCCCAAGCCGTGTGCTCCTTTCGTGCCGTCGAATGGCGAAGGTGTTGGTAGTCGAAGACGAAACCGATCTGCAGGAAGTGCTCCGCTTCAACCTGCAGCAAGCAGGGTATGAGCCGCTGGTGGCGGGCACGGGGGCCGATGCAATTCGATTGGCGGAGCGTTTTCGTCCAGACGTCGTGCTGCTCGATCTGATGCTGCCCGACATCCTCGGCACCGAGGTCTGTCGCACCCTCAAGCAGGGCGAAGAGACGCGCCTGATTCCGATCATCATGCTGACGGCCAAGGCCGAAGAGCGCAGCCGGGTCGAGGGGTTCGAGATCGGCGCAGATGATTACGTCACCAAGCCGTTCAGCGTGCGTGAGTTGTTGTTTCGAGTCGCCGCCATCCTGCGCCGCACGCAGCCGAGCGTCCAACAGACCGGACCCATCGTCTTCGGTCGTCTGCGCATCGATCCTCAAGCGCATCGGGCGTGGGTCGACGACGAATTGGTCGAGCTATCGGCGCTCGAATTTCGTTTGCTCATGGATCTGTACGAGCGACGCGATCGCGTCCAGTCGCGGACCCGACTTCTCGATGATGTTTGGGGGGTTACCGCCGAGGTAACGACGCGCACCGTCGACACCCACGTCAAACGGCTCCGTGAAAAGTTGGGCGAGGCCCGGGACTACATCGAGACCGTGCGCGGCGTGGGATATCGGTTCGTGGGCACGCCAGACGAGGTCAAGCGCGAGCCCAGCTAAGGATTTTGTCGCACCCGAGCGGTGGTCAACCGCCGTAACGTCGAGTTAAAAGCCGCGTTCGTGGTGCTATCCGCGAAACAGGAGATTCGGTGATCCGCATTGAGCCCATTCGTTGTCTAGCCATCGTCAACCGCGGCGAAGCCGCCATGCGCTGCATCAGAGCGGTGAAGTCGTTGCGCGCCTTGGAAGGCCAAGAGTTGCGAGTGGTGGCCCTCTATACCTCCGCGGATCGCGATGCGCCGTTCGTTCGGCACGCAGACCAAGCGATTGAGCTGCCTGTTCGCACGACTCCCGTCGCGGCCTACCTCGACCACGACTTGCTGGTCGAACGCTTGCTGCAAGTCAAAGCGGACGCCGTCTGGCCGGGGTGGGGCTTCGTCGCCGAATCGCCGACCTTCGTCGATCGCCTGACCGAGAACGGGATTCGCTTCTTGGGGCCGCGCGCCTCCACGATGCGCGCCCTGGGCGACAAGATAGCCTCCAAGTTGTTGGCGGAACGCGTCGACGTGCCGGTCACCGACTGGAGCGGCGGCGAAGTCAAAGACGTGGCCGACGCGCGCGCCCACGCTGAGCGCATCGGGTTACCGATCGTGATCAAAGCCTCCGCTGGTGGCGGAGGCCGCGGCATTCGCGTCGTGCGCAATTTGGCGACCTTCGACGAGCTGTTCCGCTCGGCCCAGTCCGAGGCCGTCTCGGCCTTCGGTGACGGACGCATGTTCGTCGAGGCCATGGTGCAGGGCGGACGTCACATCGAGGTTCAGATCATCGGTGACATGCACGGCAACGTGCTGGCCCTCGGCTGTCGCGATTGCTCGGTGCAGCGCCGCCATCAGAAGGTGATCGAAGAGGCGCCCCCACCGCGCTTGCCCGAGCTGATGATTCGCGCGCTCAAGGAGTCGGCGGTCTCGCTCGCACGCGAAGTGCATTACATGGGTGCCGGCACCGTAGAGTTCTTGGTCAAGGACGCGGACTTCTTCTTCCTCGAGATGAACCCGCGCCTGCAAGTCGAACACGGCATCACCGAGGAGATCACGGGCACCGACTTGGTGCAGTTGCAGATTCGGGTTGCGCGCGGCGAAGCGCTGCCGCCCGTGGCACCGAAGGAGCGGGGCCACGCGATCGAAGTGCGCGTGTGCGCCGAAGATCCCGACGCGGGCTTCCTGCCCGCACCCGGTCGAATCGCGCGTTTCGATCCGGCGCTCGGACCCCGTTTGCGCATCGATACGGGCGTGGCGTCCGAGTCGACCGTTCCTGCGGCCTTCGACTCGTTGATCGCCAAAGTGATCGCCAGCGGCGATACACGGGAAGAGGCGCGCGCTCGCTTGGCGGTGGCGTTGCGCGATTTCGACTTGGTGATCGAGGGCGGAGCCACCAACAAGGGCTACTTGCTCGAGTTGCTCGACACGGAATCGATCAAAGAGGGCGGGGTCGATACGCTGTGGCTCGACCGATACAACGAACAGCGCACGCGCAAACGCCCTTACGCGGCGGAGGCCCTGGTGCTGGCCGCGGTGTTGGCCTATCGCGCGATGCGCGAAGAGCTGCGACGTAACTTCTACGTCGACGCCGCCAACATCACCCAGGACAACATTCCAGCCAGTGATGGCCTGGAACTCGACTTGACGTACCTCGGCAAACCGTACCGGGTGCGCGTTTATGCTTCCGGTGCGTCGCGCTATCGCGTGCACTTTGGCGGACGTGTCGTCGGTGCTCGCCTAGCGGTGTCGGGTGCACAGGCGGCTCGTTTGCTGGTGGCCGGCCAAGACTTGCGAGTCTTGTACGACGTGTCCGATACCTCGATTCGCGTCGAGGTCGAAGGCCTGGTGCATCAGTTCGGCCGTCAGATGGCGGGCCAAGTGCGCGCCAACGCGCCCTCGATGATGGTGTCCTTGAACGTCAAGGTCGGCGACCGCGTCGCCGCCGGGGACATGCTCGGCCTGCTAGAAGCGATGAAGATGGAGATCGGGTTCGACGCGCCGGTGAGCGGCGTCGTCACCGAAGTCCGTGTTCGTAAGGGACAGCAACTGGCGGCTGGTGAAGTGATCCTGGTGATCGATCCCGCCAGTGACGAGGAGCAGGGCAAGACGGACGAGCGCCCGCTCGAGTTGCCATTCGAACCCGATCCGTTGAGCTTGTGGTTCCGCCCGGACAACGGCTGGCTGGGTGAGCCGGACCTCGCGGCAGCAGTGGCGGCCAGCGCCGAACAGCGCGCGACGGCCATGCGTGCCGTGGGTGAAGACATACGTCGCGTGATCTTGGGCTACGATGCGTTCAGCCCGCGGGTGCAGAAGCTGATCGCCTTCTTGGAGGCACCGTTGCCGGAGGGTGCATCGGCCGAATTCCTCGAGCAACTGGCGGGCGTGCGTTCGCACTTGTTGGTCGCGGTCGACATCGATCGCTTGTTCCTGCGCTCGACGCGTCACCGCTTGGGTAGCGGAGAGCTCGATCGCTTGAGCAACAACGCGCTCTTGCGCTTGTTCGTGCGGCGCATGCGTGCAGGCGGTGCTGGGTTACCGGAGCGCTTCCTCGAAGTTCTGCGTCAAGCGCTGTCTTACTACGACGACGTCTCGGGGCTGAGCCCTTCGCCTGGACTCGAACGCGCGGTCGTTCGTCTGTTCGCTTCGCAGGGCGACCCGACGATGCGCTTTCGGTTACTCGCGGCAGTGCTACGGCGGGTGGTCTCGCTCGGCAACGCCGGAGTGGCGTTGGAAGAGGACAAAGCGCTGCGTGAAGCGCTCGAAGGTTTGTCGGCGATGCGCGGCCACGTGCCCAACGCATTGGCGGACGCGGCGGTCGAGGCGGTCTACGGTCTGTATCAGCGCCCGCTGCTCGAGAAGGCCGCAGAGCGCACCACGCAGCAAGTCGAGACCTGGTTGTCACAAGAGACCGCGTCGCTCGCCAGCGCGCCCGACCTCGATGATTTGGCGCTCGCGCCGCCGGGACGGTTCCGCCGCGTCCTCGGCTGGTTCCACGACAACAACGAGCGCCGTCGCGCCGTCGCGCTCAGCGCCCTCGTGCGACGAGTTTACGCGCCCAAGATCGCCGAGCGCGTGAGCATGGAACAGGGCATCGAGCTGTTGACCTTTGGCGCTGGCCAAGTGGTGGCAGCGGTGCTGCTCGCCCCGGCAGAGCTCGCGTCGGCCCCGTCGCGCTTGGCGCAAGCCTGCCGCGAGCGCAAGGTCACGGCCCTCGACATCTTCATCCCGCTTGCTGAGCAAGATTCACGCAGCGAATGCAGCCAGCGTTTTCGAGCCGCGCTCAAGCCGGGCTTCCCCGCTGCGCGCGTCACTCTGTCGTTCATCGACGCGGCGCTGGAGATGGTCCACGAGACGTTTGCCGTCGGCGGCGACCAAGTGACTTCGGTCGATCTGTCTGGGCTTCACCCCGAGACGGCCGAGCGCGTCGAGTTCGATCGCTATCAGAGTTTTCAGTTGGAGCGGCTCGAGGGAGAGGACGGCGTTTACTGTTTCCACGGCCGCAGCCGGCAGGTGCCGGACGACGAGCGCTTCTTCGTATTGGCCGAAGTGCGAGGGCGACCGCGTGAACCGGGGCCGCACGCGCGAGCTTATCTGTCGCTGTTCGAACGGGCCTTCCACGAAGCCACGGGCACGCTGCGGCATGCGATAGGTTTACGTGACCCGAGCCGTCGCTTGCAGTGGAACCGCATCGTGCTGTTCGTCGCGCATCCACTCGTGCTCGAGCCGGGACTCGAGGACTGGCTCGCGACCAAGCTGTACCCAGCGACTCGCCACTTGGGTCTCGAGCGCGTCGCCGTGCGTTTCAAACTGCTGCGCGATGCCGGTGCCGTCGACGAGGTCGAAGTCATCATCTCCGATCCGACCGGCAGCCGCATGGAGATCAAGACGCGTGAGCCGCACACGGCACCGCTCGTGCCCGTGGCGGCTTACGAACGCAGCGTCGTGGCTGCGCGCCGTCGTGGGTTGATCTATCCGTACGAGATCATCGGCATGTTGGCGCCAGACCTCGAGACCACGGGCGTGAGCTCCGTGCGCGATGGCAGCATGCTGCAAGCGTCGACCTTCGAAGAATACGACTTGGATGCGTCCGCTTCGGTGCCGACGGCCGTCAGCGTTGCGGGTCGGGCACCGGGCAAGAACGAAAGCGCGATCGTCTTCGGTATCATCTCGACGGTCACCGCCAAGATCCCGGAGGGCATGAAGCGCGTGCTCTTGCTCAGCGATCCCACACGCGGCATGGGGGCGTTGTCGGCAGGTGAATGCGACCGCGTCTGCGCCGCAATCGATCTGGCCGAGCGCATGCGCGTTCCCGTCGAATGGTTGCCCGTATCGAGCGGTGCGCGCATCGCCATGGATAGCGGCACCGAGAACCTCGACGCGACGGCGCGCGTCGTGCGCCGGATCGTGACGTTCACCCAGAACAAGGGCGTCATTCACTTGATCGTCACTGGTGTGAACGTCGGTGCGCAAAGCTATTGGGATTCGCTGGCGACGATGTTGAACCACACGCGCGGCATCTTGGTGATGACGCCGCGCGCCTCGATGGTCTTGACCGGGCGAGCGGCGCTGGCCGCGAGCGGCTCGGTCTCGGCCGAAGACGAAGTGGCGATCGGCGGTTACGAGCGCGTGATGGGCCCGAACGGCCAAGCACAGTTCTATGCGGAAGACCTCGGCAGCGCGTACCGTATCCTGTATCAACACTACGAGTACACTTATGTCGTCCCGGGTGAACGAACACCACGCCGCGCCGTGACGCGTGATCAAGGTGAACGCGACGTCGGTCGCTCCGAGTACTCCGTGAGCCAAGATTTCGCTTCGATCGGGGATATCTTCCGGCAAGAGACCAACCCGGGCCGCAAGCGTCCCTTTGCGATGCGCGCGCTGATGCGCGCTGTGATTGACGAAGACGGCGGGATGCTCGAGCGCTGGCCGGCGCAAGTCGGCGCCGAAACAGCGATCGTGTGGGACGCGCAGATCGGCGGCTATCCCGTCTGTCTGATCGGCATCGAGAGTCAGAACGTGCCGCGCTGGGGCTACCGTCCACCGGATGGTCCAGCGGACTGGAATGGTGGCACGCTGTTCCCGACTTCGTCCAAGAAGCTCGCGCGTGCGCTCAACGCTTGCAGCGGTAATCGTCCGGCGGTGATCTTGGCCAATCTATCGGGCTTCGATGGTTCGCCGGAATCGATGCGCAAATTGCAGCTCGAGTATGGCGCGGAGATCGCGCGCGCGGTCGTCAACTTCGAAGGGCCGTTGGTGTTCTTGGTGGTCTCGCGTTACCACGGCGGCGCGTACGTCGTGTTCTCGCGCGAATTGAATCCGAACCTGCGCGCGTTCGCTCTCGAAGGCTCGTTCGCCTCGGTGATCGGCGGTGGCCCCGCGGCAGCGGTCGTGTTCCCGCGCGAAGTCGATGCGCGCGTCAACAAGGACCCGCGCGTACAAGAAGCGCGCAAGCAACTCTCTCTTGCGCGTAGCGCCGGGTTACCCAGCGTGGGCGACAAGGGACAAGCGGCAGAGCGTTTGATTGAGGAAGTGCGGATCGAGAAGCAAGCCGAGGTGGCACGCGAGTTCGACGCGATTCACAGCGTCGAGCGCGCCAAAGCCGTGGGTTCGCTCGAGGGCATCATCGCCGCCAAGGACATGCGTCCGTTCTTGATCGGCTGTATCGAATCCTCCGTTTGATGGCTGGTGGTTCTTGGCGATAGCGTCGGGATCTTGGCAGCGAGCGCGCTCACGAACCGCAGTTCGTACCGCGTCACTCGCCCCCGACTTCCCTTGGTCTCACCAGGAACCATTCAGCCATCGCGTCGGTGTATGCTGCGACTTGCGGACCGCGACTGACCTCTTTGGGTCGGAATCAGACGGACCGCGCGAGCTGTATGGCCCCTGAGCGGAACCGAGGCGGTAGCGCCACGAACTTCGGCGAGCGCGCCGCCAACGAGATGGGCGTCGTGTCTGCACCTACGCTGGTGGTGCAGCCGTTGCACAAGTCCGCTGTTGCTTTCACCCGCTTGACTTGCGACCGACCCGACATTGCCGTCACCACCCAAGGCCCCGCGGAAGACGCTTTCGTCATCAGCCTGCAGCTGCGCGCGGCTTCCTGCCATCAGCTCTGGTTGGAGGGGCGGCCCATCCCTGTGCAACCGGGTCGGGTCGGCGAAATGCGACTGCTCGACTTGAACCAGGCGCTGACGTCGCACGTCGACAAGCCCTTCGATATCCTGCTCTTCTACATTCCCCGCGCAGCGCTCGATGCACTGGCCGACGAACGGGAGGCGCCACGCAGCGAATCGCTGCGCGTTACTCCGGGAGCCTCCATCGACGACCCAGTGATTCGGCATCTCGGTGCAGCTCTGATGCCGGGGCTCGGGATCCCGGAACAAGTCAATCGCTTGTTCGTCGACCACTTGGCGCTTGCCACGTTGGCACATGTCGGCAAGCGCTACGGGACCACACCGCTTTTGGACGACCGTCCACGCGGTGGGCTCGGCGCGGCACAAGTGCGTCGCGCCAAGGAGCTGTTGATGACGCACCTCGACGGTGATCTTTCGCTCGACGATCTGGCGCGCGAATGTGGTCTATCGCGCAGTCACTTTGCGAGGGCCTTCAAGACGACCACCGGACAGCCCGCGCATCGTTGGCTCGTCGATCGCCGGATCGAGCGCGCGCAAGAGCTGCTGCTCAATTCCGCCCTCTCGCTGTCGCAAGTCGCCAAGCTTTGCGGCTTCACCGATCAGAGTCATTTCACGCGCGTGTTCGCGGCAAGAGTGGGCGCAGGTCCTGGGCGTTGGCGCCGAATTCGTAGGTAGCTGCGCTACTGTGGGAATCTCGATTCTCGTAAACTCTGGCAGACCACGATTCGGTACTCGGCGAAAAAGCTCTCACGCCCTGCGCGCTGCGCCGTAGCGTGTTCGATTTGCTCACGCCATGCCTGTTGGTGCTCGAGCGTGTCGAATTCGACAATGGTCACCGCCTCGCCGTCGGGCGCGCTGAAGTCCTTGTACGAGATGAACCCGGGCATGCCCCGGACGAGCTCGTCCATGCGTGCCCCAATGCGTTCGAGCGCGCCGAAGTCTGCGTCGGGTCGGGATCGGGCGCGAAAAACGGTGACGATCATGTGCTGCTCCTGGATGAGACGTGTCGTGGCTGTCCGCCCATACGCTCGATTCGGTGATCGGTTACATGCGTTCGGTGCGGAACGTCGAGAGAGCTGCAGGGACGCGCCCGAGCGAACGCCGGGCAGGCACCTATCGAGTAAAGCCCGGCTGTTGCGTCGGGTTTACATTGTCAGCGGACGCGACGCGCGACCCGCCATTGGGCGACCCTTCACATCGTCAGCATTACGATGCCGCGCAGGCGGCCTTCGTGGCTGAACGGGATCGCGCAGGCCGAGACGAGTCCTTCGGTACACGCCCAGTGGGCATAACGTGAGTTCTCTTTCGCCAAGTCTTCGCACACCGCGGGGCAGCCGGTGACCCAGGCGTGCCCCAGCACTCCCTCACCCGGACGTACGCTGATCTTGCGCAGGGTATCCTGGAAGTTGGGTGTGCACTCGTAGGCGTTGGCGATCTGCAGAGTCTTGTTTTCGGCGTCGGGTCGCCACAACTCGAACGAGCGAGCGATCGGTGTGTGACGCGCTGACATCAATACCGCCGCACTCTCCAATTTGCCGCGATGGGTTACGGGCATCGCAACACCCGTGGTCACTTCGACTTCACCGACGGCTTGCGTGCGCTTGAAGCCGGGCGCGGTGGAGAGCGGCGAGATCAAGACGGGCTCGTGAGATGCCATCGCTTTGCCCGGCAAACCTTCGCCCCAACCCAGCTGCAAGTTGCGACTGTTCTGTTCGAGCGACGTCAAGGTGCCGTAATAACCGTCAGCCAATGCGATCGCGTCATTCGAGACTTGCGACCAGACTTCGATGGCGCCACCGGCGAAGCTTCCGCCACACATCAAGACGACGACGCCTCCGAGAAAATCACCGTTGAAGATCGGGATCGCGATCGCAGTGTTGAGATCGGCTCGCCGCGCCGTCATGGCGCGCTGAAACTCGGGTTGATTCGTGCCGAGCAAGATCGGACGCCGTGCCGCCCAAGCTTGTCCCGGTAACCCCTGGCCATGTTCGAACGTCGTGCGTTCGCTGTGCCAACGAAAGTCGTCCAGGCCGTTGTAGAGCCCTGCATCGAGCTCGAGGTGTGCACCGCGCCGCGACAACTTCCAGACTTCGATCACTTGAATGAAGACGTTCACGGTCGTTATGCACACAGCGTCGCACGTCGCACGTTTCGCGCAGGTTGTTTGCCGAAGGCAAGGACGCGTCGTGCGCTTTTCTCGAGCGCGGATCCATCTCGCGCATGCATCCCGCCCATGCATCGCCTCCCGACGCGGGAGCGGCAAGTTAGCAGACTCATCGCCAACGCACAACCAAACCTTGCACGTGCTGCGGAGCTAGGGGTTGCCTTGGGTGTTGGTTTTCCCCGATTGCGGAGCTTTTGAAACCTGCTCTATGCTCGCGTCGCGCCGTCAGCGAGCGAATCGTTGCCGGTATCCTGAGGCGCTGAACGGCGCAAGGCTTCACACCAAACGCGAAACCACGACGGAGCGGACTCGTATGCATCTCGGGATCGACTTTGGGACAACACACAGCGTCGTCGCCCTTTCCGATCGAGGTAACTATCCCGTACTGCAGTTCACTGCCGACGACGGCACCATCTACGATCACTACCCGAGCGTGGTCGCAGACAACGGCTCCACGCTGCGTTTCGGTTTCGATGCGCTGGCAGTCGATGGCGATCCCGAGTGGGAAGTGCGCCGCTCGTTCAAACGCAGCTTGTACGAAGTCGACGCCGGCTTCAGCCAGACCATCGAACTCAAGGACCGTTCACTTCCCGCGGTGGAGGTGATCGCGCTGTTCTTGCGTCAACTGCAACGCGATTTGGCCGAGCGCTCCAATTTGCCGGCCAAAGCCATCAATGGTCATTTCAGCGCCGTGCTGGCGGTGCCGGCAAACGCGCACAGCGCGGCGCGCTTGATCACACTGGAAGCATTTCGACAGGCCGAGTTCGACGTGCTCGCGATGCTGAACGAACCGTCGGCGGCGGGTATCGAGTACGCGCACCGCTATCGCTCGACTCTGACCCACCAGCGTGAGAACGTGCTGGTCTACGATCTCGGCGGCGGCACCTTCGACAGCACGTTGGTGTTGATGCGCGACAAGCGGCACGACGTTTTGCTCAGTCGCGGGTTGGGTCGCCTCGGCGGTGACGACTTCGACCTGTGCTTGCTCGAGTTGGTGCTGACTCAGCTGCGAGGGTCTAGCAGTCTCAACGGCTCTGCGCGCCGACGCTTGAAGAACCACTGTCGCGAGCAAAAAGAGAAGATTCATCCCAACACGCGTCGCGTGCCGATCGAGGTCGGGGCACATTTGACTGCCGCCGAGCGCGATGCGATTGGCCTGAGCGAAGATCACGTCGAGATGATCGCGGCGGAAGACTACGAGAAGGCGTGTCGGCCGTTGGTCGATCGCACGCTCGAAGTGCTCGGCGAATTGCACCGCGAGTGGCAGGGACCAAAGCCGACCGAAGAGTGGGGCGACCTTGCGGGGCTCTACGTCGTGGGTGGCGCGAGCTCGCTGCCGGTCGTGGCTCGGCGCTTGCGCGACGTGTATGGCCGGCGGGTTCACCGCTCGAACTACCCGGCGTCTGCCATCGCGATCGGACTTGCCATCGCCTTCGATCAGTCTGCGGGTTACGAGGTAACAGAGCGCTTCTCACGCCAATTTGGGGTGTTCCGCGAGGGCCTCTCGGGTGAGCGCGTCGAGTTCGACGTGATCTTCGACGGCAGCACGCAGCTGCCCGGGGATGACACGGTCGTCGAGGCGCGGCGCAGGTATCGCCCTCGGCACAACGTCGGGCACTACCGCTTCATCGAGTGCGGCTGGCTCGACTCGCGCGGCGTACCGAGCGGCGACATCACTTCCTTTGCCAACGTGTTGTACCCCTTCGATCCGGCGCTTCGCGGTAGCCAACAACTCGACAGGGCTCCCGTGTTGCGGCAGGGCGAGCCCTTTTGCGAAGTTGAAGAGTGTTACAGGGTCGACCGCAACGGCATCGTGGAACTGACGATCACCGACGTCGAGACCGGCTACGAGCAAAGTCAGCGCTTGAACGCTCGTAGATAGCGTCGACGCTAGCGCGCCGACGCTATCGATTTCCTGCCGATTCAGTGGATCGAGCGACTCATTTGCGCAGCAAGGCGAACGCGTGCGCCCAGCTTCCGCCGCGCAAGCCGGGGATGCACCACAGCATGCACAACGGTTCGATCGCGCGCGCTGCTTCGACGCTGCCCATGTCGGCGACGTCCCAACGCACTTCGGCGAGCAGCGAGCTGACCGCCGCCTTTGCTGCGTTGTCGTTGCCACAGATGAACATCGTGGGGCGCGTCGCGCCAAAGTCCGGATCGATCATGAAGGCGTTGCCCACGCAGGAGAAGGCTTTGACGAAGTTCACGGTTGGGAACTTGCTCTGGAGCTGTTCCATCAAGCTCTGATTGAGATCCGTGAAGAAGCGCAAAACCCCGTTGACCGGCGGTGCATCCGCGATCGGATTGGTCGTATCGATGACCGTTTTGCCGTTGAGTGCGTCTCCGCAGGCGCTGATGGCCGATTCCGCTGCTGTGCCTTTCACCGCCAAGATCACGATCTCGCCGAATTTCGCGGTTTCGGCGAAGCTGCCGATGCGAGCATTCGGACCAGCAGACTTCTGCCAATCGCTCAACTTCGATGCGTCGCGCGAGCCGCGCATCACGCCGTAGCCGTGACGCAACAAGCCGTCTGCCAGCGCTTGACTCACCATACCCGACCCGATGATCCCAATCGTCTTCATAGTCTGCCCCATATGAGTGTCGGGCACCGCTTTGGGTAGTGCCCGGGGATGCGCTCGAACGCGCGTGCCCGGGCGCAATCATCCGCGAAACGCTCGGGAACCACAATCACCGTGCAGCGCTGTTCAGGTCACGATCACGACACGGTGCTCGCCAGGGGACGAAATGTCGAGTGAAAGGGCATGGTTTTCGTAGCTCCAAACAGCATGCTTTCGGCCGTCCACTTGAACTTCGCGAGGTTTGCGCGCGCACCACACCAGCACCGGGCCGTCGTCTACGACACCAAATCGACAAATGCCGGGGCTCGAGTTCACATGCTTGATGCTGGCACCACTGTTCAACTTGTCGGTCAGGCCGATTGGCGCGAAGCCCGCGACGATTGGGACGATTGTGACGACCTCCCACTGGAGCGCAGACAGACTCACGGCACACCGGGCTCGTTTCGAGGCGCGTACCAGCGCTCGTGACTGGTGGAAGTACAGCGCGAAGGCGTTGCCCTGGAGCGTAGGAACGTCGTGCGCAGCGAGCCAACCCTTGGCGCTTCGATCCGGCTCGCGTCGTGCGTTGAACAGCCCGACAACGCCCGAGTGGCGGTTCCGGTTCCAGATTTTTAGTAAATTAGGACCTTCACGCACGTCCGCGAACAGACTGTCGCGAGTGGGAACCCCGGGTTGCTCGGCCCTCAGCGTTTGTCCGCTACGCGTCAACAGTTTGCGCAAGAGGTCGAAGTCGTGATGGCCCGGCGCGTCGGCAATGCAGAGCGAGCTGCCGCTGACTGCGCGCAGGGCGGCGTGGTAGGCGCCGGCCAAGTGCGCGGTCTGGAACATGTCCCAGTCTGGCCAGACGAACTCCCCGAACCAGAGCGAGAAGACGGCGTTGGTGTGGGCGTGTTGGCCATGGGAATCGGCGTGCTCGGGCCAGAAGTCGATTGAGGAACGCACGACGCCCGCCTTGCGCGTTCGATACAACAAGCTCGTGGTGCACGACATGCACGCGATCGAGCGCCCAGCGAAGTGTCGTTCGACACTCGCTTCCAGGGCCTCACGCGTGGCAGCGGCGAGCTCGACTCGGCCGATCGAGTCGGTCAGGCCGTCGAGTGAGGCCAAGTTGTCCAGCTTGACGCCGGTGATCCCTTGTTTTGCCAGTGCCGAATGGTAATCGTCGAGGAAAGGCCGTATCGCTGTGTGCGTGGGGTAAACGACCTCGGCGCCGGCCCAATCGGCATTGGCCTTGGGCTGATGAGCGAGCACTTCGGGCGGATAAGCGCGGCGCTGCTTGACCAGAGCATAGGCTCCGAAGTTGCGCTCGCTCAGGCCCGCCCAATAGCCGTGCAGCGCGTGCCAGGCGAACACGTCCTGCACCTCGAACCGTCGACGAGCCGTCTGAACGGTAGAGGCCAGACCGCCGGGGAATTTGTCGTTGCTACCGAAACTCAGCAGCCGCTCCTCGCCGTGGCCGGTGGCTTCGGTCTCTTGCCAACCGTCATCGATGATCACGGTCGCGGGTGTTATCCCTCCCTGCTGCAAACTGTGCAGACCACGGATCACCAAGTCGTGTGAGACCTTGCGGTAAAACGCGTTCCAAGTGCACCAAGCGAGGCGGTTCCAAATGCGTGGGGCAGGCTGATCGCGTCGCAAGTCGACACTGCCGAGCCGCTTCGCGATTCGTTGAGCCGCCGAGCGAATCAACGAGAAGACATCCTTGCCGTGCGCCGTGTACGCGAGCAGCGTCGTTTCTGCGCGCGGGGGTTGCCGCCCGGCGTCGCAGCTCGCCCACAGTCGACCTCGCTGCCCGCGCAGGCAGGTGTAGAGCGAACCTGCAACCAGTGGCGCCAATAGGGTAACAGTGTCGTCCTGGTGCTCGAGCAAGAGCCATTCGGTCCCGATCGGAATGTGCGCGAGCGCACGCCCGGTTTGGGGTCTCAACCAGTACGGCTCGTGCCGATACAGCGCCAGCCAGCGACGGAGCTTGGGCGGTGTTCCGAGACACAGCTCGAAGCGAGGTTCCTGCGTTGGCTTCGGGATCGTGATGAAAGCGCCAGTGTCGCAGGGCTCGAAGGCGAGTGCGGGATCGGCGTGCGCAAACGCGATCGGGCTCCTTTGATTTTTCCTCTTCGAGCGTGATCTGTGGAAGGGTTGGGCCAGATCCCCTAACTATTGGCGAAACGAGTGCGGCGTGCCAGCGCCGTGCACACGACGACCATGCCGCCGCTCGTCAGGGTCGGTGCATCGAGCGGTTCACCCAGGAACAGACTGCACCACAACAGAGTCAGCACCGGCTGAACGAGTTGAAGCTGTGACGTGCGCGCGATGCCGCCCAGGGCCAGGCTTCGGTACCAAGCGCTGAAGGCTGCAAACATGCTGATGCCCGAAACATACGCGAATCCCAACCACGCCTGGAGCGAGCCATGCACGCCATGGCGAACGACTTGCGTGACGACCGGTATGGCCATGAATGGCGCCACCAGCAGCAAGGCCCACGCGATCACCCGTGACCCACCCAAGTGTTTGGCGATGATGCCACCTTCGGCGTAGCCCACGGCGACGGCTAGGATGGCGACCATCAAGTAGACGTCCGCGGTGGTCAGCGTGCCGCGCGCGACAATCAATGAGAAGGCGACGACGCTGAGTGCTCCCAGCGCAGCGACCGCTAGGAAGGCCGGTCTCGGTCGTTCACCTGCACGCAGCATCGCCATGGCCGTCGTTACCGCTGGCACTAGACCGGTGAAGACCGCCGCGTGGCTAGCGGGCAACGTGCGGGCCGCCAGCGACGTGAACAACGGAAAGCCGATGATCACACCCAGCGCTACGGCGAGCAATCCGGGCAAGTCGCGCCGCGACGGCAAAGGTGCCTTCACCTTGAGCAACAATACGGCGGCAAACAGCGACGCCACGACTGCACGACCACAACCGACAAAACTGGCACCGAGCTCCGGGACGGCGAGTCGCGTGGCTGGCAAGGTGCCGCTGAAGCCCAAGATCGCGAGCGCAGCGAGCAGTAGCGCTTCGGGATCGCGAGTGATAACGTTACCCGACTTATTCATGGAAACGGATAACACTCGTGGCCGCGCCTAGCAAGCATTCGCTCGAAGCACTGCTCTTCGAGTTGCGCTCGAGCGTGAACGAAGAGCGGGCGGGGCAACTTCTGCCCTCGGTGCGGGAGCTGATGAAACGTCATCATGCGAGCCCCGTCACGGTGCAACGTGCGCTAGCGACGCTGGTGCGCGAGGGCTTGATCGTCACCAAACCCGGCGCAGGGACGTTCGTCGCCACGCGCGCGCCGGTGGCGCGATTGTCTGCCTTCGATTGGCAAGCTGCAGCGCTTGGCAGCGCTCGGCAAGAGACTAGCCCGCTGTTCGATTTGGTGCGCGCGCTGCCTGACACAGTCGTGAACCTGGCCGCTGGGTATCCGGACTTGGGCCTACAGCCAACCCGTGAGCTCGAGAAGGCAGCCAGCCGTGCTGCGCGACGCAGCGAAGCTTGGAATCGAGCGCCGGCCGAAGGCCTGTGGGCTCTGCGAGAGTGGTTCGCGCACGAGCTGCCCGGTTGGGAGGCTCAAGACGTGCTGATTGTGCCCGGTGGGCAATCCGCTTTGGCCACGATCTTCAGAGCGCTGACTCGGCCGGGTGAACCGATCGCCTTCGAGTCACCCTGTTATCTTGGTGCATTGGTTGCTGCCCGCGCCGCAGATCTCAAACCGGTTGCGGTGCCGAGCGACGCGCAGGGCATGCGACCCGATCTGCTGGAGAACGCCCTCGAGCGTTCCGGCGCGCGCTTGATCGTCTGTCAGCCCACCTACGCCAATCCGACCGGCGCGGTACTGGCACCAGCCAGAAGAGCCGAGGTCATGCACGCCGCGCGGCGAGCGGGCGCGTTCATCGTCGAGGACGACTATGCGCGCGACTTGTCGCTCGGCAATACGGCGCCACCACCGTTGGTGCGCGATGACGTCGACGGGCGGGTGATTTACGTGCGTTCGCTTACGAAATCCGTCGCTGCGGGTTTACGCATTGCTGCGATCTGTGCGAGGGGCGCAGCCCACGCGCGCCTGTGCAGCGCGAGACTCGTCGAGGATCTGTTTGTCTCCGGGCTGATGCAAGAGCTGGCTTTGGCGCTGGTCACCAGCCCCGGCTGGAAGCGCCACTTGCGGCAAATGAACGAGTCGCTCGTCGCAAGACGTGACGCACTGGTCGCACGTTTGCGCGGTACAGCTCTTGCTCCGGTCATCGTGCCTCGAGGCGGGTTCAGCCTTTGGCTCTCGCTGCCGCCGCGACTGATCGATTCCGAAGTCGCGCAGGAGGCCGAACGCGCTGGCGTGCGCATCAATGCGGGGTCTGCGTGGTTTCCCGCCGATGCACCGAAGAACTTCATTCGATTGAGCACCATGGGCGCCAACGCGTCTGCTCTAGAACGTGGGGCAGATTTGTTGGCGAGCGTGGTCGAGCGACTCACCTCTGTTTCACCCTGAATTGTGGAGCTGGGATCCAAAGCCGATTTAACGTTGGATTCACGTCGTTGAGCTGCGTGTGTTGGCGCTTGTAGAGGCTGCACTTGCGTGCAAATAGCGACCCTCTGGCTGTGCGCACGTTCGTGCAAGCTGCAGCTTGGGAAGACCTGCGAAGGTCATGTCGTACACCCGCTCGGACGTTTTTCCGGGAGAGAAATATGAACTTCACTTTGATCCACAGAACCGCGCTTGCCCTAACCCTGTGCATGCCCCTGGCCTGCACCATCAAAACGACCGGCAGTGACGAGCCCGCCGACGACTCGAGCGGAGCAGAAGACTCCAATGACGACTCCGAAGCGAGCAAAGATGCGGGTCACAGTGATGGGCCAACTCATTCGACTCCGACGTCGAGCGAGACCAACGAGCCCACGTCGGGACCGAGCGAAAGCACGGCTGATGCGGGCGATCATTCCGCAGACTCGGGCACGAGCGATGAAACGGCCGATGCCGGCAGCGTGACAGAGAGCGAGTCCAACACCGACACGAACGTAGGCTCCGGGGACGCGGGTGACGCTGGGGACGCCGACAGCGGCGACGCGGCCCCTCCCAAACCCGTCGTCAAGGACGTGGACACGATCGGTGTGGGCGTCAGTGGTGATCTGTTTTGCAAAGACGGCAGCTTCACGATCACGGTTCAGCCGCGCGACGCCGAGGGTAATCTGGTGACGCCGGAGCTCGAAGATCTGAGCTGCAGCTCGATGTTGGGCACGGATTCGATCGATTGTTCCGTGCAATCGGTCAGCTGCGACGCGGGCGGAGCCGCGCCGAACGCGCGCACGGTCGTGCTGGTGATCGTCGATGACTCGGGCTCGATGGACGACAATGATCCCGATGGCAAGCGTCAGGAGGCGTGCGCTTCGTTCGTCGAGCAGCTGGGCGCCGACGATATCGTTGCGATCACGGACTTCGGAAACGGTGGCACCGCGCCCGCGACTGCGCTGCAGACCGTGCAAGGATTGACCGACGACAAGATGCTCGCGCGCGACGCGTGCGCGTCATTGCAGAGCGGTCCGGTTGGCACCCCGATCTACGGCTCGGTCGTAGACGCGGCGTCGATCTTCCTGCCGGCCGCGGTCGAGCAGTATGGCAAGAACGTCAACTTCTCGGTGCTGATGCTCTCCGACGGTCAGCCCGACTCGGACACGGCTTCTCGCGAACAAGGGCTGCAAGCGATCGCCGACAACAAGTTCCCGATCTACACGGTCGGCCTTGGTCCGGCTGCTGAAGGCTCGGATTCGTCGGATGCCACTGCGACTCAAACCTTGCAGGAGCTTTCCCAAGCTTCCGGCGGCGCTTACGCTTCGTCGGTTGCGCCTGAGGGGCTGGGCGGCTTGTTCGAACAGGTGGGCAGCGTAGTACGCAAGGGCAGCTGCGAAGTCTCCGCCAGTTTGCACGCCGATGCGTTTGCCTCGGGTGAGCTGGTCAGCGGCCAATTGCGGTTTGCGAGCGGCGATCTGACGACCGACTTCAGTTTCAACGTGCCCTCTTCGGAGCTCGAAGCCTCACGCTGCAAGTGAACGGAGCGCTACGGCCCATCGGCGGTAGGTTTTGCCGCTTGGTCACGCGCCGTAGCCGCGCCTGTATCGGTGCTGTTGAGAACGCGTTCGCTACGCTCGAGCGTTGGTGCCCTGGTTGCCGAGCGGCAGTGTCGTGCGAAACCAACGCTCTGCCGCTCTCGTGCCGTGGCTGAGCGTGGCGCAGGCGCGGGCGCTCGGGATCAGCCAAATGTCGGACACCAACGCGCCGAGCTCGGGGTAAGACTCTGCAAGTTGGCCCACGCGTTCACCACCGACGCGTTCAATCAAGGGGACGGCCGCCAAGTTCGTTACGGGTGAACGGACCGTGGTGGTCACTACGTAGCGACTGTGCGTCGCCAAATCCCAAAACGCGAACGCTGCGAGCTCGAGCCCAGCGCGCGAGCCACAACCAGGTAGCATCGCGAGTTGGTCAAAATACCCGACCTCTTCGAGGGTTGGGGCGTCGAGCTGGCGCTGCCATTGGATGTGTTTTGCGAGCTCCCAGAGCGGCGAGGCTCTGAGCTCCGCCGGATACAAGGTTACGGCGAACCCCAAGACCCGCGCTCGCTCGAGCAGCCAAATACGGCCAGCGCTCAAGCGTTCCCGATAGCCCGCTTCGCTCGAACCGAGCAAGAATCCGCCGCGATTGACACCTTGAAACGCCAGGCGCTGCTTGATCGCAACGATCGCCGGCAAGTCGTTCTCGGTGGCCGCTCGGACACTCACGCTTTCTCCGTTCGTATCACGATCCTCGGGCCACGCAGCTGGTTTGCGATACCCCAGAGCCACGAACGGTTCAGCTCTGCGCCCGTTTGGCGAGCCGCAGTTCGCAGCGCATACCAGACGATCGCGGGTCGCAAATGATGAGTCGCGTGCTCGTTCAAGTTCAAGAGCCACCAACCCACGAGTCTGCCACCCAGAGAGCGCGCGTGGCGCGTGACCTCGGGTCCGACAGGAGTGTCGTAGTGGTAGATGTACAGCTGGGCCGAGTAGATCCAAGCGAAGAACAACAGCGGAGTGCCCAGCCACTGCAACCAGCGCTGAAATCCGAGAGTCAGCCCGACTCCCCAATGGATTGATAGCCCCAGCGCGAAACCTAGCCAGCTCAGTCCTCGTTCCCGCAAAGTCCAACCTCTAAAGGCGGGTGAAATGCTCTGTGCTCGAGCGACGGGCAGACACAAGAACAGTAGAATGCTGAGCAGTCCATGCCAGAACCAACCTGCGGCAAACACGGCAAGTAACCAGCGACACCAAGCCGTGAACCGACCCCATTGGCTGTCTCGTTCCAATACCGAGACTTCGAGAGCGCTAGTCGTCCAATCGCGCCGGTTGTGACCGTGATGAAAACGGTGGATCTTGCGAAAGATCGGCAGGGGAGTGAGCAAGGCGAACAGCGCCAGCTGTCCAAGAATGTCGTTGGTCAACGGACGACCCGGAAGCAATTTGCCGTGGGCTGCTTCGTGCCCAACGCAATAGCAACGCTGGATCCAAAAGCCTTGTGCGGCAGCGAGCGGCCAATGGATCCAACTGGCTGCGTGCGCGATGACCCAAAGGTCTGCGAGGTACAGGACGAGTGAGACCATCAGCGTCTCGAACAGCATCTGCAGTGTGCGCTGCGTGTGATTGACCGCCATCGCCCGAACTACGCTGGCGCGCGCGTCCCAGTCGCGCGGCAAGGCTGCAGGCGTCCCGACGATCTCGCTGTTCAACTGCTGCATCCGCTCGAGTTTCCCCGATGCAGCCTAACATCGATCGGAGTCTTTGCCTGCAGTCGAGTGCAGCCCAGCAGGGGGGTGTCACTCGGCGGGGTTGGTCACGTCGGAGCGTGCGTGAGTCAGCGCCGCGTAGCGTGCTCCAAGGGTCACGCCCACCAGCGTCAGAGCGGCCCCCAGTAGCGCCAGCGTGCCAAGTCGCTCGTCGAACAAGAACCACCCGAGCGCAAGCGACGCTACCGGGGTCAGTTGCGCGATCACGCCAGCCAGTGCAGCTCGCACCCAACGTAGAGCATAAGTCATCAACAGTTGAGCCAGCACCGACAGCAGACCCACCCCGACGAGTTCGAGCGCTTGTCCGACGCTTGGAGTGACCCAATAGATTAGCGTCTGCGGCAAGCAAACGAGGGCGCCCGCTGCGCAGAAGGCGATGAAGATCTCCCATGCGCCGTCGGTGCGCCGCACTTGGCGTATGGTCGCGACCGCGGCACCGGAGCAAATCGCGGAACCAATCCCGACGATTTGCCACGCTCCCAACGCTAGACTGCCCGGCGGAGCGCTGCCCAGGATCACCAGCGCGACCCCGAGCGTCGTGAGCGCCAATGCCCCGACCGTGAGCCACGCGAGCGATTCAGCCAGCACCACGCCCGCGTACAACGCGGAGAAGACCGGCGCGGTGTAGTTGAGCAACGTCGCGATCCCAACCGGCAGGTGCTCGATCGCCAGAAAGTACAACAGCACTGCGCTGCCGCCGTAAACCCCGCGCATCAACAGTCCAACCTTGTTGTTGGCCTTCAGACTCAAGTACGGCGCGGCAGCCCCACACACGCACAGCCCGACGATGAAGCGCACGAAGGCGATCTCCGGGCCAGGCAACCCTGCCGCTACGTGTTTGGCGAGAGTCGCCATCGCCGCGAACAGGATCGCCGCGACGATCAACGTCGTGACCGGACCTACCGATGACAATCTGGAAGACGCTGCCCTGATCACTGTGAATCTGGCACGTCCCAGAAGCGAACAGGCTTGCCGCGCCCCGGAGTCGTTAGCTGTCCCTCGTGAACGACGATCTGGCCGCCCACGACGGTCGTGCGCGGCCAGCCCTCGAGGGTCATGTCCGCGAACGGGGTCCAGCCGCACTTCGACTGCATGTCGGCATCGACTACGCGCTGACGGAGCTTCAGATCCACGAGCGTGAGGTCAGCGTCGTAGCCGACGGCAATCCTGCCTTTGCCTCGGATGTTGTAAATTCGAGCCGGGCCCTCGCACAACAAATCGACGAGCCTGCCCAGCGACAAGCGGTGCTTGCTGACGTGGTCGAGCATGATGGGGAGCATGGTCTGCACGCCGGGCATGCCCGATGGGCTCTTCGGGTACGGCTGCGCTTTCTCCTCGAGCGTGTGCGGAGCGTGGTCCGAGCCGAGCACGTCGACGATGCCGTTTCGCACGGCGTCCCACAGCGCAGCTTGGTGTTCGCTTTCACGAATCGGTGGGTTCATTTGCGCCCGACTGCCGATGCGTTCGTAACAATCGGGAGCGGATAGCGTGAGGTGCTGCGGGGTGACTTCGACGGTTGCGATGTCCTTGTTCCTCGCGAGCAACTCCATCTCGTCTCGCGTCGTGACGTGCAGCACGTGAACAGGACGCAAGGTGCGACGCGCGGCGCGCAACAGGCGCTCGGTGGCCAAGCGAGCGGTCTCGACGTCGCGCCAGACGTGATGCATCGAGACTGGCGCACCCGAGGCGACCAATGGCTTGCGCTCGATCAGCCGTGGTTCGTCCTCGCAGTGGACGGCGACGCGGCGCCTGCCGTGGGCTAACACGCGCACCAAGGTTTCGTCGTCGGCCACGAGCAGCGAACCCGTCGAGCTGCCCATGAAGATCTTGACGCCCGACGCGCCCGGCAAGAGCTCCAACTCGGCAAGGCCGTCGGCGTTTGCGGCGGTCGCGCCGACGAAGAACGCGTAGTTGCTGTGTGCGCGACCGCGTGCGCGCTCTAGCTTATCGAGTAAACGCTCACGCGTATCGGTGTTCGGGTTCGTGTTGGGCATCTCGAAGATGGTCGTGACACCGCCGAACACGGCTGCGCGCGTGCCACTCTCGAGATCCTCTTTGTGCTCGAGCCCCGGTTCACGAAAGTGCACCTGTGAGTCGATGATACCGGGCAGCACGACCAAGCCGCGGGCATCCAGCACGCGCTCGGCTTTGGTGCTCGCGTCGGCTCGGCCGAGCCAACGAATCTGGCCGCCGGCGATCCCGACGTCCACTTCGACGAGACCCCCAGGGCAGTGGCACTGGGCACCCGTAATCAAGAGCTCGAACGCTTGAGTGGACATGAGTCTAGACTACAGCCCCGCGCTTCGGGCACAAGGCGCAATTGCGGGGCATTTTAGAGCCCGCGCAAACCGGTGTGTCCGTGCCGATGGTAGCTCACGCTCACGGCTTGTTCCCGCAGCGAGTGCAAGAGCTCGAAGCGAGTCAGCTCGGGTTTGCCTTCGATCACGTGGATGTGTCTGTCGCGCGCGACGTTTGCCGCTCGCTCCGCAATCGGAGTCGTGCAGCGTAGGCGCAAAGCGTGTGTCGAGCCCAGCGTCTGCGTGAGCCGCTCCTCGAATTGAGCCGACGCCGCGCACACGAACTCTGGCCCGCCGAGTTTTTCGGCGAGTCCCGACGCCTCGCCGTCGGTGCACACCACGAGTTCGAGCGCGCAGTCGGTGACCCTGGCGGCCAACGCGATGCTCGCCAAATCCAGCGGCGTCATCGCCTTGTCGACGACGACCAACAGGCGGCCGATCGAGCGGTAACAGGCGAGATTGTCTTCACCTCGCAGCTGACTTGGATCTTGAGGACTGGCGAACCACTCGGTGTGCAGGCGAACGAAGTGTCTGGCAGCGACTCGGGCTTCGCTCAGGGGAACGAACCCAGCCATCTGATCGAGCAACTGTTCGAGCGCGCTGGGCAACTCGCGCTCGTCTGTAGTCGCTTGGGGTGAACACGCGTGGTGCCGGGTGAACTGACTGACGTAGTTCGGTCCGCCTGCCTTTGCGCCTGGGCCAAAGCTCGAGCTCTTCCAACCCCCGAAGGGTTGCCGTCGCACGATGGCTCCCGTGATCCGTCGGTTGACGTACACGTTGCCGGCTTGGATGTGCTCGATGAAGTACTCTTGTTCGCGTTCATCCAGCGAATGTATGCCGGCCGTCAGCCCGTAGGGCGTGGCGTTGGCGATCTCGGTTGCGTGGCGGACGTCCTTGCATTCCAGGACCGAAATCAAAGGACAAAAGTACTCGGTTCGATGGGCGGGCGAGCCGGGGACTACCCCGAACTTGATGCCCGGACTCACCAAGCGCGGGTTGTTCGAGTCGAAATGTGGCTCGAGCAGCCAGTGTTCACCTGGATCCAACTCGGTGAGCGCGCGTTGCTGCAGCGTGCTTGGCGGATTGATCAATGGCGTGACGAACGTATCTTTGTCCCACGCGGAACCGACCTTCAGGCTCGAGGCGGCGTCCAGCAAGGCTTCGCGGAAACCTCGATCGTGATACACCTCGCGCTCGAGGATCAGTTGGCTCAAGGCGCTGCACTTTTGGCCCGCGTGCCCAAAGGCCGAAGCGATGATGTCGCCAATCGCTTGCTCTCGATCGGACATTGCGGAGACGAATAGGGCGTTCTTACCGCCGGTCTCGGCCAACAACCGCAGGCCAGGGCGCAGGCGCTGAAACAGTTGCGCGGTCGCGGTGGCTCCGGTCAACACGACCGTATCGGTGCGCGGATCGGTGATCAACGCCGAGCCGATCTCGTCCTCACAGACGACGAGCTGCAGCCAATCTTGACCGATGCCGCAGTTCCAAAGCAATTGGCAAGCGCGACTAGCGACGAGGGGCGTTTCGAGCGGTGGTTTCAAAATCACCGGATTGCCCGCGACCAAAGCTGCAAACACGCCTCCCAAGCCAATCGCGAGCGGGAAGTTCCAGGGCGGCGTGACCACCACGGTGCCTCGCGCTGCGATCTGCAGGTGCGGATCTTCGCGCAACTCCCGGTGACAACGCAGGTAGTACTCCGCAAAGTCGATGGCCTCGGATACCTCGACGTCGGCTTCCTCAACGCGTTTACCTGCGTCGAGTACCATCAGCGCAACGAGTTCGGCGCGGTTCTGGCGCAGCGCCAGCGCCGCTTGGCTCAGCCAAAGTTCGCGCTCGGACGCTGCGACGGGGGACGAGTGAGTTAGCGTGTGCGCGACGCCCAGTGCCTTGTCGACGTCTGCTCGCGTCGCGAGCTCGATCTCGTACGGGACGTGGCCTGGCCTCGAAGGATCGAAGCCGTTCTGAAGCTCCACGCTTTGGCCCTGCCGTGTGCTCGAAGCGACCTTGAAATGTCCGGCTTGGAGCCGTTGCAACCACTCGTCGAAATGACGGCGGTTCGCAGCCAGACCGAAGTCCGTGTCTGGTTCGTTGCGAAAGGGCGCGTCGAGCTCGAGCCCGATCGCGGGACGACCCCGGTCTTGATCGCGACGCGCCGAGCTCGAGACACTGCCCGACTGCGCGCAGGCGCTCTCGAACGCGCGTTGCTGCTGTTTCCAGGCGTCCGAGTCCAAGTGCATCGAGAAGCTGTGCGCCAAGTAGTTCTCCTTGGCCGTGTTTTCATCGAGTCTCCGAGTCAAATAAGCGATCGCGCTCGGGAACTCGTCCTTCAGCACGATTGGCGCGTAGACGAGCACGCTGGCTCCAATCTCGAGCAGCGATTCGAGCAATGGGTTGGCCATGCCCTCCAGCAATTCGAACGAGACGTTCGCCTGCGATCCGGCAGCAGCGCTCGCGACCAGACCCAAGCTGAGATCGAAAAGATTGTGGCTGGCAACACCGAGGTTTACCGCGCTGGCGTTCTCGGGTTCACACCCCCGAAGCAACATTCTCTTGTAGTTGGCGTCGACTTCGGCCTTGCTCGCGTAAATCGGCAAGGGCCAACCCCGGATGCTCGATTCGACACGTTCCATTGCGAGATTGGCGCCCTTGACCAGGCGCATGCGAATCGGCGCGCCGCCACGCTGCACGCGCTGCTTTGCCCACTCGAGGAGCAGGCGCTGGTTCGGATCGGAGTCGGGCAAATAGGCCTGCAATACGACCCCGGCCGCCAGTTGGTTCAGTGACGGTTCACTCAATGCACGCATGAAGGCGCTCAGCGTCAAGTCGATGTCGCGATAGGACTCCATGTCCAGGGTTACCAACTTTGGCGCACCCTGAGCGGTGCGGTTGTCGAGCGCAGCGCGGTAGATCGGCGCCAAGCGCTCGGCGACCTTGGCGACGTTGGTCTCGAACGCCAATGGCTGAGGTTGACTGTAGATGGATGAGACCTTGACGCTGATGACTTCCACCGACGGTTGCTGAAGTAGGTTCACATAGCCTTCGACGCGTCGCTTGGCCTCGGCTTCGCCCAGCACCTCCTCCCCCAAATGATTGACGTTGACGCGCGCGCCCTTGGCTTTGCGCGCGCGTAGATAGCTGCCAAGCTCCGCCTCTTCGGCGGGTAGGATGAAGCCGCTCGTCTCTTGGCGGATGTGGCTCAACATGGCGGTCCCGCTCAGCGAGGGCAGCCACGTGCCCACGCGTTGCAGTGCGCTCAGGCTCAGTCGATCGAGGGCATTGAGAAAGCGCGGCGCACCGACGCGCTCCAGCAAATGACGTGCCTGCTCGACCGTGCGTTTGGGGGACTTCGAGCGATAGGCGCGGTCGGCCAGCAGCGTCGTGAACACCTGACCGCGTGGGTCGGTCATCATCGACGACAGCACACTGCGCTGCTCCAAGTCCTTGTCCGTCGCGCTGAGCTCCGAAAGCTGGAGCAGCACACGAGCCAGTGCGACCGCTTTGGGGGCAAGCTCTTCGGCCTGAAGGCTTCCAACGAGCGGCCCCGTCAGCAGTTGTTTCGCGGCGGTGATCAGCGCTGGGCGCCCGCTCTTCATTTTGCGACTATAGCACTGGTCGCGGGTCTCGAGGTTTTGAGACCCGCGCCAAGAGCGCTGCAAAGCCCGAGACTCAGCGCGCCAACGGGGGCGCTGCTACCGTATCGCACCCGAACAACAGGTCGACCCGGCCGTTGGGATCGGTTTGCAGCAGATCGCATGTCGCAGGGCACGCGATGACGGTCTTCGGCTTGTCGTTGTCGTCGTAGTACCAGCCGTCGGCTTTGGCGCAGTCCGCTTTGGTATCCACGTGCCCGATGACCTCGGTTTTGCCCCCCGACGTCCAGCGCATGTTCACCTGCGAAGGTTTGAAATCGTCGAGCTTCGGGATCGCCCATTCGCAGGCCAGGCTACCCTTGACGACGCCCTCGGCCAAGGCGTTGAAGATGGCGTTGAAGTTGTCGTTGTTGCAGGTGGGATAACGCAAGCCGCCGGTCAAGATGCTGAGCGCCTGGAACCCCGTACCCGGTCCCTCTGCGCCCGGTCGACAGATGTCGGTTTGCACGGGTTCGCTTGGAGGCCAGGGATCGGTGGGATTGGTGTTCTCGCGCAACGCGACGATGCTGTGAAACTTGTAGTTTCTGACGGCGTTGGTTCCAAACTGTCGCGGTTCGAGGGCGAGCAGCGCGGTGTCGAAGTCGATGGCGGCGTTGCGTCCCGCAGCGGCGCTGGTTTGGTCGTCGAAGGCGTACGGGCCTCGCGTGCAGCGCGAGTTGTCATCCGTGATCACCACGAACTCCTTGAAGGCCTCCTCGCGAACGAATTCTCGCCAACCAATTGGGCTCACCCGATCCCACTGGCGATCGTTGGCCCCCTCCAAGGTGAGCTCATCGGGTGAATCCCAGCCGTCGAGGATGTCACACCACAATTCACGGCTGCGCACGTCGGCGCTGTAGTGAAAGAAATGAGGCGGATTTTGAACCAAGGGCTGGTTCGTAGGATCGGAACAATCGTTGGCCCCGAGTGGCGCGCGAATGCAGATCGGGTGATCGCTCTCGCCCACCTGAACGTTCACGTCGCCGTAGCGAGCGATCATGATCACCCGATAATCGACTCCGCTGGCTTCGATGATCCTGGCGAAGTCTTCGTTGATTCGCTCTTGGATTTGTTCGATCTCGCCAGCCATGCTGCTCGAGTTGTCGACGATGAAGATAATATCGACAGGTGAACGCAGTTGTTCAGGAGTCTGGGAGATTCCGTCGCAAGCCGCCGAGATCTCGCCGAACGGAGAATCCGAACCGCTCTGTCCGTCACCAGGGATGATGTCGTCGGTCTTCACCTCTTGTGGAACGGCCATGCTTACGCCGGTGCCAGAGCCCGTTGGCGTGATGCCATCGTTGGGATCGTCATCGGGAATGCTCTTGGACGAATCGTCGGTCGAGTCGTTCTTGGAATCCGAACTGCTCGACCCGCCGTCACCGTTCTTCGACGAGCAAGCTACCGACCCTGAGCCGACCAACGCGAGCGCGGCTGCGAAGCCCAAACTCCGAGATTTGCCTCTGAACCTGTTTCTCATCTTCAAACTCCTTTCAGCCGCCGTCCGCCGTGGCCGCATCGCGTTTGGTGCTCGCGTCGCTAGCGCTGATCGGTGCCGTACCGGCATCGCCGTTGTTCGCTGCGGCGTCGCCTGATGGGGCGTGTGCGGGGCCAACAGGCACTCCAGCGTCGGCCTTGGACGATCCGCTGCCGCCGTCTCGCGGCCGTCCAGCGTCGGTTTGCGGACGCGGTTCGGGTTCTGGAGCTCGTGGGACGCAGCTCTGTAACGTCTCGAGGCCGTCCGGAAGGGCCTGTGGCGTCATCGGGGTCGTCGCCAGGGGGGGTGCATCCGATACGCCCGAATCGCGTACGACCAAAACGCCCGAGTCCCCAGTGCCGGCCTCTGTTATTCCGCCGCCATCCATGAGGTACAGGCGCGGACGAGCCGCGCTCGCGTCTGTAGCTTCAGGCGTGCTCAGCTCTGCCTCTGGGGCGATGCTTTGGGACGTCGGCGCGCTTGGCCCATGTCCGACGAAGAAGCCACGCGGATCGACGCAGCCGAAATCTGCCAGAACGTCCGAAAAATCGGCCACGACGCCGCACAGACCCTCGGGCAGGCAACACCCAGGTAGTTGTCTTGGGTTTACTGGGTCGTCGAAATACACCATCGGGCACGTCGAGTCTGCCGCGCCCGGTTGATAAAGCCCTGCGCATTGCCCTTCGAGCGGCATGAAGCTCGACACCGCGTTCAGGTCCAAGCCGCACTCGCCTTGTGCGCCAACAGGGCAACAGGGCGGCACGACGATGTCTCCGATCAGCACGTCACGGCAATCCTGTTCTCCGCAGGTCGTGCGATGCACGTCTTCGACTGGCGTCGCTGCAGGCAGGGCAATCGGCGACGGATCTGCTTTGGGTTGGTCGTTGCGCCCGGGCCGGTTCTGGCCATTGGGTCCAAAGCCGAAGCGTCCAGTATTTGCGCTGCTCGCCATGCCACCGGCGTCCGAGTTGGTGGAACCCCCAGAGCCATCATCGGCGCAAGCAACTTGTGCGAGCGACCATCCCAACAGCATCGAGAGTCGGCAAAGGCTCCGGGATTGAATCAGCGTGCGCGGGCGCATGTTACCTCGAACGGGAGTGTTAACTTGTGTGCGATGGCCCGGAACTCCTCCTCGGTGTTCCAGGCCAGGGCGCATTGTGTCATGACTTTCCGAGCGCTGGCGAGAGTGTTCGCACACGACCTGCAGCGCTGGTTCGAATAGCGACATCGTTGCCGAGACAAAACTTTCGAGACGGGATTCTTCCCTCGACGCAATACAGGAGATCCACCCGCGTCGCGCTACGACCTCTACAAGGGTACGTCGCGGGGCAGGCCCGCCCGCTCACGCTGATACCATGCGCGGGTCAAGGCAGCGTTGTGGGCGATGTCCTTGGGCGCGTTCTCGGGGGTGACGCGGATGAGGTCGAGCGAGTCTCCGGCTAAAGTGTGCAGCGCAAGGACCGCCGCATCTTGCACGCTCCCCCAAGGCGACCCGGTGAGCACCTGCTTACTCGGGCCGCCTTCGAGCGCGGGCATTTCGTCGTAGCCATAGCTGTTGATAGAAGCATCGCCGAGCAAATCGACGATGCGGTGAATCGCTGGAGCATACTTCATCCGCGCCAGCGCCAAGCAGGCTTTGGACCGCACGTGGGGACTCGGGTCGTCGAGGCGTTCATATACGGCACTGATGATGCTGGGATCGTAGCCGCGCCAAGTGGCGCCCAGCAAATCGAGGCCGCGCCCGCGCACGCCCGCGTCGTCGTCTTCGAGCGCGATCAGACCACAGGCGAGCAGTCGTGGCCGATCCGAGATTTGCGGTGCAAACTGAGCCAGCGTCTGCAGCGCGTTGCTTTCGACATACGGAGCCTTGGCCGCCACCGAATCGAACAGCAGACTCATCATCGGCACGGATTGCGAGGGTCTTTCGGCGGCACGTATCACGTCGAGCAACGCGAGCCGCCCCGCGCCGTCGCTGAAGCGCGGTTCGTCGCCGAGCGAAGCCAGCAGCTCTGGCAGGGTCGACAGCGGCACCCGCCGACGCAGCGCCGTCTTGGCGAGCACGAGCGCGCGAGCCGCTACGCGTGCGTCTCTGGCACGAGCGTCGCGTTCAATCACGGCTCCGAGCGCTGCGCCGTCCGGCATCGCCGCGCCGCGTTCGAGCTGCCGCGCCAATGCTTGCAGGGATGCGGCAATCACATGCGGCGCGCTGGCTTCGCGCGCCAGTTGCAAGAAATCGCCGAAGCGATTGCCATCGTTGGCAACGACATCCGGAAATCGCCAAGCGAGCGGATCCGCGAGCTCTTCGGTGGCGAACATACGCCCAGCCTGCGCTTCGGACGCGCTCGGCTGGGGCGTTGCGGGTTCACTCGGGCCATCCGTGCTGCACGCCAACAGCAGCGGCAGCAGGCCACAGGCGAACCGCGCCGTTCTGTTCATTGATTGCGGTCAGAACTTTACGGCGATGGTCTTGCTTGCGCCACCGGCGAGCTTGGCCGACGCGCGTTTGCGTCCCTTGGTGGGGTGCACGAACACGATGCTGTGATTGCCCGCCGGAACGCTGACCGCTTTCTTCGGCGTTTTGCCAATCGGTCTGCCGTCGAGGATCACGACGGCTTCGGGGACGGAAAGCAACGTCAGCTTCGCGTTGCCGCCCGCAGCCGGCTTCGGGCTACTCGGCGCGCTCGCGGCCTTGGCTTTACCGCCGCTGGCGGCGCGGGGGGCTTCGCTTGCGCTGGCGAACTGATCTTGCGTCGCGGCTTGAACCTCTTCGGCCTCTGGCTTCTCGCTGTTGTCGCGTTGCAGCTCGAGTGTGAGCTGACGCGTCGGTTCTCCGGCTTCGAACGTCACGTCGGTGCCGAAGGTCGTGAACCCTTCTTTGCTGATCTGGACTCGGTGGGGCTGCGTCGCGTCGAGTTCGGCTTCGTAGGGCAAGGAAATCGAACGGCCGTCGAGTGAAACCTGAGCCCCTCTCATGTTCGGCCCCGGCACGAGCTTCACACGTCCGCGGAGCACGCGCAGTTTCACTGGCGCCAAAGTGAAGACTTCCCCGGGCTGAATCTGGATCCGACGTTCTTCGGCCGCCAAGCGCTCCCCGCCCGAGAACTGGAGCGTGTGTTCACCCGCAGCGATGTCGTCGAGCTTGAGCGGCGGACGCCCGAGTGCCTTGCCGTCCAAGGTTACCGTCACGTCGCCGGGGCTCTCTGGAATTGCGAGGCCCGTGCCTTTGGCGCGCGCCAACTCGACGCTGTGAAGCGCCGTTTCACCGCGCTTGACCAGCACCGCTACCGGGGCGCTGCGGTTGTAACCGGGCGCTTCGACCGTGATCACGTGACCCTTGGCAGCGACGTCTTTCAACGAACAGGGCGAATCCTCGCACGTGAGATCACCATCGACGAAGACGCGAATGCCATCGACTGCGACGCCTGCGGGACCCGAGACGTTGATCACGAGATCACCCTCGCCGTCCCCTTTGGGTACGATCAACCAGACGAGCAGTGCCAACAACGCAACCGCGCCGCCAATCAGGTACTTCTTGTTCGCGAGCAGTTGCGCTTGCCACAGAGCTTGTCCGCTCGGCGCGCGCAAGCTCGGCACGGTTGGCATCGGTGGCAACGATGGCATCGGCAACGATGCGCGCGGTAGGTTCACACTCTGCATGGGCGGTGGAGGCAAACTGCCGCTGACGGCGAACCCGCCGCGGCCTCCCACACTGTCCCGAGAGTCGCGGGTGTAGATGTTGGTCGGCGCTTCGTCCCATTCCGCGGCTTCCGTTTGCGGACTGGGATTGCCAGCGCTCGAGCCGAAGGGTGGCGGCGGCAGCGGAGGCAAGCTGGCGGACACGCTCGTCCCGGCGGCGCTAACTGCTGCAACTACGCCGGGCGCAGCGGGAATACTGATTGGCGCGGGGCTGCTCGGTGCTGCGGCAGCCGGAGTACTGATCGCCGCCAGCGTGCTGGCTGGGGCGCTGCCCACCGCGGGCGGCGGCGCGATGCTGGGGGCGAGGCCGGGAACGCTTGCGTTCGCATTAGGAGCCACCGAACGCGATGCGGGTTCGGGCGGTGGTATTGAATCGATGCTCCACACGTTGGGCGAAACCACGACCGCGCCCGGAGGACGACCGCTGGGCGATAGCGCAGGCGGGGTGGTCGTCGGTGCGCCCGTAGTTGCGGCCGCCGCAACTGGTGCGCTTCCGAGAGCTGGTGCGCTTCCGAGAGCTGGTGCGCTCGCGTCGCGTGCCTGCGCTTCGCGACTCGACGGTGGGGGCGGCGGTGCAGCCGATCGAACTGGGGGGCGCGCCGACGGCGGGCGCGGCGGTGCGGGGGGACCCGAGGCGGCGCGCATCGACGGCGGGGGCGGCGGGCCGCCGCTCTTGCGAGCCGGACCCGCAAGGTCGGCAAACAGCTCACTGTCGACTTTTGCGTCGGAGCGTTGTGCTGTCTCTGGGTTAATGAGCTTCCCTTGATCCACGGGCGCGGCAGCGCCTGGCGCATCCCCAGTTGCGAGCTCGCCGCTCGACGCGTCGAGCGGCGACGCGTCGGGCGGCGCGCCATCCTCGGCAACGAGGCGCTTGGTCCAATCGCTGCTTGCCGTCTCACCCGGCAGCGGGATCCGGCGCGCTGGTGCGTTGCTCGGAGGCCGAGTGCTATCCGTGGACCACGGCATCAGAATGGCATTTTCCGGGGAGCTACCGTTCGCCGACGAGTCTGCGCTGCCCGACGTTTCGGAGGTCTGCGCCAAATCCGAGTGTTCACCCGCGTCGTCAGCGGCGTGCGCGTCGGGTTCGGGGATCGGGTGCACTGGAGCGCTCTCGTCGATCGGGATTTCGATGTCGTCGTGCGTGGCAGTAAACGCGGCCAACACCGAAGCCGGAGGCGGTGGCAGCGAGCGCGAAACCGGGGCTTTGCCATCACCCGAGCTCGTTTGCCGCATGCTCGGAGCGTCCGTTTCGGAACTCGCGGGACTCGGCACGAGCTTGTCGAGAAAATCTAAGCTGCTCTCTTCCATTGCGGCATCCAATGAATTGGGGACTTCCCAAGAAAACTTGGTGTTAGCTCTATTGCTGAAGCCAGCGCCGAAGGCTAGCTCGCCCTTGGCCTGGAGATATACTCCCGCCCCGACGACGTACCGGTTTCGAGTGCGACCAATCTCTGCGCTTCCGTCGTGCTTGCAAGATTACTCGGCGCTCACACGGGGTTTGCGATGTCTCCTCCTGCGAGTGCGCCGTGAGATCTCTCCCGACACTCCTGGGTGGACCAAATCGCAACGCACCCATGACGAGCCGTCGCACGTGTAGCCGGCCGCGAGCAACGCCTGCAACGGCGCGCCCGACGCGCGCGCACTGCGTTCGGACCCGGGCTCCGGCAATGTTTCGGGCTTGAGCTCGAAATAGGTTGCGGCCAAAGCCGAGCGCGCGATCAGCGCTCCGGGTTGGAGCAAAGCTTGGGCGTAGACGAAACGCTTACCGAGCGTGATACCGCGTTCACGAAGACGCATGCGCTCCACGCCGGACAAACGTTCGACCACGCTCTGCGCTTGGCGGGTTTCGAGTGTGCCGAGCCCACTGCGCAGCTGGTAGAGCAGCCCGCGCACAGGTTCACTGTCTTCGGTTAATGGCGCCAGCGAAGCCACCAGGGCTTCCACCCAATCGCGCACGAACGCGCGCAGGCGCCGCTCGAGCCGCAGGCGCGTTGCGCCGCTGGCCACGGGATCCAATCTCAATTCCGGTCGCAACATCGATTGACCGCGGCGCAAGCGTGCAAGCGGCTCGGTTGCTCCCGGGTCGTCACCGCGTTGAATGCGTCCCAGGCGATCGATCACGAACGCGTCGTGCGGCGCGTCTGCCAACGCGTCGAGTTCATGGACGTGCTCGTCGGCGCTCGGCGCTGCGCCACGCAAACGCGGCATCAGCTTGATCAATGTCGCGAACGGACTGTCGCGGTTGGGTTCGACGAGCTCGGCAGACGCTACTTTTCGCGCGGGCCGTGCGTGGGCCGCGAAGCTGTGTTTGCGCGTGCGCTCGACGAAGCGCTGGACGAGTCGATCGTGCAAGGCGTCGCTCAAACGGTCTTCGATCTCGCGCGCAAGCGCCTGCCAGGTGGCTGCCTGCGTCACCCAGCCGGGCTGATTGCAGACATACGTCCACGTTCGGACGAAGGAGATGCGACCCAGCAGGCTATCCAAATCCCCGTTCACGTCATCCAAACGCTGCAAGCGTTCGCGGAGCCAGTCTTCGCTGAGCGCGTGGCTGCTGGCGACCAGTTGCTGGAACACCGAATGCAAGAGTTCGGCGTGCGCCTCGGGCAGCAGCTTGCGATAGTCCGGGATTTGGCAGACTTGCCACAAGAGCTCGACTTCGCGCGCGCTACCCAGCTCGTGACGCACACTCGCTCGCTGCAACAAATTGTTCAGCGCGAGCGTGTCGTCGGCCAACGCGGTCGGTCGCAAAAGCGGATGCTTCGGGCGTTCGGCAAGCGAACCGAGCAACGTTTCCACGCTGTCGAACACCAAGTCGCTGTTGCGCCATTCGGCATAGCGGTCACGGGGGAACGAGTGCGTCTCGATCTGGTGTGCGATCTTCTGAGATAGCGGGGGGCAGGGGGTGAGCGTGCCAAACGTGCCGTCGCTCGAGTACCTGCCGGCGCGGCCCGCGATCTGCGCGAGCTCTGCCGTGAGCAGTGGACGTGACTCCTTGCCGTCGTATTTGTGCAGCCCAGAGAACGCGACGTGATTGAGCGACAAGTTCAGTCCCATGCCGATGGCATCGGTGGCGACCAAATGATCGACTTCGCCCGATTGGAACATCGCGACTTGTGCGTTGCGTGTGCGTGGTGATAGCGCGCCGAGCACGACGGCCGCGCCGCCGCGTCGCGCCCGAATGCGTTCGGCCAACTCGTAGACGTGTGCCGTATTGAAGGCGACGACCGCGCTCTTCGGCGGTAACCCGCCGAGACTCACGGCGCCCGTATGCGAAAGCCGCGAAAGTCGCGGCCGGTGCGAGGCCACCGCGCCCGGCACGAGCTGCTGTACCAAGTCGCGCGCGGTGTGCGACCCCAGAAACCAAGTTTCCAGACGACCTCGGGAATGTAACAAGCGGTCGCTGAACAAGTGGCCGCGCGTTGGATGAGCGATGAGTTGAATCTCGTCCACGGCCAGAAAATCGACCTCCACTTGTCGAGGCATGGCCTCGACCGTGCAAATCCAGTAGCTAGGCCGCTCTGGAATACGTTTCTCTTCGCCCGTCACCAGAGCGACTCGTCGTTCGCCGATTTGCGCGCTGACCTTGTCGTAAACCTCGCGCGCCAACAAACGCAGCGGTAGCCCGAGCATTCCCGTGTCGTGCTCGAGCATGCGTTCGATCGCGCGGTGGGTCTTGCCGGTATTCGTCGGCCCAAGCGCGAGGGTGAGCTGACTCGTGCTCATTCTGTTCCCAGTGTAGATGCCTGACGATCGGCTGACAACCGAGCAAGTTCTCGCGTCTGTGCCTGCTCTCGAGATCTGCTTGCAAGCATTGCACCCGAGCCGCCGCCTAGGTAGCGTCCGCCGCATGAACCACACCGTTGTGTTGATTGCAGGCGATGGCATTGGCCCAGAAGTGAGCGAAGCGGTCTGTTCCGTCTTCAGCGCGGCTCGTGCTCCCGTCAGTTTCGTGGAGCACCACGCGGGCGAAAGCGCCCTGCTCCACGGCGAGCGCGAATTGCTCCCCGAATCCACGCTGCAGGCCATTTTGCAGCACGGTGTGGCGCTCAAAGGGCCGTGCACGACGCCCGTCGGCGGCGGTTTTCGCAGCGTCAACGTCGCTTTGCGCAAGACCTTGAACCTGTACGCAGCCGTGCGTCCCGTGCGCAGCTTGCCCGGCGTCACCACGCGCTACGAGGGGGTCGATCTCGTGATCATTCGTGAGAACACCGAAGGCCTCTACAGCGGCGTCGAGAATCTGATCACCGAAGGCGTCGTGGCGTCGATGAAAGTCGCGACGCGCGTGGCCTGTAGCCGGATCGCGCGCTGGGCCTTCAAATATGCCACCCATCGCAAGCGCAAGAAGATCACTTCGCTGCACAAGGCGAACATCATGAAGCTGACCGATGGCATGTTCATCGACGAAGCGCGCAAAGTTCACAAAGAAGACTATCCGAACATCGAATACAACGAGCTGATCGTCGATGCGGGCTCGATGCGCCTGGTGCAAGATCCCTCGAAGTTCGACATCCTGTTGTGCGAAAATCTCTACGGTGACATCGTTTCCGACCTGTGTGCTGGTTTGGTTGGTGGTCTCGGGGTAACGCCCGGCGCGAACTTCGGCGATGAGCAGGCCGTGTTCGAAGCCGTACACGGTTCCGCGCCAGACATCGCTGGCAAGAACTTGGCGAACCCGCTCGCGCTGTTGATGAGCGGCGTGATGATGCTCAATCACATGGCCGTCACCAAAGGCGACGCTTCGTGTTCCGAGGCCGCGGCGCGCATCAAGAGCGCTTACGATCGCGCGCTGGCCGAGGGTGAAAAGACCAAGGACCTTGGCGGAGGCTTGGGCACCAAGGAGTTCACGCGAGCGATCATCGATCGGTTGTGAGCAGACCGGCTGCGAGCATCAGCTCGCGATACCCCTCCCGATAGCTGGGATATCGAAACTGGTATCCCAGCGCGCGCAGCTTTTCGCCGCTGACGCGCTTGTTGCTCTGCCGCACGCGGCTGCGTGTTGCCAGTGCGGGGTTCGAAACATCGGGACTCGAGGCGCGTGGATCCAGTGGCCGCGGAGTCGGTGCTGCGAGTTGCCTGGCGAGCCAAGTCAAGACTTCCTGTCGCGGCGCGGGCTCGTAATCGACGCAATTGAACACGCCCAAGCCTTGCGGATGTCGCAAGAGGTGGACGATCGCCCCCGCCAAGTCGTCGACATGGATGCGGTTCGTGTATTCGATCTGGTCGGGATCGAAGCGGGCCTCGCCCGCGCGCACTTGATCGATGAGCCGCGTGCGCCCCGGGCCGTAGATGCCTCCGGCGCGCGCGACCGTCCACGGCACGCCGCTCACGCTCAGAACGCGTTCTGCCTCGAGCGTGCGACGGCCGCTGAAATGTGAAGCGTTGCAAGGCGAGGCCTCGTCTACCCACTCTCCGTCGGCTTGCGCGTAAACGGCCGTGCTCGAGACGAACAACATGCGGCCGGGGGTGTGCGCCTTCAGGCTGGGCGCTTGGAGCAAGTTGCTCAGGCCGAGCACATACGCCTGTTGGTAAGCTGCGTCGCTGCTTTCATCGGCCGCCGCCGCGTAGACCACGCCATCTAGGCGCTCCGGCAAGCGAGACAACGAATCGGGATCTCGCAGATCTGCGCCGATGAATTCCAGGCTCTGGGGTAACATCCCCTGACTGCGACGCAGCGCGAAAATTTGCGCGCCACCCGCGGCCAGCAACGCGCCAACGCGCACGCCGAGATCTCCCGCCCCCGCGATCAGGATTCTTTGGTTCATGAGCCCTGACTCAGGACGCTTGGCGCGGTGACGTCGTGGCGACGACGCGTTCCAAGAGCTGCAACAGCTGCGCGTCGACCTTTTGATAGTAGGCCCTCGTCGTCGAGGCCGCAGCTTCTTCGTCGCCGGCTTCGATCGCCCTGATCACTTCGCGCAGGTGATCCGGAAAGCTCGGTTCCAAGATCCAGAGCATCGGTAAGCGGTTGAGCAAATGCTTCAACGCTCGCAAGAACGGGTTCGTGATCCAGCGCATGGCCGTCGAGTGGCCCGCGTCGACCAGCGCGTCTAGCCAGCGATGGAAGCCGTTGGCCACGACCCGCGCCTCTTTGGCGTTGAAGGCCGTGATCAACAGCTCACACAGTTCGTTCAACTGTTCGAGATCGGCTGCCACCGCACGCCGCGCCGCGAGCCGCGTCGCGTATTCGATCAGCATCACGCGCGGGGTCAACGCGTCCGAGAGCATCTCGACGATCTCACGCATGTCGGGGCCGCTCTGTAGGTACGGGGTAAACAGTTCGAGCGTGCCGGTGCGCCGGAAGTCGCAGACCGTGACTCCTTGGCCGTGGCGGACGCTGACCAGCCCCGCCTGCTCCAACTTGCGTACAGCCTCGCGCAGCGTATTGCGATTGGTGCCGAAGCTGATTGCGAGCTCGCGTTCACCTGCAAGCCGCTGTCCGGCTTTCAGCTTGCCCGAGAGAATCTGTCCGCGCAGCTCCTCGAACACGCTGTCGGCGATGTTTGGCCGTTGTGGCAGTTCCTCGGAATCGAAATCCTCGTCTTTCACGCAGCTTGCTCCGAATTGGGAAGGCCGAGTTCCGGTTGAATCGCCTGTTTTAGGTGTAAGCCCGTCGCTAGCTCGGCGAGCCACTCCGGCAAGCGCTGCTCTACGACCGGCCAAGTCATGTCCAACCAGTCGTTCACGCTCGCGTGTACTTCGGAGCCGCGATCGCCCGGCAGTGCCAAGCGGGGGTGACCCGAGAGGATGGCTTCGAGTCGCGGCGTCAAATCTCTCGGGCGCTCTGGAACGAGCCGCTCGACACGGCTCGCGAGCCGCCGGCAAAGCTCTTGGAAGTCCAACTGCGCAGACTGCAAATCTCGGCCGTGGGCGGCCGACCCCGAGCGCCACGTGATCCGGTCCGCGACGTCGGTTCGGCCTGCGGCGTTCAGTGCTCGGAGATAACTTGCCACCTGCTCTTTGCTCGCCAAGTGGCAATCCAAAAGCAGCTCGACTCCGATGTGCGAGAGCGCGCGGCGCGGTCCGCGCGGGACCCGTCGCTCGCGAAAGTACGCAAGGGCCGCACGCTCGAACTCCGCAAACACACGGCTTTGATGGAAGACGCGATCGCTCTCGTGATGAAAAGCAATGCCTGCCCCGAGCGCGGGATCTTCACTGGACACGTGGCGCGCGCCGAGCATGCGGCCCAGGTCTGGGAGCATTGCCCCCAAGGCGAAGGCCGGGTCCGGCCGCGCCCAGGAGGCGATCACCGCGTGTCCAAAGAAGTTCACCGCCTAGGTCGTAGCAGGCGCCAAGGCCCGCGAAAACGTCTTTTCCCGACACTCCTCGGATCCGCTTCGATCTGGATCAGCAGAACGGATGTCGCTACACCCGCGCTATGAACGCAGCCTGGTGGATGCTCGTCGCGCTGGCGGTGCTCAGCATCGCGTATCGTTACTATTCGGCCTTCATCGCCGCGAAAGTGCTCTGCCTCGACGACGCGCGCCGCACGCCAGCGCACGAACTCGAAGACGGACACAATTTTCATCCGACCAACAAATGGGTGCTGTTCGGGCATCACTTTGCGGCCATCACCGGCGCAGGACCCTTGATCGGGCCGGTTCTGGCCGCTCAATTCGGTTTTTATCCTGGGTTCTTCTGGATTTTGTTCGGAGTCGTGCTGGGCGGGGCCGTCCATGATTTCGTGATCTTGGTGTCGAGCACGCGACGCAAAGGGCGCTCGTTGGCAGAGATCGCTCGCATGGAGCTCGGTGAGACGCTGGGAACGATCACGGCCGTCGCGATTCTGTTCATCATCGTGATAGCCCTGGCCGGTCTCGGCAACGTCGTCGTGGGTGCGCTCGCCGAAAGTGCGTGGGGCGTGTTTACGGTGGCTTGTTCGATCCCGATCGCGCTCGTGATGGGGTTGTACATTCACGTGTTTCGCAAAGGCTCGACGCGGGGGATTCGCGAGGCCAGCGCCTTTGGGGTGGTGCTGTTGTTGATCGCGCTCTTGCTCGGCAAAGCGATCGCGGACTCGAGCTATGCCGACCTTTTCCGACACTCCAAGCCCGTGCTCACGCTGGCGATCGCCGTGTATGGCTTCGTCGCGAGTGTTCTGCCCGTCTGGCTCTTGTTGTGCCCGCGGGATTATCTATCGAGTTACCTCAAGATCGGCACGATCCTGCTGTTGGTCGTGGGCGTCGTGGTCGTGCATCCGACGTTGCAGATGCCGGGCTTCACTCAGTACATCCACGGCGGGGGTCCGATCATCAAAGGGCCGCTCTTTCCCTTCGTCTTCATCACCATCGCCTGCGGCGCGATCAGCGGTTTCCACGCGCTCGTGTCGAGTGGAACGACGCCCAAGATGGTCGATCGCGAGTCGGACTGTCGCGCGATTGGCTACGGCGCAATGTTGATGGAAGGGCTCGTCGGCTTGACCGCCTTGATTGCGGCCTGCGTGATGCCCCCCGAGGACTACGTCGCGATCAACACCGATCCCAAGATTGCGATCGTAGCGTCTCAAGACAGCAAGGGCATTGGACTTGCGCGTTCACTCGAAGAGCTCGGACGCGCGGACGCTTCGCTGTCGGAGCACGATCGGCAGCTGCTCGGCTTGGGCCAGGACGCGAAGCTAGCATCCCTTGCCGGTCAGAGCTTGCCGGCCTCGAAGCTATTGGCGTTGTCCAACCCTACGTTTGCTGCGCTCGGTTATGAGGTGGATCCCAAGGAGCGCCACGCCACGGGGCTCGACGATCGCGACTTTGCGCGGCTCGGAATCACCGTCAAAGAGCTGCCCGGCTTGTCCCGCAGCGCAGACGAAGTCGTGGTGGCCCGTACCGGTGGCGGAGTTTCGCTCGCCGTCGGCATGGCTCGCGTGCTCGGCGGGTTGCCGGGAATGAGTACATTGCTTTCCTACTGGTACCACTTCGCGATCATGTTCGAGGCGTTGTTCATCTTGACCACGATCGATACGGGAACCCGCATCGGCCGCTTCTTGATGCAAGAGTTTTTGGGACGCTTCAAAGTCGAGTGGGGTTCACCTAGTAACCACACCGGGGGCGTGGTCGCGACCTTGCTGATTGTGAGCGGTTGGACGTACTTCATCCTGACAGGCAACATCTCGACGATTTGGCCGATGTTCGGCATCGCCAATCAACTCTTGGCCTGCGCCGCGCTCTGCGTCGCGACGACGATCATCCTGCGTGAGTCTCCGCGCAAACAGTACGCCTGGATCACCTTGGCGCCGCTGGCGTTTCTTTCCACGACCACGCTGAGCGCTGGCGTCGAGAGCGTGCGCCGCATCTATTATCCGATGACGCAAGTCGCAGCGACGCGCACGACCGGTATGGTCAACCTGGTCGTCACGAGCGTCTTGCTGGTGGGCGTAGCCTCGATCATCATCGGCAGCGCGCGACGTTGGTTGGAGCACGCTCGGAGTCCACGTGACGTGGCGCCCTCGGCGAGCGCCTGATGCCGGAGCCGCTCCTCGTCGTGCGAGTCGATCGCTGGCTCGTCGCGGCGCGCTTGTACAAGAGCCGGGCGCTGGCACAGGTGGCTTGCGCGGGCGGACACGTGCGCATCAATCAACAAGTCGTCAAGGCGAGCCACATCCTCAAACGCGGTGACGAGGTTCGTGCACTGAGTGCTAGAGGTGAACTTATCCTGTTGGTACTGGAGCTGGCCGAGAAACGCCTTTCGGCCCCGCTTGCGCGCGCATTGTACGACGACCGCTCACCGCCGCCCGCGCCCAAGGAAGAGAAAGTCGCGATCCGCGAGCGAGGCGCTGGACGTCCAACCAAAGCCGATCGTCGGGCGCTCGAACGTCTGCGTGGGGAGTGAAGAGCGTGGGGGGTTACTTGTCGACGCCAGCGTCCGAGTTGGATGAAGCGCAAGCCTCCGAGCTGCGCGCAACGCTGCTCGATGCCTTCTTTCGTCGCACGCCCATCAACAGCGCAGGCACGCTCGCGAACACCTTGCTGTTCGTGGTCTTGTTGTACGGCACCGCGCCAACCGGACTGCTGTCGACTTGGGCCCTCTTCCAGGCGGGCGCGGCGATCTGGTTCTACGCGCGTTGGCGGCGTCAGCCCGGGCGCAAAGCGCGTGGCACGAAGCGCGGACAGCGCCTCGTCGAAGTCAGTTCGACGTTGCTGGGTATGGCTTGGGGTGCATCCGTGTTCTTGCTGCACGACGCGGATCAGCTGCAGCGTTTCGTCGTCTTTCTCGCAATCGCGGCCATGGCAGCAGGCGCAGCAGCGTCGCTGGTCCCTCTGCCGAAAGCCGCGCGAGGCTACGTGCTCGGCGCGTTGCTGCCGACGGCCTGCTATTTCGCGGCCCAAGGTGACCGCTCGTATTGGGTTCTGGGGGCTCTGGCGCTGAGCTTCATCTTCTTTCTCTTGCGTGCCACCAACCACGGCTACGAATCGTTTCTGGCCGAGCTGCGATTGAGGCAACAGAACGAGCAGTTGATCGCAGGTTTTCGGGGAGAACTGTCAGAATGGCTGGAGCTATCGCAAACCACGCACGCGTTCGCGTTAATCGATGACCGCGAGCGCTTGTTGTTGTTCAATCAAGCTTTCGAGCAATTGTTCGGAGCTCGCCCAGTGCTTCGCGGCAGCAGCTATCGGCAGTTGCTGGACAGCGCGCCTTTGCCGTTGAACGTGAACGGGCAGCCGTTGACGCGTGAAGACTGGATCCGCCGTCGCCTGGACTTGGTCCCCGAGCTCACGGCGGAGCGCAGCGATGCGTTGAACTCTGGTGAGTTGCTCGAAGAGCACGACGGCCAACGCTGGTACCAGGTGGCAGGGGTCCGCACGTCGAGCGGCAGAGTTGCGTTGTCGATTACCGACGTCAGTCTGTTGAAGCAGGCGGAGCTCGCGATTCGAGCGCGCGACCGCGCCCTCGAGAGTGCGCAGCGGATCGAGACGGTGGGCACCTTGGCCGGAGCGGTGGCGCACGACTTCAACAACATGCTGACGGCGATCCGCGGCTTCGCCGAGTTGCTCGAGCCCGAAGTCACGACGCCAACGGCGCGCGACTCGATCGACCAGATCAAGGACTGCGTCGCGCGCGGCTCTTCACTGACCCGCCAGCTCTTGGCCTACGGACGCAGGCAAGTCTTGCGCCCGGAGCCGCTCGCGCTCAACGCGCTGATCGAACACCTGCGAGCCTTGGTCGAGAAAGTGTTACCCAGTGGGGTCAAGTTGGAGCTGGACCTAGCCCCTGAGCTGGGAGTGATTTCGGCGGACGCGACCCAGCTCGAGCACGTGCTGTTGAATCTCGTGATCAACGCCGGCCAGGCGATGCCCGAGGGCGGGACCCTGACGCTGGGGACGCGCAACCGCTCCCAGGCCGAGATCGAGCTCTGGGTACAGGACACTGGGGTCGGGATGGACGAGCATACGCGCGAGCATGCCTTCGAGCCGTTTTTCACGACCCGCGGCGAGAGCGACGGATCCGGACTCGGCTTGGCGGTAACTCACGGGATCATCCAACAGAGCGGGGGCAACATCAGCCTGGAGAGCCGGCTGGGTGAGGGAACGCTGTTTCGCATCGGCCTGCCGCGCGTGAATGCGACTCCGTCGCTCAGACCGCGACCGACGACCTCGCGGCCACCCCCGGCGCAATCGCTGCTCGTGGTCGACGACGATGACGCCGTGCGTTGGGTCGTGGCGCAAACGCTCAAACAGCTTGGCTATGGGGTGGTTCAGGCCAGCAACGCCGAGGACGCGCTCGAATTCTGGAAGAGTCGAGCGCCCGAAGTCGCGGGGGTCGTTACCGACGTGCGCATGCCGGGAATGGACGGGGTGAGCATGGTCGAAGCGATGAAGCAGCTCGGTCCCGAACCTCGTGTGCTGTTCATGACCGGCTACGACTCCGGTGCGCTGCAGAGCGCCCAAGGGCTCGTATCAATACAGAAGCCGTTCGATCGTCACCAGCTGGCTGTGGCTTTGTCGAAGGTCTTCGCTGGCTGATCCGACTGCCGATCCGTCACGCTTATCGAGGCTTGCGCTCAGATCTGGCTGGGTGGCTTGCGTTTTGAGACAAGCCTCCCAGGGGTGTTCCTATGTGTGCGGGAGCAGGTTTCCGGTGGGCTGCAAATCATCGGCCCAGCGGTCATTTGAAGTTGTTAAGTTCGCGACTGGTCTTGACCCAACCCCAGGAAATAGGGTTCTTCCCGGCGATCTCGCATGACCTTTCAACCGCTACAGGCTTTCGGCACCGGGGGCGCCGCACTGGCCGTCGCTTTCTTCTTCTATCTTAGAGTTCGAGGCGCACCGGAGGGGACGCCGGAAATGGCTCGCATCGCGCGCTTCATCCGCGAGGGTGCGATGGCCTTCCTCGCCCGCGAGTACAAGGTGCTCGCGATTTACGCGATCGTCGTCTTCGGAGTGTTGTGGGCCACGCTCGGGATGGTGTCGGGCCTCTCGTTCTTGTCGGGCGCGTTCCTGTCGCTGCTCGCCGGCTTCTTCGGCATGAAGTCGGCAACGTTTGCCAACGTACGCACTGCTGAAGCGGCGCGCACTTTGGGCAAAGCGTCGGCGTTGTTGATGGCGCTCGACGGCGGCGCTGTGATGGGACTTTGCGTAGCGGGCCTTGGCCTCGTCGGTCTGGCGGGTATCTACCACCTCTATAGCAGTGGCATCGGCGCCGGCGGCGAAGAGGGCAAAGTGTTCGGCACGGTCGTACACTCCTTCGCAGTGGGTGCGAGCTCCATTGCGTTGTTCGCTCGAATCGGCGGCGGCATCTACACGAAGGCCGCAGACGTCGGAGCCGACATCGTCGGTAAGGTCGAAGCAAATATCCCCGAAGACGATCCCCGCAATCCAGGCGTGATCGCCGACAACGTTGGTGACAACGTCGGTGACATCGCCGGCATGGGCGCCGACATCTACGAGAGTTACGTGGCTGCAGTGGTTGCAGCAATGGCGCTCGGCTTGACCCTGCCCGTCGAACAGCTGCGAGTGCTCGCCGACGGCATGGATCCCACCGATCTGCGAATCTTGGCGGTATCGCTGCCGATCTTGCTCGCCACACTGGGTCTTGCCGTTTCCATCGTCTGCATCTTCATCACACGCTCGTTGCGTGGCCTGCCGCCCGCACGCGTTTTGCGTTTGGCCTTGCTGTTGCCGCCGTTCTTGACCGTGGCCGCGGCTGCGGTCGTGCTTCCAGGCCTCGGTGCTTCGAGCGGAGTGCTCGTGACGCTGGGCGCCGGCGCTCTCGGTGGCGCGATCGTCGGATTAATCACGGACTACTACACGTCGGCCGGTCCCGTTCGCAAGATCGCCAACGCCGCTCTGACCGGTCCTGGTACGAGCGTCATCCGCGGCGTAGCCGTCGGCCTCGAGAGCTGCGTGGTTCCCTTGGTCACGCTCTGTTTCGTGGGTTGGGTCGCGAACAACGCCTTGGGTCTCTACGGCATTGCGTTGTCCGCGGTCGGCATGTTGGCCGGCACCGCTGTCGTGATGACGGTCGATGCCTACGGTCCGATCGCCGACAACGGCGGCGGCATTTCCGAGATGGCCGGCTTGGGCAAGGAAGTGCGCGACATCACCGATGAGCTCGACGCTGTCGGCAATACGACTGCCGCAGTTGGCAAAGGCTTTGCCATCGGCTCGGCGGTGCTCACGGTCGTGGCGTTGTTCGCCGCTTTCAACATGGAAGTGAACCAGGCGCGCGCAACGTTGAACCTCGAGCCCTTGCAGCTCAGTCTGGTCGATTCGGACGTGCTGATGGGCTTGTTGTTCGGCGCGATCCTGCCCTGCATCGTCGGCGCCAGCACGATGACGTCGGTCGGCAACGCTGCCGGCGCCATCGTCGAAGAGATCCGCCGTCAGTTCCGCGAAATCCCGGGCTTGCTCGAAGGTAAGGAAGGCGTCGAGCCGCAACCGAAGGCCATCGTGGATCTGGCCACGGCTGCAGCGATCAAAGAGATGATCTTCCCGGGTGCCGTCGCCGTCTTGGCTCCCGTCGTGATTGGGTTCGTGGCGGGTCCGAAGGCGCTGGCGGGGGCACTGGCTGGTGCGCTAGTCGTCGGCGCAACGTTGTCCTTGTTCATGGCCAACGCCGGTGGCGCTTGGGACAACGCGAAGAAGTTCATCGAGAAGGGCGGCCTGCCCGGGCACAAGAAGGGTTCCGACGCTCACAAGGCGGCGGTCGTCGGCGATACGGTCGGCGATCCTTTCAAGGACACTTCCGGTCCTGGCGTGTCGATCTTGATCAAGGTGATGGGCGTGGTTTCGCTGTTGATCGCGCCGCTCGTCGCCGGCATCGGCGGCTGAGGCAGGCTGGGGTTTTCGGCCGCTATCGGCGCGAGCTTGGGACCTGGTCGAATCACGGCCAGGTCACGGGACAGTGTGAACCCGCGGCAATCCAGGCGTCGATGAACTTGGCACGTCGCGTTGGGAACGAGCGCAGTGCGTCGAGCGCTCGAGTGTGCTCGTCATCGGTGAACCCGCGGTGCGGATCGCTCGCCAAGGCGTCCGCGATCTGGTCGCTCCAGCGCTCGATCTTCGACTCGAGTTCCGTGGGATCGTAGAGCTTGCGCGCGCGACTCATGCGCTCGACGTAGGATTTGCAGTACATCGGGTCCGAGAGCACGGCCTTGTATTGGGCTTCACGCTTCCACTCGTCGTGTTCGTGCGTGATCGGGTCCATGGTTTCGAGATCTGGCCATACCGTTTCACCAAACGAGAGATCCGAGTCATAGGGCAGGAACAACAAGCCGCGCTTCGGGTGCTCGTACAGATAGAAGTTGATCTCCACTCCTGCCCAATAGCTGTCTGGATCGGGCAACATCGCGAGGCCCGACCAAACGCCGAGCGCCTCGTCCAAATCGACCAGCTTCGCCAGTTCTTTGACGTCGGTCGTAGCCCAGAAGGCATCGACGCTCGCCGTGTCAGCCGTGTCTTCGTTCGTCTTCTGCTCCTTGCCTTCCTTGTAGAGGTTGCCGCTCGGATCGTCGAAGTTGCGCTCGAGGTACTCGCGATCGATGCGCTCCACGTTGGCGTACAGCCCGTAGTACTTCCCGTTGATGCTCAACTTGGCGTTGTTGATGCAAGAGTACGGCCCGCCCAGGCGCGACAAATAGTGGAACGCCAAACGCTCGTGGAGCAGCGTCTGGTCGTACCGAGGTGCGTCCAACACCAACTTGCGCAGCCCGTGAAAGCGTCCGTCGGGATCTTGTTCGTTGAATGAGATCACGAACTGGTACTTGTCGCAGCTCCAGGACCAGTTGCCCTTGAGCCGCCACATGGCGCTGACCGACTCGTCGCCGTAGCGCAACGTGATTGGCCGATACTGCTCGCTGTGGTTAGCGCAATCGTCTGCCATCGCGCTCCACTGTTGCTCGTCGATCTCGACTTCGAAATCAGGCAGACGGTCTTGGTCGTAGAGATCGCCACAAGCCTTCGGCCAGCTCTTGGCGCCTGACTTGGCATCGTCGCCGGAGCAGGCTGCGCACAATAGAGCACATGCGTAAATCTGCAGCACACCACGCGCTGCACGGCGCTGCTCGTCGAACGCGCGTTTCAGCGCACGCGGACGCTGGGAGGAATGTCGACTTTGCATTCGCTGGTCGGGGTCAGCCAACGGATCGTGTTGAGCCACAGACGCGGTGTCGCTTCTGCGCGCGCGTCTGCCTCGGCTTGGCAAGCAGTGCACAAGTCGGTGTTGGTTTGGCAACGCATCGTCTCGTTCTCACAGCTCGGCTGGCAGCCTTTGGCGCAGGTGCCCGCGTCCGTATCGTTGGGATCACTGCAAGGTGCCATCTCGCACTGCGTGCACTGCTCGCTGGCGATGCGACAGCTGTTCTGTTGTTCGTTGCAGGGCTGCTGGCAAGGCATGCTTTGCCCGTCGGACAGGCCTGCCCAAGTCGCATCCTGGGTGATCCATTCGTCGGAAAAGATGAACACCTTGCCCATGCCTACTTCTTTGGCCATGGCCAGATCGTAGGTGCCTTCGCGCAGAATGACCGTGCCATCGCCTTTGACGGGATACGCGTAGTAAACTCCAATTTGGGAGACCTGATCGACCGTCGGATGATCCGGCGCCACAATCCCGGTGAGCCAGTTGGGGGGAGCCCCATCCCCGATCACGCCGTCCATCGGTACCCCCGTCAACTGATACGACAAGCCGGTGTTGACGAGCAATTCGTTCGTTGGGCGCGCGTCATCGGAGCTCGCGGTATAGCCGGAAAGAGTGATCACGCCGCCACCACGGTTCTGAACCCAGTCGTCGAAGGCCGCGACTTCTTCCGCCGTAAACTTACCGCCGGCTGCAGCGCGGTCTTGCATGCCGCCCACGATTAGGACTTGCAGGGAGGCTAGCCAATCCGCGGTCAGGGTTTCGTTTGCGGCCAAATGCTTGATTGGAACTTGGCCGCTGCGTGCCACGAGCCAAGCCTCGAACGACGCAGTCTTCATGCCGGCGTCGGAGCTGATCTCGCCGAAGAAGCCGATGTGAATGCAATCACACAGGCCATCCTTGCCCACGTCGACGTCGTCGATGATCCCGTTGCTGTTTTCATCCATGTCGTCACACGTCGTTTCACTGCCGAGATTCAGCGGCAAGTGGTTGACGGTGCTGACGGGTGGCGTCGTCTCGATGATCGTCGTGTCCTCGTCTTCGACCACAGACGGTCCTTCGACAGGCCCAGTGCTTGTCGTCGTCTCGCTGGTCGGCGCAGGGTTAGCACCCGGCAGCGCAGGCGCGGCAGGCGTGGGTCCCCCGGTGGGAGTCACTTCGCTTGACCCGGGCGTAGCCACGACCTCGGGTCCAATACCTGGGCCTGGGTCGGTTGGACCCGCAGCGATTGGGCCTGGTGTGCCGGGGGTTACCGGCGCGTTGCCCGTTTGGGGGGCTTGTGCGCCTGACTGCGTGCTCTGTTTGGGTGGAGCCACGTCGTTGTTGCTGCTGCAGCTCCAGAGCCAGGCGCCGAAGACAAGGGTCAGCGCGAAAGTTTGGAGACCCCAGCGTAGACCGCAGCGGTGGGCAAAAGTAGGACGGCGTTGGTCGCTCATGGGAGCTCGATTTTGCACTCAGTCTAGTCTCCCGGGGCAGATGGGACCAGGGCGCGCCATTGGCTCTGGCTTCTCGGCAAGGCACGGCTGACAGCTCCCCAGACATCCGCTGCAAAGATCAGGGCTTACGGGATTTGGCTAACACGAGCCGGGCTAGCAGCCTGCTCGTCCAGATCGCGGGCGTCGATAGCGGAGCTGGACCAACCCGCTTCCAAACGCGGACGAGCTGCCGAGTTCGAGAGCGCGCTCGGGTCCAGCTTCGGAGAACAAGCGGATCCCCGTGCCTAGCAACAGCGGAATTACGCTGAGCGTGAGATCGTCGATCAAATCTGCGGCCAGGAACTGTTGGATCACCTTGCCGCCGTCGACGTAGACACGGCGTTTACCTGTGGCCGTGATGGCGTTTGCCAACTGGGCGACGTCGCCCGTCCAGAATCGCTCACCATGCAGACTCGTCTGCGGGGCGTGACTGAGCACGATGCA
>DATAHU010000242.1:0-15909 GCA_036263015.1 Polyangiaceae bacterium | reverse complement strand
GCCGACCTCGGTGTCTTCGTATTGCAGCCCGCTGGGTGTCTTGATCATGCACAGGCGTTTAGTCCGGGCTCGAACGGCTGTCCATTGCCTTGCGCCTGGGACGGCATTCGAGACTCGCAGTGGTCGCCGTCGCCGGACCGTTGCGCCGCACACGTCGCACCTCCCTTCCGCGAGTCGGGTTGTGGTGCTAGGTACTGCTCCCGTTTTTGGGGTCGCCTCAGGGGCGTCGAAAGGATCGAGACATGAACCACGTGAAGCTCTGCCGCGTCGTCGGCCTGATGGGAATCCTGGCTGCCACCGCCGCAACCGGTTGCAAGAAGCCGGAAAAGAAAGACGCAGTGAGCCCGTCGGGCAGCGCATCGAGTGCCGCAGCCGCGAGCGGAGGCTCGGCCTGCGAACAACTCGGCAAGAAGATCTGTGACAAGGTCGGCGAAAAGTCGGGTGCCTGCACAGGCGCCAAGAACACGCTCGAACTGCTCGCCGACAGCGCCTGCACAGCCGGCATCAAGGACTTCAGCTTCACCGAGAAGAAGCTGCAAGAGCAGGGCAAGAAGTGCGAGGAGCTGGTCGAGAAGCTGTGCACCGGCGTCGGCAAAGAGACCGAGACCTGCAAGATGGTCCAAGAGAAGACCAAGAGCTTCCCGCCTGATCAGTGCTCGCAGATGCTCGAGCACGTGGACGAGATCGTCACGGACCTGAAGCAGCAAGAGAAGGCGAATCAGCCGCTGACCAACGATCAAATGGTCGCGATCGCCGCCGAAGACGCCCCGTCGTTCGGACCCAAGACCTCCAAGGTCACGATCGTGGAGTTCTCGGACTTCCAGTGTCCCTTCTGCGCCAAGGCCGCCAACGTCACTTCGCAGATCAAAGAGAAGTACGGCGACAAGGTCCACTTCGTGTTCCGTCAGTTCCCGCTCTCGTTCCATCAGAACGCCGCAGGCGCAGCGCAAGCGGCCCTCGCCGCCAACGCTCAAGGCAAGTTCTGGGAGTTCCACGACGAGATGTTCAAGAACCAAGCGGGCTTGGCTCGTCCGGATCTCGAGAAGCTCGCCAAGACGTTGGGCCTCAACGTCGACAAGTTCAAGCAGGACCTCGACAGTGCCGCGCTCAAGCCGCGCGTCGATGCCGACGTGAAGATGGGCGAAGACGTCATGGTGCAGGGCACTCCGACGATGTTCATCAACGGCAAGCGCATTTCGAACCCGACCGACTTCGACGCAGTGTCGAAGGACATCGAGTCCGCACTCGGTAGCTGAAGCGCAGATAGCGGCAGAGCGGGTCGCTGAAAGGCAGCACCGTGAAGAACGGGTAGCTGCCTTAGCGCGGGCCGATCCGGGCGGGCGGCCCCTTCCCAGAGCAACGGCCCATCGGCGGCAGGTTTTGAGATCGGCTCTCAGCGCGACAGTGGGTGGCCGCCGCACATTGACGGCGGCCACTACGCGTCCGAGCGCAGATTAACTTGACGCCGTGCGCTCGACCTTGTTGGTTTGCGCGAGCATGTCTTGGTCTCGTGCGCGTGTTGCTCGTTGTGTCGTCACCCTTTCGCTTGCCCTCGGCATACAGCCGTTGACGGCGGGCCAAGCCTTCGCTCAAAGCGATAGCAGTGCGCTGCTGGACGAAGCAGAGCAGCTCTCGAAACACGCACGTGAGCTAGATCAGCAAGACAACATCCCGGGCGCGATCGAGGCCGTGCAGCGCGCGCTCGACCTGCAAGAGCAGCAGCTCATGCCGCGGCTGCCCGAAGCGGCGCAGCCGATGTTTCGTCTCGAGCTCACGGAGGACAAGGTCTACCTGGTCTCGCTCTACGCGCGCTCCGGTGATCTGACGCGTGCGCGGGAATTGCTCGCAGCCGAGATCAGCTTTCACGAGGCGCATGCCGACGGGGATCGCTACGCAGGCAACCTCGATGCTTGGCGCGGAGAGCTCGCTACGCTCGACGCGAACATCGTGCTCGCTGACGTTCAGCGCGCCATGGAGTTGCATCAGCAAGAGCGCGACAGTGAAGCGCTCGTGATCCTACAAAGCGTGTTGCCTAAAGTCGACGCGAGCAGTGGCATCGAGCCCGGAAACCTCGCGGCCGTCAATCTAGTGGCGGCTGAAGTGCTGAGTGAGTCCTTCTTGTATGCGCAAGCCGAGGCTCGTTATCAAAAGGCGCTCGAATACGGCGAACAAGCGTTCGGATCGAATGCCCCCGAATTACTCAAGTGCTTGGGTGAGTTGGGGCGTATGGAGATTGCGCGCGGTACGCCGGAGCGCGGCGCAAAGTACTTCGTCCGAGCGCACGAGATCGCTCAAAGCACTGGCAGTGCCTCCCTGCCCGACACGGTCAGAGACTTGGGCACCCTGCTCTGGCATCGCAACGACAACGAACAAGCCATTCGCGTCCTCGAGCGCGCGATCCAGCTGTACGATGCTCAAGCGACGCCCACGGCCGCGATCGGCAAGCTTGCGGCACGGCTGATCTTGGCGTCCGTGCAAGACGATGCCGGCAAGCACGACGAGGCGGAGCTCTCCTATCTGAAGCTCGGCGAAGAAATCGGGGCTTTGGGCAGCGAGCCTTGGATTGCTGGACTGCAGGCCACCTACTTGCACAGTCACGGTGTTCACTATTTGCGACTCGCTCAATACGGACGTGCCGAGCACTTGCTTCTGGAGGCTTCGCGACTGAGCGCGACGTTCACGCCCGCAGACAGCCCGCTGCTGGTGCAGCAAGGCTGCGATTTGGGCGAGGTGTACTGGGCGGCGGGAGATCTTGCGCGCTCCCTGGATCCGATTGGGCGTTGCTTCGATTCACGCGAGCAGGACATCTCGCGGGTGCTAGCCACCGGAACGGAAGAGCAAAAGCGCGCGTTTTTGGGGGAGTACCTCGTCGCCTTTCAGAAGACGATGAACGCGCAGCGCCTCGGCGGCAACGACAACGTCAAGTTGAATCGCTTGGCATTGACCCAAGTCTTGCGCACGAAGGGCCGCGTGCTCGACGCGATGACCAGCAGTGGTCTCGCCGTGCGCGCCACGCAGAGCGAAGAAACGCGCGCGTTGATGCAGCGCCTGACTGCGTTGCAAGGCGAGATGGCCAACCTCTCGACCTCCGGCACCGGAGCAGGCGATCGCTTGAAAGCGCTGAGGGCCGAAGCGGCAGAAATCGAAAATAAACTCAATCAGGGCGACGACTCGTTCAAGCAGGCGACACAACCGATCGATATTCCGGCGGTGCAAGCCAAGCTGGGCGCGGACGACGCACTACTCGAAATCGTCGAGTATCGACCCCTAGACGCGCACTATCAAAAAGCCGAACCGGGTTTACGCTATCTCGCCTATGTCTTGCAGCACGAAGGTGAGCCTCGCGCGTTCGACTTGGGCGATGCGGCGAGCCTCGATCAACTGGTCCTCGCATTCCGCGATTCGCTCAGGCACCCCGATCGCGACGCGCTCGCGCCGGGACGCGCTCTGTACGCGCGCGTGCTGCAGCCCGTGCAAAGCGCGCTCGGCGACAAGAAGCACGTCTTCGTCGCGCCCGACGGCACGCTCAGCGCGGTGCCGTTCGCGGCGTTGGTGAACGGCAGCAAGTTCTTGCTCGAAGACTACGACTTCACCTACCTGACGAGCGGTCGCGAGTTACTCCGACTTGGAGACTCGACGAGCAGTGAGGGGCAGATCGTAGCCTTTGCAGATCCGAACTTCGGAGTGAGCACGGGCCAGACGAACAACAGCGGCTCTGCGCTCGCCAAAGCCGTGTTCCCGGCGTTGCCGGGCACGCACGAAGAAGCCGACGCCTTGGCCAAGCTCTTCCCGAGCGCCACGCTGCACACCGGAGACGACGCGTCCGAAGCGCAAGTGAAGCAAGTTTCGCGGCCACTACTGCTGCACTTGGCGACGCACGGTTTCTTCCTGCCAGTGCAGTCGATGACCACGATGGTGGGGCCGAACGGCGAAGCGTTGGATCCGAAGACGGCCCAGGAACGTTTGGCGGTCGCACAGAATCCGCTTCTGCGTTCGGGTCTGGCGTTTGCAGGCGCTACGGGCTTGCAGGGCCAAGCCGGAGAGGATGGCGTCCTGACGGCGCTCGAAGCGTCGAGTTTGGATTTGAGGGGAACAGAGCTCGTCGTGCTATCGGCGTGTCAAACGGCGGAGGGCGAAACGAGCCAAGGCGAAGGGGTTTACGGCTTACGGCGCGCGCTGACGATTGCGGGTGCGAAATCGTTGGTCATGAGCCTGTGGTCCGTCGACGACAATGCGACCAGTTACTTGATGCGCGGCTACTATCGCCGGCTCAAAGACGGCATGGGCCGCTCTGCCGCGCTGCGCGACGTGCAGCTCGTGCTCGAGCATTCAGCTGGAACGCACCATCCATACTACTGGGCCGCGTTCATCCCATCCGGCGATCCGACGCCGATCAATTTTCCCGCAGGGAGCGTCAGTGGTTCGAGCGACTCGTCGGGGTCGAGCTCCGGATCGAGCGACGATGATGACGACGATGACGACGACTACGACGACGAGTCTTGGCCCACCGCGACGCCGAGCTTGGGTGAGGCTCTCGGAGTCGTGCGCCTATCGATCGAACCGCACGACGCGCGGCCGTCCGCCACGGGCTTCCAAGGCTACGGCAGGGTCGACTTCTCGCTGCTCAGCCTCGGGTTTTCGGAAGAGTTCGGCAACGAGTCCCGCGGGTTCGTGATCTACGATCAGTTGGGGTTGAACCTCGGGCTCATCACGTTCAGTGGCGATACGCTCGGCGCCCTCAACTTCGACTACTCCCTGCTCTGGGGTTATCGCGGCAAGTACATTGGGGTGCTCGGGGGTGCGCGCTACGGAAGCGGCATCGTCGCCGTCAGTGACGGCCCTCACAACAGCGGCCCCTACCTACCGCTCGCAGCGCGCATCGAGTTTCCTTGGTTCGCAGATACTCGAATATCGGCGCTTGGTTACTACGGTGCGCTGGGCGACAAGCGCAAGGTCAGCGGCGTCGATCTGCGCATTCCGCTCTTCGATCCCTCGGTCTGGCTGCAGACGGGCTTCACACGCAGCGAAGGGCGACCTGATCAAAACAGCGTGGCATTGACGATTCCGATCACGATCGGTTTCAATAGCGAGTGATCCGCCTCGGGCCGTCGCTCTACGGCTTGTCGCGCTCGACGCTATCGACGATCTCGGGCGTGCTCGTGCCATCGCCCTGCTGACTGTCGTTCTTCTGCGCCTCAGGGTTCTCCGTAACCAGCACGAGTCCGCGCGCAGTGCCGGACCCTGACGGCAAAGGGCCGTCTGCCGTCGCAGGTTCACCATTGCCGCCGGCGCCGCCGCCGCACGCCGCGCACAGCGTGACGAGAGAGGTGACGGCCAGAGTCTTCGCAAGTCGCGTCATGGCGTGTGCTCGAAGCTGAAGACTTGGGCGAGAATGCCGTCCGCGGCTTCAGTTCGCGCGCGCAACGACGCGGGCGCGGGACTCGCGCTCGGACCGCTGTCGAGTTCGAGCCCACGCGAACGCACGCACGGCGTTTCAGGAGCCCCTTCGAGCTCCAGCGCTCGCGTCTTGCAGCTGCCCGACGCGCTCGAGTTACTGGGCATGTCCGTCACCGCTTTGACGTCACCCTCTGCAGCTTGTCCACTAGCGACGCGCTCTGCCGACTGCTGAAACGTCGTCAAGGCTTGGAGCGACGCGACCACGTAAACTCGCTCCGTGCCGATGTCCTTCTCGTTCAAGCGAAACGACGCGCCTGCGCCCGGGATGCGCAGCTCTGTCCCAGCGGGGATTGGGTTTTGCAGCGGGATCCGAGCATCCGGGAACAGAACGTTGATCGCGCCGTCAGGGCCTTTTTGAAAGAGGTAGACGTACGCACTCTTGGAGACGTTCACGGAGAAGCTGACGTGCGTATTCGTCGGCAAGCTGGTGCCTGGCCCAATCACTACCGGCGCGGACTGCTCTGGGCGCTGCGCATTGACGGCCAATTCCATCGCGAGCTCCGTGCGCTGTTCATCTGGGACCAGCTCTTGGTACGCGTCCGAGAGCGCTTTGCGTCGAGCATCGGCATCAGGGGCGGCCTTGATTCCATCGTACAGCTCGGGCGCTTTGCTCATTCGACGGCGCAAGTTTTCACTGCGCGTCGCGTACGTGTCTTTATCCACGACGCAAGCGTTGTACTCTTCGCACAGCCGACGCGCTTGGGCGGCATACTGCTCCGTTTGTTGATCGATCTGACGCAACGCGACCTCGTCGGTCTTGGCGTTTGCGCTGCCCATCCCGAGCGCCTCGAAGCCGCCCTCGATATTTCGGCCCTCGTATTTGAACTCGCTCTCGCAATTGAGCGCGATGCGCTGCTCACCGCCACACGTGACGGGAGTCTTTGGCTCATCGCCCCCAGTGTTGTTCGCGCAGCTCACCACCGACATCAGCAAAGCCACTGATGCACCCACCCAACGCTGAACATTCAGATCGCGACGCATGCCCCGAACCATATCGATGCTCACTCGCGACGAGAAGGAAGAAACGCGGGGGTGCGAGCGTAACCGACCTTGCTGCACCTCGAAGGGCTCAGCCTCGTCGCGCTGGGGCTGGGCGAAACGAATCCCATGGCCGTATCCACCGCGCACACCTTCGCCGTAGTAGCTCGTCTGAGCCGTGAACCTGACGGGGTGCTGCGTGGCCGTGCCCAGCTAGGGCCTGGCTACGACCGAGCGTGCCCGGGGTTGGTCGGCTGCGCTCCGTTGCTGATCGTGGCCGCCGGCGCACTGGTGCTCGAAGCCGACTCGCGCGAACGGCCACGCTGGTGGATGAGCCAAGTCGCGAAGCAACGCTCGGCCACCTGCCGGGCCGTCACCCTGCGGGTGGGCGAAGTGTTTACTTCACGCCTCTTGCGCCCGGGTGACGAGCTCAGCCTCGGCTGGGACGCCTGGGCGCGCCCAAGTATGACACTGCGTCGCGACGGGCACTGCCTGTTTGCGTTCACCCCCTACATTCGCAGCGTCTTGGACGAAGATCCGGACTGCAGCGCGCTGCCCCGCGCCGGGCAAGCTCGAACCTTGGGCTCGTTGCGGGTTACCGCCCTGGATCCCTTGGTGTTTCCCCAATACCGTCCAGCGTTGATCAGCGGCGGCGAAGAGAAGCCGCAGTACGTCGCGGTTCGGCAAGACCCGGACCTAGCCTGGGTAGACTGCGACCTCAACTTGCTCCAGCTGTCGCGGCTGCTGCCCGAGCAAGAGCGTTGGTGAGGCGGCCGATGCACACAGGTTGCAGCTTGCCGGCCCAACAAACTCGGAACCTTGGGCATAAGCGGCTGTCTGGCTCGCTCACGACTGGGAGTTTTCATGCGCATCGGCAAGCAGCTACTCGAAACCGACTTGTATGCCGTCCTGGGCGTTACCTCACGCGCCACCCATGCAGAGCTGCGTCAGGCTTACCGCAGCAAAGTGCGTGCGAGTCATCCTGATTTGAATCCCTTGGATCCCGGTGCGTCCAAACGCGCGGCACAGTTGAACGTCGCGGCGCGCGTCCTGTTGGATCCCGATTCGAGGCGCAGCTACGACAGCGCTCGCGCTCAACCCGGCGCTCACGCGCGAGGCGGCTATTGGGCGGCACAGCGCCCCAGCGCTGCCGCTGGCAGCGTCGCCGACGAATGGACATCGGCGCGGGCGGTGCCGAAACCCAGCGCGGTGGACAATTGCTGGCGAACTCGCTGGCAGCGCTTGCAGCGCCTGGCAAGCGGCGGCTTCGGGCAGCAGTTTCGCACTCGAGCCGCGCGCAAGGCGGATTGGCTACGGCGGCACCAAATCGGAGTCACGGGCGCGTTGGTCGTGCTTGGCTTCGTGCTGATTTGGAGCGCGGGCCCCGCTAACCTACCGGGCACACCGCATCCCACGACGATCAGCGCTGCCGCCCTCACGCCCTGAGTGTCACTGCGGCCCTGAGCTCACTGCAGGGTGAACTCACTGCCGCGATAGACGTAGCGCCGCGGCGCGCTGCCCGACCACGGCAGTGCCAGTGTTTGCAGTCCGCCATACGGCGATTTGTCTTCGGGGAACGGATACGTCTGCTCGGTCCAACCCACGGCCCGCCCGGGCAAGAGCTCGATATCCAGCCCGTGTCCGCTCGGCACGAAGCGCACCATCTGCAGCACCAGGTTGTCTTCGAGTGAACGGCCAGTCTCCGCAGCGAAGATGCGGCTGATGCCCTGTTCGGACACGCGGTACACGAATAGGGCGTGACGAGTGACCACTTTGCCGCCCATCTGTTTGCTGGCTTGTGCGTGCAACACGGCGCGCACGACGATGTCTGCGTGGCCGTCGCCAGTCAGATCACGAGCGGTGACGTCGAGGATGTCCTTCGGCTCTTTGACGCCGATCGTCGTATAGACGTAGCTCGTGCCCTCCTTGAAGTGGCGTCCAAATACGACCAAGTCACTGCCGTTGACCAAGACGCGTTCCGTCGTGTCGTCGCCCGCGACGTCAGTGACGAAGTCGAAGCTCGGCTTGGTGCGCTTCAAGCCACGCTCCGTGCGATACAGAGTGTAAACTTGATCCAACAACTCTTCCGCCGTCGGCGCGCGGGGCGCCGGAGGCGGCGCTGCAGCGCCGGGGATGGGATCTTCACCGCCCGTTGCCGCGTGACCCGCGCTCGAAGGAGGACGCGTACCGGAATAGAAGCGCGTGCCGCGCTTCGGCGGCTTCATGCTCGGCGTGCCGGGCTTCTCCTCGCTCATTGCGAAGTGATCCCCCGACCAGGCATAGGTACGGCTCTTGACGGCTTCCCAGGGCAACAGCGTGGGCAGCGTCTCTTCGCCGGCTTGTGCCGCGGTCCAGGTCTCGGGGTCGACTTTGCTGTTCGCCCCCTGCGACACCGTCAACGTGGCTTTGCCCTTGGCGTGACCAATGCTCACCGAGTTGGTGATGCGGGCCTCAGCTTGGGAAATGCCTACCTCGTGTTGAAACACGGCCTTGGGCGGCGCGGTATCACTGTCGAAGCGCCAGACTTCGACGTAGTCGCGCTCCCCGCCTTCCGAGGCAATCCGTCGTTGGATCACCAACTCGTCGTGCCCATCAGCGTCGAAGTCGGCGGCATCGAGCATCAATAGATTGCTCGGCGACCCAATGTTCAGATCCTGGTAGAAGAACTCCTTGCCCTCGCGATAACCCCAGCCAGTGATCGCCAAATAGCGATCGTAGACGGCCACGCGTTCGAGCATCTCGTTGCCGACCAAGTTCGCGAACAGTTCGCGCGCGGGGCGTGGGTTCAAGTTCTTCTCGAATACGAGCGCGTCGTTGAGTCCGTATTCGGCCTCGGTTGTCAACAGAGGCAAGCTGCCCTCACTCTTCTTCGACGTGCCGATGATGGCGCTGACTTGAGCGCCCGAATCGACGTCCACGTAGAGCAGGGCGCCCTTGAGCCCATTGCGAATGCGCTTGGCCTCGGCAAACGTGCTCCACGGGATCTGCGCCTCGAACGTGAGCCCACCCTCCATCGGAGCCTCGACGAGCTTGGCGTCACTGACGGTACTGCCGCCAACTCTGACGGCCCCTGCGCTCTTACCCGGCACACCAGGATACAGATCGACCTGGTAATTCCTATGGCCGCCCTGGGCTAACGGAAACGCGAGCTTCAGGGTCGCGTGATCCTCGTTCTTACCCATCGCAGAAGTGCGCACGAGCTTCGCGTCCGTGATGCGCATTGCGACGTAGAGGTTGTCCGCGTCGTAGCCCACGAGCCCGTTGGCGCTCGGGTCGGTGCCGGATTTGCCGGAGATCTGTTCGCTCAACGCGGCCAGCGCGGGCCACTCCTTGGGCAAACCGTCGAGCCGCACTTTGCCGCTCTCGAACGGAGCCGCGTCGAGCATCACTTCTTTCGCTTGCGCGCTGGGCGCGAAGGCCCAGAATGCCACCAGTGTTGCCGACAAGCTAACGAGGGGGCTCAATGCGCCAGCTCTCCCGACGACTCGCAAGCTCAACGCTTCACCTGCACTTGAGCCTGTTCCTCGGCTTCGAGCTCTGCCAACGCGCGCGCCAGCTCGGCTTGTTCGTTGGCGTCGAGCTCCGGGGAGGTCTCCACACGCACCGCCGCAGGTTCAGCTGCAGCCCGCACCGGCTCCGGCGGCGCAACGCCCATCTTGCGCTTGAGCGCCAACAAGTCTTCGTCACCACCGGCCGTGACTTCGAGCTCGCGGAACTTGTGGGCCAGCACGTCGCCCGTAAACTCCTCGGTCATCTGCGCGCTGGCCTCGGCCTCGGCCTCGACTTGCTCGATCCGACCTGCCATCTCGTTGAAGGCCTCGAACGCACTGGCGTTCTTGAGGCCGCTCATGGTCTCGTGGATCGCCTTTTGCGCTTCGGCGCGCTTCTGGCGCGCGATCAAGATGCCCTTCTTGCGCTTGGCCTCTTCGATCTTGTTGTTCAACGCGCGCAGCGCGAGTTTCAAGTTCTCGACGCCGGCCTTCTGCTTTTGCCACTGCTCTTGATACTGCTGCGCGATGGCCTCGTGCTCCTTCTTGCGCGCGAGTGCCTCTTTGGCGAGCACGTCGTTGCCGGCGCGCACCGCGAGCATCGCCTTCTTCTCCCACTCGGCGGCGCTCGTTGTCTCTGCTTCGGCTTGGCGCTGCAAACGCTTTTCGTCTGCAATCGCACCCGCGACTTGGGTCTTCGCGGTGCCGAGTTGCTCGGTCATGTCGATGATCAATTGGTTGAGCATCTTCTCCGGATCTTCGGAGGAGCTGATCAGAGCATTGATGTTGGAGCGAATCAGACGCGCTAGACGATCGAAGATACCCATTCGAGTTCAGCCTCCAGCCATGGGGTAAAGCGTGCTCGTATGCTTGGCGAGCGCCAGGTCGAAGTCCGCGAGCGTGGCTTCGAGTTCATTGGGATCCAAGTGAGAGAGCTCGAGCGCCGCCAGTAGCACGATCGTGTTACCGCTGAGGCCGTAAGCTGCGTGCAGCAAGTCCGATGCGTTCAGCTCGAGCAGCTTGCGGAACAGTGCCGCTTGCTGCGCTTCTTGGTTCGCGACCAGACCGATCTCGACCTGCATCACCAGCACTGGCTCGGCGAGTCGCAAGGCAGCAGGCGGTTGGTTCGGTGCCAAGCGCACCAAGACCGTTTTGTCGTCTGCGCGCTCGAACTTGCGATCGAGGCGCAGCAACTGGGCTTCGAGGTCCTCCACACTCTTGATCATGGCGGGCAAGCCTAACACGCCGCGAGAGCAAGTGTTTTTCTCTTCGGATGTGGGCAGAGCGATCGGCGGCGTGCGCCCGGCGTCCGGTCCGACGCTGACATGCCGCACGTGGAGCTTGCACGCGGGCTAGTCCTGGATAAGCTCGGCCATGTTTGAGCAGAAGCTGCGCGAGTGCCTGACATTCGATGATGTCATGCTCGTCCCTGCGTACAGCGAGGTCGTGCCCGCCGAGGTAGACCTGCGGACGCGCTTGACCCGCAACATACAACTGAACGTGCCTCTAGTAAGCGCGGCCATGGACTCGGTCACCGAGGCCCGAACCGCCATCACGATGGCCCGCGAGGGTGGAGTGGGCGTGATTCACAAGAACCTGCCGCCGCAAGACCAAGCGGAGGAGGTCGAACGCGTCAAGCGCGCCGAGACGGGGATGATCGCCAACCCGATCACCGTCTCTCCCGAAACCACGTTGCGCCAAGCGCTCGAACTGATGCGCGAGCACGCGATCAGCGGTTTACCCGTCGTCAAAGGCACCGCAGCGGTCGGCATCTTGACGTCGCGTGACGTGCGCTTCGAGCGCAATCTCGATCAGCCCGTGAGCGCCCTGATGACGACGAAGCTGATCACGGTCAAGCCCGGCATGTCCCCGGACAAGGCCAAGGAGCTGTTGCACAAGCACCGGATCGAGAAGCTTCTCGTCGTGGATGGCGAGAAGCTAGTCGGACTCGTGACGATCAAGGATTTGCTGCAAGCAGAGATCAATCCGCGGGCGATCAAAGACGCCATGGGACGCCTGATCGTCTGCGCGGCGATCGGTCCGGGTACGGACCGCGAGGCGCGCTCGGACGCACTGGTCGAAGCTGGAGTCGACGCGCTGGTCGTGGACACCGCTCACGGCCATTCACTCGGCGTGCTCAATGCGGTGCGTGAAACCAAGAAGCGGTATCCCAAGATCGACGTCATTGCCGGCAACATCGCAACGGCGGAAGCTGCGCAAGCGCTGATCGACGCCGGCGTCGACGCGATCAAGGTCGGCATCGGTCCTGGCAGCATCTGCACGACGCGCATGGTCGCCGGGGTGGGCGTGCCGCAGATCACGGCGGTCGCTGATTGTGCGGCGGTCGCAGATCGCGCGGGCATCCCCGTGATTGCCGATGGCGGCGTGAAGTACTCGGGCGAAGTCGCCAAGGCGATTGCAGCCGGCGCGTCGAGCGTGATGCTCGGCGGCGCCTTTGCCGGCACCGACGAAGCACCGGGGGAGCTCGTGCTGTATCAGGGGCGCAGTTACAAAGCCTACCGCGGTATGGGTTCACTTGGAGCGATGAAGAAGGGCAGCCGCGATCGCTACGGACAAAGCGGAACCGCGGACGAGAAGCTCGTGCCCGAGGGCATCGAGGGCCGCGTGCCGCATCGCGGACCTCTGACCAACATCGTGCATCAATTGCTTGGCGGTCTGCGCTCGGGCATGGGCTATACCGGCAGCGCTACGATCGAAGCGATGCGCAAGGGTGCGCACTTCTGCCGTATCACCTCCGCAGGCTTACGCGAAAGCCACGTGCACGACGTTTACATCACCGAAGAAGCTCCCAACTACAGGCCGTGACGTATGAGCGTGCGACTCAAAGGTGTGCATCACATAGGGATTCGCGTCACCGATGGGCCGCGCGCGGCAGCGTTCTACGCACTTTTCGGCTTTCGCAGCGTGTACCAAGACCCGCACGATCCCGTCGTGGTGCTGATCGATGACAGCGGCATCGAGCTCAATCTGATCATCAACGCGCGCACGCCCTTCGACGGCAAGAATCGTCTGATGGACATTCCCGAGAAGCTGCCCGGCTACACCCACGTCGCGCTGCGCGTAGAATCAATCGAGCAAACTGCCGCTGAGATTCGCGCTTTGGGAATGACGATCACCGAGGGTCCGCGCCAACTCGGCAATGGCATCTCACTGTTCATCCGGGACCCTGACGCGAACGTGATCGAGCTGCGCCAAGATCACGTCTGAACAAGCTCCCATACGAGCGTGCCTCGAGATTGAGCTCTCTCCCAAGTTTGGCTCCGCCCACACGGCAAGTCGATGCAGCAGGGGGGATCTCGAGCGGCGACGTCGTAGGTCAGGTGCGCTGTGTGGATTGACGCTGACCGCAGCGTCGCGTGCACGGCGTTCGTAACCCGTTCTTACTTGGGAGAAACTGCATGTCGACTCGATCCTTTTCAACGCTCGCGCGCCCCGCCTTGTTGATGACGTCCCTCGCCGTCGGCGTCGGACTCGTGAGCGCTGCCGATGCCGCGCCCGACAAGATCGTCAAAGCGCGCATTGGCCCATTGCCGGATCTAGTGATCGCGGTCAACGCGCCCGCCACCGTCAACCAACTCAGCCCCGAGACGATCACGGTGCGCATCGACAACGTGTTTCAAGCGTCACCGCTGCCCACTTTGGCAACCACGCCTGCGGTGGGTTCTCCAGGTGTCAACGGCGTCAGTGCCCGAGTTCTGGTGGAGGGGTTCGCGATCGTCTCGGCTACCGGCGATAGCGGCTTCAGCTGCGTGCTTGGTTCGGGTGCGGCGCCGATGGCGGCGTGGTGTTCCGGCGGCAGCATCGCAGCCGGCGCGACCGCCACCTTGACGCTCAAAGTCAAGCACACGGGCAGCTGTGTCAACTACTGCGGCCCGAACTACGTGGACGCAATGGTCGACAACTCGGGCAGCGTGGCCGAACGCTCAGAGGCGAACAACCGGGACGTCGGTGTGACCGACACCGTCGGCTGCATCAACTGACGCCCAAACTGTAGCTGCCACTCGAGCGATGTCAGCGTGCGCGTTTACTCGACGCGCACCACGCTGATGTTGTCGAAACAGAGTCGCGCGCCCGAAACCTCCAAGATCAAAGCGACGCCCGTCTGAGCGAAAGTCGCAGTGGGTGTGAAGCGCGCTGCCCAGTGCGTGCGCTCGGTCGAGAGCTCGGGTTGCCACTGATCGATCGCTTGATACGGCTCGACCGCCTCACCCACTTTGGCTTCGAAGCTCGAGTACGTCGGGGCCGCGTCGTACCAGGCATCGAACGACAGTTCGTAACTGACCCCCTCTTCGGCCGTGAAAGCAGCCAAGGGGTCCAATGGCCAACCGAGCACGCCGTAAGCCTCCGAGCCTTCCGCCGGTGTGGCGCAAAGCACCCCGTCTTGGACCACAGCTGAGCCGATATCGATCTCGATCTTCCAGTCGTCGAGGCCGCTCGCAAAATCACCGTTCGTGATTAACTCGCCAGCGGGCAGCGTGGGCTCCGGCATCGACGCAGGAACTTCCGTCTCGGTTTGAGGAGCCGCCGCGTCCGACTCTGGTGCTTCGGTTGCCGTCGGCTCAGCAGGCGTGGCTATGGGTTCACTCGTTGGTTCGCCCGCGTCGTCACTGGGCGCGTCGGTGCTCGGAGTGCTGGGCGCATCATCGCCCGTGGGCGTCGCGGATGGTTCACTCGGCTTGGGGCTGGGCTTCGAGACAGGTTTGGGCTGCGGTCTGGTTACCGGCGTGGCCTCGGCATCCGTCTCGCCTCCACCAGCAATGGGCATCGCACTCGCGTCGGTGTCATGAGTGTCGTCACTCTTACCTTGGTCATCGGGATCGACGCACAGGTTCGAGTAACACATCAACCCGTCGTTACACGTGTGGTTGCCATAGCACGCACACTTGGCCTCGCCCGTCTTGCAATCGCTCTTCGAGTCACTGCCCGAATTGCTTTTGCAGGATAGAACGTTCGCGCCGATCAGCGCCGCAAATAGAACTGCACTTGGAATGAGTGGCTTCATTGGACTCGCACGATGCTGACGTTGTCGACGCAAAATGAGTCGTCTTCCAAATCGACGTTGAAGGCGATTCCGACTTGCGGGAGATCGCCGATGGCCTGAAACTGCGTCGAAAAGTGGGTATGGTCGGTCCCGACCGTCGCATACCAAGTGATCAGCGACGAGTAGGGCTCCACCGCCTCACCCACTTTGGCTTCCATCGACGACGAATAAGGCGTCGATGTGAACCACGCGTCGAACGAGAACTCGTAGATGCCACCGTCTACGACGGGGAACGCGACATCGGGATCATTGGGCCAGCCGAGCGTCCCGATCGCATAGTAAGACGAGGCTTCGGGCCCCACACAAGCGACGCCGCCAGAGACGGTGACCTCGCCGCTCGACAAATCGACGTTCCAGTGCGTGAGGCCATCCGCAAAGTCGCCATTGCTGACGAGTTCACCGGGGGGTGGCTCGACCGGCGTAGTGCTGGTGGGTTCTGGCGTGGTGGGCTCTGGGGTAACGGGAGTCGTCGGTTCGGGCGTTACTGGCTCGGTGCTCGTCGGCGCCGGATCGACCGGCTCGGTACTGGTTGGCCCTGGACTCACCGGCTCGGTGCTCGTCGGCGACGGATCGACCGGTTCGGGATCAACCGGGCCCGGACCCAGCGGCCCGGCGTCCATGGATGCTGGTCCACCGGGGTCCGGGCCTGGGTTTACAGGTTCGGGACCGGCGGGGTCGACCGGCCCAGGATCTGCGGGGTTCGTACCCGTTGGCTCCGCATCGTTTGGGGAGGGTGTCACTGGTTTGGTCGGCTTGGGCCCGGGCTTTGAAGGCTCGCTCGTTTGCGGCTCAGGGTTACCCCCATCCAACGACGAGTGCGAGGACCCGTGCGGCTTTACCGCAGGCGCCTCGCCTGCATCGGGTGCATCGTCGGAATGTGAACCTTTGACGGCGAGCGCGGCATCACCCAGCGACGCATCGCGC
>DATAHU010000241.1:0-61505 GCA_036263015.1 Polyangiaceae bacterium | reverse complement strand
GCGGGATCCAATCGCGCAGGCGTCTGCTGTAGTCGACCGAGTTCATCGCTGGCCGCGGTTCATAGCACAGGCATCGTCTGGGTCTCAAAATGCGTCCTCGTCCAACGGGCTCTCACGAACTGCAATCCCGAGGAGGGCTGGCATCGGGGGGCCGCCTCGCTCCGGTACACTGGGATCGGGATGTACGGGCGGTTCACTGGCCTTTGGTACGAATTTCGAAGGTGTACGCACCATGAGTGCGATCAAGTTGGAGAGCGTTGGGGTCGGCTTCGGGCCCCAGCCGGCGACTGAGAGCCAAAACGGCCGAACTCGGCCTCAATCTGGTCGACGCGAGCAAGGACATCCGCCACCATGATTCGCGCCCCAAGCGTTGGGACATTCTGCATGAAAAGGAAGACTTTCGGGGGAGCGGCCTTCTTCGCGGAGCTTGGTGGGAGAGCCTGGCTCGAGGCCATGGCGCTATGCATCGCGCTCGTCTCGAGTTGGGCTTGCCAAGGCTCGAGCGGAAATGGGCCCAGTGCGATGTCCAGCGTCGGCACGACCGAGGGCTGTTCGCCTGCGGGCGCCTATCGCTGTTCACCTGACACCCCTGGTGAGCTCCAAATCTGTGACCCAGTGTTGTCGCTGGATTGGACTCATGTAGCACAATGCGCCAGCGCAGAATTGTGCAACGCAGGGTCGGGCGCTTGTCTCGAGTGCACTCCCGGCGACTACCGCTGTGACGCGTGGAAGCTCGAACAATGCAACCACGACGGCAGCGAGTGGTCAGAGCAGTTGAGCTGTCAGAACGAGCAATATTGCGACCGCATTGGCGGCCAATGCGCGGTCTGTCTCTCGGGCGAGGCATATTGTGGCGGCGAAGACCAATCGACCCTGTACGTCTGCAACAGCAACCGCACCGGCTTCAACGCGACCGAGTGCGACATGGCGGGCAACTGCAATACCACGTCGCTTGCCTGCAGACCCTGCATCACGGGCGAGATTCAGTGCAACAAGAACGATCTGCAGCGCTGTAGCGACACCCAGCAATGGGACGTCGTCGACACCTGCAGCTCGGACGCACTGTGTCAGACGACGCGCGACCTGATTGCGGCAGATCAGACCCGCGCGCTGGAGTGTGAAGATCCCGTCTGCACGATGGGCGAGTTCAAATGCTCTGAGCAAGACGGCAGAACGTTGCTGGGCTGCCCACCCAGTCAAGACGGGTGGATCACCGTGGGCAATTGCGCGACGGGTGCCTTGTGTCAGGCGGGGATCGCCTCGGGCAAATGCCAAGACGCCGCTTGCTCGCCGAACACTCCCATTTGCCAGGGTGCTGAACTGCAGGTCTGTAACGCTGACGGTACTGGCTACGACACGATTAAAACCTGCAACTCCGCAGCAGAATGCAACGTCACGCAGATGGGTTGTATCAATTGCACTCCCGGCGACAAGCAGTGCAACGGCGCTCTCGTTCAGGAGTGCGATGATCAGATGCAATGGCAGACCATCGACACCTGCGCCACGGCCGCCCTCTGCCACGCAACGACCGATTCGCCCCCCGACGCCATGTGCGAAGCGTCGATCTGCCCGGGCACGCCGTATCGTTGCAATGGCGCCAACCTCGAAGCCTGTGACGCCAATCAGACGTCCTGGACCGCCGTCGCAACGTGCGATTCGCCCGAACTCTGCAACGCCGTCGACGCGCGCTGTGAACCTGCCGGCTGCCCCGTGGCGGAGCAATCGCGTTGCATTGGAAACGTATTGCAAGTTTGCCCCGAAACGCTGCTCGACTGGACCGTCAAAGAGGAGTGTCCGAGCGGCGCGCTTTGTGATCTGGAAACTCAGGGCTGTACCAACGCTTGTCCGGACCCGCCTTATCGCTGCAACAACACACAGCCCGAACAATGCACGACCACGACGAGCGGGCCCAGTTGGCAAGTCGTGGGGGCGCCTTGTGCCACGGCTGGCCTGTGTCAGGTGAACGCCGACGGTGCAAGTTGTGGCACGCCCGCTTGCGGCGGCGCGCTGCCGGACTATCGCTGCCAAGGGCAAGTACTTCAGCACTGCAACAGCGCTCGCACGGGTTGGGAGACGCAGACGACTTGTGCGGCTGGCGCGATGTGTGATCCTGGACCAGCAAACGAAGGTCCGGGGCAATGTGACTCCTGCGTGCCCAAGAGTTACTCTTGCATGGGCGCTGCGCTGCAACAGTGCTCTGCCGACGGCCAAATGCGAACCACGGTCGAGGACTGCCGAGACGCCGCCCACTGCGTGGCGGGCAAGGATTCGGCATCCAGCTATTGCCTGGTCTGCGACAGCGGCGAGACGCAGTGCAACGCGGACAATCTCGACGGCTGCGCTAACGACCGCAAGTCTTGGACAAAAGTCGAAAGTTGCGAGTTCGGCTGTTCCGATGCCATGGGTCTAGCGGATTTCTGCTTTACGTGCGCGCCCGACGAGAAGCGCTGCGACGACACGACTCTGCTCACTTGCAACGAAACTCAAACGGGGTTCGACCCCGGCGACGATTGCGACTTCGGCTGTTACGACGACGACCTCGACGACTACTGCGGCGACTGCAACCCCGACGATACTGAGTGCACGGGCAACACCGACAGCAAGTATCACGTTTGCGGCGACGACGGACATTGGAGCGGCGACATGATGTGCCCCTCCGCCAAGCCCTTCTGTCTCGAGATGGCCAACGCCTGCGTGGAGTGCGATCCCACGACGCCCCCCGAGTGTACGGGAGCAACAGGTAGCGCCGGGCGTCGTACTTGCAGCGCCGCTGGGGCTTGGCAGACCGCCGATTGCACAGGCGGCACCACGGTCTGCGTCGCTGGCGTTTGCGTCGGTTGCGACGACAACACGGACTGCAGCACCGACTTTCCGACTTGCACGAGCGGCATGTGCACGTGCACCATGAACAGTCAACGCTGCACCAGCGGGATGCACGAGACCTGCGCGGGCACCAGCTGGACCAGCACGCCCTGCACGGGCGACACCCCGATGTGCATCACCAGCACTGGGCAGTGCGGGTGTCAGCAGGATGCTCACCGTTGTCAAACGGGTGTCATGCAAACCTGCAACTTGGGAGTCTGGGCCAATGACACGGGCAACCCAGCCTGCACGTCGTGCACGACCAACGCGCAATGCAGCGGTACAACGCCAATCTGTGGCACCAACAAGGTATGTCGGGCCTGTGCGGCCGCGGAGTGCGGCGCCTCGGCGGTCTGCGATACCGATGGCTCATGCGTCGAGTGCACCGCGACCGACGTGACCAAGTGCCCAATGGGCAAGCAGGTGTGCCTGAATCGAAGCTGCGTCCAGTGTACTGCGAGCGCTAGCAGCGCGTGTACGGGCGTGACCCCCGTTTGCGACGCTACGAGCAACGCCTGCCGCGCCTGTCAGGGTACGTCGGAATGCGCTACGGGCACTTGCGACATGGCCACGGGCGCTTGCTTGTGATTGCTCACCCCGCTTAAACTCCCCGAAGATTCTCATCATGTTGCGCCAACTCTCGCCACTCTCGCTCGCTTTCGCGCTGACAAGCTGCATGGCTTTTCAGGACGTGGAGCTCTCGACAGACCGGGCGAACGTGAGCACGACAACCGGCGGTAGCACCGACTGTCGAATGGCCGGCGAAGGGAAGATCAGTTGTGGAGCCTTCGAGCAAGCGCGCCAGTGCGTGGGTGGCAAGTGGCGCGATCTGGAGAAGTGCAGCAATGGGCTGGTCTGCGCTGAGTCCCTCGGCTGTGTCCCGTGCAAGCCCAGGGCCACGCCGCCACCGATGCGTTGCGCTGACAACGCGCCTCAGACTTGTGACGCTACCGGTCATTGGGTATCGGCGCAGAGTTGCGACGCCACGCCGGATACGCCGATCTGCAACACCTTCACGGCACAATGCGCCATCTGTCAGGAGACCGAGGCGCATTGCAACCCGGATGGCATGGGATACCAACAGTGCACGCATGGTGTGTACAGCACGACCGTCAAGTGTACTCAAGCCTGGGAGGGCGTCTATTGCGTGGATCCGCCTGACGCGCCACAGGCCTACTGTGCCTTGTGTGTAAACGGAACATCGCGCTGCAGCGGCAACGTAGTGATGCGCTGCAAGAACCACCGATACGAACCAGAGAAAGAGTGCACCGAGTGCGTTTACGACGGTGAGAGCGCGAGCTGCGCCGAAGCCTCTCCCTAAAGAGGGATCCGCCGCAACCCTGCCCTCAGCGACAATCGACGGCGCCGCAACAGTCCGAGCGCGGAGATTGGAGCCATGAACCAAGCAGAACTCGCAGCCCGCCGGGCGCTGATTGTGCACCCAGAACCAGCAGCGTGCCCTGACGTTTCGTTTTGCAGCGCTGTCGACGTCACGCCGACATGACTACCGGCATCCGCCAATTCCCCGGGGACGCCCGTTGGCGCTGGAGCCGGCATTGTGGCCACTTGCAGAGCGGGGTTGCAAGTGCCGGGCAAGTCCTTGGGATCGAGCGCGAAGACATGGGGCCAATACTTGCCAGTGACCAGTAGATGCCCCGTGTTGGGCTCGAAAGCGATGCCGTTGAGCACGTCGGCCTCGGCAGCCTCTTCGTCACCGAGCAAGCCGCTCGCGTCGATCTCGGCAAGTACGACTCCGGCTTCTGGATCGATGCACTCGATGCGATCCGCCATCCAAACGTTGGCAAAGACCACCGCCCCCACGCTCTCGAGCTCATTGAGCTGGGTTACCGGCGTGCCATCGCGAGTGACGTCGACGCTGCCCATCGATGCAAACGTCGCGGGGTCGCGAAATTGCAACGTGCTCGAGCCGTTGCTCATGATCAAGCGTTGGCCGTCGAACGCTAACCCCCAGCCCTCACCCTCGTAGCTCGCGTCGCCGAGCGCCGCGAAGTCGTCGCGTGCGAACGCATGCGCCAGATGGCTCTTCCAGGTCAGCATCCAAATCGTCGAGTCCACGAGCGCGATGCCTTCGCCAAATTCGGCGCTAGCCAATGCAATGGAACGCGAGACCGCCCCGGTCTGCAAGTCGACCTCGCGCAACGTCGAACTGTCGTTCAATCCCGTACTTTCGAACAGCACCCCATCATCCAGCAACAGCCCCTCGGTGAACGCGGCAGTGTCGTGGGGATACGTCGCAACGACGTCCAAGCGCACGCTTGGTACTGCCAAGCCCTCGTGACTCCAAGCACTGAGCGAGAGCGCGGCGCTCGCTGCGCCAAAACACGGTATCGACTGAAAACACCGCATGATCATCAGCCAAAAGCGCCCAACCCCGACTCTGCCGCTCGCAGCGCCGTGCGCGGTCGATCGCTGAGCAGATCACCCACCACAGTCAGTCCCGGGACTGACTCCTTGGCGAGGCCGATCGCCAACAGCTGCCCGACGCCCAAACTCTGTACATCGACGCCGGTCGCGGAAGCAGCCGGCAGCCAAGGGCGCCCGCCCTGCTGGAACACGGGCGCCGGAGTGAGCGCAAGTGACAACTGCACGCGCTGCTCGGCGTCGAGCAACAAGCCTCCCCCGGCGATCGACCCCAGTGCCAATATGCAACGCGGCGCAGTCCACCGTTTACCTTGTGCAAACACCGTGACCTCACCGCCCTGGCACGTCACGCGTTCGGCGCGCAGCGCGCAGCGCTCGAGCAACGGTTGCTGCGCCGCCCAAGCGTCGCGCGCCGCCTCGAAGCGGCATCCCGCAAGTCCGTACGGGGGCGAAAGCGCTTCGCCAACCGGCACCTTCGAAGATCTGAACGACTTGGCGACCTCGAGCGTCGCGCACAGCCAAGGACCCGCAAGTGCCGCCATGGGCCTTTGGGGCAATGTGTCTAGCGCTTTGGCGAGCGCGGCTTGCACGGACGGGAGCTGCTCGGCAAGTGCGCGGGCATACTCCGCGGGACTGAGCCGTGGGTCGAGGCGAGGCTCGAGCAGGTCTACACGCAGCGGGTCGAACCTCAGCTTTCGCGTACGGGTCCACGGATCCTGGTTGAGCGCGCGGCACACCCAGGACGCGTCCCAGTCTGGGCGCCCGACATCCAACACGGCCAGCGTTCCATTCGCCAGCCCTGCGAGATCGAGGATCGCAGCGTCCGCGCCGCGCGCCTCGCGCGTGACGCCGGTCTCCGTCACGACGCGTGCATTTTCTCCGGGCAGATTCCAACCGATCAATGTCGCGAATTCGCCCAGAGCTTGGCCCGGCGCCGCGAGTTGTTCACCTGAATCACACAGTCCCCAATCGAGCGCGCCACTCGTGGCGCACGAAGCGCCGATGCCCGCTGTGAGCCAGACGACCTTCTGCCCGAGCTGAACGGCGCGAAACGCGGCGGCGGTACCGGCAACCCCCGCACCGATGACGATCACACTCACGTTTCGCTCTCCCGCGTCGCGTTGGGATGTATCGCGAGCAACGATTGACGATACGCGAACGCCACGGCTTCGTTCTTCAGTTGAGTACCTCGCACGACGCTGGAGCGGTGCTTGGCCGCCCGCTCTAGAAAATCGTACGCCATTCGCCGGCCACACGCTGGGGACTGTTCGAGCAAGTCCGCAACGATCGCGCCGCAGCGCGCCGCACAGTGAAGGCCACCGCAGCTGCCGAGTCCCAAGCGGGTGCGACGCGCCACCGAATCAACGTCGAACGCCCACTCTTGTTTTACGGCGTTGTGGATCTCGACCCGTCGCACGGGCTCGCAGCTGCACACGACTTCCGTCAGCTTCGGGTCGTTGGCCATCTGCGCGGCAAGGCCGCGCGCGCGTGAGCCGTGACGGTAGACCAAGCGCGAAGCGGAGATGGCGTCGATGCCCGCGGTCGCCTCGATCTCCTGTGGCGGGACGATCTCGTCGCCGCCTGGCAGCTTGGCGCTCATCGTCGTGCAGCGGCCCTTGTCGTTGAGTGACCCGCACAGCACATCCGTCATTTCCTCGGCGAAGATCCGGTAGCTCGCGAGCTTGCCGCCGATCATCGAGAACAGCCCACGAGCGCCGTGCGTTTCATGGTCGACGATCGCGTGCTCGCGCGAAAGCGCATCTTCGGCTTTGCCCCATTCGTAAAGCGTCGGCCTCACTCCCGAATAGGTCCCGATCAAGCGCGCCTCACGGACCACGGGGAACACGCGTGCGATCGCCTCAATCAAGTAGCGAGCTTCGTCGGTCGTGCTGAACACGTTGTCCAAGTCGCCATAGTAGTCGTCGTCCGTCGTGCCGATGACGCTGGTATTCTGCCACGGCTCGATGAACACGCGCCGGCCATCGATGGCTTTGACCATGATCGCGTAGTTCGAGAGGCGACGATCGAAATACAAGTGAACCCCTTTGCCCGGTCGAACCCGGAGCGCAGTCTCGGGCAATGCTCCGAGCAGGGTCGTCAAGGGGCCCCAAGCACCCGTCGCATTGACGACGAGCTTCGCCGAAGCGCGCAACGTGCGCCCCGTCACGCGATCGAGCGCGTCTACGCCGGCAACTTGGCCCCGCTCATCGCGCACGAGCGCGGTCACCGTGTAAGGCACGAAGATCTGCGAGCCGTGCTCGGCCGCATCGCGCGCATTGGCGACGCACAAACGCACACCGTCGATTCCCCACTCGTCGAAGGTTACCGCGCCTTCGAACTCCCCTTTCAATCCGGGTTCGAGCTTGCCCAAATCAGCACCCGCCAAGCGCGTGTGAGGTTTGCCGCGCTTGAGCGGTTGATAGCGATCGTAGACGTCGAAGAAGGCATCCAACAGATCCAGTTCCTGACGCGCAGCCACGTGCCGCGCGACCGGCATGATGAACGGCGCGCGAAACAACAAATGAGGGGCAATGCTCTGGATGTAGCCGGAGTCGAGACACGACGCGTACGTGACGTCGGGATTCATCGTCAAATAGCGGGGGCCGCCATGGATCATGCCGCTCGAGTTGCCGCTCGCACCAAAGGCCAAGTCGTTGCGTTCGAAGAGCGCAGCCTTCACCCCGCGCAGCGCCAGATCGCGCAGCACGCCCGTACCGTTCACACCGCCCCCGATCACGATCACGTCGTAGCTGGAGCTCATGCGAACAAGGCAATCACGTTTCAACGCCGGCTACCAGCACCGTGGCTGGAAGCACACCTGTTGTTCCCGGGCGCCAGCTCGATGCCGCGCGAGCGGCACGCCATGAGCGGCGTTTCGGTAGGGCGGTGTGCGAAAAAGTTGCCCGTCACGCGCTCGAACGATTAGCCGCCGCTCATGCGGCGACGAGTTGCGCTCGAGGTCTTCTTCTTACTTGGCTCGGGCATCGTCCCGTCCTGGGACTTCCGTGACAACGTCGCACTGGCGTCACCCGGGCCCACGGTACGTCTCGATCGCCTGGATTTGCCCGCTGAGGCAAGCCGCTACGAACGCTTCTTGCGCAAGACGTTGGAAAAGGAAGCGCGGCATTTGGACTGGGGCGCCGGTAGCGGCAGCGTGGTCGAATATCGCTTCGTCCTGCAAAGTTTGGAGATCGTCGTCAAAGACGATGTGCTCAACGTGCGTTGCACGGCCATGGGACGCTTGCCCCATGGGCGCAGCGCAAAAAGCCAACTGAACTTTGGCGGCGAGCCGAAGCAACGCGAGAAACTCGTAGAACGCGTGCTCGGAATCGTGGCTCATGGGGTACTAACGCGTCTGGCAGAGCTCGAACGCGAGCGCCGCCTCGAAGACGATGCGTCGTAAAACATCGCAACATTCGGTGTACCACCGGGATTCGGCTGAAGATTCGAGACTTGGTGCGCGCAAGGTGCGCGCTCTGGCCGCTCCTAGAGCACATAGCGCTTGCCGCATCCCCGACCTCGGGCTAGTTCCTACACAACGAGTCGCGAGCCGTGGGCCTCAGTCCCTTGCACTAGAGTGTTAGTCTTGTCATGAGTCAGTTGGAAGCCTCCGAATCGGAAACCGTGAACGTGTCCCGCAGCGCTGCGGCCAGGCGCGCGGCTGATAACGGGCCGTCGACGGATCCCAGTCCGACGCTCGTAAATGAACACACCGGTCCCCTGTCCGTGCGCGCCGCAGGCGAACCGCTGGCCGCCGGCTCTCCCGAACGAACGTTCTTCCGCGAAGGAGAATTGGGCACTTACACGGGCGGGCCACTGGAGTTCATCGACGTCGATGGTGCGCCGGAATCGCGTCCATCACGCATCATGATGGCGTACAACGCCCGCAAGCGGCAGTCGGGCTTTGGGGCCCTGGCAGTCGGCGCGACGGCAGTGATCTTTTTTAGCCTCGCCTTGGTCGTCACTCGGGTCATCGACGTGACCCATGGCCAGGTGCACACCCTGGCGCCGGCTAGCGAGGCACAGGCGAGTGACGGCAAATCGGCAGCGCCGCAAGCCGAAAACGCCGACACCAAAGGCCTCGAGCCTGCCAATCCAGCCGCGAACTCCGCAGCTCAGAACGTGACCGGTTCTGTCGCAACTAGTGGCGCGGTGGGGGCAGTAGCCGCGTTGGGTTCACTGAATCCGGCTGCTTCACTGAATCTTGCTGGGCGGCAGGACCCGGCAGCTTCACAGAATGCCGCCGGGCAGACTCCGCCCGGACAAGCTGGCGGTGCTGCGGTCGAGAACGCACCCGAAGTCGCCTCTGTCGCGCCCGTCTCAGCAGCGGATGCTCCCCAAAGCGCGGCACTCGAGCCTGCAGTGCCCAAAGCCGCTCTCGAGCCTGAAGCGGTTGCAGCACCCAAGCCGGAGCCGCACGTGATCACGAAGGCCGCCGCTGAACCGCGGCCCGTCGCCATTCGCCCTCCACCGGCTCCCAAGGCCGTTGCGCCGAAAGCCGTTGCCCCGAAGCCGACGCCCGCCCCCGCGCTCGGCGGCAATCGTCCCCTGCCCTCCCCGGGATTGGGCCCATCGGCGCCCAAGGCAGCGCGTAAACCGCCCACCGCAAGCTTCTAGTATCTCGAACGAGAGGTTCGGGACGAATGGATCGTCGCAGATGAACGTCCCGCAGCGCGTCGGGGTCGGACGATTCCAAGCTTGTGATGCGTTCGAGCACCGTCTCGACGATAATGGGCGCCATGACACCACGTGTTCGCGCCGACTACAAAAGTGCTAGCCGTATCCTTGCGCTACTGACGCTGCTGCTTTCGAGCGCATGCGCGGGGCCGAACCTCACCAATGTCCCCAGAGTGCCGTTGGCCGAACTCGCCCAGGGCAAGCTCGGCCCCGAGTTACACAACGGGTTGACGCCGCCATTCGTGCTGCAGGTTCACACCGGCGATCAGCTCCCCATCGAACTGATTTTGGATTCGCGTTTGGCGAAACTCGATGCCACACAAGTGACGCTCACTGCCACCCGCAACTTCTATGTTCTGTTTCAAAGCGACGGTCCGCCTTTGCTGAGTGAGGACGGCAGCGACTTCAGCAGCCGGGACAAGAACGCCTTCCGACTTGGTCTGCGTGTCCAAAAAGGGCGTCCCGCCGCTCTGGAAGTTGGACTGCGCATCCGCGCCGACGACGCGCCCTGAATCGATACATTGCGTGTTGATTTCGTAGGCGCGGCGAGAGCGCTCCAGCTCCAACTCGATTTGCGACGGAATTGTCGGCAGCACGATCCGCGGCGTTCGACTGACTCGCAACGGCAGTGCGAATGTTACGCGTTGGTAACGAGTATGAAAAGCGACCGGCGTTTCGTGCTCCAAAGGGTACACGCGGGGTTTAGGTAACAGGTTAAGTTGGATCAATTTGGGAACTAGCCTTGGCTGCCCCTAGTCAAGCATTCGTGGTTCCGGTAGCAACATGGAATGCTCAGCTCCCCCGTGAACCCGCGAGCGCCTGTTGCAGACGAGGCTGATCCCAATTCGACGGACAGCGGCCGCCCATCTGGCTTCGGTGGCCAGGTCTGGTGCTCTAGCCTCGCTGATTTGGTGCAGCTCGAATGTTTATCCGGAACACGCACCGCCGTGCGCGTGGCTTCGCGGGGAAACGAAGGCTACCTGTTCTTCGATCGCGGTCGAATTTGTCACGCGGTTTGTGGAGATCTGAGTCAGGAAGACGCGGCTCTGGAGATGTTGGCATGGGATACCGGGAACTTCGAGCAGGCCAACTTGGACTGGCCCAATCGCTCCCCGATGACGGCGAATTGGCAAGAATTGCTGATGAACTCGGCGCAGCGTCGTGACGAGGCCGCGCGCCCCCCGAGCAAAGCGTCCGATGCAACGCCCCCCGAAAGCTTGAAGCGCGTTGTTAACCTGAAAAACTCATCCGCGCCACCAAAGCCCATGCGCCCCACTCGCACGCGGAGCGACGCGCCAGCTGCGGGCCCTTCGGCGCGACCCGTAGTGCCAGTATTCCCGGTGGTTCCCGTGCTGGCATCACCAACGGCGCGCCAGGCGCCGAAGGCGAGCGTCTTACTTGGCCCCAATGGCGAAGTCCTGGGCGCGAAGGGCGAAGGGGAACGCTTGGTCGCGCTCGGCGCCTACGTGCGACGCTTGTGCGATCTGCTGGCGCGTGAGTTGGGTGGCGAAGCCGCTTCGGGGTTCGAATGTTTGCTGGGCGATCGGCGCTTGTTGCTCGAGATCGACGACCAAGGCCGATGCTTGGCGATCGAAACGCAACGCGACGTCGAAATCGAAGTCGCCCGACGCTGGCTCAGCGAAAGTCCGCTGCTCTCGAAGCCGCAGGCCGAGGCCCCTGTGGATAGAAGCGACAACACGCTCCGCGGTAGAGGGCTCGGCCGTGGCTAAGTGGCGCCTGCGCGAGTTGTTCTGGCGCTCCCCGGATGATCCGACAGCCGAGACGGCAGTCGAGCCGACCGATGGCGACGAACCCGTAGCACCCAGCAACGAACCATTACCGCTGCTGCGCGACGTGCAAGGCGTGCTTGGGAGTCTCGTCATCTCGCCGGGGGGAGCCGTCTATGCGCGAGACTTGCCACCGAACTTCGACGAGCACAAGACGGCGCGCTTGGCCCAGCGCTTGGCGCAGCTGTACGAGACCCTTGCCGGTGAAGGTGGGCACTTCGAAGCGGGGACCTTGCAGTACCAAGGCCATCAGTTTCACGTCTCGTGTGCGGACGGCGGTCTGATCGGTGTGCTGACCGAGCAGCGCGTAAATCTACCCGCACTAGCGATGGCGTTGAAGGTCGTGGCTCGACGCATCGCCACGGCCCAAATGACGCTCAGCGCGCCGCGAATCGAGGAGCCAGCGTGAACGACCCGCGCGCATTGACGCCACGGGGTCGCGGTCGTCCAGGCCCGGTCTTGGTCTATGGGTTGCCACTGCTCGCAGCGCTGGCAGCGGGTTACTGGGGGATCCCGTTTTTGACCAAGACGCTCCCGCGTGCGCGCATCGCGGAAGAGCCCGTGGCCCCGGCGGCTTCGTCACCCGTCGCGCCCGTCGAGCATGGCCCGATCACCTTCAAAGTCGCAGCCGATCCTTGGTCGGGTTACAGCACGTTCCGCAGCGAGCCACGCTTCGCCGGAGCACTGGCGAAACACGCCCTCACCGTCCACTACATCGATGATCCCAAGTACTACGACCAAGACGAGCGCATGCGTGCGCTGTCGACGGGCGAGATCGACATCGCGTTGACGACGCTCGACGCGTTCTTGCAACACGGCGCAAAGCACTTGGTCGAAGGTCAGTACCCGGGCATCATCTTGTTCGGGATCGACGAATCGGCTGGGGGTGATGCCATCTTCGTCGACAAGGGCAAGCACAGTTTCGACGACGTGCTCCCGACGGACAAAGTCTGTTACTCCACCGCAACTCCGAGCGAGCACCTGTGGGATTTCGCGAGTCTGTCTTTCGAGCGCTTGGGCGATAACCTGGGCAAGGACAACGGCGTCGTCGCCAAAGATTGCTGGGAGAAACTCGTAAAGAAGGAAGTGCAAGTCGCCGTGCTTTGGCAGCCGTACACCGCGATCGCGGAACGCGCGGGGTACGCGAAGGTTTTTGCTACGGGTGGCCAAGCGGATGACGTCATCTTGGACGTGCTCGTCGCCAGTCGGCGCGTGGTTCGAGAGCAGAAGACAGCGCTCACCGAACTGGCGACTGCGTACTTTCAGACGATCGACGGCTATCAACGCGATCGCGCGCAACACGGAGAGTTCATCCGACGCGATTGCGGCGAGGATTGCGCTGGAGATCCGAGCTTGGGAACTGCGGTAATCTCGGGCATCGATTTTCTCAGCTTCGAGGAGAACCTTTGTCTGTGGTTCGGACAGTGCGGAGCTCCGAACAAGATCGCGCCCCGCGTGGGCAAGACTGGACGTTTGCTGATCGCGAAGGGCAAGCTCGAAAGCGCGCTCTTGCCCAAACCCGAGACGATCATCGACGATTCAGTGCTGCAGGCGATCAAGCAGCAACGGCTGGATGCGGCGCGGCTAGCTGCGGAAGTCTCTGGCCCCAATACCCAGGTGGAATTACCCACGTTCAGCGCCCAGGACCCGTCGTACGAGTACGTGGTCCCTGGAGCAGAGGGTGCCGCGCAGAGCGTCGGCACGCTCGATCTCCCCAACGTCTTGTTTCACGATGGCGCTTACGCTCTGGACGCCCAAGCCAAGAGCACCGTGGGCGCCATCGCCGAGCAACTGCGCAGTTTTCCGGCCCTGTGCGTGCGCATCACCGGCTACACGAGTTCCTCTGGGAATCCGAAAGCGAATCGGCAGCTGAGTCAATTTCGCGCCACCGCGATCGCGACCGAGCTGGGACGCATCGATCCCAAAGCCTTCCCCATGAGTCGCTTCGAGCTCAGAGGATTGGCGTCGAGCGTGCCCGTGTTGGCTAACGGCATCGAAGACACGCGCGCAAGTCGCAGAACCGAGTTTGCGCTCTTCAACTGCGCGCAGCCTCGATGACGAGCCGTTTTCGGTACTCACGGAAACGGCTTGATCTCGAACTCTTGATCCGTGTCGTGCAGGAAGTCGTCGTACAGCGGAGAGTACGACCAGACGCGTAGGGCGGCTTCGTCATGTGGGAACTCCAGCAAGCGTAAGTAGGCTTCGCCCCCTAGCTTGCGCATCTGGTAGTTGACGAGCATCTGGTGGCAGACGGTGCCCGCTTCGGTTTCGCTCTCGAGGTAACCCGAGCCATCTCCTAGAACGTGGCCGTTGATGGTCAGGACGAAGGGATGCTTCTTGATCAACTTGTCCCACATCTCCTGCCCATCATTGACGCCGGGCGTCGCGTACTCGTGTGGATTGTAATCCTGCGAGTGCTCCTTGTCGGTGTGATCGTAACGCCGATTGTCGTTGTTCAGATAGGCGTGGGTGGTCATCACGCCAAGACGGTCGGGGTACTGATCCATCACTGCGTTGGCCCAATCCAAGACTTCGTCGCGCGGCCCCCACTCGAGCGCGAACAGGATGTAGTCGTGCCCCGCGATCGAAAACAGGTGGTACGAATTTTCGAGATGCCCTTGTTGATAGACTCCTCCGAGACCGCTGACCGAGCCTTGATCATCCGCGCGAAAGTACTGATTGAACTTGGTGCGGCGGACCGATGCGTCACCCGAGGGCCCATAGTCATGATTGCCGGGCACCAGCGCGTAAGGCACACGACCATTGAGCAACGAGATCGACGCAACGGCGTGTTGCCACTCGAGATCGGTGCTGTTGTTGGTGATGTCGCCCAAGCCGAACACGTACTTGATCGACAGGTTCGCGACGTTCGACGCGATGAAGCTGGTTTGTGCGGTCAAGAGTCCCGGGTAGCGCAGCGAGTAGACTTGTGTGTCGGGCAACACCGCCAGCACGCTCGACCCGGGAGCGATGACCCCGGAGATACTGCCGGCCGAGATGGCCAGAGCGTCGGTCGTCCTGCGACACACCCTGTTCGTCTCACGCAGCAAGTTGCCAAAGAACGCCTGCGCCAGCTCGCCATCTGCTCCCGAATCGCCGGCTTGGTCGAAGGGTAATTGCGACAACACCATGCGGCCTTGGCCATAGGCGCCCTCGAGCAACACGGGTGCTCGTGCCCCGTCCGCTTCTTGCAGCAAGATCTCGAAGCCATCCTGGTCGCTGAAGCCGCGGACCTTTGAGTCGGTGCTCGACCAGGGTAGGCGCGCCTTCTTCACGCTGAAGCCATTCACCAACGACCTTCCCGGGCTCGGGATCCGGATCTCGCTCACTTCCAAGTTGCTGCGTGTAGCCCCATGCGTGCTGGGCAAGAACGGGGGTTCCGCTTCGCTCTCGGCGTCTTGCTCGAGTTCGACCAGCACATTGGCCTTGTCGACGAAGTTGTACAAGTCGCTGGCGTAGGTCTTGACGTAGTTCTTGTATTCATCCTCCGCACTCACGCCAGACCCGAAAACGATCGCGCCGCGCAAGCGCCAGGGAGACGAGTCGAGCGGAAGACTCTTCACGTCGAAGCCAACCGCCTCGAGCCAGTGCGCCGCACTGGCCTCATCGCCGCGTTCGAAAACGTAAGCGGTGGGGACTTCCGGACAATCGAAGCGCGACCCGTCGCTCCCCGCGTCGGCTTGCGCTGGCTCCGAGCCCGCATCAACGGCGCTCGCGGACAACCGTTCGCTCACTGGTGCGATCCCGCGCGCAGTTTCGGTGTCGCCCGTGCCACGCGCGTCGTGCAACGGGTTAGCGACCGTGTTCGCCGAATCGTCGGATCGCGTGTCGGCCGCGGCACGGCTCAGCGACTGACCGCGCGTCGTTGGCGCGCTCGCGTCGCGCTTCGTGCTCGTTCGAGCCGCGCGGTGCGCCGATGCACGCACGGCATGCGTTGTGTTGGAGTCCTTCAGTGGGACTTCCGAGCACGCCGCGACGATTGCGCACAGCCCCATGCACCGCACGGCACAAGAGACTTTGCCCGACGCGGCGCGCAGCCATTTTGCCACAGGAGCCGATGTCGGTACACATCGCCGTCGGTGCCACTCTCGAGCCCCACCGTTGATTCCCTCAGGTATACAGGTCGACATGGCCGCGACGAGTACTCAATCGCAGGCGCCGACCTCGCAACACCCAGCCAAAGATCTGTCGAACTCGGCGCAACGATCAGAGGTTGCTTCGCGTTCGAATCCGTGACCCCGCGCGCTCAGGGACGCGACGCGCCTGCGGCATTCGCGCGAATCGCTGCGGAGAGAAAAGCCGTCAACCCCACCGCATATTTGTCGATATTGTCTGCAAAGCGCGTGTCGCTCTCGTACAGATCTGCAAGGCCCATGTGAATCTGCAGGGTGCAGGGGTAGAACCAGCGCTCGATGAACGCGCGGTGCTTCTCCGCCAGAGCACAGGCGGCAGGCGCTGTGGCATCGCTGCCGCTTTGCATCAATGACGCGATTTCGCTGTAAAGCGCGTGCTGCTCGTCCTTCAGCCGTTGCCAATCGGCAGGACCGTAGCCTCGCGTGCGGCGCTGCGATTCCTTGTAAGCATCCGTGTTACCCCAGCGTCGCTCCGATTCCTGTTCGTATTTGGCTGGCTCGAAGCCATTGAAGATGTCTGACGCGTTCATGATCTGTACCTTTCCTTGTTGGTTCAATGCGGCGAGGGCACTGTCCACTCCTCGCAACATCTCGAGCGCTCGCTCCGCGCGTTCAGCAAGCAGCTGCCTCTGCTCCTGCAGCGCTCGACGTTGATCGAAATTCGGATCGTCCAGGATTGCGCCGATGCGCTGAAGCGGAAATCCGAGCTCGCGGTGGATCAAAATTTGCTGCAGCCGGAGCAGGTCTTCGGCCTTGTACAGGCGGTAGCCGGCGCGCGAGCGCTCCTTCGGCACCAAGAGCCCGATTGCGTCATAGTGATGCAGCGTGCGTACGGAGACGCCGCTCACTCGAGCCAGGTCTTTGATTCGGTACCGATCCATGATCCAATGCTGCACCCTGACGTCGCGTGAGGGTCAAGCTAGATGAATCGAATCGATGAATTTGTCGAAGTAGAACCGATGACGTCCCTGCCCGCTCGCCATCTGTATTCTGCGCTCGGCGCGGCCGCGGTGATGGTCGGGTGTGGGGGTCAAGCAACGCGCGAGGCGAGTGCTCGGCCTGTGCACGCGCTCGAACCTGCGACCCAAACCGATGGCAACCCATCGGGCCGTAGCGAGCCTTCGGCGCCCCAGGTCGCCACGCAAACACCTCCCAGTTTGTCTCCCGCAGTAAACCCGACGCCCTCCACGCTCGCAGCAGGCTACTCGGCTCTGCCCGTCGACGGATTCGAGAACGCGTTGGTCTGGGATCCGGGGGACGAAACCATCACACGGCCAGTTTGGGTCGTTGCCCACGGCGCGGGCGGCAATCCCGAATGGCATTGCGAGTTCTGGCGGCGAGTCGTGGGTTCGAGCGCGTTCTTGCTCTGCCTTCGTGGCAAGCGGATGCGTCCGGGCGCCGAGGAATACTATTTCCCCGAACACATCACCCTGGGCCACCTCGTCGATGCTGCGCTGGCTGCCTTCGATGCCAGGTACCTACCGCGAGTGAACGCCAAAGAAACCGGGTACATCGGTTACTCCCAAGGCGCAAACATGGGGGCGCTGATGTTGCCGGAACGCTCGGCGCGGCTCAGCAGGGCCCTGTTGGCAGAAGGGGGGTTTTCGCAATGGAACAGCGCGCGGGCGCGCCGTTTCGCGCGCAACGGCGGGCGGGGCATATTCTTCGCCTGCGGGACGAACGCCTGCCGAACCATCGCGAAGAAGACGCTGCGCCTGCTTCAGAACAACGAAGTCCCGACGCTGCTCCTCGAGGCGCCCGGCGCAGGACACACCCCGGCGGGCAAGGTCGGCGAGGCCTCGATCCAGGGGCTGCACTGGCTCGAAGGGCTGCCCGAAAATTGAGGGCGCGCGGCGCAAAGGGCCCGGTTCAACGGGGTTGCGAGAGCACGAACGGGACAGTATCGATCGCGGGCAAGCCCGATTCGCACCCCGCAGTGCCACGCCGAACGCCTTCTGCAGTCCATGGCCCACCCAGGCAGCCACCGCCCCATCTACGAGCCGCACGCAAGCGAGCTCGCGACGCGCGGCCGCGGCGAGCTGGGTCGGAGCCTGAGCCACTGGCTCGGCGGGTTAGCGATCCTGGAGTCGCTGATCGGCGTGATTTGGCAGCGCTTGTTCGCTCGCTCCCTGGCCCTCGACATTCCGTATACTTACAGCGCGCTCCTCGGTTTATCACTCTGGTTGGTTTACATCGCTGATCGTTGGCTGGACGCGCGCCGCTCCCGCAGCATCGCCCCGCTCAGCGCCCGCCACGAGCTCGCCTTTGCACTAGGGAGTTGGTTGGTCGCGGCCTGGTGCCTGGTTCTGCTCGGCACGCTCGCCATCGCCAGCCTGACCTTGGACTCCGACGAGTGGGCGATCCGCGTCGGTTTGCTGCTGATCACTTTCGGCTACTTCGCATCGGTGCATTGGTTAAAAGCAGCAGTCCCCAAAGAAGCGCTGGTCACGGCAATCTACACGGCTGGGGTTACCCTGTACACGTGGGACAAGCACGCCTGGACGCTGCTCGATCCGGCTCCGCTGCTCGGCGTGCTGGCTTTCGCGCTCTTGGTGGCGCTGAACTTGGGCGTGATTTCGGTGCGAGAGCAGGACCTGGACGCCAAACACGGCAGCCGCAGCATCGCGCTCTCGTTCGCGCACCTGGCCCGCGCGTGCTCCATCTTGAGCGCGACGCTGTGCCTCGCCAGCCTTGCACTGAGCCATACCGGCGGAGCGAGCTTTCAGCGCTGGTTCTACGCGGTGGCCTCGAGCTCATTGGCGCTTGGACTGCTGCCCCGCGTCGGCAAGCGCTTCGACCTGGATGCGTATCACCTGCTGGCAGATGCAACGCTGTTGCTTGCTCTGCCCTTCGCGTGGTTGTGTTGAGAGGTCTTGCCCGGCTTACGTCGCAGCTTCGATCATCTGGCGCGCAGCTATTCGAAGCTGGAGCGACTGATGTTCCGTGGCGCGCTGGAGCGCGCCCGAACGGCTCACTTGCACCGCATCGGTGAGCCAAAACGTGCGCTACTGCTCGGTGAGGGCGACGGTCGATTCGCGCTCGAGCTAATGCGGCGCTTCCCCAACTGCCAGGTCGTAATCGTCGAACGCAGTGCGAAGATGAACGAGTTGGCGCGTGAACGTTTGAGCGACTATTCGGCTCGGGTTACCTGGATGGAAACGGACGCCACGCAGTTGACGTTCGGCGTTGGTTACGATCTCGTTACGACCCTGTTCTTCCTCGATTGCTTCGAGAGCGCGATTCAAAGCTCACTGATCGAGCGAGTTGCAGCAGCTACCGCTGTTGACGCGCACTGGCTCTACGCAGACTTCGTGGAAAACACTCGGGGCCTCCGCGGCGCCGTCGGCAAGCTATTGGTGTGGCTGTTGTATCGTGTCTTTGGAGCTCTGACGGACATCGCAGCGCGAAGGCTTCACGATCCCGTGCCTCGAATTGAGGAAGCAGGGTTTCGCAAACTCGAGACGCGCACGTTTGCTTGCGGTTGGGTTTGTAGCATCGCCCTTCAGCGCGCCCTCGACACGGAGAGGGGAACCTGACTTGCTGTTCAACTCCACCGCGTTCTTGGTCTTCTTCCCAGCCGTCACGGTCTTGTACTTTGCGCTGCCGGGCAGATGGCGCGCCGCCATGCTGCTCTTGGCGAGCTGCTACTTCTACATGGCGTTCATCCCCGCCTACCTGTGGATCTTGGCAGGTACGATCGTCGTGGACTACGCGGCGGGGATCGGGCTCGAACGTCTGCAGGGTAGTCCACGTCGTCGGTTGTTCTTGATCGCCAGTCTGATTGCCAACATCGGGGTGCTCGCGGTCTTCAAGTACTACAACTTTTTCGCCGCGAGCGTCGGCGACCTCGCGGCCGCTTTAGGCGTAAATGGCACACTTCCGATTCCGAGATTCGCGCTTCCGATCGGGCTCTCCTTTCACACCTTCCAAGCCATGAGCTACACCTTGGAAGTTTACAAAGGGCGGCAGCCGGCAGAGCGCAATTTCCTGTTGTTTGCGCTCTACGTCATGTTTTACCCGCAACTCGTCGCGGGACCGATCGAACGACCGCAGAACATCCTGCCGCAGCTTCATACCACACACGCTTTCGATGCTCGCAAACTGACCGAAGGGCTCGATCTGATGCTTTGGGGGTTCTTCAAGAAGATCGTGATCGCAGATCGCTTGTCCCTGGCAGTAGATCACGTCTACTCGGCGCCGGGCACGCACCAAGGTCAAGAGTTGGTGTTCGCGACCTACGCGTTCGCGATTCAGATCTACTGCGACTTCTCGGGCTATTCGAGCATTGCCCGCGGCGCTGCTCGCGTCATGGGCATCGACTTGATGGAAAACTTCGACACACCGTACCTCGCGACGTCGATTGCCGACTTCTGGTCGCGCTGGCACATCTCGCTGTCCACTTGGTTCCGCGATTACTTGTACATACCGCTCGGTGGAAACCGTGTCGGCGCGCCGCGTCGCTATCGCAACCTGTTGGTCGTGTTCATCGTCTCCGGTTTATGGCACGGAGCCAATTGGACCTACTTGGTGTGGGGAGCGCTGCATGGGTTTTACGCAGTCGTCGGTACGCGGCTAGCGGAGCGCAACCCAGCCCACTTGCCAGAAAATGTTGCAAAGAACCAAGCCGCTGCTCCGGCTTCGAGGTTGTGGCGCTGGACACGGCGCTTGATCACGTTCCAACTCGTGGCGTTCGCTTGGATCTTCTTTCGAGCAGCCTCGCTTTCGGACGCATGGCAGATCGTCAGTCACTTGACGGACCTTCACGCGCGACTGGACGTTGGTCTGTCGCGACAAGACGTGGCGCTCTCCGTGATGCTGGTACTGGGCCTGTTCGCTCTCGAAGCGGGCGGAGCGAACCCCTTCGAACGCTTACGGGGTAAAGTGTTCGTTCGCTGGAGTTTCTCGTACGCACTGGTCTTCTCACTGATGCTCCTTGGCAAGTACACCTCTCGCGAGTTCATCTACTTCCAGTTCTAGTCCGGCCGATGAACTCTACGCCGCCAAAGCCCCATTCGCTACCGATGCCGCCGGAAGCGTCCAACTCGAACGTTGCGCAGTTCTGCAGACGAGCAGCCTTGTTCCTCACGCTCGGCTGCGGCGTGCTCAATCTGCTCGGTTGGCTCGTGGTTCACACACCACTGCGAATCATGCTGGTGGGGCAAGAGGTGTGGACGCAACTCGCCCGCGCCGACGGGGCTGCGAAGGCCAACACTCTGATTCTCGGAGACAGCGTCGCAGGTCAACTGTATGACGCGAACAACGAGATCGCGACAGGTTACTGGCATCTGGCGACGAACCAAGCGATCTCGCTGGCAGGCCAAGAACTCTTGCTGCGGCGAGCCCTGGTGCACAATCCGCAGATCGAGCGCGTAGTATTGGTGCTGATCCCTTCGGCCTTCGGCAACGATCTCGACCAACCGTTCACCTTCAACTACTTCGTAAAGCCTTTCTGCGATCCATTCACCTGGCACCAGCTCTCCCCAGTCGTGCGCGTGCGCCTGGCGCGCAAATGGCAACTGTGGGCGGGCCTCTTGCCGCTCGTGAAAGGAACTCAGCTGTTTTCCGAGGTCGACTATTCCCTCGATCCCTCCAACTCGGCGTTGCACGAGGAGCAGGACTCTGCGCGTCCCGCGTCCCCTCGCCAACCCTTCTTGTCGGCGGTCTCGGCAGACGCGCTAGAGCGAATGGCCTCCCTGTGCCGCGCCAACGGCATTCGTTTCGAACTTCGCTCGGGTCCGCTCAGTCCCGCCTGGGCCGACTTCGAGTCGTTGCGCCGCAGCATCAGCGCCGCCAAGCTCTCGGACCTGTTCAGTGGCTACTTCGAATCCATCCGCGTGTTGCCGGCAGAGCTGTTCTCCGACACGGTACACTTGCGCAAAGACGTCTTACCCGAATACCGCAACAATTGGTTGGGGCTGTGAGTCCGTCTCAGAACGCCAGCGCGTATTGCCGCAGACGCACATAGAGCTGCTTGCGGCTCAACCCAAGTTCGCGCGCAGCTCGAGACTTGTTGCCTTTGCACGTTTCGAGCACGCGCTCGATCAGCTCACGTTCGACGAGCTTGACGTTCGTGCTTTGCGCGGCAGGCTCCGCTGCGCGCCCGAAGCGTTCACTCGACAGCGCCAAATGTTCCGGCGCGATCAGCCCACCTTCGCAAACGATCGCGGCTCGCTCCAAAACATTGCGCAGCTCGCGCACGTTGCCCGGCCAGCCATAGGCGAGCAACGCGTTGCGCGCTTCACGCGTGATCCCGGCGGGCGGCAGCGCCAGCGAACGACCGAGCTCCGCCAAGAACACTTCGCTCAAAGGCAGGATGTCGTGCGGACGTGCGCGCAGCGCCGGCAGTTGGATCTCGAAGACCTGCAAACGATAGTAGAGGTCTTCACGAAAATCGCCACGCGCCAGCGCCCGGCCGAGCTCGCGATTGGTGGCGGCGATAACACGCACGTTGGCTTTGATGGTCTTTGTGCCGCCAACGCGTTGAAACTCTCGCTCCTGCAGCACGCGCAGCACTTTCGCCTGCGCCGACAAGCTCATTTCTCCAACCTCGTCGAGGAACAAGACCCCACCCGAGGCCAGTTCGATTTGTCCGGGCTTGGCGTGCTGAGCGCCTGTAAACGCCCCGCGCTCGTGTCCGAACAGCTCACTCTCCAGCAGCTGCTCCGGTAGCGCGGCGCAGTTGACGGCAATGAACGGACCAGAACTCTTGTTGGATGCCTTGTGGATCAGGCGCGCGATCACTTCCTTGCCCGTGCCCGATTCACCCGTGAGCAACACCGTGGTGTCGGTGGACGCGACCTGGCGAGCGGCTTTCAGAACGCTCTTCCAGAGCTCGGACTCGCCCACGGCAGCGGCGTAACCGGCACGCGCTTCGAGCTCACTCGACAACGATTGCACGCGCGCTTCGAGTCGCTCCGCGCGCGCTTCCAAGCGTTCCGCGCGGCCCGCAGCCTCTGCCAGTTGTTGATGAGAAACCGCCAACGCGACGTGCTCGGCGATACGCCGCGCGGTGGGCACTTGTTCGCGCTCGAAGGCGCCAAGCTTCTTCGACCAGAACTGCAAGCCGAATTGTTGCTCACGCGCGGACAGCCGCACGCTCAAGAGCGAACGATAACCCGCGGCCACCGTGCGCTGACGTGTATCGGGTGGCTCGTAAATCGCGTCGGGGTTATCGCGCGCGAGATCGTCGACAATCTTGTAAGAACCGTCGACGCGCCACGACGAGTCGGGTTTGAAGACGCGCATCACCGACGGCCCGTCGTAGTTTGAAACCGCTTGCAAGACGCAGCTACCATCGCTGTCGCAGAAGCTCATGGTCATGCGATCGTGTTGCAAGACCTGGTTTGCGATGGCGGACACCCTGGGGAACACTTCACGAATGTCGAGCGCGCTGGAGAGTGCGCGCAGCAACTGCTCGGAGACGTCGAGATCGGACCACGTGCTGGCAGCCGAGCGCCCCGGGTCGAGCTTCGAAAGTGTCAACGCCAGCTCGCTAGCTTGTTCGGGTGAACGCAAACGACCAACGGCGAGGGCCGCGCACGCGAGCAACGTTTGGGTTCCGGCACCGACCTGAGCCACGCGACGCAGCTCGTCGAGCGCACTGTCGAAGTCCCGCTGAGGCGCCAGGGCCTCGGCTCGGTTGATCGGAGCCGACCAGGTCGCCTTCGGGGGTCGGGTTCGAGGGAGGCGCAGAGTTCCGGTTTCGGTCGGACGCATGAGCTTTGCGTTACCTCGGTCGTGAGCGCTGATTGTGCAATGGCTCCGAGGCCCCGCGAACGTTTTCGAGCCGCACCGCACGAGACGCCTGGTGCTCCAAGTCCCAGCGACGTGACCCTCGAAGTGTGCCTCCAGGCACACCGCTTGGTCCGATCGGCCCACTCGTGGGCGCAAGCGCTAGGCCGCCCCGAGCGTCACTCCGCGGGACGCAGGCGACAATCCCGCCTATTTGTAGGCACTTCCCGGCTCCTCAGTGACTTGGCGCGATGCTTGCTCCGGTGCAAAGCGTGAACCCATTGATAGCGCTTTCGGTTCGAAGCAGGTTTGGGGCGATCGTGACGCCGGGGCCTCGGCGAGTCGCGAGGCCTCGTCTGACCCAGTCCCTTGGCTTTGTTGCGATTTGTTTAGCCGCGGCATGCAGCGACCACGACAAACCCGCGGGCGCAGCGGCGGCAGGGTCTGCGGCACCAGCGCCGCCCCAAACCGTAACCGTCATCACACTGCAACCCGAGACTCTGCCGATTGGAGCGGAGTGGATCGCCACCCTCGACGGCAACGTCAACGCGCAGATCCGTCCGCAAGTTTCGGGCTACCTGATCAAGAAGACATACGACGAGGGCTCGAGCGTCAAGAAAGACCAGATGCTGTTCGAGATCGATGCGCGGCCATTCCAGGCTGCGCTCGCCCAAGCCGCCGCCAGCTTGGCGCGCGCCAAGGCCGACCTCGGACGCGCAGAGCGCGATGTGGCGCGTGACACCCCGCTCGCCAAAGAGCACGCGATCCCGCAAAGCCAACTCGACAACGATACACAGTCACAGCTCGCGGCAGAGGCCTCGGTCAAAGCCGCGCAAGCGGCGATCGACGCCGCGCAGTTGAACCTCGGCTTCACCCGGGTTCGCTCGCTGATCGACGGTGTGGCCGCGATCGCGTCTGCACAAATCGGAGATCTTGTAAACCCATCCACGCTACTGACGACGGTTTCTCAAGTCGATCCGATAAAGGCCTACTTCTCGATCAGCGAGCAAGAATATCTGCGCGCCGCCAAGCAACTCAATCAACGGGGAAAAGCCGAGTTGTGGCAGGATAACGAAGGTCTCGAACTGACGTTGGCGGATGGCAGCAAATATCCCCCCAAAGGTCATTTCCTGGCGGCGGATCGTCAAGTCGATCCCCGAACGGGCACGATCCGAATCAGCGCTACCTTCCCGAACCCCGACAACATTCTGCGCCCCGGTCTGTACGGCCGCATTCACGCGCAAACCTCGATGCTGGAAAATGCGCTGCTCGTCCCACAACGCGCGGTGAGCGAGCTGCAGGGCAGTGCCCAAGTGCGGATCGTAGGTCCGGACAACAAGGCGATGCTACGCAACGTAAAGCTCGGAGTGCGCGTCGGTACTCGTTGGGTCGTGCAAGAAGGGCTGGCTGCGGGTGATCGGGTGATCTTGGACGCCCCGCAAATGCGCGACGGCACTCCTGTCAACCCCACGCAAGCGTCAGCCTCGACTCAAGCCTTGAACGGGCCGTTGCCAGCACAAGCCCCGCCGGCCATCAGCGCCGCAACGTCGACGTCCCTGCCCGGGCCAGACCCGAGCGCCGTCGGCCCAGCGCCTGCTACGTCGGTCGTTTCGGTTAGCGCAGCGAAGCCAAGAACAGCGACGAAGGCAAAGACCCAGGAGCACAAGTAGTCATGGCTGCGTTCTTCGTTCGGCGCCCAATCGTGGCGATTGTGATCGCAATCATCACGGTGCTCGCGGGGCTCGTCTCGATGGGCGCGCTGCCCGTCGCGCTATTTCCCGACATCGTGCCGCCTCAAATCCTGGTGACGGCAACGTACACGGGCGCCGACGCCCAAACGATCGAACAGTCCGTGGCAACGCCACTCGAGCAACAAGTGAACGGCGTGGACGACATGCTCTACATGCAGTCGACCAACGCCAACGACGGCAGCATGCAGCTGACGGTGACCTTCGACGTCGATACGCAGCCGAACATCGATCAAGTCAACGTTCAGAACCGCATGGCGCAGGCCCAGCCGAACTTGCCCACAGAGGTGAACCAGTTCGGACTGACCATGCGCAAGATCACGGGCATCCCAATGATGCTCGTGTCGTTACTTTCGCCCAACCACACTTACGATGCGCTGTTCTTGGCGAACTACGCCAACATCAACATCGTCGACGCGCTCTACCGCGTGCCGGGCGTGGGTGAAGTACGCGTGTTCGGGGCTGGCGACTACGCGATGCGCATTTGGGTCAAACCCGATCGACTTGCGAGCCTCGGGCTCACCGTGCCCGACTTGGCCCACGCCGTGCAGCAACAGAGCAGCGTAAACCCCTCGGGACAAATCGGCGGGCGACCTGGGCCTGGCCAGGAGCTCACTTACACGGTTCGCGCGCCGGGGCGGCTGCAAACAGCGGAGGAGTTCGGCCAGATCGTCGTGCGTTCGAACCCCGACGGCTCGGTGGTGCGCATCGAGGACGTGGCGCGCGTCGAACTAGGTGCCCTCAATTATCAACAGATCGGCCGCGTCAACGGCCAACCCGGCGTGGGTGTCGCGGTGTTTCAAGCCCCGGGCTCGAACGCCCTCGAAGTCGCGCGCGGCGTACGCGGCGTGATGAGTGAGTTCGAAGCGCGCTTTCCGAAAGACGTCGAGTATCGCTATACGCTCGACACGACGCTGGCCGTCTCTGCTGGTGTCGAGGAGATCCTGAAGACCTTGGGCGAGGCCTTGCTGCTGGTCGTCTTGGTCGTCTTCATCTTCTTGCAGAACTGGCGCGCGACACTGATTCCGTTGCTCGCCGTACCGGTCTCCCTGCTCGGCACCTTCTTGGTCTTCCCGTTGCTCGGCTTTTCGATCAACACGCTTTCGCTGTTCGGCCTCGTGCTCGCGATCGGACTCGTCGTCGACGACGCGATCGTCGTGGTCGAGGCCGTGGAGCACCACATCGAAGAGGGCATGAGCCCGCGGGACGCAACGCTGCAAGCCATGCGTGAAGTGTCGGGGCCCGTCGTCGCGATCGCCTTGATCCTCGCTGCAGTGTTCATCCCTGTCGGCGTGATGAGCGGCATCCAGGGTCGCTTGAATCAACAATTCGCGATCACGATCGCGGTGTCGGTCTTGATCTCGGCCTTCAACGCTCTCTCACTGTCGCCCGCGCTATCGGCGATGTTGCTACGGCCGCGCAAAAAAGAGCGCGGCTTCGTGGGGCGCTTGTTCCAGAGCTTCGATCGTGGACTTTCGCGGCTCACTCGCGGTTACGTCAAGTTGAGCAACGGCCTGATCCGCAAGCCGCTGATCGGCGCCCTGATCTTGGCCGCATTCATCGGCGGCGCGAGCATGACGGGACAGAAATTGCCGAGCAGTTTCTTGCCTGCGGAAGACTATGGCTACTTCCTGTTGAACGTGCAGCTTCCGCCAGCCGCCTCGCTCGACCGCACCGACGCCGTGGCGCGCAAGATCGACGACGTGCTCGCCAACACCGAAGGCGTGCAGAACTTCAATACGATCGTCGGCTTCAGTCTTTTGACACGCGTTACGGCGAGCAACAACGCATTCTACTTCGTTCAACTGCGTCCGTGGGAAGAACGCCTGAGCGACGCCCAACAGGCGCGCGCGATCACGGAGCGCTTGAACGCCAAGTTCAGGCAAATCGCGCCCGAAGCTTTCGCGCTCGCGATTCTGCCACCATCGATCCCGGGCCTCGGCAGTCAGGGTGGCTTCTCGCTTTGGCTACAGGATCGAAGTGGTGGCTCGCTCGAGTTCTTGAATCAGTCCTTGCAGAACTTCTTGACGGAGGCGCGCAAGAGACCCGAGCTCGCGGGCGTGAACTCTCCATTCACGGCCACAGTGCCTCAGATTTACGCCAACGTAGACCGCGACAAGGTCCTACGCCAAGGCGTCGCACTGCCAGACGTGTATCAAACCATGCAAGCGTTCTTGGGCGGCTTGTACGTCAATCAGTTCAACCGTTTTGGACGTCAGTGGCGTGTATTCTTGCAGGCGGAAGGTGAAGACCGTCAAAGCCCAGATCAAGTAGGGCAGTTCTACGTGCGCAACGACACGGGATCGATGGTGCCGCTATCTGCGCTGCAAACGATGCAACCGGCGCTAGGCCCGCAATTTACGAACCGCTTCAACGTGTACCGCGCGGTCCAAGTCACTGGAAGTGCGGCGCCGGGCTACAGCTCGGGCCAAGCGATGAATGCAATCGAAGAGGTTGCGCGCCAAACGTTACCGCGCGAAATGGGCTACGACTGGTCCGATCTGTCGTATCAAGAGCGCAGGGCTTCCGGCACGACCCTTGGCTACTTCGGGCTTTCTCTGGCCTTCGTCTTCTTGATCTTGGCGGCGCTCTACGAAAGTTGGTCGTTACCGTTCTCGGTACTGTTGACCGTACCGGTTGCCGTCTTTGGCGCCTTCGTCGGACTCATGCTGCGCAAGCTCGACCTCGACGTTTACGCCAAGATCGGCGTCATCATGTTGATCGGGCTATCGGCAAAGAACTCGATTCTGATCGTGGAGTTCGCCAAGGACCAACTCGAAAAAGGCCGCCCCTTGGTCCAAGCCGCGCTCGAGGGTGCACGCTTGCGATTGCGTCCAATTTTGATGACGTCGTTTGCGTTCATTCTCGGCTGTGTCCCGCTCTGGCTCGCGACAGGTTCGGGCGCAGCTGCGCGCCGAATCCTGGGCACTGTCGTGATCAGCGGCATGCTGGCGGCGACCCTGCTCGCGGTGTTCTTGATCCCGTTCTTGTTCGTGGTCATCGAGCGCATCGCATCGGGTAAACGCCGAGCCGCGCTCGACGCAGGACAACCCCAAGAACAACTGGCGCCAGGAGAATGAGCATGCTGGAGCAAAACGAGGGCCGAGCCCGCCTGAGCACGCGGCGTAGGAGCGGCTCCAACGCACTGAATCTCGGCGGCCTTCTCGCCGTTCTGAGCCTCGGAACGAGCTGCGTCGCGGGAAAGGACTACCAGCGGCCCAAGGTTACGGTCGTCCAATCTTTTCGAGGTAACCCTGGACCGTCAACCGCGACGTCGATCGCCGAGCAGTCGTGGGCCGACGTGTTCACCGATCGAGCTCTACGCGGGCTGATCCAAACCGCGCTGCACGACAATTTCGACGTGCGGATTGCGGCGTCCCGCGTGCTGCAGGCGGAAGCACAATATGGCATCACCAAGTCCTACGGCATGCCCACGGTCGACGCCAACGCGAGCGCTGGCGCTGCCCGCGCGCGCTTGGGTGGACGCGGCGAACCCAATACTGGAGGCTTGTTCCAGCTGGGTGCCACCGTGAGTTGGGAAATCGACTTCTGGGGCCGCTACAAACGCGCCAGCGAGGCTGCGCGCGCTCAGATCCTCGCGAGTCAATGGGGTCAAAGAGCAGTCGTCACCAGCTTGGTCAGCCGGATCGCGGTCCAGTACTTTCAGCTGCGCGCCTACGACCACGAACTCGAGATCGCGGAAAACTCCTTGGTCTCGCGCAAGGAGTCTCTGCGGCTGACGCAAGTGCGGGACACGGGCGGCGCGGGCACGCTGGTCGACGTCAAACAGGCCGAGCAACTCGTGCTGGGGGCTAACGCCTCGATCATCGACCTCAAACGTTTGATTGAGCAGCAAGAGAATGCGCTGTCGGTATTGACTGGCGGAGCCCCCGGTCCGATCGGCCGTGGTCAGGAGCTGACCCAGCAACAACACGTGACCGATGTCCCAACCGGACTGCCCTCCGCCTTGCTCGAGCGCCGCCCCGATATTCAGGCTGCGGAGCAACGCTTGGTTGCCGCAAACGCTCAAGTGGGTGTGGCCAAAGCGCAGTACTTCCCGAACATCCATCTGACGGCATCCGGGGGCGTGGCAAGCGCCTCGCTGTCGACGTTGTTCTCGGCGCCAGCGTTGGTCTGGTCGGCCGCGGCCGGCGCGACCCAACCGATCTTCGAAGCGGGCAGGCTCGATGCGCAATTGAAGTTGACCGAAGAGCAACGCGCCGAAGCCGTGCTGATCTATCGCCAGACGATCGTTCAGGCCTTTCGCGAAGTCTCGGATGCGCTGGTGGGTTACCAGCGCGATCGTGAGTATCGAACGGTTCAAGAGGATCTGGTGCAGGCAGCCAGCGAGGCGCGCAGACTTGCCGATCTGCGTTATCAAGGCGGGGCGAGCAGCTATCTCGAGGTGCTCGATAGTGAGACCCGTTTGTTCACGGCCGAACTCGCGCTGGTACAGGCCGAGTTGAACGAATTGGGACAATTCGTCGAAATCTACCGCGCACTCGGCGGCGGCTGGCACGGGTGAACACGATGTCCCAGCGTAACGTCGAACTCTTCATCGGACGCTTGCTCACGGACTCGGAGCTGCGAAAGCGCTTCGACGAATCAGCGGTCAATACGCTGAGCTCGTTTTGCGCTCAAGGCTGGGAACTCACCCAAGGTGAACTCGACGCGCTGATGACCACCGACGTGCGCTTGTTGTGCCGCGCTGCGGCAGGTGTCCCATCACGGCTCAAGCGCTGCAATCTGCGTGGTGATCTGAGCAAAGATGACGAGTAAGGGAACTGCAAGGCTCGCAGGCGCTTCAAGCTGCAGCGTGCTCAGGTGAGTACCGTAGTTGGGGGTGACCCCGGACGACGCAACGGGAGGAGGCGCTATCCGGGGTCACCGAAATCGACGAGGACGAGTCGCACCAACTGCAAACATCCAATCCTCGATTTAGCTATGTCGCGTGGACCCTGTGCTGATTTGAAATCGTTACGCTACCGGCCCAATGGTCAGCCGTACCAGAGGCCTCAGATTGGGCCAGTCGAACTGCGTGGAGGGGCACTCGACACCTCCCACGCGAGCAATGCTGGCAGGTCGGCGCTCTCGAGTCCCGCTCTTAACAAAACGCAACATGGGATTAATACCGGCGCAGGCGTTTTGCTTCACTGTTGTGAACGATGACTGCCGCCGTAAGGTTCCAAGACATGCTTGATTCGCGGGAAGTCGAACCTGCCGAGGCGGTTCGCGTCCTCTACGTCGAAGACGACGAGCGCTTGGCGCGACTGACCGCGCAGTATCTTGCGACGCACGGCGTCGAAGCCCAGGTGGTAACCAGTGGCGCGCTGGCCGTCAGCGCAGTGCTCGAAACCAAACCGGACCTCGTCTTGCTCGATCTGATGCTGCCTGGGCTCGACGGTCTCGAAATTTGCCGTCGTTTGCGCGCCCGAGTCGATGTTCCCATCATCATCCTGACCGCCCGCAACGAAGAAGCGGACCGCGTACTCGGACTCGAGGGCGGAGCAGACGACTACCTGAGCAAGCCCTTCTCGTCGCGTGAGCTCTTGGCTCGCATCCGTGCCAACGTACGTCGTGCTCGCGGCAAATCGGGACCTGAGTTGAACCGAATCTCGCTAGGCCAACTCGTGATCGACAGCGCAACGCGCAGCGTGGCATTGGCGGGGCAACGCCTGACCCTGACGAGCTATGAGTTTGCGCTGCTGCGGGCATTGGCAGAGCGCGCTGGTCGAGTCCTGAGTCGCGAACAGCTCTTGGAAGCGCTGCAAGGAACCAGCGAAGAGGCGTTCGATCGCTCGATCGATGTTCACGTGTCGCGGCTCAGGCAAAAACTCGAACCCAACCCCAAGAGCCCGCGCTATCTCAAAACGATCCGCGGCGTGGGTTACGTCCTCGTGGCGGACGAGCAATGAAGGCACTGCGCTCCCCCAACTTGGCGATGCGCCTGACGGCGGTCGGGATCGTCCAACTGGCGGCTGTGCTCGTGATGGCGCTGTTCATCGGCTTTCTGGTGGCGCGCCAATCGCGGCACACCGACATGGATGCGCTAACCCGTCGGATCGAATCGAAATTGACCGATCCGGTGGCGTTGTTGCACGAGCTGGAACAGATCGCCAAGCAGGACGACGTGCAGCTGAGCGTCTACGACGACGAACAGCACCTCCTCGCCTCCAACTTGACCCCGGCCTTGCCTTTAGGACCTGGGCACGGCCTGCGCGATCCGTTCTCCCTCCCAGCGCTGCCGGCGTTCGGAACCAGCACCGCATCCGGGCATCAGCCTGGCCTGTTCACCGAACCCACTGTACTGCCTCCGCCCCCGGACGTCGCGCTACTGGGTGAGCCAGCTCCGCCGCCACGCGGATTGCCGCCTGGCCCGCTGCCTCCGCATCTACCAGGTGCAGCTGCGGGCACTGAGCTAACAGCGCTCGTCTTTGGTCCCCCCAAAGATCCACCGCCGCGTGTCGTGATCGCACGCTTGGATGGCGGCGGGTTAGTCGTTGCCCGCTTCTTGCCTCAACGCCACGGGCTGTGGACCGCCCTGCTGGTGCTGGGCTCGGGGCTTGGGGTGGTTGCCATTGGTGCGATCTTGATGGCGCGCTTCATCACTCGTCCCATGGCGCGCTTGTCGAGTGCGGTCCGCGCGTTCGGAGAAGGTGATTTGAGCGCACGCGCCGCCTTGACGCGCAACGACGAGATCGGCGCACTCGGAACGCGCTTCGACGAAATGGCCGATCGCATCCAAGATCTATTGCGCACCGAAAAAGAGCTGTTGGCCAACGTCGCGCACGAACTGCGGACGCCGCTGGCGCGGATCCGGGTCGCGCTCGACATCGCCGAGGAAAGCGAGGCCAACGCGGCACGCGCCTCGCTCGGTGAAATCGGCACGGATTTGAAGGAGCTCGAGGCGCTGGTCGACGACATTCTGACAGCAGCACGGCTATCGCTGAGCGACGAGACGAAGACGCGTTCTGCTCTGGCTTTGCACAAGCGCCAGATCGCTTCGAGTGAACTCGCCGCGCGCGCCGCCCAGCGCTTCAGCACGCTGCACCCCGAGCGACCGCTTGCGCTCGAGCTGGCGCCGAATCTGCCCGCTCTGGACGCCGATCCATCGTTACTGCGGCGGGTGCTCGACAATCTGTTGGACAACGCGCACAAGTACACCCCCGACAAGGATTCACCCATCGCACTTCATGCCTCACGCGAGACGAATTGCGTCCGTTTCGACGTGGTCGACTCGGGGATGGGCATCGCGGAAGCCGAGCGAAGTCGGCTATTCACGCCATTCTTCCGCACCGAGCGTAGCCGTTCGCGGGCCACGGGGGGTGTAGGCCTCGGGCTAACTCTGGCCAAGCGCATCGTGAACGCGCACGCGGGCAGCATCGATATCGAAAGCCATGAGGGTCTCGGTACGCGAGTCGTCGTGCGCCTACCGCTCAGAGTGACCGTCGCCTGAGCAGAGGCCCGAGGCGTCAATCTCTTCGGCGCTGTGCCGGAGGTCGTTTGGCGCTTTTATTTGGGGGGGTTGGGGTGGAGTCTGATGGCGTCATCAGTTGGCGCATCACGCGGACGATGACGGCCTTCTAGCGATAGGAAACAGCTTTGCGCGGGCGCAATGAAGCGTAACGTTAGCGTCGTACTCGCGACATGTGGCGGCTCCAAATCAACACGGTGCTCAGCGTCGCGAATCGGTTCGTGACCGTGCGAGCACTGCAATCGAAGAAGGAGACGCCATGGACCTGAAACGCTACATGAATCTGAAGCACCCGATGCAGCCAAAGACCAGCGGCATACTGGCGCTGTGCTTTGGAGTCCTAGCCGCCGGCATCGCCGTGGCCGAGGCGTCCGAAGACGACCATCACGGCCCCGGCCATCGCAGGCCACCGAAGGAAGCGTTCGAAGCTTGCGAAGAATTGCTCGAGGGCGACGACTGTAGCGTCAGCGTCCGCGATCGCACGCTCGAAGGCACTTGCCGCAAATTACCCGATGACAGCGACAAACTCGCGTGTATGCCCAAGCACATGGGACCACCGCCGGAAGCGGTCGACGCGTGCCAAGGCAGCACCGAGGGCGATGCTTGCAGCGTCGATTTCCACGGCCATCACCTGGACGGCACTTGTAGACCGGGCCCCGACGGGCAAGGGCCGCTCGCGTGTGCGCCCAATCAATGAGTTAACCCTAAGGCACCACCAATCGATGCGGCGATGCAGAAGCTCGCATTGAACCCCGCACCCACCGCAACTGGCTCACGGCGGCCGGGCTTCGCTCGCAGGGCCCGCGCCAGTGGGCTAACCGACAACGACGCAGCGGAGGGGAAAACGGAGGCCCCTCGGTATGTCTTCGACGTACAGGGCTGGGACACAGCCCCTGGCCCGGGGGCGCTCCTACGAGAGGAGCGATGAACGGTGCACCACCGGCGGCCAGCGTCTGAACTCGGCCGAGGCGGGCATTTGCGGTTGCTGAACAGGCCGATTCGTGTCGGCCTGTGGGCAGAACTCTTTGCCCGCTGTCTCGGTGCGCGTGAGGATTTGGCAACTCGATCTATCCTGTGGCCGATGGCAGGAGGAATGAGGACCATTGCAACTTACGGCTGGGTTCTCGTCGCGTTCGCAAGTTCCGCTTGCGACGACCCGCCATGTGAACAGCTGAAGCAACACCTCGAGGACTGCAACCTCACCGCGAAAGTCGACTTCTGCGATCGAGATGAAGACCAGTGTCGCGCGGACTGCTTCCTTCCGCTTTCCTGCCAAGAGCTCTTGGCTCCCAAAACGAAGGCCAGACTCTGTCTGTTGTCTTGCGCGTCGAAGGTCGAGTGCGACAAGGGGGAAACCACGATTCCCAACTGGTGGCAGTGTGACGGGGAGTTCGATTGTCTCGACCATTCGGACGAGAGCAAGTGCCCATGACGTTCAATCGAAACCCCAAACGACGCGCGCTGCTCCCAAGCCCCCTGCCCGCCAGGTCCGCGGCACTGAAACTCGTCTCGCCCGTGCTCGCGGCAGGGCTTCTGCTCGGGTGCAGCGACCAGGAACCCAGCGCGACGAGCACGTGCGAAGTGATCGGCTGCAGCCATGAGTGCGCGAGTCTGCACGTCCAGGCCTGCGACATTCGCGAACGCGCGTGTCAAGACAGCGTACGCAAGAGCGTGGAATGCGTGCGCGGGTTGAAGTTCGACGCGCGGCCCGAGGTCGAGATCACATCCGGAGCACAGTTCGACGCTGGGCAAACACCCAGCGTGATGCGACGGACTGTCGAAGCGGGATTTCGCGACGTCCCACTGCACGTCGAGGGTGAACTTCCGACCAGCGCTCAAATAACAGGCTATCACTGGACGACGGCTCTGCAGGAACTGGATCTACTCGCGACCGAGCAAACCGCCGAAGGCGCTTTGAAGAACGCGGCCAGCCGCTATGCAGGCCGTTACACTCCGATGAAGCAAGTGCTCGAAGTAGTCCTCGATTCCAACGCCGATCAATGGGCTGAGATGGGAACGTTGGCTCACGAGATGATTCATGCGCTACAGGATCAAGAACGAGATCTGGACGCCTGGCGTAGCCAACTCGCAGAAGACGGGGTCTCGAATCAAGCGATCCGCTCTTTCGTCGAAGGCGAGGCGCAGTTCTACGGTCTGCTGACCCTGGGCTTCATGTTGCGCGTCCCCGCCGAGAAGCTAGACATCGACGAGTGGCTGGCCGCTTGGCGCAAAGCATTTCTACACTCTTTGCTCGGTCCCTCGGCAGCAATCACCTCGCTACAGCAATTGCCTTACTTCGCGGGAGCAGAACTGCATTTAGCACGCTGGCACCAGCACGGAACTCGCGGAACCGAGGAACTCGCGCGCAACATGCCGCGCTCGATGATCGGCTGGATGCAACAGGATGCGAGCGTAGAGCCGGACTTCGACTGCTCGCAAGTGAACGACGAGAGCCCCCAAGGCTGGAGTCTCGTCGGGCGAGGCAGCATGGGTCCCGAATTCGTTTTGCCCCTATTGCTTCGGGATTCCGACGACCAGGGCGCCGAGCTGGCAACGGCATGGCACGCAGCAAGCCACCTCAGAGGAGACTGTTTGAAGCTCTATGGTGAATCGGCAAACCACTTCGCGCTGCACGACGCTGGTGCTCCTCCCAGTTATCCTGGAGCCAGCGATGCTGGAGCCAGCGATGCTGGAGCCAGTGACGCTGACGCAGATACTCAATCTGCGTTCACCGCGCCAACGGCACGCCTCGCGGACGTGAGAGCAGAATGGACCATGAAATTCAGCGACGTCGAGCCCAAGTTCCTACGGAAGCTCGATGCGCCCCACTACAGCTACAAAAAGACGAGCCAGGTTTCGTTCAGCTCGACCGAAGATCTATTGAACGTCAGCCTGAGCACGACGGGTAAGCTCGATTACGATTCGCCGCTCGTCGATTGCTGGCCGCTCTACCCGTTCGATCCCAACGAAGTGTACTTGTCAGAAGACGTCTGGTTTCCGTCGGATGACGATGCCACGTGGAGGGAGATCAGCCATTGGAGTGAGCCCGACGTCTCGCTGGGCGGACTGCCACCGGACGCCTACGATGCGCAGGTGATGGCATCGGGAGATCTGATCTACGGAGGGAAACAGTTGACCCCCGATTGGTGCAACCACCGGGGTGAGCGGGAGCCGCTACCGCTTCCCTCTCCGCTAGGCAACGATCCAGGCGTGCCCGGGCCCTGCGATGCGCAGGCTAATCCGGCATTGGAAACTCGAGTCGGGTTGACTGGGGAAATCCTATTTCGTTGTGAGGCAAAGCCGGACTCGTGGCAGGCAGACAACGGCAAGGTCGTCGTGTCTACCGATCTCGGCGAGCTACTCTCGGTGGGCGCACAGAACACCTTGATGCTGAGCACGGGTCTGTTACGCCGTGACGCGGACGCCGATGGCGTCGCGTCCTGCGCTGACGCGGATGCCGCTGCCACCGTTACGACTTCCCAGTTCGGCGTGCTATTGCCGTTGGCTAACTTGACCCGCACACAGATCATCGCGACGCGCGCCCGTCCCGACGGATATTGGGTCGCCGTCAACGGCGAAACGGCGGCAGAATTGTGGCACGTCGACTTCTCGGGATGCTCCGAACAGCTCGGCGTCTACCCCGAAGAACCCAAAGTCTTCGATCGCTTCATCGCCCAGCTCGACGGCTATGGAAGGCTATTCGAGCTCGAACCCTACGGACTGTCTGGCCTCAGCGTGCGTTCACTCGACGGGTCGAGCAGCTCACGAGACGTCTCCGCGGATCGCTTCATAACCGGACCTTAGCGGCAGCGCTTTCGACGCTAACTGACGCGTGGGAGCGAGTCCTCGGCGAGAATGTCGTTCACGGTATCGCTCAGAGTCTGCATCGCGTCGCGCGGCGCCCAGCCCAACTCTCTAACGGCCTTGGCACAGTCGCAGTACCAAAAGTGTGACCCCATATCGACACTGGATAGTTCGATGGGCGTGCTTCCACCCACCAGATCCAATGCTTTTCTGTAAGCCCAATGTGCCGCCACCGCTAGCTGAGGCTGCTTCGGCAAACGAAGCATGGGCACCCTGCGTCCCGTCAGGCGCGCCAAACGCTCGAACAACACCACGAGCGGCATGTTAGCCGCAGACAGCAAGTAACGCTCACCTGGCCGGCCGCGCTCGGCGGCCACGGTCATCGCCTGCGCCACGTCGCGCACGTCGACCAGTGCAATTCCACCGCTCGGCAACGCGGGCAACTGCCCAGCCAGGAAGCGTCGAACGTCGAGCGTCGACGATGCTCGCGCGTCACCCGGGCCGAGCAAGAGACTCGGATTGACCACGACCACGTCGAACGCGCCACTTTGGTTGCGTTGCAAGGCAGCGCGTTCGGCAAACAACTTGCTGCGATAGTACGGCCAACGGGTGATCACTTCGTGCGGCGTTGGATCCGACTCGCTGTACATGCGCGCCGGATCGACGCCGCAAGCGATTGTCCCGCTCGTACTGACGACGACCACACGCCGCACCCCTGCACGCCTCAAACCGTCGAGCCCCGCTTCGGTCGCGACGACGTGGGCGCGATGCAACTGCAGGGCGGCGTCGGGATCGCGCGCGACCTGGCCGACGGCGAAGTAGGCGACCTCGGAGCCTTTCGCGCTCTCGGCCACCGCGTCCGCATCAGTCACGTCCACGCGCACGGTCTCATAACGTTTGGGATCGACGCCCGCTATCACTCCGCCACTGCGCGACACAGCGACTACGTCCTGACCTCGAGAAACGAGCTCCTTGACGAGCGTTTGCCCCAAGAAGCCGGAGGCCCCGCCAACCCAAACCTTGCTCACAGTTGCTCCGTCAGCTTGAACATTCTCTGAAAAGTGAACAGCAGCTGAATGTTGTTCGACTTGACCGCACCCGATACGAATTCGGCAGGCGTCGGTGTGTAGGCTTCATCCACGATGCGTTGGAAGAGTTCGGGTGAGGTCTTCAGAACGCAATCCGCGTTGTCGACGGCCTTGCCCTTCTGCACTTGGCACGTTTCGGAAGACGCCTTGAGCGTCCACTTCTCCGGACCGAGCGAGAAATAGTAGCTCAACGGACCGTCGGTGGTACCGGGTACGAACCGCCCGCGCAAGCGCTCGAAAAGCGCTTCCAGCCCGTCTTGTCGAGCCGACGCGCCGGCTTTCATTGCGCTACCCAGGTGAACATGCGCGTGCGAACCGTTGCCGTTACTGTATCTGTGGTGGTTCGAGACTTGCTCGGGAGCCGACGCGGGTTCGGGCTTGGTTGGCAAGTGCAGCACCTTGCCGCGGCGCAGAGCCTTGACCGCCTCGTGCGCAATTTCGGTCACGCGACCCGCTGCCTCCCGATGCCCCAAACCGCTGACGCGCGCGTGAAGCGCTTCGTAGGTCAAAGGCGCGCCGATGCGCGCCTTTAGATTACGGTTCTTGATTAACGCAGAGCCCTTGGGCAACGCGCCGTGAGTCCCTTCGAGCCAAATCGGCAAGATGTCCACCTTGGCGCTCAACGCAATGTGCCCGAGCGTCGGCTTGAACTCCCGCAGAGTACCGTCGGGGCTGCGGGTTCCCTCGGGGAACAACAGCACCACATTGCCTTGCTCGAGCAACTCTTGCGCCCGTCGCAAGAACTGGCGCAACGAGCCATCGCGAGAGACCGGCACGAGATTCGAGAAATTCTCGAAGAACGTGCGCCGCAGCTTGCCCTCGAAGAAGTAATCTTGCGCCGCTAGCGAGACGAGGTCTTTGCCGTAGTCACCCAGTGCGTGACGCACCAGGCCCATGTCCAAGTGGCTCGCATGGTTGGCGATCACGAGCACGTTGCGGTTGAAAGGGATGAACGCGCGGCCCGTGACCTCGGTGTTCATCACTTGCTCGTAGAAGCCGTCCTGAGCGCGCGACATCCAGTGCATGGCTGCGTCGCGCACCACGGCTGGGACCACGAACGGCTGACTCTCCTCGGCATCGATCACCGAGACGTGTGGCTTCTGTGACAACTCTTGGTACAACGACTCGAGCTCTCCGACAGTTTGACAGCCGTTCATGCGCTCTGCATCGAACGTCTTGCCTGCGCGAGCTTCGAGCGCAGTGAGTAGCTCGAGCGACATCAACGACTCGAACCCGAGATCACCCCGCAGGGTCGTGCCCGCGTGAAGCGTAGAGACTTCGCGCCGCGCAATGGCGGCGATCGCGCGCCGCACCTCGCTCACTGCGGCGCCCGGTGTCGTCTCTGCGGAAGCCGTCAGCGCCGGCTGCATGCGCTCCAAGATCCGCGCCAGGTCCTTGCGCTTCACTTTGCGCGTGCTGGTGCGAGGCAGGGGCGTGTCGAGCAGCGTGATGACGGTGGGGCGGCTGGCGTTGGGTAAACGCGTAATGGCTTCGTCGATGGCGCGCCGCGCTCGCGCGTGGTTCAGTTCGCGCGAGTCATTGCCTTGCACGACGGCGGCCAGAGCGACCCGCTCTCCGCCTCTGCCGTCCGCAATGGCGAGCACCGACAACTCGGAGACCCCGTCGAGCCGCCCCAAGCGCACCTCGACGTCATCGGGGTAGACGTTCTCGCCAGTCGAGGTCACCACGACGTCTTTGGCGCGCCCCACGATCGACAGCCGCCCCTTGTGGTCGAGGCGACCCAGGTCGCCCGTGTGCAACCAGCCGTCCGCGTCGAGCACTTGGTTCGTGGCTTCGACGTCACCGCTGTAGCCCAACATCACGTTGGGCCCGCGCGCGAGCACCTCGCCCACGCCTTCCGCATTGGGTTCGGAGATCTTGACCTCGACACCTGGGATCGCACTGCCTACTTGCTTGGGCTTGGTGCGCGGACCGGCTTTGGTGGTCGTCAGGACCGGCGCCGCCTCCGTTAACCCGTATCCCTCCGTCAAATGCAAGCCCAAGCCGGCGAACAACTGATGCGTCGATTCGCCGAGCGCAGCTCCTCCGCTCACCATGAAGCGCAAATGACCACCCAGCGCTTGATGCACCGAGCCGAACAGCAGCCGACCGAAGTCGAGTCCCGTATTCTTCCCAATCAAGCGATTGAGCTCCAGTGCCACGTCGAAGAACTTCGACGCAACGAAGCCCTGGTCCTTGACGTTGGACAAGATCTTGCGTTCGAGCAGCTCCCAGACGGCAGGCACACCGACCATCGCCGTGATTCGCCCGGCCTTGAGCGTCTCGGTCAGGCGCGACGACGTCAGCTCGTCGAGGTATACGACGCGACTGCCACGCGACAAAGGGACGAGCAGGCCAGCAGTGAGCTCGAACGTGTGGTGCAAGGGCAATACACTGAGTACGCGATCGTCGCTGCGCAACGGGAACAGCGGGCCGAGCGACGCCACTAGGCTCGTGATGTTGCGATGCGTAAGCATCACGCCCTTGGGTTTACCTGTGGTGCCCGACGTGTAGATCAAGAGCGCCACCGAGTCGGCAGCAACATCGGGTAAAGCGACGGCTGCATGTTCGGTCTCGACGTCCTCGCAAGTCGCTTCGTCGAACGTCTCTACACGACAGAGCTCCGAAAGCGCGTCGCCCAAGCGCTTTTCGACGTGATGGTCGACCAGCGCGAGCGGCGCTTCACTCGCGGCCTGCAGCACCAAGGCCGCTTCGCGATCGATGTCTGCGTCGAGCGGCACTGCTGTGGCTCCCGCGAGCAGCACACCGAACAGCGAGATCGCCCATTCGGGGTGGTTCTTGCCGACGATCAGCACTCGGGCACCGGGTTTGACGCCCCAAGCCGTGAGCCGCCGTGCCGTCGCAAGTGAACGAGCGTACCACTGTCGGAAGCTGATCCGCGCTAATCCGTCGCCCGTAGTGAGCAGCAGCGCGGGCATCAAATCGTAACGCTCTGCCATCTGGGACAGCAGATCGCCCAAAGTCTCGTAGCGACGCAGTGGGTTCGCCTTGCGCTTCAAACGCTGTTCGAGCTCGGGAAATACCCAGCGTTCGAGCCCAGGAACGTGAGTGCCCAAGAACCACTCGCGCCAGTCGAGAGCTTCCGGTGCCCACAACAACAAGGGGCGATCCTCATTGGCCAAGCGCGCGAGCGCTTTGCGTGTGTTGTCACAGCGGTACTCGTAGTCGAGCTCGGCCATGAATGGCTGGAACTGACGGATGATTTCGTGAACTTTGCGCTGTGTGCGCGCGAAGTCGTTCAGGCCCTTGATGCCGTTACCTACGAGTGGCTCGAGCGGACCATTGGTGGCCTTGGAGAGCAAACCAGCGATCGCTTCGGCGCCCTCTGCAACGCGCTTGGGTCCGAAGCGTTCGAACGACTTCGGCGACATCAAGGCGCCTTCGATGTGGCCTTGCAGGAAGCCGAGCACAGGACCACCGCGCCCGGTGCGGCGGAAGTACTTGCGCTTGTACAAGCCCGAAAGCTCGTACACACGCGCCATGGTCACGGGGTTCGAATCGCTCGTGCCGAACTGATAGACAGGCTTCGGGTTGCCCTCGAGCACTTCACCCAGTGCCAGCAGCATGCCGCTCGCAACCATGTCGCAGGGGATGATGTCGAGCCTCACGCCCGAGCCGGCCATCTGCAATTGGCCTTCGCGAATCGCGAAGATCACTGGTGCACTCGTGTTAACGCCCTCGTTCCAGCCCTTCATCGGAAATTCGACGCAGGACTCGATGATCGCGGGGCGCACGATCGCAAAGCGCAGTCCCGACTTGGCCGCGATCTGTTCGCCGATGCTCTTGGTATAGGTGTACGTGTTGGGCCAACCCCAGAACTGCGCGCGCTCTTGTCCCAGCTTTGCGAGCTCGGCTTCCACGAACTTGCGACGCACGCGTTCGATCTCTTCCTCGAGCGTCCGGCCGCGCACGGGTTCGCCGCGCCCGAGCAAGTTGCTCTTGGCTTGATCCAAGAAATGACTCTGTCGGAACGCGTCACCCGCGCGGTGCCGGGCTTGCTTGATGATGTCCAAGCATTCGTCGATCTCGCGATCCGGATCCCAATGTGCGCGCTCCAATTTGCCGGCGCGCGGAAACGGATGTTCGAGTGGATTCGCCTCGTCGATGATCCCGGTACGATAACCCGCGACGTAACAGGTGCTGGTGTGGATGATCGGAACGTCCCCGAGATCGCGTGACAACGCGACCAAGCTCTGTACACCGAACGCGTTCACTTCGAGCGCCAGGTCGAGGGGCGGCTGAAAGTCGACGATGCCCGAGGCGTTGACGAGAGCATCGATCTTGCCGCGCCATTTCTCGCGCAACGGCGCGTTCACGCCGCAGTAGGCTTCGACGACATCTCCCTCGACGACCTCGATCTTCTCGCGCAAAAACGCCTCGAAGCCGTCACCGTGCTGTTCGCGAAGCGGCGTCAGGCATTCACCTGGCGCAATCTCTTTCCAGAAGCGGGTTTCGGCGTCCATGCCTTTACGGGCACGCACCACCATGTGCAGCTTGCCGATCTGCGGAAAGCGCGCCAGCAGCATCACCCAAAAGACTTTGCCGAGAAAACCCGTACCGCCCACGATCACCAGCTGCTTGCCGGCAAGCAGCTGCGAAAGGGCTAGCGTTGGCCTGTTGGAAGGCGGCGGGGCGTCGCCCCGTCCTGGCTTCATGCTGCCGATCCCGTTCTCGCTCATGCGCCGCCTCGCGGTAGACGCACTTCACCCATGACGATCGGCGGCAGATGTAAACAAAGAATGTCTTGGGTGCGGTTCTCACCGTCGCGTGCGCGATACAACGCTTCGGAGACGTTGCGTGCCGTCTCGTACCCAAGAATCTTGGGGATGTATTCGTTGTCTGCGCCGACGACGATCACTTTGCCCAAATGCTGACGCCCTGCTTCTCCCCAATACCACATGAAGAATGGATGGGCGGGATGGTACGCGTGCCCTTTGCGAAACATCTCGAGGAAGGCCGGGTTACGCGCGAACTTCTCCTCGTAGCGCTTGTGTAGCTCGTAGCCATCGCGCGTCTCGGGCAGCAGTTGGTGCACGAAATCGATGTACGGCGCGTGTTGCTCGTGATCGAACTTGTCCGTGCAGGGGTGAGTGATGATCAGCGTGCCGCCCTTCTTCACCAGCGGCGCGCCCTTGTACATGTTGAACAGGTAACCCTGAGCCATGACGCTGACGAGCAACGGGTTCAAGAAGGCGTTGACGTTGTACGGGCTGATGTACGGGATCCCCGCAACCAGCACGTCGGCTTGGCCCTCGATCGGAACCAGATACTGCTCATTGCAGCGCTTGAGTGTTTGTTCGTGCGCGGCCTCGGTATCGCCCGCAAACACCCCGGTCACGCCGTATGGCGCTGGCACGCGCTCGAAGATCGCTTGGCGCGCAGGCTGCGGCAACTTGGCAGTCGCCTTGACGAGTCCCTTCAACAAGCTCCACTCGGTGCTCGTCAGATCGTCTTCGTTCTTGGCCAAGAACTCGAGCGGACGCCCGAACATACGATTGTTGACGGTAGTCTCGATGGTGAACACATTGAGCGCTTGGTTGGCGATCTTACCCATGCGCTCCACGATGGTCGCCAACTCCGACGACTTTGGATCCATGTAGCTGTGGCAATTGCGCATCACTTGCGGCGTGTGGTGAGCACGTAAGCTATTGTAACCGCACAGACCAACCGACACCGACTTGTACCCGCCGTCCATCGGCACGAGGTTCAAGTTGACGTAGATCACCAGATCGCTTTCCACGGCGCGTCGATTCAGCTCGACGACGTGCCCCTCTTCCGTCTCGCCCACCTTGGCCATTGCCGCAGGGTTCTCGGGGTCGTGGTTGTACAAGCGCTTGGGCCAGTACGCGTTGAAGACCTTGTCGCCCACCATGTGGCGCACTTCGTGAGCCTTCATCCGACGGTGAACACTCGTCGCAATGATGATCTCGATGTCGTCCACGGCGTAGTCGGCAAGCAATGCGAGGACGATCTCGATCACACGCTGACGGACATCGGGTTTGCGCATCGGCGGCAACGGCACCGAAATGTCGTCGACCGCGATCGTGACCTTCATGCCTGGAAACAGCTTCGCGTACAGCGGCTCGGTGCCGTAGGGATGCGCGATCGCGTGCCGAATCGCCGCGTCCACGTCCTTCAGCGGTTCGAGCGGCGGCTTGGGGTACAGAACGCGTGTGCCCGCAGGCAGATCCACCTCCACGAGGCGATCTCCCGCGAACAGGACACGCGGACGGCTGTTGTTATCGAGCGTAATCAAACAAGGGTGACTCATGGACCTTCCGAAAGTCTGAACGTCGGCCAATCGTAGGCGCGCGCCAACAGCGCCAATCGTGCATCTGGGTTAACGGCTGCTGGGTGTCCAACCACGCTCAGCATCGGGATGTCCGAGTAGCTGTCGCTGAACGCATAACAGTCGTTCAAGTCGTGGCCGTTCTGACGTGCGTGTTCGCGGATCAAGCGCGCCTTTTCAGGACCCGCGACGACCGGCTTGAGCAGTTTACCGGTCGCGGTCTGCTTGCGCATCTCGAGTCGGTTGCAGATCATGGTGCAGCCGCCTAGGTAGTGCGCGACCTTGGCCAAGATGAAGTCGAGCGATCCGCTGACGAGCACGATCTCGTGCCCCGCATCGCGGCTCTTCTGCACCAAATCGCGCGCAGCGGGATACAACGACGGAATGATCTTTCCGTCGACGATCTCGTCCGCCAAGAGGTGCAAGCGGTCCTCACTCATGCCTTCGTAGGCACTGAATAACAATTCGTTGAACGTGCGTCGATCGACGAGCTCTGCGAGCGCCATGGCCGGCGCGCGCAGCAACGCTTTGCCCACTTTGCGTAAAGACGCCAAGGGCGTTGCTTGATTGAGCAAGTAGTAGACGGTTGGGTCGACCAAATTGCTGGAGACCAACGTCCCGTCTACATCGAAATAGCTAGCGGCCACGGCGGCTTGGCTCTCCCAAGACGGGCACCATGTCAAGCACGAGGCGTAAGGTCCTCACCTACCGCTGAACATCCCGCGAACGGTTCGGCATGGCGTGAAGCCCAAGCGCTGACCGTTTCGAAAAGACCCTCCAAACGCACTCAACCGACCGCGATCTGAACGACTCCGCGAGCGATCGCGTACGAGCATCAACGCGCAACCCTGCGGAAATAGCGCAAAACAAGCGGTGTCATCGCCACCCCCACATCCATGCACAGTGTCAAGTTTATTGCTCAGACAAAGTATTCAAGTCATAAAAAATCTGCCCGTTTCATAAGGAGGCGACTCCCGCAACATGAACGCCCTATCCGAATCACTGCCACCCCAAACCCGATCACAAGTGAACCAACCAGCAAGACCGCCCGTTTCGAGCGCACCGCCACCCGGCCCGGCCGCCGGTCGCATCTTAATCGTCTCCGGGAATGCCGATCCCCAAGCAGCGCGAGCGTTGTCGCTCGCCGGGCACGAGGTTTACGAGTGTCACGATCTGCGGGGGCTGTGTTTCGCACTGAAGCACCAGAAGCCCGATGTCGTGTTTGTAGAACAGTCGGCGATTGGCCCACTCGACCAAACGCTGCGCGTGATTCGGGGACGGCACCAAAGCGTGCCGGTGCTGCTGCTCACGGGTGACCGCAACTTGGGACTGAACCCGATTCGCTTCGGGTACTACGCGGTGATGCCGCATCCGCTCGACCCCGAGCAGTTGATGGTCGTGACGGCCCACGCGCTGGCTCACCATCGGATGTCGCTGCGCATCGCCGAACTCGAGGTCGAGGCCTCGGGTCATGGCTTCTACGGGATCGTCGGTCGCTCAGCGTACGCGCGACGCCTGTTCCACAAGCTGCAGTCCGCCGCTGCCTCGGACGTGCACATTCTTTTGACGGGTGAACCCGGCACCGGCAAAGCGCTGACGGCCCGCGCGATACACGACCGCAGCGCGCGCGCACGCGGACCTTTCATCGCGCTCAACGGCGCGAAGCTCTCCGAGACCGCCTTCAGCGCCGAAGCGCTGATGAGCGCCACCTTGGGGTCGACCGAGCTCAGACGCAACGGCGCGCTCGACGACGCCGATCGCGGCACGCTCTACATCGCACACATCGACAAGTTGAACCCACGCTTGCAGGATCAACTGCTGGCGGCGCTCAAGAACGGATCGCAATCGGACTTCCGCTTGATCGCCTCTTCCGAAGAGAGCTTGGACCAGGTCGTCGCGCGCGGACAATTCCGCAACGATCTGTATGCTCACATCGTGCAGCACCCCGTGCAGTTGATGCCGTTGCGCAGTCGCCCGATGGACATCGAGCCGACTTCGCGCTTGATGCTGGAGGAGATTTCGAACGAGCTCGGCCGGGGCCGCTTGTCGCTCGCGCCGCGCACGCTGACCGTGCTCGAGCGCTACTCGTTCCCGCAGAACATGACCGAGCTGCGGCGCATCTTGACCGCCGCGGTCAAGCTCTCGGCGTCGGACATCATCGAAGTCGACGCGTTGCCCGGTGAGCTTCGCCACGAACCGGTACCCAGCGTCAACAGTGGGGCACATTCGCTCCCGCCAGATTCGAAGCAACAACGCCACGCATTGTTGTTCGAGCTGCTGGCAAAGGCGCCGATGAAGATGCGCGACGTGGAGCGCTGCGCGATTGAAGCCGCGCTGCGTCGCACCGAAGACAACGTGACTCAGGCCATGCGCGAGCTCGGCATCGGTCGCACCACGTTGTATCGCAAACTCAAGAAGTACGGGCGCCGCTAGTCTGCGCAGCGTCTGCAAACGCACTCTGTCAGGGCGGTAGTTGTTGCAACCGCCCGAGAGTGACAGTAGAGCGCATCGCTATCATGAGATGCGTCATCGCCTCGTCGTCCTTGTGCTGCGTGGCCATCTTTGCGGTGACGGAGCACTGAATGCGCACGGCCAAACCGATGCGCTGGGTCGACAACGACGCCGAACTCGACGGCGTGATGGATGAACTCAAAGGAGCGTCGACGTATTTCATCGACACCGAGTTCGAATCCACCAAGCAACGCACTCGTCTTTCGGTCGTGCAGATCAGCCGGGGTGAGACCGCCTACTTGTTCGACGCATTGAAGCTGACCAAGTTGCGCGAGCTCGGTGCGGTGCTCGTCCGAAATGACGTCGAGTGGGTGATGCACGCGGGGCTGCAAGACGTGGAGCTGCTCGTCGAGTGCTTCCGCTGCAGTCGCCCTCCGCGTCTGTTCGATACTCAAATTGCTTGGGGCTTGCTCTGCCCGGAAGCGGCAGTCTCGCTCGGCTACCTGCAGTTCAAGGTGCTGGGCGTGCGCAGCATGAAGACGCATCAGGCCGACGACTGGATTCGCCGGCCGTTGCCGCCGTCACAGCTCGAGTACGCCGCGGCCGACGTCGAACATCTGCCGGGCTTGCACGAGGCGTTGAATCGCGCGCTCGAAGCCAAGGGCCGGCGCGACGTGGTCGATCAAGTTTGCCACGAGCTCTTGTGGCCCAAGCTCGAGCCGATGCCGAACTTGGACTTGGGGTCGTTTCGCCACGCGTGGCAACTCGAACCTCGCAACCAAGCGGCGCTCCAGCACTTGATCTCTTGGTATAACACCCTGCCCGACTGGGAACGCCGGCGGGCACCCAACCCCAAGACGCTGCTCGCCATCACCAGCCGCTTGCCGACCTCGAGCCGCGATCTGATGCGCATCAAGGGCGTGCCGCCGCATTTGAGCGGCAGTGTGGGTGATCACTTGGTGCGGGGGATGCTGCGCGCTGCAGACGCCGCCGCCAGCGCAGACTTCGTCGAGTTGGCGCCGCTTCCGTACACCACCTTCGATGAGATCCGCCTCGACGCATGGTTCGCCACGTTGCGCGCCGAAGTGTGCAGCGAAGTTGGGATGGCTCCCGAACTCGCGTTTCCTCCTAGGGTGGTGCGTCGTTTGCGCGACGCAATGCTTGCTGAACCCGCGGCGCCGTCCGCACTCGGGAAGGGCCTGGAAGGTTGGCGTCACGCGAGCTTGACGGCGGCGGTAGAGCGCTTCGTGTCGGATCACCCGCCACCCGCAGCGCTGGGCACTTGACCGAGCACCGATGGCCCAAACGGCCTTGCAGCGTCAGCGGTTCGCGCGCATAGATCGAAGATGGACTTCTCCGAGAATCCGGACCATGCGCTGCTGCTCGAGTCAGTGCGGCGCATCGGGGAGCGCTACGGACACAAGTACTATCAGGAGCAGTCGCAGAACGGCGGCCGCGCCACGGAGCTCTGGAACGAGCTCGGTGAAAACGGCTTTCTGGGTGTAAACATCCCGGAGCAATACGGGGGCGGCGGCCTCGGTATCACCGAGCTGATGTTGGTGAGCGAGGAACTCGCGAGCATGGGTTGCCCGCTGCTGTTGATGCTCGTCTCGCCCGCGATCTGCGCGACGATTCTCGCCAAGCACGGCACCGAAGCACAAAAAGAGCGATTTTTGCCTGGCTTGGCGCAGGGCAAGAAGATGGCCTTCGCGATCACGGAGCCAAATGCGGGTTCTAACTCGCACGACATCGACACCCGCGCGCGCAAGGAAGGCAACAAGTACTGCCTCAATGGCACGAAGTACTACATCTCGGGCTTCGACGAAGCCGACCACGTGTTGGTCGTCACGCGCACCGGCACTGACGAAGACACCGGCAAAGGTGAACTGAGCTTGTTCGTGGTCGATGCCAAGGCCCCGGGTCTGACGGCTCAGCACATCCCGGTCGAAATCAAAGCCCCCGAGAAGCAGTACACGTTGTTCTTCGAGAACGTGTGGGTCGATGAGGATCGCTTGCTCGGCGAGGCAGGTAATGGTCTGCGCCAAGTTTTCGTCGGACTCCAGCCCGAGCGCATCTTGGGCGCGAGCATCTCCAACGGCCTCGGGCGCTACGCGCTCGGCAAAGCTTCACAGTACGGACGCGAGCGCATCGTTTGGGATGCGCCAATCGGCGCGCACCAAGGCATTGCCCATCCCTTGGCCCAAGCCAAGATCGATCTCGAGTTAGCGCGCTTGATGACGGTCAAAGCCGCTTGGCAATACGATCATGGCGTCAACGCGGCAGAGGCCGCCAACATGGCCAAGTACGCGGCAGCGGAAGCGGGTCTCTCCGCACTCGATGCGGCAATTCAAACGCACGGCGGCAACGGTCTGGCCTCGGAATACGGCTTGGCCGATCTGTGGGGCATGGCGCGGCTACTGCGCACCGCACCCGTGAGTCGCGAGATGATCTTGAACTACATCGCGCAGCACTCGCTGAAGCTGCCGCGCTCGTACTGACCGAGCAGCCCGCGCGTAACGATTCGGCGCCTTGGTGCCTGGGCTTTCTCCCGCTAGAAGCAAAGTTCGCGCACGCCGCAACGGTCCCGCCATCCCGTGTGGAGTTCGCCCAGTGCCGAGTCCAGACCTCGACGGTTTGAGGTGGCGGGCTGTCGAGGCCGGGTCTACCGTAACTCGCGACGCCCATGCTCCGCGGTTACCTCGTACCAGCACTGTCGCAAGCGCTCGTTGCCCGAAGGCTGAATCGGTTCGCCTGTGCTTCGGCCTTGGCACTGTCGGCCCTAGCCGGCTGTTCGAGTGACCCGACCGAGAACGAAGGCGCAGCGAGCGTCGACACGGGTGCGGTCTCGTCGAGCACTGAACCTCCCGTCACAGGCACGCTAACGCCGAGTACCACGGCCACCACCTCGGCGCCGTCCGCCACGCCGAATGCCGAGCCAGCGGCGCCCCCGAGTTCGGCGACGATCCAACACAATCCTCAACCTACTCCGTCGACGAGTGCTTCGCCCACTCAGGAACCCGTCTTCGGTCCACCGGCGGCCAGCTCCAGCTCCAGCTCGGCACCCGTTCACCCCACGCCCACCCCGTCCGCGAGCGAAACGGCAGCGAGCTCGTCGTCCAGCTCCGAGAGCGAGATGGGCGGCGCCGGTGGCGCGGATTCGAATGGGTCTGGCGGCGAGTCCGAGTCCATTGACGCGGGAACCTCCGCCATGGGCGGCAGCACGGGCAACGGACGCCCCACGCCGAGCGGTGAGGGCACGTGTCCGAGCGACGGTCACGTAACTTACACCATCAATCGCAAAGACCAACCAAGTGCGGACGAAGCCGACGCTTACCAACGCATCGACGAGATCCTGAGCCAGGCGACGGCCTACTACAACTGCTACACGGACATCACCAAAGAGCTATCAGCATCCTACGAACCGTCCGTCGAAACTGCTGACGGCAACAGCAACGGCTCGGTGCGCTGGGGCAAAACCCGTGGCTACATGAACTTGGCGACCGCCATGCACGAGATCGGTCACGCGGTTGGCATCGGCAGCGCAGATTTCGGCAAACTCGTGGTCGATGGTATCTTTACAGGCCCAATCGCGACCGCACAGCTGCGAGAGATCACGGGCATCGCCGATGACCAAGTGCACGGCGACCCGAATCATTTCTGGCCCTATGGGCTCAACTACGAAAGCGAATACATGTCCGAGGACGACCTGATCGACCACTGCTTGATGGTCGTGGCGATCCGCAAGGACATGGGCTGGGAATGATTGGCGACGCGCAAGGGCGTCGCCGGTATCCCTGGCCCGCGCTCAGAACGCCGCGTCGAACGCGACTTCACCTGACACACCCACTTGGTACGCAGAAACGCGTCGCTCGAAGAAGTTGGCGACTTCCTGCACGTCTTGCAGGTCCATGAACGCGAACGGGTTCGTCGTGCGATAGCGTGCGCCAAGTCCCAGTCGAGCCAAGCGCTGATCCGCAACGAATTCCAAGTAGCTGCGCATGTCGCGCGCCGACAAGCCCGAGACGCCTCCGACCAGCAGGTCATCCGCAAACGCGGCTTCGCATTCGACGGCCTCGTCGACCATCTGGTAAACCTCGGCAATCAACTCCGCGTCGAACAACTCGGGTTCCTCCCTGCGAATCTGATCGACCACTTGGAAGGCAAACGCCATGTGCCCGCTTTCGTCACGGAAGACCCAATTGGTTCCTGCGGCAAGACCGTGCAGCAAGCCACGCGAACGCAAGAAGTACACGTAAGCAAACGCCGCAAAGAAGAACAAGCCCTCGACGCAAGCTGCAAAGCAAATCAGATTGAGGACGAAGCGCTTGCGTTGTGCGCGGGTCTCGAGCGTAGCGTCTGCGGCGACCGAGTCGAGGTAGCGGAAGCAAAAGTCCGCCTTGCGCCGAATCGAGGGGATGGTCTCGATCGCGGCGAAGGCTGCGAAGCGCTCTTCGGGGTCCGCGACGTAAGTGTCGAGCAAAGTGAGGTAGAACTGAACGTGTAGCGCTTCCTCGTAGAGTTGCCGCGACAGGTACATGCGCGCTTCGGGTGCATTCAAGTGCTTGTACAGACTGAGCACGACGTTGTTCGCGACGATTGAGTCCCCGGTCGCAAAGAACGCGACCAAGCGATGTACCAAGTGTTTTTCGGCATCGTTCATCTTCGAGCGCAAATCACCGGTGTCCGTCGCAAAGTCGACTTCTTCGACGGTCCAGGTATTGCGTACCGCAGAGCGATACATTTCGTAGAACTCGGGATACGCCATCGGCCTGAGCGTCAGACACATGCCGGGATCGAGCAAGCGAGCTGGGCGTTCGACGTTGCTCATTGGCAAGCCTCGCAGCTCTCGGGGTTCTCGAGCGAGCACGCGATGCGCTGCTCGTCACTGGGTTCACCATCACCGGGCTCAGCGTCCGCTGCCTGCGGAGCACTTGGCTTCGGCTCGCTTTTCATCGCAACGGCGGGAGGTGCAGGCGTCCAACCGGGCACGGCTCTTGGCCTCGCCTCGTGCTCAGAGTTACTACTCTCGGACCGAGCCGGCGCATCGTTCGGCGGCGGGACCGTGGTTTTGGCAATCTTGGTCGCCGGGCGCGAGCGCAAATAGTACGTACTCTTGAGCCCACTCTTCCAGGCATAGAAATACATCGACGACAGCTGTCCAATGTTGGGGCTCTCGATGAACAGGTTGAGCGATTGACTCTGATCGATGAACGCACCGCGCTCTGCGGCCATGTCGATCAACGAGCGCATCGGCAACTCCCAGGCGGTACGGTAGATCGTTCGCAGGTCTTGCGGCAGCTCTTCCAAGCCCTGCACCGAGCCTTCGCTCTGTTTGAGCTTTGCGCGCACGCTCGGTGTCCACAAACCGCGGCGCTTCAATTCGGCGTGCAGGTAGCGATTCAGTTGCAGGAAGTCACCCGAGAGCGTTTCGCGTTTGAAGACGTTGGAAACTTGCGGCTCGATACACTCGTAGCAACCTGCAATCGACGCGATGGTCGCCGTCGGCGCGATTGCGATCAGCAACGAATTGCGCAAGCCGTGCTCTTTGATTTGGGCTCGCAATGCGTCCCAGCGTGCAACGTCGGAGGGCACCACGCCCCAAGCATCGAATTGCAACTCACCGCCAGCGGCGCGCGTCTCCGCAAATGCCGGGTGGGCGCCCTGCTCCCGTGCCAAGTTAACGGAGGTACTCAGCGCCTCGTAGTAAATCTCCTCGGCGATCTGGCGCGACAGCGCCCGGGCCTCCGGCGCGTCGAACGGCAGCTGCATCTGGAAGAACACGTCCTGCAGCCCCATCACCCCCAGACCGACCGGTCTCCAACGCAGGTTGGACGTCCGCGTCGAGGGGATCGGGTAGAAGTTCAAGTCGATCACCCGGTCCAGGCCGCGCAACGCGCGCCGCACGGTTTGACCCAGTTTTTCGAAATCGAAGACGACCACGCCATCGTCGGTGAGCCGTGTGTGGCGCCCCAAGTTAATCGAGCCTAGATTGCACACCGCGGTCTCTTGTTGCGACGTGACCTCGATGATCTCGGTGCACAGGTTCGATAGGTGCACCGTGCGTCCCGGCAACGCCGTTTGATTGCAAGCGCGGTTCGACTTGTCCTTGAAGGTCATCCAGCCGTTGCCGGTTTGGGCGAGCGTGCGCATCATGCGCGCATAGAGTTCACGCGCCTTGACGGTCCTGCTGGCGAGCCCTGCCGCTTCTGCGCGCTCATAAGCTTGTTCGAACTCTAGACCGAAGAGATCGGGCAGCTGTGGCACGCGTTTGGGGTCGAACAAGCTCCAATCCTTGTCTTGTTCGACTCGCCGCATGAAAAGATCCGGGATCCAATTGGCAAGATTCAAGTTGTGGGTGCGACGCGCATCGTCCCCCGTGTTGTCCCGCAGCTCCAGGAACTCCTCGATGTCGGCGTGCCAAGGCTCGAGGTAAACGCAGCACGCGCCCTTGCGTTTGCCACCTTGATTCACAGCTGCAACCGATGCGTCCAAGGTCTTGAGCCAAGGCACGATGCCATTGGAGTGACCGTTGGTGCTCTCGATCAAAGAACCGCGCGAGCGCACGCGGTGATAGGCGAGCCCAATTCCGCCGGAGAATTTCGACAAGAGCGCGACATCGACGTAGCGCTGATAGATGTTCTCCAGGTGGTCGTCGGGTGAGTCCAGGAGAAAGCAGCTCGACAACTGCTCGTGACGCGTGCCCGAGTTGAACAAGGTTGGAGAGCTCGGCAGGTACTCGAGCGAGGAGAACATCTGGTACAGTTCGAGCGCGGTCGACACATGCTCGGACAAGGCGCAGGCGATGCGCATGAAGAAGAATTGCGGCGTTTCGATCACGGTCCGCTCGGTCGGGTGCCGCAAGAGGTAGCGGTCGGCGAGTGTCTTTAGCCCGAAGTACTCGAACTGGTGATCGCGCTGCGGATCGATGGCGGCGTTCAGTTTGCGGGAGTTCTCGTTCACGAATAGGACCAAACGCTCATTGAGCAGCCCCAAGCGCTTGCCAGCCGCAACGGACTGCGAAAATGCGTGGATCTCTTGACCCCAAACTTCCTTCTCGATGGTCGTGCTCAACAAACGGGCCGCCAAGCGACCGTAGTCGCCTTCCTCGACCACGAGGGCTGCCGCCGTTCGAATCGACAATTCATCGAGTTCGCGCGTGGTAGCGCCATCGTACAGACCGCTGATGGTCTTGGTCGCGACGCGCAGCGGATCGACATCAGTTAACCCTGGGCAGCAACGAGAAATGGCACGGACGATCTTGTTCAGATCGACGGGCTCGGTAGTGCCATTGCGCTTCCTCACGCGCATGCCAGTTTCGCCGCTGTGCGTGCCCCCGGGACCGCCGCCGTGCGTGCCAGTGTACGCGTTGGCGTGGTCGACGAGCGTTGAACGACTGTGTGATTCTCGGGCCTGGTTCTCACTCAGCATGGGTCGCTTTCCTTTCGCAGAAAGTGAACAACGCGATAAACACGGCCCAGCCACTCCCTCCCGGAGCAGATCTGGGACCAGTGTAAGCTCCCGCGAGCTCACCGGATCACACGAGCGCATTGGCTCAGGCCAAAGCGCTCGACGCCGATAGGTATTCGGACTCACGAGCGCTTCGGCTTTCGCCGGCTTCCTCACCTCACCACTTCCGATCCAAAAGATCAGCGTGTGCCGCGGACACGGTCGCAATCGACCACCGTGTTCGAGCTGTGGGGTTCGTTCTCGTTCACCGCTGCGGGGCAGTCCCGGACTCTCACCGGGTTCCCTTTTCAGCCCTGGCTTTTTGACCAGGGCACCAGACGCAGGCCCAATCTATTGGGGTTTCTCGGGGGGCGTCAACCAATATCTTGTGCACCCGTTCAAGTACCGAGAATCACAGGTTCAGTAATCCTAGGAGCTCGTCCAGTGAACGCATGAACGCTGAGCAGCCACCAATTGGGGTGCAGAAATCGGGTGCGTACGGGCACCACCTGGGACTTCAGTTGACTACTCGTTCAAGCCATTGAGCGTCGCAGAACGCCTCACAACGGGGTGAACCAACGCGCAATTGCGTCCAGTAAGTTTACGCTGCTCTCCAGCGTCTCTTTGGCGATCTCGAGTGCGCTCTGCGCGGCCGTGGCGCTCGGAGTCGATGCTGCGAGCGGGCGCTTCGTGTCCAAGCTCCGCGCAATTGCGGCCGCGCGTTTACGTTCGTCTTCCACCGTTAATGGTGCACGGATACCGAGCTCCATGCCACGCGCGTGCGCCAAACCGCCGGCCTCGACGAAGCCGAGAACGCTCGACAGCTCGCCGACGTCGAACCACACACCGTGCGCTGCGCACCAGTCGACGATGATGCCGCTGGTCCTGCCGAAATTGCGGCGCAACATCAACTCACTGCACAACGGGCAACGCCGATAACGGATCTGCTCTTCGAGTTGCATCGCACGGCGCTGCGGCTGAACCGCTCGGAGGTACCTTCGCCTTCGTTCGAGCAGCGCGCCCAACAGTGAATGCTCTACGAACTGACCAGCGCATTGGCTGCAATCCAAGAGCAAGCCAGGTTCACCATCGAGCGATGTGCACTCGCCCCCGCAAGCAGGACACGGCAGCTCGTGCGGCGACTCGAACGGGACGAGGCCGAGCACTTCGCCACAGCCCACGCAAAAGTCGCTCGCGGGCGTATTGAGCTGGTAGCAGTGCGCGCAGCGCAGCGTTGCAATCGGCGCGCGACAGAAGTCGCAGTGGCGTGTGCCCGCTGCATTGGGGCCGCCGCATTCACCACAACGCACCAACGACGCGTTCGCCGACATGGCGCAACAGTATAGCCGGATCTCGGCTCAATTCGAGGTGACCGCAACGCGATGCGCTTGGCGCGCCTTGCCCGCTTCCCACTGCTCCCGCTCGGCGTCCGTCTCGAGCAACAAGCCCGGAACTTGCGTCGGACGCCGATTGTCGTCCAACGCCACGTACACGAGGAACGCTGAGTTGGTGTGCGTAACGGTGCGCTTGACGGGGTCCTCCGCCAAGACGCGCACCGAAACCTCGACGCTCGTGCGTCCGACGTAGGTGACGTGGGCCTGCAGCATGACCAGCTGTCCAACGAGCACCGGCGATTTGAACACCATCGAGTCGACCGCGATCGTGACGACCGGGCGCTGTGCGTGGCGCATGGCTGCGATCGCTCCCGCCTCGTCGACCATCTTCATGATCAGGCCACCGTGCACGCTACCCGCTGGGTTTGCGTGCTCCGGCATCATGTATTGGTGCAACGTCGATGCGGATTCGGACACCCGTTTAGGGAGCAGCTCGGACATCGAGCCGCAGCTTACCCGAGAATGGCCTGGCAGAGCGGGCGAAATACGGAAGCTGCGCTATGCTTCCTCGATGGCGGCCCAAGCACAGGTGCCGGGCACAAGCGATAACTCGCGCGCTGCAGAGCACGCGCTCGAGCCGCCTCGCCTGCCCGCCGATCTGGAGGCATACCGAGTAACCCAGGATTACTCGCGTTACGACGCTGCCGATCAGGCCACCTGGCGCTTCGTGATGCTGCATTTGATGCGCCACCTGAGTTCGCGAGCGCATCCCTTGTATCTCGAAGGCCTCAGTCGCTCTGCGTTGGCCCCGGTAGCAATCCCACGCATCAGCGACGTAGACGCGGCACTACGAGCCTTTGGCTGGCGCGCAATCCCCGTCAGCGGTTTCCTACCGCCACGCGCTTTTCAACGCCTGCAGGCCCTGGGCATTTTGCCGATCGCAGCCGACATTCGTACGCCGAATCACATCGCCTATACCCCTGCCCCTGACATCATCCACGAAGCGCTGGGACACGCGCCACTGCTGGCTGATCCCGTCTACGCAGAGTACGTCAAGCGCGCAGGCGCGGTTGCCGAATTGGCGTTTTCGAGCCCTGAGGACGATCAGGTGCACACTGCGATCGCGCACTTATCGGCGCTGAAAGAGGCTTCACCCGAAGGGCACAGCTCCGTGAAGCGTGCGGAGGAACAGCTTCAAGCTGCCTTATCCCGCAGACGCAATACGAGCGAAGCCTTGCGCATGTCGCGCCTGTATTGGTGGACGGCCGAGTATGGCCTAATCGGCACCCCGAAGGATTTCAAACTGTTCGGCGCGGGGCTGTTGTCCTCACTCGCTGAATCACTGCAGTGCTTCGAACCCCGCGTGCGAAAGCTGCCCCTGAGCGTGCAATGCCTCGACGTGGCTTACGACATCACGACGCAGCAACCACAACTCTTCGTCGTTCCGAGCTTCGATCGTCTGTTCGACGTGCTGACGGACGCAGAGCGCACTTTGGCCGCAAACCAAGGACCTCTCGAGAGCGCGCACGCAGCCTGGTTGAGTCGCTCGCCCGCATACTTCGAGCTGTCACAGGGCGGGGAAATTGCGGGCACCTTGCGTCGCTATGGGACTTGGCAACGTCGGTTAGCCTGGATGGAGATCGCCTGCCAGGACGCGTCCCCGCAGGCGGCCAACCCCAAACGCTACACGCTGCTGTTACCACTAGGCATCCCAGAAGAACCTCCGAGTCGGGCGCAACTCGAGGCCTTGGTCGAGCGGCGTGCGCGCCTTCGTTTGCGTTATCCTTTCGGCATGACGGTCGAGGGAGAACTGCGCGCCGTGACAGGAAACGAGTACCCGTTGTTGGAGTTCGAACATGCGAAGGTTCAACATCAGGGCATCCAGCAGGTTTACGCACGGTACCTGCTTCCGCTGTTTTCAAACCTGCGGCGCGCGCGGCCCTCGGGGGACGTAAGCGGGGCTCAGCAAAACACCCAGGTGGCGCCAATAGCGCGGCAATTCGACGCTGACGAGCGGCAATTGCGCGAACTCTACGGCCAAGCGCGGGACACTTGGCAGCACAACCAGGGCCCGGCAGCAGCCGCAGCTTTGGGACAAATCCACGATCTGTTGCGAGCGCACCATCCCGACGAGTGGCTCTTGCGCTGGAATCTGCTCGAACGCTTGCGTCAACTGGGTGAACTGAATCACAGCGCACAACTGCAACGCGAGCTAGAGTTGCTCGAAGCGCGCTATTCGCGACTTTATCCGATCGCAACAGGGCTGCGTTCGCTCTTGACGCTCTCGGAAGCTGCAAACGACTCGGTGTCTCGCGCGTCCTGAGCGCGAGCTCTCTCACTGGTGGCGTCGATGTCGAAACCCGATCTCGGAATCATGAAGCTGTTGGGTGCCCACTACTACGTGCGGGACCTCGAGCGCAGTCGACACTTCTACGTCGATGCACTCGACTTGCCACTCGTGGGGCACAGCAGTGCAGCGCTCGAGGCGCGAGGTAAACAGCGCTCACTCGTCTTCGGGGCCGGTGATTGCCTGCTCGTGTGCTCGACTCCAGACGGGCAAGGTGGACGCGCGGCTCGCTACCTGGCCAAGCACCCCGATGGCATCGGCACCCTGTATCTCGAGGTGCGCGACATTGGTCATGCGTTCAAAGAGCTCGAGCGAGTGGGCGGAACCCCAATCGACGAGGTCCAGGTGCTGGATGACGAGTACGGCTCGCTCGAGACGTTCAGCATCACCACCCCATTTGGCGACACGACCTTTCGCTTCATGGACCGCAAAGGTTACCGTGGGCTATTTCCAGGCATGGTCCCGTTGACGCCCGCCCAGGGTGGACTGAACCGTTGCCAGATCCAAGGCTTCGACCACGTCACTTCGAACTTTCAGACGATGCGCCCCGCGCTGTTGTGGCTCGAGCACGTACTCGGGTTCTCGCCGCTGTGGGATGTAGAGTTTCACACGAGTGACGTCGTCACGAAGCAACGTGATGGCTCGGGTCTGCGCTCACGCGTGATGTGGCATCCCGAGTCCGCGATCAAGTTCGCAAACAACGAGCCCTATCGTCCCCATTTCAAGCGCTCACAGATCAACTTGTTCAACGAGGATCATCGAGGCGATGGCGTACAGCACATCGCGCTCTCGACGGTCGATCTCGTCCAAGCCGTACGCGAGCTACGCGCCCGCGGCGTGCACTTCATGCCTACACCCGGGGCGTACTATGACGCGCTACCCGGGCGTTTGAACGAGCTTGGGGTGACCCACTTCGAGGAAGATCCGGACGAGCTACGCGAGCTCGGAATTTTGGTGGATGGGCACGCGGGAGGTTACCTGCTGCAAATCTTCTTGCAGGATTCGGCGGGTCTGTACCAATCCCCCGACGCTGGACCATTCTTCTTCGAGCTGATTCAAAGGAAAGGCGACAACGGTTTTGGTGCTGGGAACTTCCGCGCCCTTTTCGAGAGCATCGAACGCGAACAGAACACCCTAAAGGCGTCTTAGCCTCGACAGATCGGCGCCAATAGGCGTCATTTCGGCCAAAACAGGCTTGGCTTGCCCAAAGCGCTAGCCCGCGGGCAGAGCGTGCTATAGGCAGCCGCGATGCGCTTAGCCCTACCCGCGATCTTCGCCGCTTTCGCCCTCCTCACGCACGTTTCACCCGCTTCAGCGCTGGACAAGCAAGGCAGCGCGCACGGCGGCAAAGTCGGCGGAGATGATGGCGGCATGGCTCTGACCGGCTCGCTCCTAGCGGGCGCCGCGATCTACAATCCGACCTACGCGGCACGCCCCGATAACTCCGGTCGTGCCCTGGTCCGCATCGCACCCCACTTCGACTTCGATCTGATCGGCCGCAAGTTATCGATCCCATTGGATCTCAACATGTTCACCGATCGCAGGCAGAATGGGTTTGCCGTACTCAAACCGAGCGAACTGGACGTCATATCGGGACTCACCACGACCTGGACGCTCGGCGCACCCACTGCCCTGGAATTCGGAGCCCGCTTCGAACGCGACATGCCCGTCGATCGTTCCGGGGTCGTGCAGTCTTACGCAGATACGCGTTTGAAGTTGCTGTACTCGCTGGGTGAGATGATCAAAGGCCTCAACTCGGCGCTCGGCGGCGGCAATCTGGGCGGGTCGTTGACGCTGGGCTGGTTCAGTTGGAACCCCACGTATGCGGCGCGCCCCGATAACTCGGGGCACGCCTTATTGCGCTACGATCTGAGCGTCGGTGCCACGATGTTGAACGATCGCCTCGGCATTGGAACTTCGGTCACGGCCTTCACCGATCGCGACGCATCAGCCCTGGCTCCCAGCGAAGTCGATGTGGCTCCAGGGATCACTTATCACTGGGAAAAGGCTGCGCTCCAAATCTCTTACGAGCGCGACATGCCGATCGATCGCAAAGGCTTGATTCAACAGCTGGTGATGGCCTCGGCGTCGTTCGACTTCGAACTGTGGACGCCCCACCCCCACAATTGACGCTACGCGGTCCGAGGTTTTGGGATGCAAGAACGGACGCGGCCCCCCGGCGCTAGCTACGACATCCGCGTCACTGGCGTGAAGCGCACGCCGATGCGCGATCTGTATCATCGCTTCTTGCGCGTCAGTTGGCCCGTAGCGATCGTCGCGATCGTCGTTTGGTACTTGCTCGCCAATTTGTTGTTCGCGCTGGTCTACCGTTTCGCCGGTGGCGTGCAAAACCTACCGCCAGCATCGCTGTTGTGGTCGTTCTTCTTCAGCGTCCAAACCATGGGCACGATCGGTTACGGCGCGATGTACCCCGTGACCGAGCTGGCCAATGGCGTCGTGGTCGTAGAATCGGTGATCGGCATGCTGCTGACGGCGCTGTTCACCGGGCTGGTGTTCGCCAAGTTCAGCCAGCCCAACGGCAAGATCGTGTTCTCGAACCACGCGGTGGTAACTCGTCACGATGGCAAGCTGACGTTGATGTTCCGCATTGGTAACGAGCGCGGCAATCGTGTCGTCGAAGCGACGGCGCGGGTCGACGCGGTCGTTCGCACGACCACGGCCGAGGGGCGCACGTTCTATCGCGCTCACGAGCTCGTGTTGGCGCGGCCCCGCATGGGCGCTTTGAGTCGTGCTTGGAACGTCATGCACGTGCTCGAAGACACGAGTCCCATCGCGAACTTGACGGAGGCGATGGCCGACGAACGCGAACTCGAGCTGTCCGTCACGGTGACCGGGCTCGACGACACCACGGGTCAAACGGTGCACGGTTACCGCTTGTACGAAGCCTCGGCGCTGCGCTTTGGAATGCGCCTCAAAGATGGGCTCAGTGTCGACCCCGACGGCACGTTCGTGTTCGACGCCCGGCGCTTCCACGACATCGAACCCGACGGGAATGCGCTCTGAGGGTAGTGCTATGGGTTACTGGTGCAAGGCCGTGGTCCGCACACGCCGCCGACGCACGGACTCTGTGCTTTGCCTCCGCAGTATCCCGTCGCCGTCCAGCTTGGGCAATCTGCGTCGGTAGAGCAACCGCGACTGCAGATGCGTTCGGGTGTGGGTGGCGGGCCGAACGAGGGCGGACTGTAATCGAGGCAGGTAAACAGCTCGGAACATACCTCTGACGAGTCGTCGCAATGCTCGGCAAAGCTCGCGGGTTGATTCGGGTCGACGAAGTTGCAATCGCAATTGGCCGGCCCAACCTCGTCCAGCTCGAACTCCGAGTCGCGGGTCGTGAACCGTGCCGGGCACTCGAAGTTGCTCACGTCAGGGCACGCTTCGGGGATGCTCGGTGCTTCGGGATCACAAACGCAGCCCGTACGAGTTTCGTAATCGTCGCAATGGATCTGCGTTGACCTCGGGCAATCGTAGCTGAGCAACGGATTCCCGTTGGCGTCGCGCGCGATGTGATCGGGCAGCGGCGGCGTGCCTGGCGCAGGTGCCAACAACAATCGGGAGCCGATGAGTACACAGGCGGAGTTGACACAGTCTGCGCCGTCTTCGAAGCTCACGTCGACGCTGGCCGGCGGATCCTCTTCGTAGTCGAGCACCCCAATCGACGTCCCGGGCCGCCCTTCGGCGGTCTGCGCAAACTCGGAGGGCCGCAGCAACAGCACTTCGCGGGGTTCGTCTCCGGGTTGCCAAGCTTGCATGCCGACCTCACCGGTTCCGGTTCCAGATAGCAGCCACCCAGCGGCCACGCCCTCGGGCGCACTGTTGGGAGTGCCCGCTGCTTCCCAAGTCTCGCCGTCGGTGGAACGCAGCTCGGCGGCATAGAACGCGCCGTCACTGAAGACCACCGTGCCCATGATGG